>JBJXFF010000213.1:0-3215 GCA_046153945.1 Pirellulaceae bacterium
GGAAGCGATTCCTGCACTACCGGCGTCAGCGGCGATTGCGGCAGCGGATGTGGTTGCGGCTGGTTCGGGTCGGTCGGGGCTCTCATTTTGGGCCCTTCCAGCCGCTGCAACACTTACCTGAGCTATGACAGCGCCACCTACCTCCCGGTGCTGACAACCAGCCAGACCAACGGCGCGTTTGGCGGCGGCATCGATATCACCGCGGGCAAAATGCTCGGCTGCGGAAACTGGGGAGCATCCTTCACCTATTGGGGAGTTTATCCTTCCGCGGCGCGGGCGGACGTCTACAACACGGATGTCACCGGCAACCTCGGCAGCTACCTCAACTTCGGCGGACTCACCTACAACGCCAATCCCGGCACCAACTACTGGAACGCCGTCGTCCACCAGCGGATCGTCACCAATCAAACCATCAACAGCGCCGAAATCAACCTCCTCGGCAACTGCGGCTGCGGCTTGTTCGGCTGTGACTCGTGTGTTTGCGGCGGACCCTGCGGTCCCCGGCTCGGCATGGGCTGGACGATGGGACTTCGCTACTTCCAGTTCAATGATGACTTCAATTACTACAGCGACAACCTCGACAACGTGCTCGACGGCTCGATCAACGAAATGCAGTACCGCATCAACACCCGCAACAGCCTGTACGGCTTTCAGGTCGGCGGCGGCTTGAACTACCGGGTATGGAATTGCTTCTCGCTCTATGGCATCGGCAAGGCCGGCATTTACAACAATCGCGCCTCCGTCAGCCAGGCTATCTACGGCTCGGGCGGCGACGCGACTGTGAACGTCGGCCCCTACGCCGGCACCGCCTACCGTTTCCAAGACCACACCGACAACCTCGCCTTCCTCGGTCAACTGGACCTCGGCGGACGCTACCAGATGAGCAGGTGCTGGAGCATTAACGGCGGCTACCGGATGGTCGGCATCAGCGGCCTGGCTCTCACCGATGGCCAGATCCCCAGCAACTTTGCCTACGTCCCCGACGCCCAGCGGGTTAACGCCTGCGACAGCCTGATCCTCCACGGCGGCTACGTCGGTGCCACCTTCTGCTGGTAACCCCGCGAGATAAGCTGCCAGCTTGTCCCGCTCCACAACTCGATTCCACCCTCGCCCCGGACCGGTCCCCAGACCTGCCCGGGGCGAGTTCTTTTGGGGGACACTCGGCCCACATCGGTCAAATTCGCATTACGGGACCCCGCTCCTGTGTGACGTAAGCCCCGCAAAGCTTAGCCGCCGCGCCCACGCCGCGAATCCCCGCGTGGACGCGGGGGCTAAGCTTGCCACTCGCCCGTGCAGAGTGAAACACTGAGTAGCCCCGGGTCTGGTGAGCGTGCGCTTGCTTTCTTGCTCGTCCTTCGCTCAAAATAGACCTTGTCCACCTGGTCAGCTTCTTGCAGCAAAGGGGAATTCTATGAGCTTGCTCCGACTCGGCCTGCGACCATTTGCGTTCGTACTCGTTTGCGGCGCAGCCCTGCTGCTCACCGCGGACATGGCCCGAGGCGAGAAAGTCCCGAGGCCGCCGGAAAATAGGCCCCTGGAAAACAAACCTCCCGTCAACAAGACGGCCGAAGTCTTGTGGGGAAGCAAGTGGTATCCGGTCCAGGTGCTGGAGGAGAAGGACGGCAAGTTCTATGTCCACTACGACACTTACACCGATGCCTCCAACGAATGGGTCACGAAGGATCGCGTTCGCTTTCCCGCCAAAGTGAAGGGGGAGGTTGCCGGCAAAGCGGAAGTCGAATGGGCCGGGACGTGGTATCCCTCTCAGGTCTTGGAAGAGAAAGACGGCAAGTTCCACATCAAGTACGACGGCTACGGCGACAACTGGAACGAGTGGGTCGGCAAGGAGCGGATCCGGTTCGCCGAAAAACCGAAGAAAGCAGAGAAACCTGCTGCCGACGTGAAGGTCGCGAAGCAGACCAAATGCGAAGTCCTCTGGAGCACCACCTGGTTTCCGGCCCAGGTTCTGGAGACCAAAGACGGCAAGTCTTACATCAAATACGACGGCTACGGCGACAACTGGAACGAGTGGGTCGGCCCGGACCGCATCCGGCTTCTCAACACCGATAAGCCGGCGGCCAAGCCAGCTTCCGGGCCTAAGAAGGATAAGGACCAGGACGAGAAGCAGCCCAACGGGCAAAACTAACAAACTGCGGCGAAATAATGGCACTATTTTTGGGTGGCATGGCCACTGCTTTGAGTGGCCATGTGACCCGGAAACCACGCCCACGCAAAGCCGTGGGCGTGCCACCCATACTTGATTATTGAAGCGAATCAACACAAACAGAAAGGTTGTCATGCAGTCTCAGAAGATCATGTCCATTGCCGGCTGGGTCCTCAGCGGCCTCTTGGGAGCGGCGCTCGTCATGAGCGCAGTGTTTAAGTTCTTCCCACCCGAGGCAATGGTCAAGGAAATGAAGGATTCCCCCCTGCTCAGCTGGATTCTAATCATCGGAATTGGGGAGCTCGTTAGCACCGTCCTGTTTCTGGTCCCCCGCACAGCCATGCCGGGAACCCTCCTGCTCTCCTCGTACTTTGGCGGGGCCATCGTCGCGCACATGATGCAGCGAGAATCGATCCTCGTTCCCGCAATTTTCCTCGTCGTGATCTGGATCGCCGCCACGCTCCGCCTTCCGGAACTCTGGCAGCGGCTGTTGGGCATTCAGCCGACGCCCGCGCCAAGCACAAAATAATCTTTTGTTCAGTGAACAAAAGAGATGTTTCGAGCGTCTTAAGGGGAGGCCCTTGTTGCGCGCAGAGAGGAGTGGGCGCGGTTGACGAACAGCAGATCGGGTCCGGTAGACAGCGACTTATCACCGCTTATCGCGCCGTGGTGAGATTCGGGAGAGGCCGAGTTGCAAATCGTTTCCCAACAAGAGGTTGCATCGTTCAACTGGTGAAAACGGAATTGAAAAAGACCTTATCACCCGGGAGATGTCGCCTGAATCAAACCCTTATGAAACCCTTATGGCCTTACAAGGTATTTTTTCGCTAAGTGCTTCAAGGACAAACGTTTAGTGGAGATTGAGAGACTGAAAAAAACCTTATAATTTGGCGACGAGACCGGCGAGCGGTGATGAGGACGCTTCAGCGTCCTTCCTCCCGTCAGCCCCGGCATTCATGCTGGGGAACCAGGGGACAACGCATCACCCTATTTCCTCGCTGCACGCCGCTCTGCGGCGTGCAGCGAGGAAATAGGAATACAATTTGGTTTG
>JBJXFF010000218.1:0-12385 GCA_046153945.1 Pirellulaceae bacterium
GGGCGCCAACGCCTACGAAATCCTCTTGAGCATCATCACCACCGCCCACCAACAAACCCGCGACTTCCTTACCGAACTGGCCCAATCCCTCACTCTCAAACCAGCGCTAGCAGGCTAAGCACGTACCGAGTCAAAACACCCATTGCGAGGGGGTGTTTGAATCAGCTTCTAAGCGTGTGAGCGGGACTTACGACGCTAGGATTTGACGTAAGTCTGAGTGATGGGGAGCCATCTGAATGCGGGAGGCGTTTCAAGTCGCCGCGTTTGGGCAAAGTCAGGCGGAGCTTGCTAACTCATCGGTTCAATCACTTGTACGGTAGTTGCGTTGACCAGAAACCTCGGAAGCTCTGCTCGCGCGTCTGCCATTTTCGCAGATACTCGTCGTGCTTCTCGTCTTGCGGGAACGGCTTGTCCGGTGGGTAGGGATAGCTCGGCATGGCGTTGTAAGGGAGCGGGTCGGTGTGGGTGCCGTAGACGGTGTTCATGTCGCAGTCTTTGTCCCAGCCGACGCTGTAGAGCAGGAAGTCCCGTTTCCAGCCGGCGGGGAGCGGCTTCTGGGGAGCGCGGAACCGGACGGTCATTTCGTCGCCGGAGCCGAGGACGACCAGGCAGTCGTCGGTCTCGGTCAGCAGCTCGCGGACGTCGCCGTAACGAGTGAACTTCCCTTGCATGGGAGCCCAAATTGCGGCCTTGTTCACCTGCGAGTAGTCGAACAGTTGCGGGGAACTCCTCTTTCCCGGCACTTCTTTGGAGAAGCCGCGATAGTGGAGGTCCGCCGATGTAAGTTCCAGCGGCGTTTCGGTTAGCTCCGCAGCCGGTTCGTTGACCGTGAAGAAAGCATCATCCCAGTAAATCTCCGCGGAAGTGACGACGCGAACACGATAGTCGCCCGGCGGAAACACTGCCGGATCGATATCCACAGCCATCGTTTTGGTCTTGCCACCGGGGAAGCCCATGAATCCCTGGGCGAGCTTCCAACCACCTTTGCCATCCGGCACCCAAAGCGACGGCAGCTTGGGATAGGCCAGGTCGGGAGTTTGCGAGAGGTTGACGTTGATCGAAGTGTTGGTCGGAAAAATCCAGCCGGTGAGGAAGAGGGTGAGCTTGCTTGTCCCCTCTCCCTTTGGGAGAGGGTTAGGGTGAGGGTCTGAAGCCTTTTCAGCGCCTGGTTTCTCACTACCTGCCGTTATTGCACCCTCACCCCGGCCCTCTCCCAAGGGGAGAGGGGGCAGGTCACCCAAATCCAGCTCCAGGTAATGTTCTTCCACCAACCCTTGCCAGATTCGTTTCTCAAAGAGCTGGGCAAATTTGCCGTCCCGCTCGGCTAGCAGCGGCAGCACGTCGTGGCCCCGCTGGTCTTTGGCGGAGACCGGTTTTCGCGGCTGGCGGACTGCGTGGATTTTCTTGCTGGCGATGTCCGGCGGACCGACTTTCTCGTTGGAGTAGATGTCGAAATCGGCCGGATGATCGACGGCAATGAGCTGCACCCGGTCGAAGTAGCCGGCCTCCCAAAGCTCCTCGGTGATTTGCAGGTCGTAAGTTCCGCTGCGTTCCTTGAGGCGGTCGCCGGGAATCAGCAGATATTCCCAAGCCCTTGAGGGAGCCATTTTCCCCTCGGCCACTTGCAGGCCAATCGGTGCGGCCCACAGGCAATCGGTGAAGAATTCGAACTTCTCGCCGGTCCAGGTGTAAATGAACGGGCAGGAACCGGTGAGCTTCTGCCGCTCGGCATACCGCTGGTTCCCGCCGCTAAAGCGCGAGGCTTGCGGCGCGCCGTTGGAGAAGAGAAAGCGGACCAGACTCGCCTCTTTCACTGCCGCCAGGCCAATATGCACCGGCTGGCGACTGATGACCTGAGCCGTGTAGCGGCCGGGGAAGAAGGTTTCCACCGTGGTGCCGAGCGCCGTGTTGTTGCTGCCGATAGGTTGGCCGTTGACGTAGCCGGCGAGGCGAATCTCAAGCCAGTTGTTCTTGTTGCCGCCTTCATTGAAAAAGAGATTCAGTTTGTCCGGCTCCGCCAGCACTAGATCCAAATCGCCGTCTCCATCCAGGTCTCCATAATCAAGAGCCACCAGGCCGCCGCTCAAGCCTTTTGGCAGCCCGAGTTCCGCAGCCGCGAAGAGGCCGCGCGGCAAGCCGCGATAGACATACGGCTGGCGGGCATTCCAAACCAGCAAGTCGGTATAGCTGTCGTTGTCGTAGTCCCAGGTTTCGACATGGCTGGCGATTTGCGTATCGACTTTGATGTCGTGAATGTGGTTCACTTTTCCAGCCGTTGGAGTCTGCGTGAGAATTGTCCGAGTTCCCTGACGGCCGGCACCGACCAAGTCCCAAGAAACGTTTCCATCAAACTCCCCAACGGCGAGCGACTTGCTCCCGACGAGTTCCTGCATGCTCTTGCCAAAACTGACCCAGCGCATCTGCCCATGCCGCAGATTTTCGAGATAGCCAAACGGCCCCGACTTGCCGCTCTCCTCAGTTCCGCACAGCAGGATGTCGTAATCCAAATCCCGATCCCAATCGACCTGCACCATCGAGCTAAAGGCCAGACTCTTCGGCGGCAGTTTGGAGACGGAGCCGAAATCCATGTACTTGAACGTCGCGTTGCCGAGTGACCGCCAGATATGAACACCAGTGTCCTCCGTGGCGAAGACCAAGTCCAAGTCCTGGTCATGATCAATGTCAACAGCGAGCAGTGCCGAGATCTTCTGCGGAACCTTGGGCTCCTCGATCATCACGAGTTCGAGCTTGCGCTCGACGAGGCCCGCCTTGTTCAGGGTCACGCTCTTGGACGTTTCCACATTGCGGACCAGTGCCAGTCCTCCGGACCCGTAAACGATAAAATCAGGAAAGGCGAGTTCATACTGCTGGGACTCTTTGTACTCACCCGGAAGCGAACCCTCCTTCTTGGCTTCCGCTCCGGGGGGGAGTTTGGCTACATCCCGGTCCAGATCGCCGACGATGACATGCTCCATGCCGGGAGGAAGGCTCACCGCCAGCTCGCTTCCCCAAGTTTCGTCCTTCGCACCTCGGCGAAAGATGCTGAGCTTAAAGCCATGCAGGACCACCAAATCGAGCCGCCCATCAAGGTCCACGTCAAAGAGTTTGAAATCCTTGACCACTTTCACCGCGGGGAGCGCCTGCTCCGCGGTCGCTGGAACGAACGCAACCTGAATTGCCGCGGGAGCAGCTGGCGGCGGAGCGCGATATTTTGAATCGAGATCGTGCTTCAGATATTCGAGCGCCACCAGGTCAACTCGCCCCCGATCGCTGCGGGTAATCAGCTCGGGATTGCAGAGGTTGTAGATGCGATCCACGTTTTCCTTGGCGAGTGGCCAGTTTTTCAGTTTGACGGCACTCAAGGCGTCTTGGCGGAACTTTTCCACGTCATTCCCGGGGTGCTTTTGGAGAATGATGGGGCGAAGAGGTTTCAAAAGTTCGGCGGCACTCGCCAGAGTGTCCGCGACGGCTGGGTCGGCAGGGCGATTGCGGAGGTCCAGTTGACTGCGGAGGAGTTCGATGAGGACCGCCAGATTGTTGGGCGCTGCCTGGAAGGCGTCCACCACGGCGGCCCGTCCCGCCAGCTTGACCTTGTCATCCTTGCGATACGTGGAGGAGTTCGATAACTCGTACATATCCATCAGGATGGCCGGATCGCTCGGAGCCAACTCGCGAGCACGGCTGAGTGACTCGAAAGCCTCCGGCAGTGGCGGTTCAATTTCGATCTGCTTGTCGCGAAGGAGTCTGGCGGCCCGCGACGCCAGCACATGGGTGGCGGGGTCATTCGGCTGGGCTTTAAGCAGCGCGTGAGCGGCAGCGGCAAGTTGTTCCGGGGGGAGCGGCGGCTGCACGACGAGGTCCGGGCTCGCTACCCCCGCCTTCTCGTCCTGCTGCTTGAACCGATTGAGACGTACGACCAAGAGATTGCGCAGCACAAAGGGATCATTCGGAGTCTTCTTCGCCAACTCCTGCAATACATCATCTGCCGCAGCCGATTCGGCATTCTCCGCCAGACCAATAGCCTTCTCCTGCAGCCGGGCAATCTCGCCCAAGTCCTGCTTGGGAACCAGACAGCCGATGAGAGTGATCAGGGTGGCAACCCCAATTCCCAGCAGCACCTTGCCAGGCGTGAGTGAAGGGAAGAATCGCCGCGGCTTTTTCGGCGACAAGTCGTACGATCGCGGCTGGAGAGGTTTTCGGCTGGGCATAGTGCCGCCATTGTAGAGCGCCAACGAATCCCGGTCAGTGAGACATTACGAAGCGGCCGGGAATCTTGTTCTGGCGATCCGGCCACGGGTTGGCAAAGCACTACGCCGCCCGGCGAGGGACGATCTTGGCCGCTGGCTTCTCCCAGGGAACCAATGCACTCAGCTTGGGCAAATATCCTTTGGCCAAAGAATGGTCATCCTCGCAATCGAAGAGGAATTCCAGCGTCTCTTCCAAGAAGTGCAACAGACCAGTCTTGGGGGGAGTATCAATCAGCATCCGCCCGCGATCGTCGAGTTCGCAATACCGGCCAGAATGTTCAAAGCCGAGAAACCTCGGGGCAACGTCGGGGATGATGTCGGCTTCGTTGACAACGCGGAACGAAGACTGGCGGGCAAGACGATCGAACTGGCTGGAGAAGCGTGTATCGCCGCAGCGCGGCGCGCCGTAAGTATAGAGCCCTTGCGCGGGGCGACCCTCCTTAATGAGCCGAGCTACTGCAAGCTGCGCGAGCGCTCCTCCCAAACTATGTCCCGTAAACCAAATCGGCCGCCTGCCGTCTTGCCGCGAGGCAATCGCCCGTTCCAACTTGTCCCAGATCCCTTCGAGCGATTCCCAAAATCCTTCGTGGACTTTCCCCAGCGGTCCGGGGATCATCGTCAGTTCCGCATCTGTCAGCAAATCCTTGAGCTTCGTCGGCTCGGTCCCGCGGAAGGCAACCAGAATGGCCTGCTTGGTACTCCCGACTAGCGCCTGAGTATCGGTTTCCTCATCTTCAATTAGCCGGCAGTCCGCGAGGTCGAGATTGGCCAGGTCGCTCCGGAGTTTCGTCTCGTTGGTCTCGTAGGCGGCCCTCGAGAATTCTCCCAGGAAGCGAGAATTCCTCATGGAGAAGTCGGTTGCCCGTGCGCGGAAGAGCGGGGTGTCGTCGGAAGGATGCGGGTTGAACGAGTTCATAACGTTGCCTTCCCGGCCTGCGTTTTCGCAAGGTTGCGCTCACGGAGTGAGCGGACTACTTTTCAAATACCATCAGCCCAAATGTCTCCCCTCGCTCAGGAATGCTCGCCGGCTGAGTGAAGGATTGATGGCCGATGCTCGGAATGATGCGCTGGATGCCAATGGACCAGGCATCGCGGATTTGCGGGGCTCTGGGAGTCAACTCCGCCAGTGGGATGGCGGCTTCGAACGTCCAATACAACTCATCGCCGCCGCTGGCGACGTACCAGGTCGGGTTCCAGGTCGCATCGCCAAAACAACTGTCCGCTGTGAAGCCGCGGCTGTCGACGGCGAGCTTCCAGTAGCTGCCGTAGTCCCGGTCGATGTCGAGGCAAATTTCCACCCGGTCATGTGCGGCCAAATCGGCATCGTGCTTTCGCGGCTGCTCATCGGTGGTATAGACGGCACCTTTCGGCTTGCGGCAACTGGCTCCGATGTAAAGGAACTCCTTATCGAACGCAGTGACGACAACGGCCGGCCATTCCGCGTCGTCCTTTCGCGGGCTATGCAAGCTCACGCTCTTGGCAAGCTGCCACATTGGATCGTTCAATTTCCCATCCAGCTTCGGGCGGCCCGCGGCGGTCACACAAGTCAGCACCTTTTTCGGGGTCGTCGGCGACGGATGCGCCAGCCACTGCTCCGCCGCGGAACAAGCCGTCCACGATTCGTCGAGCCCCGCAGCACCGAGCGCCGTCATCAGTTTCTCAGCATTTCGCGGCTGGCCATGTTGCCGATGAGCAGACGCGAGTGCAAAGCGGAAGGCCGGGTCTGCATAGAGCCGAGGCCGGGATTTCTCGATGGTTTTGGCGAGCGCAATTGCCTGGGCAGACCGGTCATTGGAGTTCATGCCAGGGGCGGCCGTCGTCATCGATTCCATTCCCTGACCGCGCGCCCCAACATCGGCCACGTCGATGGTCGCAGGACTTTCTTCATCGGGAAAGGTAGGCTTGTATTGGGACGAAGCATCAGGGGGCTGACGCCCCCCGCTCGCCGCTTGTTTGTCTTCCAGCGGCATCGTTGCGGTCGCTAGGCGAACATTGAATCTCGTCTCTCCCCGCTGCCGCCACCCCGCTTCGCTACTGGCGTAATACTGCACCAGCCAGAGAGCCGAGGCGTCGGACAGCGAATGATTGGGATGTTTCGTCAGCAGCACATTGTGCAGCTCCGCCGCGTACTCTGACTTCCCCGCGGCCTGGTACTTCGTCGACAGTTGGTACAGGATCTCTCCCGCTGCTCGATCGCCAAGCCCCTTAGTCAAATCATCCACCTGTCCCAGCCACGACGCACCTTGCGAGGAATTTTCCTCCAGTCGGGCAATGAGCTGCTGCACGTTGTGCCGCTTCTGCGCCGCACGAACCAGCGTATCCAAATCGCCGCCGGGAGGATCGCAAAGTTCCCGCCGGGCCTCGCCGCCGGGCAACAGGGCGATCCCACTCAGCACGTCTTTCCGTCCCGTCTGCTGAGGCAAGTGATCAATCAGGAGCGAGAGGCCGATGTTTCGAGCCGCAGGCTGAATTTCCTTCGTCAGCAAGGACCGCCCCTGTTCAGCCGACTCGGCGAGCGACCGACCGGTTCGCGGAGCCCACTGACTCGGGGTAAGGTTGACGGTCCCTTGCTTGTCGCTGTCCTGAACCGCGAAGACTTTTTTCACTCGCCACGCTTCCAGCCCCGACAACGTAAGTTGATCGGAATAGGCGGTGGCGTCGGCGGCTTTTGTCGTGGCCGAGAGGACGATCTGGTTGGTGAGATGAGCCAGCGGATTTTCGCCGCGAGGGCTGAGGTCTTCCGTGAGAATCACTTCCGGCCGCCAGGTCCGGATGCGACGGACCAAATGCTCTTCCAAGATCTCCGAGGCATTGCCATCGTTGGCTTCGTTCCAGGAGTTCAAGATGGCTTGTGGCGACCGGGCTATTTCGGCGGGCCGAAGCGGGAACCGCCACGCCGTGTCCACCTGCGAACCGCCGACCGACAGCAGAGCTTCGTGCGTCCGCTCGGGGAGCGATGCTTCCCGGCTCGTTCCCCCTTCATCGAAACGGCTGATGATTTCCACGGCGCCGAGATACGATTCGTTGCCCGATTGTTGAGCGAACACTTCCAGCGGAACTCGCCGCGGCTCGCTGAAAATGCCGAGCACGGCTGCTCGCGTTCCGCCGCTCCGCTGCTCGCGCCAAGTCCGTCCGCCGTCCCGAGTCGCCAAGATGGTGCCGAGCGAGCCAACGGCCCAGCCGCGATTTTCGTCCAGGAATGTGATGGAGCGAAGCGGCAGGCTTTGTCCCGTGCGATACGTTTGCCAGGTCTGGCCGCCATCGTGCGAATGAAAGATGCAACTTCCAGGATTGCCGGCAATCCAGCAGTGATTTTCATACACGGCAACGGCGCGAAAATCAAAATCACGGGCTGGTTCGGGGAGTGCCGTTGGCGGCGTGCTCCAAGTGAAGCCGCCGTCCTTCGTGGTGAGTGCCAATGCTCCGTCCCCGACCAACCAGCCGCCCGACTCTCCCGCCAAAACCAGTCGCCGCAGATAGCGAGTTCCCAGGTCATTGGTGCGTGCCGGTTTGAGTTCCACCATGCTGGCGATGGCGACTTCTCCGCCACGCCCAGCAACAACGCCGCCACGCTGATATTGATCGCCGTTTCGAAAGTCGGCCGCTGTCCAGCCGAGTGTTCTTCCTTTGGCAATCGGAATCCAGGTCCGGCCGCCATCTTCCGTTCGGAACACTCCCCCTGGATACATGCTCGAGCCATCTCCCGCCGCCCAGCCCCGCTTATGGTCAAAAAAACGAGCGACTTTGAGAGCTGGAATGGTCAGGTCAGGAATGACTTGCCAAACCTTGCCGCCATCGCGAGTGCGGAGCACAATGCCGCTGGTCTGATGCGTATAGGGATGCGTCCAGCCGCCGACCGCCCAGCCATTTTCGGCATCGAGAAACTGCACCGATTCCAGGCGACAAGTCGCCGGCGAGCGCTGCAACTGCCAGGTCCGTCCGCCGTCTGCCGTGTGCCAAATCGCGCCGCGGTCACCCACCGCCCAACCGAGGTCGGCATTCAAAAAACAGACGCTGGTCAGTTCCGCATCCGCGAGCATCTGCGGCGGCGATGGGGCCGGCTGGGCGCATACCGTATGAGCGGCTGATAGGATGAATGCCAGCGCAGCAAACAGCATTGAGATGAATCGAATTTTGGCCATGCTCGCCCTTCCTTGGGACCAAGGCGCAAGTTAACGCGGAATCCTTCCGCGGGTCGGGGATTGTAAAGCGTGACGGCGTAAGGGGCTAGAGCAAATAGAGAGTACAATCACTCGGAGACGGACGGAATTCTCACCGCAGGTATTCCATGGCTACCCCGACGACGAAGAACGACGAATTTCCACTTCCCGCCAAGCCCAAAATCACCTCCGGCCGGCTGGTGCTGGGGTGCCTTGGAATCGCGCTGCTAGCGGTTGTCGCCACGATTGTGATTCCTTGGGTCCTGTCGAACCGTCAAGCGGCAGCCAGGCTGAAAGCTGCCGTGCAGCGAGTGAGGGCGCGGGGAGAGCCTCTGAACACCGTCGAACTCAATGAATTCTATGTGCCTGCCAAAGGTCGGCCGGATATGACCAGGGAGATTTTGGAAGCATTGGCCATTTGCGAAGAGGCCGGCAAGTCCCCCGCTGCCAAGACCCTGCCGATTGTGGGACAAGGTGCCGAACCGCCGCCGCGGGACCAACCTTGGGCACAACTTTCCGAGGTCGAAAAATATCTCGCAGGGCAGCAGCAGGCATTCGCCACGTTTGATCAATTCCCCGCGCGCGATGGGACTGTCCGCTTTCCCGTGGACTTCACCCCCGGCATCGCCACGCTGCTTCCCAATACTCAGCAGATTCGCGAAGGAGCCCGGGCTCTTTCGCTGCAGTTCCACGTCCATCGTCACAAGGGGGAAATTGCGGAAGCGGTCAATTGCATCATTGCCCACTTGGCACTTAGCCGAGCGCTCGACGGTGAGCCGATAATGGTCTCGCAACTCGTCCGCATCGCAGTCGTTGGCATGGCAATTAGGGAAATCGGGCAACTGATGCAGGAAGCCCAAGTCTCGGACGCCGACCTCCGCCGGCTGCAAGCGCAACTCCGGAAGATCGATTCCAAACAAGGCCTGAAAAACGCACTCGTCGGGGAGCGGGCCATCAGTTACACCGTCTGCCTGGACCCCAAACAATTCTCGGATGTCCAGGAAATCCGTCCCGGCCTCGGCCGCGAGATCATGCAGCGGCAGCCGCAGCGGGTTTTCGATGCCGCTAAGATGCTGGAACTGAACCTGCGGATTTCCGAAGGTGCGGACGAAAGCCTGTTCAAAGCCTGGGAAGAAGCCCAGGCAGCCGAGGACGATATTCACAAAATTGCCGGGAACATGATCGGCAAATTCTATTACATGTACACGCTGCTTCTCTCCCCAGCCTACACCTCGGGTGTCGGGGCCTTTGCCCGCAATGCCGCGGAGCGGGACTCCGCGGATTCCGCCGTCGCCGCGGAACTATACCGCCGCAAAAACGGCAAGTGGCCGGCCAGGCTCGACGACCTGGTCCCCGAGTTCCTCCCCGCTGTCCCCATCGACCCTTTCACCAACCGCCCGCTGATTTTGAAATCCGACGGCCGGTCCTGCCGCATCTACAGCGTCGGCAACGACAGTACTGACCAAGGTGGCAATTTCACGGGCGACCAGAAACCGGGGAGCGACGTTGGGTTTGAAGTTCACGCCCCCCAGCAGTAGCAGTACTCAGCCCCCGTGCCGGCTCAATCGGCTTAGGGTTTGTGTCGGATTTCAGCTTTCGATTGACTCCTAAGAACCATCAGCGTACGTTGATGTTAGTTTCATTCAGTGCCGTCTGAGTGTCGTGATGTCAAACTCCCTCCCCACACCGTGCACCGGCCCTTGGTCACGCCGCGCGTTCTTGACGGCGGGGACACTGGCGATTGGCGGACTAACGCTGCCAGAATTGCTGGCGGCGAAGGCAAGAAACGGCGAAGGGAAGAAGGATACGGCAGTCATTCTGCTTTATCTGAGCGGTGGGCCGTCGCAACTGGAGACGTACGATCTGAAGCCGGACGCGCCCGTGGAGTTTCGGAGCGTCTTTCGGCCGATGCCGACGAACGTGCCGGGGATGGAGATTTGCGAGTTGTTTCCGCGGCAGGCGAAGATCGCGGATAAGTTCTCGCTCGTCCGCTCGCTGAATCATGACGTGGGGATTCACAGCGACGGCGGCATTGTCGTGCTGACCGGCAAGAAGCCGACAGTGCTTGACCCGACGTCGCAATCAAAGAGCCTGCATCCCGACTTCGGTTCGGTGGCCAGCAAGATTTGCGGCCTGGGGGAGCATGCCATTCCGCCGTATGTCGCCATCCCATCGCGGATTTACATGACGCGGCCGGCCTACCTGGGAATGCAGCATGCGGCGTTCGAGACTGCCGACCCGTCGGGCCTCAACTATAAGCCGCCGCAGCTTTCGGTCTCGGCCCGGAATGTCGCGGTGCTGGACGACCGCCGCCGGTTGCTCGCTCAAGTAGACCGCTATCGCCGGGATGCCGACGAAAGCCGCAGCGCGGGGATCGATCAGTTCCGGGACCAGGCGTTTCAGATGCTCACCAGCCCCGAGGCAGCCGCGGCGTTTGACCTGTCGAAGGAAAAGGACTCGCTCCGGGATCGGTATGGCCGGCACTTGTGGGGGCAAGGGTGCCTGCTCGCCCGTCGCCTAGCAGAAGCAGGGACAGCCGTCATCAGTCTCACCATCAACACCCCCAAGAACGGGCCGGAATACACGAACTGGGACGACCACATTCAGAACGCCGGCCGCCCCGGGCATTTTGGCGATTTCATGAAGCGCCGGCTGCCGTACATGGACGAGGCCCTATCGACGCTGATCGAGGACATCTTTGAGCGGGGTCTCGACCGCCGGATTTTAGTCGTCGTGGTCGGCGAATTCGGCCGCACGCCCCGCCTCAGCCACAATGCCTTCGGCACCGGCCGCGACCACTGGCCGCAAGCCTACTCGGCCCTCGTTTCCGGCGGCGGCCTGAAGATGGGGCAAGTCATCGGGGCGACCAACAGCAAAGCCGAATATCCCACCGAGCGTCCCTACTCACCGCAGGACTTGCTCCACACGGTCTATCGCCATCTCGGCATCGACCCGCAGCAGACGTTTCCCGATTTGAACCAGCGGCCAGTGAGGATTTTGGAAGAGGGGCGGGGGATTAGGGAATTGAGTTAGCGGGATTAGTCAAAATACCGCACCGCATTTTCGAACACAGCTAGTCCGTCCCCCCGCTCCTGCATATCGCGCGTCCAACGGGGATGCTGAGTGGGGTCAATGTGCCGCTCGGGGTGCGGCATCAGGCCGAGGACGCGGCCCGTCTCGTCGCAGACGCCGGCGGTGTTGCGCTGGGCACCGTTGGGGTTCGTGGGGTACTGAAGAAGTGAAGAAGAGGGGATTTGAGATTTGAGATTTGAGAAACCTCTGACTCCTGACTCCTGACCCCTGACACCTCCGCATACCGCAGGCACAATTGCCCATTCCGCTCCAGCGCATCCAGCGTCGCCTCATCGCGAGCGACGAACTTTCCCTCGGCATGCGCGATCGGCACATATAGCCGTTCGATGCCCTGAAGAAAGACGCATTTACTTCCTTCCACCGCCAAGTTGATCCAACGGCATTCGAATTTGCCGCTGTCGTTGTTGGTGAGGGTGGCGATCGGTTCGTCGGCCCGGTCGGGGAGGAGGACGCCGCTCTTGATGAGAATTTGAAAGCCGTTGCAGATGCCGAGGATGAGCTTGTCGCCGGCTTTGAAGTCTTGCAACGCTCCGGCCAGGTGATGACGAATCGGGTTGCCAAAGACCCGTCCGGCGGACATATCGTCCCCATAGCTGAAGCCGCCGGGGATGCAGAGGATCTGGGCGGCAGCGAGGATTTTGGGATTCTCGAGGGCCCGGTTGAGATGGACAATTTCTGATTTGCCTCCGGCAGTTTCAAACGCAAACGCCGCCTCCTGGTCGCAGTTGGAGCCGGGAGCACGCAGGACGATGATGCGGGGAGTAGGCATAAGTCTTACCACCGAAGTGGTTTCTGCCAGGCTTCTTTCAGGATCGCGATTTCCAAGTCTACTAGCCACGCTGAGGACAACTGTCGGTGTGCAATCGGAGCCGCGGCGATTTGCAA
>JBJXFF010000220.1:0-82095 GCA_046153945.1 Pirellulaceae bacterium
CGAAGTCGATGTTGATCGTGGCGGTGGTCGCCGCGCTAATGCTAGCGGTGTTGGTGAGGACGAAGTCGTCACCGGCGTTGAACGTCAAGGCGGCGGTCGTATCGGTGACAGCGACTCCGGCGCTAATTGACAGGTTGTCACCCGCTCCGCCGCCATCCGTTGCCGTGTAGGTCATGCCGCCGGCGGTGATGGCGCTGGCCGCGATGGTGAGGGGGCTGAGGGCGGTAATCAAGCCGTTCCCCCCCATGCCGCTGACCGAGGTCGGCCCGCTCAGGTTGGTCAGCGTGAGACCGAGAGCCGTATCCGTGACAAAGATGCCGCCGGAGGTGTTGTTGTGGACATCCAGGTTGATGACCTGGACTTCGATCGTCGCATTGACGCCTGCCGCCCCGACCCCCGTCGCCGCCGAGAGGATGGCGCCGCCATTGACCGCGCTGACATCGAGAGCCGCGCCGGCGTCCGCATCGGTGATCGCGCCGGCCGTTGTCGTAACCGTTACGGCATTGCCCGCGGCGCTGCCGGTTTGCAGCAGCGAGACTTGGATATTGCCATCCGCATCAAGGCTAATCAGGCCCGTACCGCTCGTGGCGGAAGTACCGTCAGCCATCGTGATGACGCCATTGGAGGTGCCGGTGCCAGCGTTG
Source organism: Pirellulaceae bacterium (assembly GCA_046153945.1). GTDB lineage: Bacteria > Planctomycetota > Planctomycetia > Pirellulales > Pirellulaceae > SXOA01. The sequence goes on from JBJXFF010000220.1 coordinate 645, forward strand.
TAGTCGACAAGGCCAGACCCTGTTGTGGAGACTACCGTAACACCATTCTGCAAGATGTCGCTAGCGGCGTTGAGGGTTACACTACCACCGCTCGCTGTCACGTTGGCGTTCAGTGATAGGTCATCGACAACTGAACCCCCTGTACCAAGCTGACCATCAAGGATGATCTCTGTAATTGAAAAGGCCTGGCTCGACGGTTCAGTGAAATTCGAGAGTATAACGGTCGTGCCCGCAATTCCATCTAAGGGCGAACCGGTGATCGTGACACGGTCATTAATGGGCTGACCGCTGTTACCAACCGCGCCGAATCCGGTTGAGGCAAAGGCGGCCGAGTTGGCACCAATCGTGACTGTAAAACCGGTGATTCGTCCCGGAATGGAGTTGCTGGGACCGAAATTGCCACCATAAATGTCTATCGTATTGAGGCTAAACGAGCCTGGCAGAAACAGCGTGATAACCGGATCGGAAATTGGTCCTGAAAAGTCAGCAAACAATTGGGTAAATTGTTCGGAGACGCCGAAAACGCCGTCCGCCATCGTTCCGGTTCCGCCGGTGTAATTGGCCCTGGTCCCACCGGTTGGCGTGATTGTTCCCGAATACGTATGATTCCAGCCGCCGGAGCCAGTCACATCAGCAGCCGTGATGTTGTAGCCAGTAATCGCAACAGGGCCCGGCGCGCCACCACCCCCCGATCCGGCGGCGGAGAGGTCGACAGTGCCGATGCCGGAATTAACCACCGCCTCGTTCACCGTGAGTGGGCCAGCAGCAGTGACGGCGATGTTTCCACCGGTCACGGAAATGCCGACCACGGGGACAGAGACGCCGCCAATGATGAGGCCATTCGTCTCTTCAATATCCACTCCGCCGCTGCCGCAGGTGGCTTCGACGTTGTTGACCGTGGTATCCAGGCTGATTCCCGTAGCTGCGATGGCAAGCAGCAGGTCGCCGCTAACATTCAGAGTAGCGGCATTGCCGTCGCTGATTGCGCCCGATGCCGTCAGCGCCACATCCCCTCCGCTCCCCGCGGAGATGGACTCAACGATCAAGTCGCCGCTGGTTGCCGCGAGGGCGATGTTGCCATTGGTGGTGGTCACGGAGCGGACGCGCATGCCGCCAGTGACGTCAGATAAATCCACCAGGCCGGCACCGGTAACCGAGGCAGTCAGTCCACGATTGGAATTCGTGAAGGTATTGATCTCGATAGTTCCCAGTCCCCCAACCCCCGTTGCCGCAGTCAGGTTCACAAGGCTTGCGGAGATGTCGGAGGTGCCGTCGCTGCCGGACTCTTCAATGGCCCCTGCCGCGTTCAAGGTGATGGTGTCCCCCGGAGCCACGATATTGTTCGCCAGAATGTCCCCCGCCGTGGTGACAATGGTTATGACATTCGAGGCATCGGTCGTGTTGACGACATTCGTGGCGGTCACCGTGCCACCCGCGTTGACGGTGATGGAGCCGTTAAACGTCGTGACGCTAGTTAAAGTGACGCCGTTAGTTTCGTCGAAGCGAATGTTCCCCGCGCTGCTGGCGGAAGCGGTGATGGTCGCCACCGTGGTATCCATATCGATGCCGGTAGCAGTGACGGCAGTGAGGCCGGAAGCGACCACGTCCACAGCGGCGGTGCTCGTGGTGATCGCGCCGGCTGCAGTCAGGCTGACGGTGGAGGTCGCTTGTAAGCCGCCGCCGGTAAAGTTGATGGTCTGAATCGGCTGTCCGCCCGTGGTGCCGATATTGGCGGTGCCGGCACCGAGGTTGATCAAGGCAGAGGGGAAGTTGACGATATCGCTGCCGTCGCCATTGATGACGAGGTCCGCGCTGAACACACCCGGGCCAGCTTCCATCGAATCGAGACTGTTGAAATTGAGGGTGTCGGTCCCATTGGTCAAGTTAATGGTGAGCGTGCCAGTCGGGTTGGCAAAGGTTACCGATTCACCCTCGGTCGAGCTAATCACCGACATGGTATCGCCAGCCGCGCCAGAGTCGGCCAGCGTGACCGTTTCGCCAATCCCCGTGAAAGTGAACGTGCGGGTTGTCGCCGTGAGCACGTCTGTCACTGGCTCTAGGCCAAAGTACTGGATGATGTAGCCACCGATGTCCACGCTGCCATCGGCAGCGTTGGAGAAGGAATGCTTGACATTCGCGAACGTCCCTGGCCCCGAGAGGACCATTGCATCCCCCGGCGGACCGGCGGTAGAAGGAAGGCCGCCGTTGAAAGTGATCGGCTTGCCTGTCGACACCATTGAAGAATCAACGGTGAGGAGATCGTTGCCATCGAGAGTGTTGACTTGAACATTGCTGGCAACCGATGAAACGAGCGTATCGACAGTATGTGTGTCGAATTGCACCGATCCAGCGCCGGCGCCTAATAGATTATTTGGATCTTGCACACGGATGTAATCAAGGCCAGCGACGTTGACTTTTCTGATGGTCAGCGTGTCGTTCGTGTTTCCGCCCGCACTGTCAGTGACAATCAGATTGTTCGATCCGTCCAGTGCAACCGTTGTGGTCGGAGGCGTAGATCCGCCGGTCGCTAGAAATGTTTGGATATTCTGCACCAGGGCGGTGCCCTGTGCTGAAAGGGGAGTAAACCAGTTAACATCCATGAGGACCACTACGGAGCCGTTGCCGCTGATCATGTTGGCAGGTCCCCAGACTCCGCCTACGGGAACCCCGCCAGCACCCGTAATCAATACATTGTTACCCGAGACACCCGCCATTCCGCCTGGACCACTAGGTGCCCACGTTACGACGGTATTTGGAGTCGTGGCAATTCCTCCGAGCGCACTTGGATTGACCGTATAGGGGCCGCCAATGTCACCTTGACTTCCAATCGTTACACCTCCGCCGGTTAGCAATGAATTCAACAGGGTTGAATCGCTCGCATTGGCAGCATCGCAGCAAGGTCGCTCGCCTGTAAGAAACAGCCCTTTACCGGACTGCACAAATCCCTGAAGACTGGACTGCTGGGACCCGGAAAGTGGAGTAAAAATCTGCAGACCATATACGGTATCAAAGGGCGCCAGAGAGCCCGGGAATGATGTGAACGGGACGTTTGTTACCGTGTTGCCTAAATTCGTAAGAGCGGTTTCTAAATTCGCCTGATCGGTAGGTCGATCGCCAAAGATTAGGACCGCAGCCAACATTTTTCGATCTTCAAGCGACTCAATAAACAACTTCCGGCGACGGTCGCGTTTGACTTTTGAAACCCGGGCGGAACTCTTGCGGCTGGCGGGGCGGGTGAAGAACATGCGGATTGTCCCTGAGATCGAAAGAAGGAAGTTATTTTAAGAGGAAAGTAGCAATCGGAGGCGTTGCGAGTCACGCAGTTCGGCGGTCGCGGATTTCGAATGGAGCTACTCGCCTGAGGGCGGTTGGCATTGAATCCGGCGTGGGAGTTTGCGTCCTGTGTGGGATGCCTGGCGCATCAGGTCGAAGACCATTCACAAACCGGCATCCGAGGGGCCATTGTAATTGGCACGACCGTTCTCGCCAGTGTCGTAATTCACAAATGACAGAATATTTTCAATTTTACTCGTTGATAATATTCCAATGGTTTATTAACGAATAAATGCGTTGACGAATGTTAGCGCGGTGTTTGTTCGCCTGCCTTGACACATTGTAAAGCGCATCGAGACAAAAGCACGCCTCATTAACGCGAGCGCTGCATTGCCGATGCAAAGAGATTGCTTCCCTGGCACTTTGTTCGGTAATTTAAACAGAGGCGTGAAGGCGCAGTGACGGCGGACCAGAGCGACTCATGCTCGCTGATCCCGTTTTAGGCAGCGGCTCGCTGGGTGGTGCCGCGGGCGACGAGCCAGGAGGTGAGTTGGCAGATGCCGAGGATGCCCAGCAGCAGGCCGGCGAGCGGCAGGATGTGGGTGATCAGGGCGGCAATGCCCAGGACGATGAGGGCCAGGCCCACGATGGGTGAGCGGGCGAGAAGGAGCAAGAAGTTCTTCACCGCGCGGCGGGTCAGCACCCAGGCGATGGCGATGATGGCCGCCAGCCAGACGATTCCGGTCAGCCGCGTGGTGAGGAAGCTCGAAATGGGGTGGGCGGTGATCGTCAGGTCTCCGCGCGGGGTGGTGAAGAGGAATTCGTCGTACTTGCTGGTGTCCGTGGGGATTTCCACGTCGAGGCTGGCGAAGCCGGTCGGTTCGCCGGGGTTTGCCGCCTGCAGGGAATCCATATCAGGATCACCTGCCGATTGAGCCGGGGTCGCGGTTGTTGCTACGGGGGGCCCCATGGCTCCGGGGGCGACTGGGCGGGTAGGAGTGCCGGCACCGCCGCCACCCATGCCGCTTATGCCTCGGACGGGACCTGGCAATCCCGATCCGCCCATGGCAATTCCAGGACCACCTCCCGGAGGCATCGCTCCTGCAGGCATGGCACCGCCGCCAGTCTGAGGTCCCGAGGACCCCGGCATTCCAGGCATTCCGGGCCGCCCAGCTTGGCCATTTTGGGCATAGCTCTGAGGGTCCTGAGCCAATTGCGGCAAGCGGGCTTGCTCTTCATTTTCCTTGTGCAGTTGCTGCTGTTGAAGTTGTTTGGTCTGCGTGTCGAGCCGTTCGCTATAGCGTTTGAGCTGGTCCTTTTGCATGTCGCGGTTGTCAAATTCCTGCTGGGATTTGTTGAGGTTGGGCTGCTGCCCCCCCCCTTGCTGGCCACCATCTTTGGGATCGCCCTTGCGGCTATAGTCATTTAGCTCCAGTTGCGACTGGGCATCTTCGGTACGCTGCTCCTTGCCTTCTCCCTTTTGTCCTGGCGGGTTTTGATTGAAGCGCTGGCCGGAGTTCTTGCTCGACCTGCCGACAGCGATGCGCGAATTAGTTGTTTCGTCCCCGTTCAAGTCGCCAGGCTTTTCCCCTCCCTTGTCTCCCTTTTTGCCATCTTTGCCCGGCACTTTGCTCTGCTTCTGGGAGAGGGAGTTCTGGTCGAACCAGGCCGGGTTGAACGAGTGCGGCTTGCCGGATACAGGGGGTTGGGCCGCGGGTTGATTCGGAGCGTCGAAATTGCTGCCGAGGGCAGCGGCGTTATTCTTGGTCCGCTCCTGCTTCTGAGCCGACCAAAGTTCATTGAGGCGGCCGCGGTTGTCGGTCCCGTCCACAACCAGCGCCTCTTGCTGCCGGCCGGTTTCTTCGTTAGCCTCCTTCAGCAGCTTGTCGTTTTCGGCATCGAGAATTGTCGTTTCATTGGGGTTGGACGACCGGAAACGATAGAGGTCCACTTCAATCTTTTTCAGATTATTACTCGCCCGGACCTTGGTGTAGTCGTCGCCGCTGGTCTGAAGCTGACGGGACTCGACAATCTTCTTGTTCCAGTAATTGGCGTACTCCTCCACGATGACTTTTGGAGGCACCAGCCGCATCGTGCCTCCAAACTCCACCCAGTTCCAGTGGAAGGACTTGGGAAGATACAGCTTGACGTGGCTCTGTTCCACATTGAGGTTGACGACCTTGATGAGTGGGAAATTCACCTGGGTCAGTTCGCGGACGCGGCTGATCCGGCCGCCGTACTTGAGTACGACCGGATAATCACCTTCCCCTTGAGCCGTTTTGATCAGCGGAATCCGCACAAGACCGGGGGTGGCCGTCGTGGGCTCCACCGGTTTGACTGGTTCGCCGCTGACGATGGCGACCCAGAGCCGGGCCCCTTCGGGGAGCTGCACATCGAGGAATTGCTCAGTCTCGTTGGCGACTTTGAAGTCCACTTGCCCGCGGTAAGTGCCCGCTTCGTCCACGACCAGCAGATGCTCCGCCAGGCCGATGCTCGCCTGTTGCTGCTGCGCCCGCTGGCGGACCTGGGTCTTGAAGACGAGTTGTGGGGCGGTGGCATTGGGGGAAACGGCGAACGCCTGCGTGATGATGCTGCTGTCGCCGAGGAAGGCCGTTAAATCGTCCCAGGCTTTCTGGCCTTCGGTGAGCTGCTCCAGACCCTTGGAGGAATCCACCACCACCTCATCGCGACCCGAATTTTCCAGCACAATCAGCCGCTGTTCCAGCCGGCCGCCGACGATGTCGGGGATGGCCACTTCCTGCTTCTGCTCCGTCAACAGCCGATCGTAGGTCAGGCCGATGTCGATCTGTCCGTCCACGAATTCAGGCAGGACGAACCTAATCTTCACCCAACCGGCCAGCGGTTTGCCGTCCTTGCCGGTTGCCGGTTCCACGATTTTTTGCAGCACACGGCCGCTCTGGCGGAGGGCATCGGGGAGGCGGGCTTTCTCAAAGGCCTTCGGGACCAATACTGCCAGCTCGCGCACGCCGGCATCCACGACATGGAAACGGAAGAAGAGCGTTTCCTGAATTTCCTTGGGCGTGATGCGGACGTTGGTGAGCGTAGTGGCGGTGATGCGCGGCGTGCGAGGAGTGAATTTGAGCAAGGCGGCATAATTGGCCGAGCGGAACCGCAAGGCCATTTTGGCTAGGGGCCGCTGCTGCTCGTTGAGCCAGCCGACCACTTCCATGCCGGGAATCCGCTCCAGACCGGTCAGGTTGCTCGCATCCACGTCCATATCCCGGTCGGGCGCGACCACGATTTCCCCTTCTTGCCGCTGCACATCCAAAACTTCCAGCTTCGGGGCCGGCAACTCATTCGGCTTGGTCCGCTTGGCAAGTTTGCCAAGGAGCTTCAGCGACAATCGCTGCGGCTGGCCGACGGGAAGGTGGACGGTGAGAAGTTTTCGCTTCTCCTTCTTGCCCGCGACTTCCACCTCTTCCGTGGTGACCGCCCATTCGATGGTCGCATCGGCACCGCTCGCATCGACGGCGCTGAGCCGGTCGATTTCCAATCCGGCAGGAAGGTAAATGCGAGCGCGGTAGAGGGGTTCACCCTTAACTTGATATTCCACGAGCGCGTCGAGCGAGTCGCCGCGGTCTTCGGCCCGGACAATCATCCGCACGAGGGCGGCTGTTTCCTGCGGCAGTTTGCCGGCGGATAGAGTGAGCTTGAATTGTTCCCGCACAAAGCGGTAAGACTGGAACGGCACCAGGTCGATGCCGGCGGCGTCGGTGGCGTTGGCGAGTTGTTCCACCGCAGCGGTCTGGCCGTCGGCGTCGGCCCGGGCCAGATCGGCCACGGTGATGCTCCGGACGTCGAGGCGGCGGCTGCGGCGGATGGCGATTACCCCTTGATGGAGGGCGGCAGATTCGACGCGCAGGTCCGGCGCGGCGAAGGTCGCCAATTCCCCTTGTCCCACGAGGCCGCGGCGGCTGATTTGGACGGTCAGCCCTTCGCTGCCGGTGGCCGCCTTGAGCAGCGTGATGTCGATCGTCTGCCGGCCGTTTTCTTCCTTCACTTGCCAGCCTCGGATGTTCTCGCCGGTGACTTGTTCCACGAGATACCCCGCCGGCACGCTCAATTTGAAGGCATCGCGGCTGCCGCGGCCGAAGTCGAGCTTGACCTGCCAGACCATGCGGAGAGCGTCTTCTCGAATGTCCACGACGGCGGCACTTTGAGCGGTCAGGCTCTGATCCACCATTCCCTCGGCCACTTTCGGCCGCCACTGCAAGCTGAGCGAACCATCCGCCCCGAGAGCCGTCTGCACTTCGTCGTTGGCCTTGGTGCTCTCATAATTTCCCTTGTCGGGGAGGCCGGATAGGCGAACTTCGGTCTTCTCGGCAGGAATGGTGAGCGTCAACGCTGTCGCAGCCGCGGCCGGCAATCTTCCGGCCACAATGCGCCAACCGCCGCGGCGTTCCAGCCCCATGCGGATGGAGATCTCGAGTTTCTTGCGGCCCTTGCCACTGGCATGGAGCAGAGCAACCGCTTCGGGGACTGCTCCTCCGGGACCATTGGGAGCTTGTGCCTTTTGCTTTTGCTGTTGCTGTGCCGGCGCGGCATTGGGAGTCGCCGGAGCGGGCTGCACGACCTGAATCCGGGCCGCTTTGCCGTCCAAAGTTGCCTTTGCCAAAACGCCCCCCACGAGCGTCAAGGGGATGGTGACTGGCTTGTCCGTGTAGAGTTCAATTTCCATCGTACCGTTGATGAGGAGCGCATCGCTCTCATCGAGCCGGGCCGAATAGCTGGCCCCGGCGAGGGCATACTGGGTCGGCGGCGGAACCGCGGTGAGCTTCTTGTCCGGGTTGGCCCGATTCCAGAGTTCCACGTACTTCTCATAGGGAACCAAGACCTTCTCGGCGTTCTTCAGGCCGTCTTCCTTGTCGGCGTCGTAGGGGATGATGATCGCATCCTTGGGAACCGCGACTGGGCCTCCTGGATCGAGAAGCGGGACGAGGTCCTTGATGTTCTTGATCTCGATGGGTAACTGAGCCTGCGCAATGGAAGGGGCAAAACCGCAAGCGAGGAGCGCGAGGAGAATGCTGGAAACCACCGTGGCGGAAACTGGCGAAGTTGCGGAGGCGGACTCATCGCGGTCGGCAAACAGACTCTGCACCTTCGGCGCAGACCACTTCCAAACCCGGCAAACCACCCAGGCGACCAGGTAGAACGGCATTAGCCACAAAGCGGCAAAAAACGCGGCATCAAAGATCGGGCTGAATCCATCGAGCCTCGACGTGAGGAGCAGCGGCACGGTAGCCGCGAGCATCACAATGACGACGAAGTTTACTTTCTGCCGCGCGGGGTGTTTGATCAAGGCGACTCCAATCAGGAAGAGGAGCATCCCCACTCCACAAGCCGCCCATTCAATCCGGCGATCGTTGACGACATAGGCCCGCAGTTCTGGTTTTTCGCCCAGGCTGTGGAACGAGACCGCAGGAGAGCTGGTGTCGTTGGCGACGTCGATTTGCAAGCTGCTGATGCCTTGTTCGGCCCAGTGCTGGGATTCGATGCGCAACTGCTCCCGAGCTTGGGCCTCCGTCTCCTTTTCACGAGCGACACTTTCTTTGGTAACGCCACTTTGCCGACGTGCATCGCGAATCGCGCCACTTAGCTGCCCGAGAAGCGCACTTCGTTCATTGGCCGGAATAGCCGGCGAAAGCTTAACCAGCTCAGCGGTTTCCTTAAGGCTCTGCTCCGCACCGGCGGGGTCGGATGCCATTATGTTGCGGGCTGCGATTATTTCCTGCTCCACCCGAGCTTTGATTAAGCCTGCTTGGAGTTTTTGGTCGCTTTCAGTCTTGTCCAATATTCTCTCTTCTCCAAACGGATCGTCGGCTGCGGGTTTCTTCGCTGGTTCGGCGGCAGCAGGTTTGGGAGCAGGCTCTTCGGATTTGGTCTCTTCTTTCATCTTCTCGTCCGCCGGCATTTCCTGCGGCTTGGCGTCTCCTTCCGGCATGGCTGTGGGAGGAGGTGCTCCCGCAGTGGGGGCAGATTCGACGGTTTTAGCCTCATTCGAGGTGCGCGAGTCGTAAGTAAGTGCATCCGAATATTCATGTTTTGCCAAACCGTATTGACGCATTGCATTTGCCGTCGGACTAGCAGAGCGATCCGGCAGCGGATTCACATGGGCCAGTTCCCACAGCCACTTCGCCGCGCGAACCGCGGCGACTTCCCGCGGCTGGACCTCCTGGGTGAAGACGGTGCCGGCGCTGCGGCGGACCTGGTAGCCGGTCGGAAGGATGAGCGTCCAGACCAGGTTGGCCTGCGGAACCTCCACGGCATCCTTGCTGCTCTCGGCCCGGACAAAGAGGCGCGGGGCATCGGAACTCACTTCGCCGGTCGCGCTCATTTCATCTCTCGTTTCATACACAATCTGCAAGTCCCGTCGGACCGAATCGGATTGCGCAGGCAGGGTCAAAAGCAAACGGTCGGGAACCGTCGGCGAATCCCCCGCGCCTGCAGCAATTTCCCGCTGCGGCTTGGTGGGCTTGCCGTCGAGAAAGACCGACCAGAGGGTCGATCCCGCAGGGAGCCGGATTTCCAGCAGCGTGGCCTTGGTCTTGAAGGCATAGCGGGCGACCGACTGGCTCTTGCCGTTCTTGGCGACTCTCGTCACCAGTTCGGCCCGCTCCACCAGCGCGGCCGGCAAGGCGTACTGCGCGCGGCGAAGGACGTCCACCTTCACTTCTTCCTTGCTGCCGACGTAGCCATACGCCCCAACAATTCGCGGAGAAGGGACGTACCGCGAAGCGCCGTATAACTCTCCCACGTCCACGCCGCGCGGATGAGCCGTCACCTGGATATCGAGTTCCGGGCTCCCTTCGACGCCGACCAACACGGATTGATGCTCCACCCCTTCCGCCGTTATCAGCGGCAACGACAGTCCCTTCGGCTCCGACTTGGCATATGCCTTGGTGAATTGCACGCTCAGCCCGACATCCCCCCGCTGACGCTCGGCAAGCTGCACCACCCAGCGGTTGCGGCCCCCTTCGCTCGTCATCGTAGTTTCCTTGACGACCGTGGCATCAATCCCCCGGATGGTGACTTCCTTCGGCGTCCCCTCGGGAAGCGAGAAGACAACTTCGCGAGTCCGGGCATCCCGGACCTGATAATGAATTTCGTAAAATGCCTTCAGGCTGTCGGTTTCCAGCGTGAAGAAGGAGTAAATCTCGGCGGCGAGCGAGGGGGGGGTCCGCTCCACGACAAGGGACGCGGCGAAGGGGCGGGCCTCGAAGCGGTAGGCGAGCGACAGGGATTGACCCGCGGGAACAAGGGGCTTGCGCTCCTCATCGGAAAGCGGTGTGAGGCCCGTGAGCTTGTCGGGACGGACGGTCAAGTCATCCTCGACCGCGATGCCGACGGCACCGCTCTCCATGGTGGCCCCTTCCACCGTGAACTGCGGGAATTCCAGCTTCTGGCTGCTCCAATTCTCCAGCCACGACTTGGGAGTGTTCACCGCCAGGAAGCGGACGACCCGCGTTTGTCCGGCGGCGACTCCGCCCGGCAAGCGAACGCGGTAGCGCGCGGCTCCCGCAGCCTCTTCGTACTTTTCCATCACCATGGGATTCCCCTGCGCATCCATCACGCTCGTCACTTGCCAGCCGGCAGGGACATTGAGCCGGAAATCGAACAGGTCTTCCGCAGCGGGCGCGAGAATGAACTGCCCGGATAGCCGAATTTCTTTGTCGCTGACGACGAGCAGGCTACTTGTCGTCACTTCCATCTCGGCAGGCTGCTTGGTGATGCTGGCGGAGAGGGAATAATCGGGGCCGGGGGCAAAATAAGTGACTACCTGGCGGACCCGCTTGGGGGCTCCTGGCTCGGCTTTGTTGACGGTTTCCGGAATGGCGGATGCGAGCACGGCAGCGTCGAGCGACAACAAGCCGGTGGGAGTAATCTTTTCGGTCTGCAGCCGGTCTTCGACGAGGAGTCCGACGACGGCGACCTGGCCGGCCACGTCCAGCGGCACCAGGCGAGGCAGGGTCCAATTTTCAAAGACGGGGGGGGAGCGAGTCGCGGAGATTTCCAGCGTCACTATGTCGGACGCCGGCTCCCGAAGCTGCGCTTCGAGTACGCGAGCTTCCTTACCCGCCACCATTTCGGATTTCATTTCCCAGCGGGCCAAGAGGGGAGATTCAACGCGAGTGACTTCGAACCCGGCGGGAACGGTGAAACGGAATTTGTCGACCGCTCCGTGCAGAATGCGATGAGCGACGCGGGCGTGAATCCGCTCATACCCTTGCGTCACTTCGGTCACCAGCACGCTATTGGCCACAACCACCCGCTGATCCTGCAGAGTCTTGTTGTTCAGCGACATCACCACGGCCAATCCGCCTCGTGGCGGAAGGAGTTCGAGCTTCGTCACGTTAGCCGCCATGTCATAAGCACGGCTGATGACGGAAGCGCCGGCTTTGACTTCGACATTGCCCGGCACGGAGAGGGTGAATTTGGTGGCTGCCGTCGAGGGGAGCGTCAGTTGCAAAGTCTGCGTCGCCGCGGAGGTCTGCAACAAGGCAGTGAGCGCGAGTTTCAGTTCGTGCTTCCCTTTCCCTTCCACAAACAGGATGACTTGACCGTGCTCGTTCCGGCCCAAGGGGGCCGCTTTGCCGTCCAGCATGGCGCTCCGAATGCCAACATTGGCCAGGTCGAGCGCAATCGCCTGAATGCCGTCGTTAAGGACTTCGATTTGAATCGATCCTTGGATAAGCGCGCGTCCTTCCTCCAATTTGCCGTCGTACGTCGCAGCCAGGACCGCGGAGGAGTGAGGGGCTTTTACGTCCGGCTTGCTGACCGCCTTCACGACCAGCTCGTCATATTCCTTGCGGCTGAGGAAAACACGCTGGTTGTCGTTTTCCAGGATGATGTTCAGGTCTTCGAACGGAACGAAGATCTCGCGGACCAGGGGTTCCTGGGCAGCGGCAGGCAACGCCAGCAATAATGCGGCGAGCAGGGCGTGGGAACGAAGTCTAACCATTGTTGCCACCCCCTTCCTTGCCCTCGCTAGACGATCCTGGTGGTGGTGGAGTCTTCACGTCGCCAAACCGAATCTCGCTAGGTCCCGTGGCAAACGGTGTTTCGCCAGGTCCAGGGGGTGCCGAAGAAGCTGAGGGCGGATTGGCCGCCGCTGCTGCCATTGCCGAAGCCATCGCTGCGGCCCGCGCGGATTGAGCCGAGTACCAGGTCCCTGCCTTCGGCAGCGCCCAGTAGAGGAACTGCACCAGCCAGACCAACAACACCAAAGCGAGCGACCAATAGAAGACGTCCCCCAAAACGGCTTCCGCAAATGTCGGTGCGAACAAGGCCGAGAGGACGACCGCCACTATCAAAGCCGCCAGCCACCAGAGCCGGATGCCGATGGGCTGTGTGGAAAGACCGAGTCCCACGCCGGCGACGACCAGGACAATCAGCGTCCACAGGGTATAGCGATGCAAGCTGACGATTGTCAGCCCTCCTTCGGGACGGAGCGAAGAGTAGAGGTAACGCTTGCCATCGGTCGCAAAGGTATCCGCACCCTGGGAGACATTGACGCCTTCATGCACCCAGCGGAGCAAATCGGCATCGTCCCGCGACGTGTGAACGTGGTGTGTCCCCGGTTCACGGACATCTTCCTCGGTCCATTCGCCACGAACGCCTAGCAGCCGTTGTTCTTCCGGCATGAAAGCCGCGAGATAAACCTGCTGGACGGCCGGATCATCGGGAAATTCCGGCAGCTCCAGGGTGCTGGTTCGTTCGAGCGTATAGCGCAACTCGACCAGGATGTACTCCTCGGCGGTATGGCCGATGAGCGGGATAAAGTACTGTGTCTTATCCGTCTCCAAAGAGACCGGCTGGTTGTTGACCTTGAGCGATTGACGGTCGAGCGTGATTTTTGCCGGATCCCCTGGCAACTTGATGGCAATCCGCTGTTTCGCACTTCGGATGCGATAGAAAGCCTGAACCGAGGTCTCTTTGCCGCGAGTCATCACCATCCGCACAAGTGCCCGGTCGATGCTCGTTCGCTTCACGTCTTCGAGTTCGTACCGTGTGGCCAGCAGCGTCAGCGACCAGTCGCCCACGAATTCAAAGGCCATTGCCGCGGGGACGGAGAGCTTGCCGGCGGGCAAATCTCGCTGCGGGTCGATGGGACGCAGTCCCGTCGGCTTACCGTCGACACCGAGGTCAATCGTTTCGGCCTTCGCGGCGGCGATCTTGCCGGTATGCCGATCCACGCCTTGTGGTTTGAGTACCGGCAGAGCGATCTTTACGCTCTTGCCAACCTGCAAGTCGGCCAGCTTCCGCTCACCGGTGAATTTGACTTCGCTTGCGCCCAGAAATTCGCCGTCGCTGCTGACTTCCAGAGCCACATACCCCTTTTCCACATCCTTCGGCTGCGGCTCCATCTTTCTGATGAGCCCGGGCGGTGGCAACAGTTCCTTCTTCTCGTACAAGTCAGCCGGCACATCAATCCGCAGCGCCTTCACGCCGCTGTACTGCACATTGTAGCTGATGGTGATTTCGTACTTCGCCAGCCCCGATTCGACTTGCACGAAGACGAGCTGCTCCGCGGAGATGAACGGATCCCGCCGTCCCGCTTCGAGCTTGAGCGAAACCGGCTCCTGGGTGTAGGCATAGGCCAGCAGTTCGCGAGTTTGCGGGAACCTGCCGCCTCGAGTCGATTCGACCCCTTGCAACGCTTCCGCCGCCGAGGTGCTGCGCAGCCCCTTGGCGTCTGTCGGTGTTACTCGCAGGCTTTCGGGTGCGTAGAGAATGAACCGCCCGGTGACGCGATTGACCTTGGAAGGAGTCACTCGCGGAATCTTGATATCGATCCCCGTCGTCTTGGCCGTCGGCGTGAGCAGCTCCGGCCGTTCTTGCCGCTGCTGTAGTTCCACCCACAGGGCCACTTTCCCAATCGCCTTGCGGCTGAGGTTCACCACCAGTCGCGTCTTGGCTTTGGCCATCGGCTTGGCGGGGTCCACCACGACTTCATCCACATGGTGCGAATCGACCGCAACTGCCGCCGCTCCGGCTCCGGCGCAATCGCGGCCTTGGACCTGGCGGACGTCAAAACCTTCGGGCACGTCGAGTTCCAATTGAAAGACGCCGGCCTTTTCAATGTTAAAGATCGCCAACAAATCGAGCGTGATCTGCTGGGGCTCCAAATAAACTTCGACCAGCTCATCGACTTCGATTTGCGGGCGAACTTTTTCCACGCTGAGCGTGAGCGAGTAAGGATGAGCCGCATAGCGATAGGCAAAGGGCCAATCCTGCCCCGCCAGCGGAGCCGGCAGATCGGCAGCGTCGATTTGCAGCAAACCGTTGCGGGTGGCAACTTCCCCACGCAGCGAGCCGCCGAGGCGGGCGACGACCACCCCTTGCTGCCGGGCGACGTTGAGCACTTTCACATCGGGAACGGTGAACTCCTTCCGTCCCATGTCCTTGGCCATCTCCTTGTCGTCGCTGAATTTTTCGAGTTCCAGCGTGACGTTCTGTGCGCCACGAACCGCTTGGAACAGAGAAATCGTGATGGTCTGAATCGGCCCTTCAATTTTCTTCTCCCACTTCTGCACATTGGGGTCGAAAACATTGACCACATTCTGGTCAGCCGGGACTTGAACGGAAAGCTCCTTGAGGTCCGCCCGCGAAATGTCGTAAGCCAGGCTCAGCCGCGTCCGCATGACACCTTCTTCAATGAGGACTTCCTCGCGGACCTGTGCGGTGGCCAGAGCCATCTGTCCCGCGGCTCCTTCCGCCTTCGGGTTCCAGGTAATTTGCACCGTCGGTGCCGAGCCAACTAGGGCTTCGACCCGCGTTTCCTTCGGCTGTTCCTTGGGGGGATCTTCCGGCTTCTCACCTGGTTTCATTTCCGCCTTGACGGGCATCGAGTCGGTGGCGGAGAGGTTCGGCTGGACCTGTACCTTTACCCCCGGCTCGGGAATCGTGATTTGCCAGCGATTGATGGGGGCCTGGGGGGCATCGAAGGTGACTGTGTTCGTCCCTGGCTGCTTGCTGAAGGCTTTGGAGTACTCCAGCGTCAGCACAATCTGGCTCGGCTCCTTCCCCTTCTTCTCATAGAGCAGCTTGTACCCTTCCGGAGTGAAGACGACCCGCGCCGGCTCGTCCCCGATCTTGGCGGAGCGAATCGCCGAGTCCGCCAACCGCAGCGGCACTTCGTGCCACCCCTCGGTCAGCAGGTCGATGCTGATTTTGGCGGTGACGCTGACGACGTCCTTTTGCGTTACGGCCTGGCTGTCGATTTGCGTAATAATCGCCCCGATCGGCGGCTTGATGTCCTCGATTTTGCGTGCGGCCGTCTGAGCCTGCTTCCAAAGTTCCTGGAATTTATCGTACGGAAGGAAAACGCCGCGCCCCTCCTTCTCGAACATCGCCCGCAGCTTGGCATACGGGACGTAGATCGTCTGCTCCTTCAGCGGCGTTTCCTTCGCCGGTTCCATCGGCTTAGCGGGCTCTTGAGCCGGCGAAATCGCGGGCACCGCAGCCAGGATTAGGAAAGCAAAAACCACCGCGCGGCGAGTCAAAGAGCCGAGAGGCATAGTGAGATTCCTGGAGAGGAAGTGATTCATAGAGGTAGAGGTCATTAAGGGTGCCACGCCCACGGCTTTGCGTGGGCGTGATTTGTGGTCCCGAACGGATTCAAGCGCGCGCAGACTACCCGCGTTATTCTAGACGATCTACGCAGGCAATTCGTTTTCCGGCCACCCTAACGGTTGTAACGGTCTTGTAAAGCTACGTCAGCCTTATGGGGACGCAATCCCCGGCACCCCTCTCTTGACGGCATAGCCAGCAGAACCGTTACCCCTTTATTCTTCGCCTTCAATCCGTGCCCTTCCGTGTTCCATCCGTGGCTGCCACCCCTCCCCTTTGGTACGCTAGCCCCTGATTCCAGCATCTCCATCGAGCCGCAATTCCATGCCCAACGTCCCCTATTCCTGGTTTGGCGGCCGCCACGGCGAAGCCGCCTCGCTCCGCGGGCTGCTCGCTCAGGCGGGAGTCAAGAATCCCGCCGGCGGCGAGCCCCTTTCGGAACCCCTCTGCTTCGGCATCGCCGGTGGCATCGGGGCCGGATACTCCTTCTGCCCTTCCGTGGTCCGCTACGGTTGCGGCAGCGGGGTGAGCGTTGTTGGGAGATATTTTTTCTACGCCACCAGCGGTGTCTGGTATCAGGGAGCCTGCGAGCGACTGGGGATCAAAACACGCATCACGGAGGCGGCGGCGCAGAAGAAGGCCTTCCAGAACCTGCTGGATGAACTGTCGGCCGGCCGTCCCGCAGCGGTCTGGTGTGCTCGTTCGATGCTCCCATTCATGCACGACATCGAAACTTCATGCGGCCTTTGGATGCACTCGTTCGTCGTCTATGGAATCGACGCGGACAAGGGAATTGCTTATGGAGCCGATCGGGCACCGACACCGCTGACGATTTCACTCGCCGACCTCGCCGCTGCCCGTGCCGGCGTTTGTTCCCACAAGAATCGGACACTCACTATCGATCCTCTGACCAAGCCGCTTAATGCTACATCCTTGAAAGCCGCCATCCAGTCCGGCATCCGCGCATGCGCCGGTGAACTTATCAAGGGGAGAATGAAAACCTTTTCGCTGCCGGGCTTCGAAATGTTGGCGAAAATGATTGCCAATGACAGCAGCAAGGACGGCTGGCTGAAGGTCTTTCAAAACGGGCTGCTCTACTTTGCCCTCCGGGACATGTTCGATTCCATCGAAACAGCCGGTAATGGCGGCGGCCTCTTCCGAAACCTCTTCGCCGATTTCCTCATCGAAGCCGCCGACGTTTGCAAACGCCCCTCGCTAAAAACCCTCGCCGATGATTATCGCCACCTCGCCATCGGCTGGACGGAACTTGCCAAGGCCTCCCTCCCCGCCAGGATTAAGCCGTTCAAGGAAACCCGCGATCACCTTATCAGAAAACGGGGTCTCTTTGAAACCAAAGGGGCCAAGGCCGACAAGCAGATGTCTGAAATCCGTGACAAGCTGCGAATTCTCGGCAAGAACACGAAGGAGAACTTCCCGCTGGATGATTGCGATTCTCGTGAGTTGCTTGGCAGCCTACGGGAGCGAATTATCGCCCTGCACCACGTAGAATCAGAGTTGGCAGAGCGACTGCAAGCGGAAGGAAAATAGAAGAATCGAGTCTCCTATGATCGCAACGATCCTCGGTGTGCTGCTGCTCATTGCATTCGGCTCGCTTGTCAGCGCAGTGGTCTTGCTCATGAGCCTTCTCATCGTGAGAGTCCCTAAACTGGGATTTCAGCAAATCTACACGTGCTCCATCGTCTCCGCGATTCTCTGGCTGGTGGCATGCCGTGCAATCTATGGGAGTTATGAACGCGGAGTCTTGCTGAGAACACTCGCTGTTATTGCCGTATTCGCTGCCGTGGCGATTCTGCCCCCAATCCTGCTCCGCATTCATTTCCACACCTCTTGGATCAAGTCCGTCGGAGCATCTTTCTTGTGGGTCTTGGGGACGGTTGGCATTGGCCTGGTAAGCATTGTCTGTACTGCCGTTGTTACGCAAAGAGCTTACGTCATTCCGACCAATGGTATGGCACCTACCATCAATGGCTCGCACCGCGTCGGAAGGTGCAAGCATTGCGACGGCCAAGCCATCGTTTCGGCACCGGCAGGTTCTCGAGCGGACGGCAATGTGGAGGGCATCTGCTCAAGCTGCTGGAGATTTGGACCAGCAGAAGATATCTCTCCGACGGTTGTTTCGGGAGACCGGATTCTCGCCAGTCCATTCCTGAAGCCCAACCGCTGGGATATCGTCACTTTTCATCCCCCTGCTGATCCCGAAGTGCTTTACGTCCAGCGTATCGTCGGGTTGCCTGGAGAGTCCGTCTTGATCAAGAACGGGCAGATTTGCATCAACGGAACCGCGCAAAACGTGCCGCCGGAATTGGAACACCTTACTTTCGCCGGCAGAGAAGAGTTGTCCTCCGTGACCGGTTCAGATTATGGACTCAAATTCGGAGTCGGCGATGAGCCGTGCCAACTGCAGGCCGACGAATGTTTTGTCTTGGGTGACAACACCTTTCGTTCCAGTGATTCCCGATTCTTTGGTCCCGTAAAAATGGATCAGGTCACCGGCGTCGTTACGACCCGATACTGGCCTCCAAGTCGTCTGAAAGTCCTACGCGATAGCGGCCAGCCCCTGCGCTAACGCCTGCTGAATGAACGTCGCCGACTCCGTCCCGACCGACAGCCGAATGGTGCCGCCGGTGATGCCGAGGGCCGCTCGCTGCTCTAGGGTCATTCCGCGGTGACTGGTGGTTTCGGGATGGCTAAGGGTCGTGGAGAGTTCGCCGAGCGAGGGACAAAACGGAATATCCTTCGCACCCCGGATAAAGGCATCCGCTGCCGGTCGGCCGCCGCGGAGCGTGAAGCTGACCATGGTGCCGTAGAGGCCGGGGGAGAATTGTTTGGTGGCTAGGCCGTGATCGGGATGGTCCTTCAGGCCGGGGTAGAAGACCTCCGAAACGCTTTTGGGGCTCGTTTTGAGAAACTCGGCAGCTACCAGGGCGTGATGCGAGCCCCGTTCAATTCGCATGTGCGCCGTGCAAATGCCGCGAGAAGCCAGCCAGCAGTCAAACGGGCCGCTGGTGAAGCCCCAGGCGGAGATGACCGGGCCGATGCGCCCCCATAGTTCTTCCTTGCCGCAAATCAGGCCGAGGATTACGTCGCTATGTCCGTTCAGCGTCTTAGTCAGGCTCTCCATCACCAGATCGGCTCCCAGATCAAGTGGGCGGCAGATGATGGGAGAGGCGAACGTGTTATCGACGAGCAACTTCGCGCCGCCAGCGTGAGCGATTTCCGCCAGAGCCGCGATATCGGCAACTTGCAGCAGCGGATTAGCAATCGTTTCGGCCACCAGCAGCTTGGTGTTCGGCTTCAGGGCTGCCTTGGTCGCCATCAAGTCGCAGGTGTCGACGATGCTGACTTGAATCCCCAGCCTCGCCCCTTCGTCCCGAAACAGCACCTGCGTCTTTCCATAGAGTTTGCTGCCGAGGATGACATGGTCCCCCGATTTCAGAAGTGCCAGCAGCGGCACTGAGAGCGCCGCCATTCCCGTCGACGTGATCGCCGCCCGCTCCGCCCCATGCAATTCGCGGCACTTCGCCGCCAGCAGGTCGGCATTGGGATGGCCTTCCCGCTGATAGACATAGCCTGGGACCTTCCCAGCCAACATCTCATCCGCCTGCTGCGGACTCTCGCACTCCCAAACCGAAGCGGGGTAAATCGGCGGGGCATGCGGCGTCGTTGCCATCGGCGGCAGCGACTGCGGGCGGGGGCAAATGTCGTCGGGAGACATGGGAATTCCAATTGCAAATTGCGGATTTCAGATTGCAGAACCGAGTATAACCGTTCGTCGCTATGGCGTTCTTCGAGTATGCTTAAGGGGAGCAAAGAATGGCTCACACAGAGGCACGAAGGCACAGAGCGGAGAAGAACGGAGTCGGCAAAATGATAAGAAATCTGAATCCCATGATTTTGCCTTCCATCATTTTGCCAAATCTCGTCTTCCGCTCTCCTCCTCTGTGCCTCCGTGCCTCTGTGTGAGATTCCTGGATTTCAACTTAAGCCGCTGATGTCCCGCCAAGTCCTCCTATTTCTGACCGCCCTTTTGGCCATCAGCCACTCCCTGGCCTCCGCCGCTCCCTTCGTCCCCAAGCGCGACCCCCAATGCGTCGCCGTTTCCCCCAGCGGCACCATCGTCGCCACGGCTTGCTCCGGCATGTCCGACGACACATTTCCTCCCCGCCCGCATCCCGATGTCCGCAAATGCGGCGTCGTTGCCGTCTGGGATGTCGAAAGCGGCAAACGTCTTTGGCGGACGGAGACTTTTGGCGACATTACCAAGCTCGCGTTTTCCGTCGACGGCTCGCTGCTGGCTGCATCGAGAATCTACGTCACCAGTGACGGCATCACCCTCAACGAAGTTCGCCTCTGGGACGTCACCAGCGGCAAGACAGTGAAAGTACTCGACCGCTGCCAGGCCTTTGATTTCTCCCCCGACGGCCGTGCCCTCGCCGTCCTCAGCCGCACGCGGTGCGTGGTTTACGCCATCGGCGACTGGACGAAAGAGACCCAGGTCAAGCCTCTCGGCGGCAGTCTGGCAGTCGCGTTCGCGGGGGATGCCAATCTCCTCTGCGGCATCGTCAAGACCGAGGGGCAATACGCCATTCGCCTCTGCGACATCGCCAAGGGAACCGTCACCAGCGAATCCCGCCGGCTCGACGACCCGTTCTACGCCCTCGCCCCCTCAGCCGACGGCACCACGCTCGCCAGCGGCCACGACGGCGGCAATGTCGTCCTCTGGAATCTCCCCTCGCTCGAAGTCCGCACCCGGATGCAAACCGGCGTCAAAGGGCATGTCCTCCCCCTCCTCTCACCCGACGGCCGCTACCTCGCCGGCGGCTGCCAGGACAACGGCGACGTCATCATCTGGGACGCCCGCACCGCCCAGGAACTGCACCGCTACACGTTCGAAAAAGGAGCCCTCCGGACCTACTATCCCCGCGGCGACAAAGACCTCGTCCGCCCCGAAAGAAACCCCACCCGCTTCGCCTTCCTCCCCGACAGCAACTCGATCATGGCCGGCTGCTACGGCGGCATTATTCGCTCGGTGGAAAGCGGGCAGGAACTGAAGCGGTTTGGCGATTGATCTGTGGGGTAGGCTTCCAGCCTGCCCAAGAACGAGAACTTCAACTCACTCACCCACATTCGCACTCGTCGCCACTATCAGGGGGTGTTCAGATTTCGGACCTTTCGCATCACATTTTAGATGTGTTGTCAAACTTAAGAGTGTGATTTTCACAACTTATTATCTAGTAGTCACTTCCGATTTTTCTCTCCCCCGAGTTTCGCAACACCCCCCCAACTCTCCATCTGCCGCGCTCCCGAGTGCGAATCCGCTCGATTGGGGAGGGCCAGCTCAGTTTCCAGAGACTGCTCCTCGCTACTTGAACCTGGCAACCCGATTGTCAAAGAACAAATTGTTGCAGCCCCGCCCGCCCGAACCATGTCGCGTGGCGGAGATCGTGCCTGCAACTTGGCAATGATATCTCGTGTCCTGTTACTGGTCAATAGTTCACAACCACAATTTGCGGGAGAATCAGGTCTCCTTCCCTACCAGGGATTGTGGTTGGCACAAAGCTACCCTATCGATTCGCCTTCCTCCCCGACAGCAACTCGATCATGGCCTGCTACGGCGGTCCTATCCGTTCGGTGGAAAGCGGGCAAGAACTGAAGCGGTTTGGGGATTGAGGGCAGTCCCCCGAAGATCGAAGGATGACGATGGCGTAACGGCCGTCATCACTTCTGGATGGTGCAACTCCACCCATCATAGTCGAGATCGTAAAGCTTCGATAAGCAAACCATAAATGCTGAAAGGGCCATGACCACGTTCTCTGTCGTCGGGGAGTGGATAGTGATCAACAACTGCCAAGAATCAACCCCACGATGCTCAACTCGCTCAACAGACGGCCTCCCATATCGGTAGTCAGCGACAAAACTCGCTACCAGTCTGGCCTTCTCCTCGTCCTTAGCGTAAAGAACGAATTCAATATCGCGGGGAATCTCGGCACGGTCTCCGATCTCCTGATTCTTGACCAATAGTTGGCTGTCTTCCACAGCCGTATCCATAAGAAGTTGAACAACGCTCATAAGCTGGACACACCTAACAATTAACCATGCTGGGAGGGGAACTCCAACGGGACAGGTCCAGCTGCGGCCTCGCTCAACTCTTGCTTCCAGCCATTTTCGGCAGCGAGAATCGGAATGTCGAGCCGATGCCTTCCTGGCTTTCGACGGCTACCTTCCCGCCGTGAGCCTCCGTAAACGTCTTCACAATGGCCAGTCCCAGGCCGGCTCCACCCGTGCTCTCCGGATCGGTTTCTCCCTTGTCGAAGACCTTTTCCAGCAGATCCGGGGGAATTCCGGTGCCGTTATCGCTGACCGAGCACTCCACCTCACCTTCCGTCTCTAGTTCTCGAGCTGAGATGATGACTTCCCCACGGGGAGTGTATTTGATGGCATTAGCGATCAAATTCTGAAAAATCCGCCTCAGCAAGTCCGCATCCGCATAAACGACCAGATCCTCGGGGACGTTGTTGACAAGCTGCGTGCTGGAGGTCCCCGCCACGGGATGAAGATCGTGAATCAGCGCCTCGACGAGCGGCCATAAATCAAACTCCCGCCGTTGCAATTTGACGCCAACTTCCGTTTGCAGATTGGTGTTTTCCTCCATGATCTTCCGGACCAACGCCTCCAGATGCTGCACATTCCGGTGCAAGGCCTTCATCATCCGGGGAGCTTCCGAGCTATTGGCCTGCATCGGAAGTATCATTTCCAGGACTCGTGCCGTCAGCGAGATCGCATTGAGGGGGGTGCGTAGATCGTGAGCCACAAACGCCAGATACTCGTCGCGCCGCCGCTGCACCTCCAGGGCCTGGTGAATGGCATACGTCTTTACCGCCAATCCAATCGCCTCGTCCAATACCCGGTTGATAATGTGGAAAGGTCTCCCTTGCAGGTTCAATTTGTTCTGATCCGCCAGATCATGCAGGCAACCTCGCAAGATGTTGTACTCCGCCACGACTTCTGCAATATCAAATCCATCATGGACACGCTGCAAGCCATGGGCCGGTGGGCTGTCCTTCTTGTGAGCTTCGGGAATCGTTTCCTCCGAGTGCGCATGGAGCGCGGCTGCCAGATCCGACAGCAAGTCGGGAATGTGATCGTTGAGCGTCGGCACGTCCAGATGCCGCGCGGAGGAAAGTTGCCTTACCTGCACCCGCCACCGGGTAAGCAAAGCGTCAGAATCGCGATTAATGAGTGCCGCCAGTTGGTGCAAGACTTCGATAACATTCTCCTCGCCAGCACAACGTTGGGTTTGGCGAAGCTTCGGTTATAGAAATGGTCCCGAGTGCATTCGCTGGAAGCCAAACTATCGAATGTAGCGGCATCGTCTGTGAGCGTCAAATGAATCGCAAGCTCTGGAATCGCGTTGTCTCGCAACCATACTCCCGACTGTGCTTCAAGCTCTTTGGCTTTATTCCTGTCGGCCATTCCTTCGCCCCTGCGATGCATGGAGAAGTAAATGTTGGATCGGGTGTCATAGGCAGCAGCGAAGCTCGGGTCCGCCTTGATGGCCGCGGTGAGATACCGAAGGGCGGCGCTCATTCGCGGTTTTGTGTGGTGTCGCACGTCGGGGTTTCAGGATGTCGGACCCGACACGGCCTTCCGACGAGCGATTTCCTTCCGCGCGGCCTCGCGATACGCAGCGTAGGAAATCGTGTGGTCGTATTCCTCGTGCGTGACCTCAGGATGCCCGCCTCTCTCATTCTCATCCCGATGGGAGGCCGGGTAATCCACCACGGTGTGGAACACCTTCCTGTCCTCCAGTTGTGTCATTTCCTGCAACACGTACAAGTTGATCAGGTCAAGTCGCCCGAGTGTCGCGAGCGAGTCCCACGTCGCGAATTGCTCGTTCGATCCCGTGGATAGACTAACCGCGCTCATGCAGTCCGCCATCATTTCGGCAGCGGCGGTGTGATCGACGCGGAGGAGGTATTGGATCAGTTCGGGTGAGGAGAAGCGTGGTTGATCCTTCCGGACTTGGCGGATGAGGTCGGCGGCACGCGGGTCATCCCGTTTGGCGACGGCCTCGGCGATCCAGACGCGAACAGAGGAATCTCGGACTTTTGGGAACGCCGCAACCAATTGGTTCGCAACGCCTGAATCCTCGAACTTTGCGAGAGCTTCGAGGGCGAACCCGACATCCGGATAGCCGCCCTCCAACATGGCCGCGAGGACCTCAATCGCCCGGGGGTCCTTGATCTCGACAAGGGCCACCCTGACCTTCTTCCTCAGGTCGGGGTGAACGTCTGGATTCTTAGCGAGTTCCACCAACGGCCCAACGGCCGGTTTCCCGATGTACTTCAAGGCGACGAGTAAGCCGTCTTCCAGAAACGGCGCGGTAGTGCCGGACTTCGGCGTGAGCATCGAGGCGAGTAGCGGAATGTAGTCGGGCTGCCGGATCCGCCCCACGGCACGGAGCATGGCGTATCGCACGTCTGAGCTGGCTCGGCCTTCCTGGGCCGCGAACAGCTTGAGAGCCCGCTCCGTGTCGAGTTCGACGATGAGTTGCAGAAAGCTCTCGCGTTTCTCGCTAACAGGGGTGTACCACGCCTGATTGAAGAGAAGGTCGGCGATCTTCCAGTCCCTGATGATCGCCAGGAACTTCAGGATCTCGGCATCAACCTCAGGTTGGTAATCCTTCAGCAGGGGCTTGAGCAGGTCGAGGTTCTTGATCTCCCCGCGTTCCCAAAGTTTCGTGAGCGCAGCGAGGGCGGCCTGCCGCACGGGCTTCCGGCTGTCCCCCATCATGTCGATGAACGAACCCACACTGCGCTCGCCGCCGTGTTCAGCCAACCATTCCGTGAAGGCCACGGCGCGGTCGGGGTTGGAGGACTCCATCTCCTTGTATCGCTTGGGCGTCCGAATCGCCTTCACCGCCTTGCTCACAGGCAAGGCGAGGCAGGCCAGGGCGAGGAAGTACAGGAGCAAGGCAACGAACAGCGGACTGGAAAGGCCAATCAGGAGCAAGACGAGCGCGACGACGACGGCCCCCCCACCCGCCACGAGGAGATCCCCCACCCGGGTGTAGTCGCACTTCGGGCACATCCAATCGGAGCGTTTTCGCTCTTGCCAGCAGCCGGCGCAAAGCAGCCCCTGGTCGATCTTGCGTTGGATTTCCGCCGTTGCCTCACCCGCCCTAAGGCCCATCGTGCCGACCTCCGCCGAACCATTGTTTATACAGAACCCGTCCGTATAGTACCCGTTGCCAATTCGCTCGTCAAAACAAACTCGTGCGGGGGTTTGGCTCTCGGAACGACTCTTATGCACACTACGAAGCACGTTATTTAGCCCAATCGGCTTCTGCGCGCAACAAACCCTTCGTCCGTCTAACGCGCTATTTGCCATGCTAACGCAGACAGTAGAGGCGCCAGTGGTCCCTTTGGCAAGTCAATCCTGCGCCGCCATCTCCGCAATCTTCTCAACCGTCCGATAGTTGCGCGCCGTCACCGCGACTCCCAGGTGCCTGTCTGCCGTGGCCGCCAGTTTGGAGCGCCTGACTCCCTCGGGTGCATGCAGGAATACACAGAGCCGGGGAAACGCTAAAGGGACCGGCCCAGTTACGGCCTCGCTCAACTTTTGCATCCACCCATTTTCGGCAACGAAAATCGAAATGTCGAGCCGATTCCTTCCTGACTTTCGACGGCCACCTTCCCGCCGTGAGCCTCCGTAAACGTTTTCACAATGGCTAGTCCCAGGCCCGCACCACCCGTGCTCTCCGGATCGGTTTCTCCCTTGTCGAAGACTATTTCCAGAAAATCTGGGGGAATTCCCGCGCCGTTGTCGCTGACCGAGCACTCCACGTCACCTTCCGTATCCAGTTCTCGAGCCGAGATGATGACTTCCCCACGAGGAGTGTATTTGATGGCATTGGCGATCAAGTTCTGAAAAATCCGCCTCAGCAAGTCCGCATCGGCATAAACGACCAGATCCTCGGGGACGTTGTTGACAAGCTGGGTACTGGAGGTCCCCGCCACGGGATGGAGATCGTGAATCAGCGACTCGACGAGCGGCCATAAATCAAACACGCGCCGCTGCAATTTGACACCCACTTCCGTTTGCAGATTGGTGTTTTCCTCCATGATCTTGCGGACGAGCGCCTCAAGATGCTGCACGTTACGGTGCAGGGCTTTCATCATCCGGGGAGTTTCCGAGTTGGTGCTCTGCACTGGGAGCGTTAATTCCAGGACTCGTGCCGTCAGGGAAATCGCATTTAGGGGGGTGCGGAGATCGTGAGCCACAAACGCGAGATACTCCTCGCGCCGCCGCTGTACCTCCAGTGCTTGATGAATAGCATACGTCTTTACCGCCAATCCAATCGCCTCGTCCAAAACCCGGTTGATGATGTGGAAAGGTCTCCCTTGCAGGTTCAATCTGTTCTGCTCCGCCAGATCATGAAGGCAACCTCGCAAGATGTTGTACTCCGCCACGACTTCGGCAATATCAAATCCATCATGGACGCGCTGCAAGCCATGGGCTGGCGGGCTGTCCTTGCGCAGAGCTTCGGGAATCGTTTCGTCGGAATGCGCGCGGAGTGCGGCAGCCAGATCCGACAGAAGGTCGGGAATGTGATCGTTGAGCGTCGGCACGTCCAGATGTCGCGCCGAAGTGAGTTGCCTTACCTGTACCCGCCACCGGGTAAGCAAAGCGTCAGAATCGCGATTGATGAGTGCTGCCAGTTGGTGCAAGACTTCGATAACATTCTCCTCGCCAGCGTCACGCCGGGAATGGCGAAGCTTTTGTTACCGAAATGGTTCCGTGTGCATTCGCTGGAAGCGGCACAATCGAATGTAGCGGCATCGTCGGTGAGCGTCAAATGAATCGCAAGTTCTTGGGTCTTGCGACGAGCATCAGGCAATGCGCTATGCTTTACCTTTAATTTTGCTGCCGATTGAATGAGCCACCTTGCTGGGGCCGCTGGTGAGACGTTGACTCATGCAAAGCCTACACGCCGCCCCGGTCAGTTGCAGCGCCCGGTTCGGCCGTCTTTCCGACTCGCAGCAGAGCCCCGAAGTACGCAGCCGCTAACTTGGTGGCAAACGACACGATGAAGAGAATGCCGACCGTAAAGGTGACCCCCACCGCCAGAATGACGGCAAGGTCAATTGCAACGTAGGCCAGCCAAACGCACAGAGCCGCCTTGACGCCCGGAGTCCGCTGCCACCAACCCGCCACCCACCAACCAGCCAGGAACATGAGCGGAATGCCGGCCACGATGCTGCAATACGGGCCAGCCACCTGGATGTGGTCATTGTAGTACTGCGACTCGTGGCCGGGGTCGATGACGTGGCCGTAGACCACCATGTACAGGACGCTGGCGGCCACGTTCGCCACCAGTACCAGGAGGGCAACACCGACCAGCCATGCCGCGCGGCATAAAGTCATTTCTATATCTCCTGCTGCCGAGCTAGTAATTATCCCGCGCCTCTGCCTGTTAAGCTATTGGTCCAATTCTCCAAAGTCAATCTTGCCCGGTTTTTAAGTGTTTTTCGGGAGTTGACGTGTTGGGGCATAGAGCGAGTCAGGCTTGAGCCGCCATCTCCGCAAGCTTCTCAACTGTCCGATAGTTGCGTGCCGTCGCCGCAACTCCCAAATGTCTTTCCGCCGAAGCTGCCAGCTTGGAGCGCCCGACTCCCTCGGGTGCATGCAGGAAAAACAGAGAGCCTTTCAGCACGTAGGACTCGGTGGGAGATTTGGCCAGGTCGAGCGCTGTGACATTGGCCTTCGCAGCCGGTTTTTCGAGAAAGAAGAAGTGGAGCGATTTCGGCTCCGAAACGGCGTGCGGAAACGGATTCGCCTGGATGGCCTTTTGCAACTCCTCACGGCTGATGAGCAGGACTTGAGGTCCGAAACCGTACTCACGCTCGATCCGCTCTTTGATTTTCTTCGCCAGGGACTTGGCGTTTTTTTCGTCGGTGTCGAAAACGACGTTTCCGCTTTGAATGTAGGTCCGGACATTCTTCAGCTTGAGCCCTCCAAGATGGCGAACAAGCTCTTTCATCGGCAGGAGGTTGTTTCCCCCGACATTGATCCCGCGAAAGAGGGCAATCCATCTGGGCATGCGTTTCTTTTTCGTGTGAGGACGCGAGCGGATCGTGCATGGAGGTGGGAGATGTATGGAATGAAGGGTATTTTGATTATTACCCGCGACACCAATTTCTGGCAACTGCTAGGGCTTGGCGAACAATGAAAGTAGAATGAGTTCCATGTTACGCTTCGTCCACGATCAGCGACTCTCTTCCGGCCGGCTGGCACGGCGGGAATGGCTGCGCATCGGCGGACTGGGACTGCTCGGCCTGGCGGCAGGGAAGGTGAGCGCGGAGACGGCGGAAAAGCCTCCCGGTTTTGGAAAAGCCAAGTCGGTCATTCTGGTCTTCTGCAATGGCGGCCAAAGCCAACTCGAAATGTGGGACCCGAAGCCGAATGCTCCGCTCGACGTGCGCGGAGCCTTTCGTCCAATATCGACGGCGATTCCTGGTGTGCAGTTCGGCGAGCACATGCCCAAGATTGCCAAGGTGGCAGACAAGTTCACGGTCGTCCGCAGCATGTCCCACGAGGATCTCGATCACGGCTCCGCGGTTTATCTGGCGCTGACCGGCCATTACCATGCTCGCCGTTCGGGGAATCCGCCGATCTCGCCAAGCGATGCTCCCACTTTCGGCGCGATTCTCCGACGGCTCAGCAAAGGAGGCCGGCTGGCGGATGCGGTGCATCTCAATGCTCCGGCACTCGTTCCATTCCTTCCGTCGCCTGGGCAATACGCAGGACTTTTGGGAAGAGCCTATGAGCCGCTGACCGTCGGCAACGTGGCGGAGGCGACCGGGGCGATTCCGGGAATGGAGTTGACGACCGATGTTCCCACGGTGCGCATGTCCAGCCGACTGTCGCTCAAGCAGTCGCTGGATGACTCGCTGGCGACGCTGTCGAAGAACGAGCGAGCCATCGACATGAACCGCATGTACGGCCAGGCCTATCAAATACTCAGTTCGCCGCGGGCCCGCGAAGCCTTCAATCTCGAAGCCGAAGAGCGGAGCGTGAGAGACCGCTACGGCCGAAATCGCTCCGGCCAGGCCCTGCTCCTCGCGCGGCGTTTGGTCGAAGCCGGCGTTCCGTTCATCAATGTCATCTGGAACCATTCCAATCGAGGGCAGGACCTGGACCCAGCCGACACCGACGTCTGCGGCTGGGACACGCATAACGACATCTTTGACTCCCTGCAAAACCACCTGCTGCCCCGATTCGACCAAAGTTTTTCCGCCCTGATGGAAGACCTGGATCAGCGCGGCCTGCTGGAACAGACGCTCGTCGTCTGCATGGGTGAATTCGGACGTGCTCCTCAGGTTGCACTCGAGAAAAGATTCGCCGGCGCAACTCCCGGACGCAAGCACTGGGCCAACGTCTATTCACTCGTCATGGCCGGAGCCGGAGTGAAGCGAGGAACGATCGTCGGCTCTTCCGACCGGCTTGGTGGCGAACCGGTGACGGAGCGTTATGGTCCCTGGGACATTGCCGCCACGATGTTCAGCGCCCTGGGGATCGATCCTCACAGTACTTACACCGACGCCTTCGGCCGACCCTACCCGATCACCGAAGGCAGCCCGATGAACGCCCTCTATCAGGGCTGATGAAAGCCGCTTGCAAACCGGCTATAATTTGGCCTTCCTGAAACTACCACCACCACATATCGCTGGCGTTACCGATTCCCAGCGACGACCTCGGAGCCTCTCTCATGCCTCGGACCGTTTATTCTCTGGGCTGCATCCTGCTTTTGATGCCGCTCGCTTGTCTCTCCGCCTTCGCCGATGATGAATCCGGATTTACCCCTCTGTTCGACGGCAAATCGCTCGACGGTTGGGAAGGGAACCCCGACTTCTGGAGCGTTAAGGATGGTGCCATCACCGGCCAGACCACAGAGGAGAAACCGACGAAGGGGAACACCTTCATCATTTGGCGCAAGGGAGAAGTCGGCAATTTTGAATTGCGGCTGCAGTTCAAGATTATTGGCGGTAACTCGGGCGTACAGTACCGCAGCCAGGAAGTCGACAAGTGGGTGATCAAAGGTTATCAGGCCGACTTTGACGGCGGCGGCTCATGGGCCGGAACCTTGTATGAAGAAAAGGGTCGCGGCGTTCTCGCCAAGCGCGGCCAGAAGGTCGAGGTCGGTGAAGATGGTAAACCGAAGGAAGTCGGCAAGACCGCCGAAGAGAAGCAGATCGTCGATTCGCTGAAGAAAGAAGGCTGGAACGACTACGTCATCATCGCCGATGGAAATCATCTGGTTCAGAAGCTCAACGGCATCACGACGGTGGATCTCGTCGATAACGACGCCAAAGGTCGCAAGATGTCCGGCCTTCTTGCCTTGCAACTTCACGCCGGTCCGCCGATGACGGTGCAGTTCAAGAACATCCGAATCAAGAAGCTGGAAGAAGGAAAGAAAGAATCCGGGAATGGCGGTGATTGCCAGGAGCGAGGAAAAGTGGAACTCGTCGACCCAATCGCGGTGGGCGTTTCCGTGAAGAAGGCGAAGAAGATTGTCTTTGTCGCCGGCAAGCCCAGCCACGGCTATGGAGCTCATGAACATAACGCCGGCTGCATCCTGCTGGCCAAGGAACTTAAGGCCGCGATGCCGGAGTACCAGACAGAAGTCGCTCTCAACGGCTGGCCGCAAGATAAAAAAATCTTCGAGGGTGCCGATTG
Source organism: Pirellulaceae bacterium (assembly GCA_046153945.1). Classification (GTDB taxonomy): domain Bacteria; phylum Planctomycetota; class Planctomycetia; order Pirellulales; family Pirellulaceae; genus SXOA01. The sequence continues at coordinate 31,269 of JBJXFF010000220.1, forward strand.
CATCATCATGTATTGCGACGGCGGTGGCGGACACATGGTGGTTCCGAACTTGGACCAGGTCGATGCGCTTGCCAAGAAGGGTGTCGGCATCGTTTGCATCCATTACGGCGTGGAAGTCGAAAAAGGAAAGCCAGGGGACCGGTTTCTCGATTGGATCGGCGGTTATTTTGAAATGAACTGGTCGGTCAATCCACACTGGACCGCCAAATATGAGAAATTCCCCGATCACCCCATCAGCCGCGGAGTGAAGCCGTTTGAAATCAACGACGAGTGGTATTACCACATGAGGTTTCGGCCGGAGATGAAGGGAGTCACCCCGATTCTCACTGCTCTGCCGCCCAAAGACACGCTCACCCGCCCCGATGGACCGCATAGCGGAAACCCGGCAGTTCGCGAGGATGTAGCCAAGGGAAACGTGCAGCACATGGCTTGGGCTGCTGAACGCGAAGGTGGAGGCCGAGGTTTCGGATTCACGGGCGGACACGATCACTGGAATTGGGGCGACCCGAACTTCCGCAAGGTTGTTCTGAACGCCATCGTCTGGTGCGCACATGGCGAAGTGCCGAAGAATGGCGTAGAAAGTCCCGCGGTCACCTTGAAGGTTCTCGAAGCCAACCAGGACTATCCGCAGCCGGCGAATTTCAATCGCGAGTCTATTATCAGACAGAAGGGCTTGCCGCCCGATGAAGGGGGCGGCAAAACGGAAAAAAAGCCTGATGCAGAAAAGTCGAAGCAAGGTGCAGCCCCGGGTGCCAAACCAGTCTTTGCCAGCAAGATGATTGATCCTCGCACCGCTGGCCATTCCATCGACATCGAAGCCGATATCACCGGTGCGAAGGAACTGTATCTTGTCGTTACCGACGGCGGCGATGGCTTTGGCTGCGATTGGTCCGACTGGTGCGAGCCACGGCTCATCGGCCCGAAGGGGGAGAAGAAGCTGACGGAGCTGAAATGGAAGTCCGCCAGCAGCCAGTTCGGCGAAGTGACCGCGAATAAGAACTGCAGCGGCGGTGCGCTGAAGGTAAATGGCAAGTCGGTTGAATACGGCATCGGCACGCATGCCAACTCGGTCATCGCGTTCGACCTGCCGGAAGGTTATACGAAGTTCAAGGCCCGCGGCGGGCTCGATAACGGCGGCACCGATCAAGGGGGCGGCTCGACCGTCCAATTCTTCGTATACACCCAAAAGCCGCCGGCGACTGAGGCTTCCGTAGCGGGTGCCGGCAACATTTCCCGCGATGCGGGCGACGCCGTTGCCAATCTCGACATTGCGGACGGCCTGGAAGCGACGCTCTTTTCCAGCGAGCCGCAGATTTCCAACATCACCAACATCGATATCGACCACCTCGGCCGCGTTTGGGCCGCCGAAGTAAAGAACTACCGCAAGTTCAACGGCAGTCGGCCGGAAGGGGACCGAATTCTGGTCCTCGAAGATACTGACGGCGACGGCAAGGCCGACAAGCAGACCGTCTTTTATCAGGGGCGCGATATAGACTCCGTCCACGGCATCTGCGTCCTCGGCAATCGCGTGATTGTCTCCGCCAACGACAAGGTGCAGGTCTTCACCGACGAAAACGGCGATCTGAAATCGGACAAGAAGGAAACTCTCTTCACCGGAATCTCCGGCACTCAGCACGACCACGGCATTCACGCTTTTGTGTTCGGCCCGGACGGCAAGCTGTACTTCAACTTCGGCAACTCCGGCAACCAGATCAAGGACAAGAACGGCAAGTCGATTGTCGACAAAGCCGGCAACGAAGTTGTCGCCAACCGCAAGCCGTATCAGGAGGGGATGGTCTTCCGCTGCAATCTCGACGGCAGCGAACTGGAGACGCTTGGCTGGAATTTCCGCAACAATTGGGAAGTAGCGGTCGACTCCTTCGGCAGCCTCTGGCAGTCCGACAATGATGACGACGGCAACAAGGGTGTCCGGATCAACTTCGTCATGGAATTCGGCAACTACGGCTACAAAGACGAGTTTTCCGGTGCGGGCTGGCAACAGCCGCGAGAGAATTGGGAGAAGGAGATTCCGCTCCGCCATTGGCACTTGAACGATCCGGGAGTGGTCCCGAATTTGATTCAGACCGGCGCGGGTTCGCCAACGGGCATTTGCTTTAACGAAGGAACGCTGCTCGGCGGTCCATTTACCAACCAGGTCATTCATTGTGACGCCGGGCCGAGCATCGTGCGGGCCTATGTCACCAAGAAAAGTGGCGCAGGTTACTCCGCGGAGATCGTGAACATCCTGGAAGGAAAGCGCGACAACTGGTTCCGTCCGTCCGACGTTTGCATCGCCCCCGATGGCTCGCTGTTCGTCAGCGACTGGTACGACCCAGGCGTCGGCGGCCACAACCAGCAGGAAGTGGACAAAGGACGAATCTTCCGGGTGTTTCCCAAGGGGTCGTCCGCCTACAAGACGGCCAAGCTTGATCTCTCGACGCCGGCCGGAGCGCTGGCGGCACTGGACAACGCAAACATGGAAACTCGCTACCAGGCATTTACTGCTCTCGTGGCCATGGGAGACAAAGCTCACCATGCAATTGAGGAGCACGCCGAGAAGGCCAAAGACCCTCGCAGCAAAGCTCGTTCCTTATTCCTGCTCGCAAAGCTCCCTGGCGAAGCCGAGGAAGCTGTCGAGATCGCGACGAAGGATGCAAATCCCGACGTTCGCATCGTCGGCATCCGCATCGCCCGTCAGCATAAGATGGACCGGCCAGTTATGGCTTTGCACGGTGATCCCTCGCCGGAGGTCCGCCGCGAACTCGCCATTTCTATGCGTCACAACCAGTCAAGCCAGGCACCAAAAGCTTGGGCCCAATTAGCGATGCAATATGACGGGAAAGACCGTTGGTATTTGGAGGCGCTCGGTATCGGGGCCGATAAACAATGGGATGCCTTCCTGGCCATGTATCTAAAGGAAGCAGGGGAAGGCGTCCTCGCCACCCCGGCTGGTCGCGACATCATCTGGCGGAGTCGGGCCAAGCAAACGCCGGCACTGCTCGCCAAAATCCTTAAGGACCCCGCTACCAAAGAAGCCGATCAGCCTCGCTATTTGCGAGCCTTCGACTTCCTCACCGGCCCAGAAAAAGATGCTGCCCTGAAAAGCCTTGCGGAGTAGAATATCCTCGTGGGACAAGCTGCCAGCTATCTCTCTCTTACCAGCCGGTGGCAATCAAGCCGCCGGCTGAAATGTCGATTCACGGTAATCCATGACGAAGTCCGCAATTGTCTTGCTGGCGATTTTGGCAATGTCTTCGTGCTTGCGCGCCGAGGAAGTCGACGAGGCCACCCGCGCCAAAGATGCCCGCCGGGTGAAGGCGCTGCTGCGGCTGGAGAGTCCGCAACTTTCCGAGGATGCGAAGGCTTCGGTGCTGAGGTACTTGCGAACGAAGACGGGGACGGAAGAGTATCTGAGCATTGTTGCCAAGTTCCAACTCAAGGAGGCCAAAGAGGAACTTGTTCGTTTGGCTGTGGAAGATGCCGACGGGACGCTTGGCGTGGAGGCGGCTCGGCTGCTGATGAAGCTGGCGCAACAGGACGTATTGACATCGGCGCTCGCGGATAAGGACGAAGCCAAGGCAACGAAATTGGCTGCTGCGCTGGGGCTGCTTGGTGATCCCAATACGAACGGGCTCCTCTTGCCATTGGTGATGGCAGAAAAGAGCATTGGCCTTCGCTCTACGGCAGTGACGGCGCTCGGCCGTAATCTGCCGGGACAGAAGGAACTGCTGAAAATGGTTGAAGCCGGCAAGCTTCCCGCCGACCTCAACTTCGCCGCCGCCAATGCCCTGCTGACTTCCAATGACGAAACCGTCAAGAGCGCGGCAGGCAAACATCTTAAACTTCCCGCAACCGCCGATTCCAAACCGCTGCCGCCGGTCGCGGAGCTTGTGAAGCAGGCCGGCAACGTGGACGAAGGAAAAAAAGTCTTCGCCACCGTCGGGACCTGTGCCAAGTGCCATAAGGTGAAGGGGGAAGGGAAGGAGGTCGGCCCCGACCTGTCGGAAATCGGCAGCAAGCTTGGCAAGGAAGCCCTGTATGTCTCCATTCTCGATCCCAGTGCCGGCATCAGCCACAACTTTGAGACGCACCTGCTGCTGCTCGACGATGGCACCAGCTTCTCCGGCATCCTCGTCAGTGAAACCGAGCAGGAAGTGAGTGTGAAAACCGCCGAGGCCATCCTTCGCAAAGTGCCGCGGGACGAAATCACAGCCATGAAAAAACAGCCGGTCTCGCTGATGCCGGCTGATTTGCAGAAGAGCCTGACTGCTAAGAACCTGGTGGACGTCGTCGAATTCCTGACCACCCTCAAAAAGCCGTAACCTTGCGCAACCGCATCATCATCGTCGTCCTCGGGCTCTCGCTGGGCCTCGGAGCCCGCTTTGGCTACGACTTCTACCTCCGCTGGAAAAATCCGCCAGCCATAGACGCGGTCCCCTCCGCGGATAGTTCTCCGCCCACGAAGGGGACCGCCGCTCCCCAGGGCAAGTAACAAGCGAGTTCGCGATCCCCTCCAGTGGGATTCGAACCCACGTCTCTCTCAGCTATATGCAACCGGAGCTCCTTAGACCGCTAGGAACATGGAGGGATCATTCATCATAGCCCAGAAGCGAGAGCCGGCGAATCTGTTGGTGTGTGATCACCAGTCCCCCACGCTGCCATCGGGGTGGTTCACGCGCTGCAGGATTTCCTGCTCAAAGGGATGCTTCTTCACCTCGGCCTCGTTGATTTCGATCCCCAGGCCGGGGCGCGTGTTAGGCCGCACGATCCGGCCGGCTTTCTCGATAATGAAGCCTTCCTGGACCACGTCCTTGCGCCAAGGGACGTCATTGTGCACCGTTTCGCAAATGATGTAGCTCGGCTGGGAGAAGCCGAATTCCAGTGAGGCGGCGGTGCTGACCGGCCCTTGCGGATTGTGCGGAGCGAGGGCGATGCGGTGCGCCTCGGCCAGAGCGGCAATCCGGCGAGCCTCGGTAAAGCCGCCGCAGTGGGTCAAATCGAGCTGGCAGATTTCGCAGCCGCGGGCGGCGAAGAGGTCCCGGAACTGGGCGAGGTGGGTCATCCGCTCGCCGGTGGCAACGGGTGTGGTCAACTCGCGATTGATCATCGCCAGCCCCTCGATGCTCTCCGGCCAGCAAGGCTCCTCAAAGAAATACAGGTTGTACGGCTCCAGGGCCTTGCCGAATTTGAGCCCCATCGCGGGGGATGGGCGGGCGTGGCAATCGACCATGATGTCAATGTCTTCCCCCACGGCTTCTCGCATGGCTTCCACCGCCGCAGCGGCTGCGCGAATGGGCTTTTGCCCTTCGATGGGCATGGTGGATGGAACCGCCATGCTCTTGAACGCCGTGTAACCGTCGGCGATGGCCTGGCGGGCGAGATCGGCGAAGCGTTTGGCGTTATCGACCGGCGTTTCGTAAAAGTCCTCCATCCGTCCGCCGCCGAGATGCGAGTAAGTGCGGACAAAGTCGCGAACCGGTCCTCCCCAGAGCTTGCTGCACGGCACGTCCAAGACTTTGCCAACGATGTCCCACAGGGCGATGTCGATGCCGGCAATCGCGGTCGCTCGAATGATGCCGTTCCCATGCCAGAAGTGCTGGCGATACATCGATTGCCAGAGATGCTCAGGCCGCGTCGGGTCTTCCCCCACCACAAGCTGCGCCAAGTCCTCAATCGCCCCCACCACGCCGCGGGTATGCCACTCCAGCGTCGCCTCCCCCCAGCCATGCAGCCCCGCCTGGTCGGTGAGGACTTTGACGAAGACCCAGTTCCGCATCCGGGCGTGGCAGACGAGCGTTTCTATAGCCGTAATTTTCATGGCTGTCTTACTCTTGGAGGTTGCAATTTCAAGCCGAAGCAAATCTTGCATCGTCGCCGTTCACGACGACTCTGGAAAATTTCTATTTTGGCACCGACCGCGCAATCGCACTCGGCCCAAAGATTATATTGGTTATCACTCTCTCCGCTATTCCATTGCCGAGGCACTCATGGCCATCTCCATCACTTGCCGCTGTAAGACGAAACTTGAGGTCGAAGATCATCTCGCGGGAACGCTGGTCCGGTGTCCTAGATGCGGCGAAAGCCTGATGGTCCCGCGTCCCGCTGCGCCGTCTGTTGCCGCTGAAGAGGAGAGCGATTCCTACGAACTGGCTCCTCTGGAACCCTTGCCCCCGAAAGCGCCCGCCTGTCCTTCCTGCGGCACAAATTTGCCCAGCGGCGCGGTGCTCTGCGTGCAGTGTGGGTATCATCTGCAGTTGAAGAAGCACATGGGGTAAAGGGGCAGGCGATTAGTCTGCTCGGTACTTAGTACTCAGTACTGAGTACCAAGCTGCACCGCCGCGCAAACATTACACCAGCACTCTTTGGATTCGAATCGCCAACTCCTCCGTAATTCTCTCCAAACATCCCGGCTCCAAGACGGCAATCGACTCCTGATAGAGCCCTTTGCCGTAAGTTTCCCGTGTCGGAACATAGCTCGGCCCCCAGCCGCCGGCGAGGGTGATGATGACGAGGATGCGGCCGGGGAAGCGGGCGCGAAGGTGGGTTTGCAGGTAGCTGTAATGCTCGCCAGGGACGGCCACGAAGACCGCATCGCCCGTCCGCCAGACTTGCAGTTCAAACGGATACGCCTTCCCTTCGGGAAGTTGGGCCAGCCGGCGGAGCAGCCGCGTCTGCCGCTCGGCCATGGCCCGGGCATCGCGGGCGGCAGCGGAGTCGCCCGCTTTGAGGGCGATCTCCTCGTCGGCGGAATTTTTGGCCAGCAGTTCCTGGGTTCCCTCGCGGGTGGGAAGGTCCGGGCGATAGGGGATCGAAAGAACCTCGGTAGTCCGCTCCCACTGCCGAATTTCGACGTGCCGCTCCCGGGAAATTGGCTTGTGCCGCCAGTCCCCGAGAGTAGCGCCGGAAACGACCGGCCCTTGATACTCAAATTGGGTCAGCGGCGGAGCCAAAGCTTGAATCGCGCTTAGCGCCGCAAAGCCAAGCTGCCGGCCATTTCGGTCAGCGACACCTACCTCGCCGACGTAACCTTCCTTCGGACCAAGTTCTCCGGAAGCCCCCTGCAGAAAGATACAAGGTGCGCCGCCGGTGGCTTCTTCGATGGTCTCTCGCATCGCACCGGGAAAGTCCGGGCTGATGAGGCGATTTTCCCAGGCCAGCGTCGTGGGGTGGCAGGCGTAGTTCACGAGCGTGCCGCAAACTTTGCCAGCAGCATTGGTAATCCGCGCGACGAGCACCGTGTCATCCGCATGCCCCTTCGGATTGAAGCCGCAGACGAAGAGCTTGTTTTCCTCGTCCCAAAAGTCGCGATGCTGAGCGAGGTCGCAGCGCCCGGTGCCGTAGGTTATGACGACCGGCTCTAAATTCGCAATCGCAGAGGCGACAAGTTTCGTGCAAGTATCTGCAACCTCTTTCAGGTAAGTAGGAATCAGTTCCCCGCCGGGCAATCCAACCCGGTCCAGGCTCATCAGTCCGGCGGAATGCGTGTGGGTGAACGTCAACAGGATTTGCGAGGCGTTCAGCGAACACCCCTTGCAGATGGTCGAAACAACCAGTTCCGCCTCGTCCTTTCCCAGCAGGCAATGGTCCAGACTCACCAGCACCAGCCGGTCGTTCTCGCCGCCGGAGTCCGACGAGGATTGAGGTTCAAAGACAGCCACCGTGGCAGTGAGCGGGCGGTGGACGCCCGTGGCATGATCGTGCGTGGCAGCCCCCCACATGCGCCAGTAGATGCCCAGCGGCGGCGTGATGTCCGCGCGGATGGCGGCGAAGTGAAGCTGGCTTTGCGGAGAATCGACGTGGGGCATGAAGTTCTCCGCAGTCAGGACTTAGAATTCGATTTCCGGCGGCTTGTCGGCCGGCCTAGCGACTTTGATCGTTTTGCCATTGGCCAGCTTGAGTTCGATTTCCCCCGTGATTTGCCAGGCCCCTTCCTGATGCGCTGCGGGAGCCCTAACGCGGCCCTTCCCTTTGCTGCCGGTCACGTCAAAGTGCAGCACGACTGCCGTGCGATCGAGTTCACCCGATCCGTCGCGGGCAAATCCGCCGGCATCCTTAATTTCGTCGCCGAGTGCCTCCTTCGCTCCGCTGTCGTCGGCGATGGCGTCAAAAGCGAGCTTCTGCGGCTGCTTCAGTTCCTGAAGAATGTTGTCCTCCAGGTTGCGCTGCTTGTCGGCCCGATTCTTGATCCAGATTCCGATGCCGCCGGCGACACCCATGATCAGGAGCCCGATCAGCCCCACGCCAATCAGCCGGAGGAGCCCTCCCTTTTTCTTCGGAGAAGACTTGCTTTCCTTTTCGGGCACATCCATGAGATTCTTCCCTCCTGGCGGCTGGTTCCTGTTGGCGACCTACTTCGCATCAATCTTGCGGCAGTGAGCCACGATCTCGGCCACGGTCTTGAAGGCGTCCTTCATTGATTTGACTTCTCCGGCCGGCGTTTCAGCAGGAGCCGCGTCTTCCGCCGGTGCTTCCGCGATCGGCTCGGGAGCAGCTTCGGCAACAGGCTCTTTCTTCGCGGGAGCGGCGGACTTGGCTGCGGGAGCGCTCCCTTTGCCGCGAGCAGCAGCCAGAATGTCGGCCACGCTCATCTTCGACGGATCCACCTTGGCGGGAGCAGCAGCGGGCTTCGCGGGTGCCGCCTCTTCGGCACGAACGCGGCCGCTTTCCATCAGTTCAGCGGTGCTCTTCTTTTCGTCTGGCTTGGCGGGAGGGGCCTCGGCAGCAGCTTCCGCCTTGGGAGCAGCTTTGGCTCCGCCGCGGGCAGCAGCCAGAATGTCGGCCATGCTCATCTTCTTGGGATCAACGGCCGCCTTTGCCGCAGGTGCGGCCTTCGTTTCGGCAGCAGGAGCTTCCGCCTTCGCCGCCGGTTTAGCTCCGGTGCGGGCAGCAGCCAAAATATCGGCGACGGACTTTCCTCCACCTGCTGCTGGTGCCGCAGGTTTGGCGGCAGTTTTCTCGGGAGCCGCTTTCGCAGCAGGAGCAGCCTTCGCCGCCGGCTTCGTTTCCTTTTTCTTCTCTTCCGGCTTGGGGAGAGGCTGGTCGATGACTTTCAAAAACACCGGGTCGATGTCGAACCAGCCGATGTTGTTGTTGCCGTCGAACTCCACCAGAGCCCGGCCACTCATGTTCACCGTCTTGACCGTCCCGGTCAGGCCGTGAAACCGCTTCAACTCCGGCCGGTCCGCCGCCACAATGACGTACTTGTCCGTATACTGCTTTTGCAACCTGTCAATGTTTTCAAAAACCGCCATCGAGATTGCCTGCCATCGAAAAAAACGGGTGGTGGAAGTTTTAGATTCTCCCCGGCAAGGCGGGACGAATCAAGGGCAGGCATGTTCGCTCACGGAGTGAGTGGACTACTTTTTTCACAGGCCAGCACCATCGCCGTTACCCCCCAGGAGGTCGCTGCCGACGAGATGAACTGGTCTGTTCCATGCGGAAAACCGGTCTCAAAATACTTTTGAAACGGCTTGCTGCGAGATTTTATGTGCCAGGTCCCATCGGGGAGTTGCGACTTTAGAAGCAATACCAGCCCTCGCTGATAAACCGGGTCTGAAGTCTTCATTCCGCCAGCCAAATGGAGCACGACCAGGGCCGAGCCGGTGGCGTAAGCGTCGGAGTGGGGCTCGATCGTTTCTATCTTGTCCCCTTCTCGCTTGATTTCAATCGCTGCGTCAATCTGGCTCCAGCCCCCATCTTCGCGCTGCTTGGAAACCAGTTCCTTCGCCGCCGCTGCTATCTCCTCCGGCTTCGCTGCCGCGGCATGCAGTCCCCAAAGCCGGAAAACGCGGTCTTCGTTGTCTTTCGCCGTCGCTTTCAGCAGCCACTCCCTGGCCTGGGTCTTTCGCTTTTCGGCCCGCTCCCTTTGAGCTTCCGTTTGAAACGCCGCCAGCCCTCGTAGCGCGACGAAAGTCGTCGTGAACGCGCTCCCTTCCGACGGCGGCCGGCTGGAAGCGCCCGACCAATGGTCGCTATCTCCCTGATAGAGCAGCAAATACTCTGCGACGGCATTCGTCGTCTCATCCGGCTTCCATTTTCCAAGTTCCAGTGCCACGAGTGCGCTGCCGGCGGTGTCGGCCTGCCCTCCCTGACCTTTGCCTTGCAGATACTCCTTCCGATTGCGATCCAGAAACTCGGCAATGAATTTGTACTGCCGTCCCAGCTCCTCTTCATCCACCTTAAAACCGTGGTCCCGGGCGGTAACGAGAGTCAGAATGGGAAGTCCCTGATTGTGGCAGGCAAAGCAAGTCCGCTGCTCCCGATGGCCGACTGCCCCCTTGGTAATCAGCGGAATCGCCTTCTCCACGGCGGCTCGGAGGTTGGCCTGGGAAACGACGACGGGCGACGGTTCATCCGCACTAGCGAGAGCCACGGAAACCATGACATGTGCGGCGGCAAGGGAGAGGGTGCGAATCATGGGATTATGCTTTCGTGGTTTGCTCTCGTAATTCTGGGCAGGCTGGAAGCCTACCCCACGGCGATCGCTTCAGCGAGCTTCACCAGCAGCCGGTCTACCTCCAGGCGCGTTTCCTCATCCATGCTCCAGCTATTGGGCTCGCGTCGGCGGTCGGTGGTGAAGAGACCTTTCTTATGCAGGATGTATTTCTCCACGGCCAGAAAGCCGTCGAGGCCCGCTTGCAGTTGCAGGGCAACGAGGGCGCAGATGGGGAAATAGATGCGGTAGATGGCCTCTTCATCGCCGCGACCCAGGGCATGCCAGAGGGCGACGATTCCTTCCAGGAATTCCATCCCCGGCATCGTCCCGACAATCCCGCGGCGGTAGCTATCGACCAGCAGGATTCCCCCCGAGCCTTCCAACACTCGAGCCTTGCCGCCGCTGGCGTCGCGGAGGGCCGACAGGTTCGGCCCAATCGGAGCCGCCTCCGGCTTGAAGAGAATTTTTTCGGGGCCGTACTGATTGAGAAGCTGAATATAGACGTCGAGCGAAATCGCCTTCCCCACATAGGAGGAGGCATCTTGCACGATGACCGGAATCGCAATCGCGTCCGCAATGGCCCGGTAGTACGCCAGCACCTGCTCGCTCGGCAGGGCCGTCGAAATCGGCACGATGGCCATCACTCCGTCGCAGCCAGCCTTTTCCGCCCGCTGGGCATAAAGCACCGCCTGGCGAATGCTCTCGGCCCCCACGCTCATAATTACCGCCCCGCGCCCCGCGCTGAGCTGAACTAACTTGTCCGTCAACTCCAGCCGCTCATCCGCCGTCAGCCGCAGGATCTCGCTCACCATCCCGGTGGCGAATCCGCTGGCCCCCACGGAATAGGCCCAGTCGATTTGCCGTTTCAGGCTGGGGTAATCGATCTGGTCGTCCGCGGTGAAGGGCGTATGGGCGATGGGCAAAATGCCCTGAATGGACTTGGGTTTCGTCATGGGGCAATTCTCCTTAGTGAGCCGTGCAATGTAGCCGCTGGCTGGCAGTTCCTCCATTGGCCGGCCATAAGGGTTTTTCAAATGCTCAATCGATGTAAACTCTTGTCCACAAGCTATTTAATGCAAAACACCCGGCATTGCCCATAAGGGTTGCTCTTATGGACCTCGCCGTGAATCATAAGCCGTTTTTCAATTCGTTTTTCACCCGCATACTTAGTCCTAACCGCTTGTTCATCAATGACTTGCAACAATCAACACGCCCCAATCGGCCCAAAGTTGTATTAGCCGCGATAAGCCGGTTTCACTTCACTTCAACTTTTCACTTAGCACTCTGAATTTGCACCAAACGCAGAGTGGGCCATATGCCTGATGCGCTGAAGTGGTCTTTTATTCACTGAACAAACTAATGTTTTCGATTTGGCGCGGTAATGGGATACAAGCCGGCTGAAATCGAATGTCGGTTGGAATAATCAAGTTCCGTGATCGTCAACTCTGGAAGCTCTCCATCGCTTTACCTCACCCCCTTTTCCGCTCATAATTGAAATTGGCCCTCTCCTTCGCTATGCTGACGTCCAAGCAAGTAGCTGCCTCAAACCTCTCGGAGCAACCCATGTCCACGAACTCCACCCCCAAGGGGACCACCCGTCGCGATTTCATCCGCAATTCCTCTTTGCTGGTTGCCGGCGGAGCGATGGCTGCGGGTTCGCTGAATATCGCCCGGGCGGCTCACTCGTTTGGGAGCGATGAGATCAAGATTGGCCTCGTGGGCTGCGGCGGACGTGGCAGCGAAGCGGCGAACCAGGCGATGAACACCAGTGGCGGGCCGGTCAAGCTGGTCGCCATGGCGGATGCCTTTGAGGATCGTTTGCAGGTCAGCTATCGCTCCATCAAGAGTGCGAAGGGGGAGAAGGTCGATGTCCCCAAGGAGCGAATGTTCTCCGGCTTCGACGGCTACAAGGACATCATGAAGTGCGACCTGGACCTCGTCATACTCGCCACGCCCCCCGGCTTCCGCCCGCTGCACTTTGAAGCGGCCATTGCTGCCGGCAAGCACGTTTTCATGGAAAAGCCGGTCGCGACTGACCCCGCTGGCGTTCGCCGCGTGCTGAACTCGGTCAAGCTGGCGAAGGAAAAGAATCTCGCCGTGCAAGTCGGTCTCCAGCGGCACCACGAGCGGAAATACATGGCGACCGTCAAGGCGATTCAGGATGGAGCCATCGGCGACATCGTGCTGGGCCGCGCCTATTGGAACGGCCAGACCCCCTGGGTCCGCCCGCGGCAGGAGAACATGACCGAACTCGAGTATCAGATGCGGAACTGGTACTACTTCAACTGGCTCTGCGGCGACCACATCGTCGAGCAGCACATCCACAATCTGGATGTCATCAACTGGATCAAGAACGCCTATCCCAAGACCGCCCAAGGGGTCGGCGGCTGCGAAGTCCGCAAGGGGAAAGAATACGGCGAAACCTTCGATCATCACATGGTCGAATTCACCTATCCGGACGGCACCGTGCTCCTTTCTGAATGCCGCCACCAGCCGAATTGCTGGAACAGCGTTAGCGAGTACGTCCACGGCACCAAGGGGAAGTCCGACGTCAGCGGCAGCAAGATCTACGACAGCTCCGGCAAGATGACCCAGAACTTCGGCGACCTCGGTGCCGACGGCTGGCAGCAAGAACACCACGATTTCTTCGCCGACCTCCGGGCCGGTCGCATTCCCAATGAAGGGGAGTACGGGGCTCTCTCGACCATGACCGCCATCTTCGGCCGCATGGCCACCTACAGCGGCCAGAAGATCGATTGGGACAAGTGCCTCAATTACGCCGTTCCGCTCGCCAACTTCGACGCCTTCAAGTCCCTCAAGGACGAAGCCCCCGTCAAGCCCGGCCCAGATGGTTTCTACAAACTCCCCACTCCCGGCCAAGGAGATTGGTGGCAGGAACTGAAGGCGTAAGGCCAAAATCAGGACTATCCACAGATTTCGCAGGTTACGCAGATGAAGAAGGGAAAAGTCAGGAACCTTCCCACCTTATCTTGTTTTTAAATCTGTGAAATCTGCGTAATCTGTGGACGACCCCCTTCTTCCATAAATTGGAGTGGCCCAGATGTTTGACGAGTCGAGTGACCCGCAAACTTACGCCATTATCGGTGCGGCGATGGAGGTGCATCGCCAACTGGGACCTGGATTTCTGGAAGCCGTCTATCAGGAAGCGCTGGCGATCGAGTTCGCGCTTCGCGGCATTCCGTTCGTCGCGCAGGTCGAGCTGCCTGTTTTCTATAAAGGGCATCGCCTGAAGTGCTATTACCGAGCGGACTTTTTTTGCTATGACTCGGTAATCGCCGAGATTAAGGCACTTCAAACGCTCTCAGGCGCGGATGAAGCGCAAGGGATCAACGACCTGAAAGCCACAGAGCACGAACGAGGCCTGCTGTTGAACTTCGGCAGTCCAAGCTTGCAGTACAAACGGCTCATTCTTTCCAACTCGGGAAAGCAGGCTCAGTCGGGATGAGTCCACAGATTTCGCAGATGACGCAAATTGAAGAGGGGCGTTTCCGCGAACATTCCTTCGACAAGAGTCCTCATAACAATTCCAATACTTGTGCAAATCTCGAAGTCTCCAGACTCTCCTGATTTCAAATCTGCGACATCTGCGTAATCTGTGGACTCAACTCTTAACCGGCTCCTCTCGCTGGAAGCTCCGAAAAATCCACCCCTGCCGATAAAAGTAAACCATCATTCCCACTCCTGTGACCCCCATCAGCAGCAGGCATAGCGGATAGCCGTAATACCACTTCAGTTCCGGCATGTTCCAAGGGGAACTGCTTGTGTCAAAGTTCATCCCATAGACGCCGGCAATGAACGTGAGAGGGATGAAGAGCGTCGACATGATGGTCAGCACCCGCATCGTTTCGTTGATGCGGTTGCTGATGGACGACATGTAGAGGTCGCGGAGGTCGGCTGTCAGCTCGCGATAGGTTTCCAGCAACTCGACAATCTGCACGACATGGTCGTAGCAGTCGCGGAGGTAGACGCGAGTGGCGGCGGTGATTTGCGGCGTTGTTTCGCGCATGAGATTAGCGATCGCTTCCCGCTGCGGCCAGATGGCCCGGCGAATGAGCAGCAGGTCCGCTTTCACCTGGTGCAGCTCGTCCATCGTCTGCCGCGTCGGTCTGTCCAGCACGCTGTCTTCCAGCACGTCGAGTTTTTCGGCATAAACTTCCAGCACGGGATAGTAGGAATCAACGACAGCGTCGATCAGGGCGTAGGCCAGATAATCGCTCCCACTCTTGCGGATGCGCCCGGCGTTATCCTTGAGCCTCTGGCGAACTCCTCCAAACGGATCCCCCGGCGCTCCCTCCTGAAATGTCAGCACGAAGTGCGGCCCGACGAAGATGCTGAGTTGCTCGGTGCCGGCCCGCTGGTCGCAGTTGATCATGCGGAGGACGATGAACAGTATCTCGTCGTATTCTTCCACCTTGGCCCGCTGGTGCAGATTCACCACATCTTCCATCGCCAGCCGGTGGAGGCCAAACAACTCGCCGAACTGCTCAATGAGTTTGGCGTCCCCGAGTCCTTCGACGTTGATCCAGGTAACCGAATAGTCGGCCAACAATTGCGGAATCTTCCCCAGATCGGTGAGCGTTTGCTGAAGAACCTTGTCGCCGCTATAGGCGATAACGCTCACCTCCGGCTTCCGCTGAGTGGGATCAGCCGTAATTGTCCCCGGCGAAGTACCTGGTTCGGTGCGCCGCTTAATGCGAAAATCGCCCGGCTTGTGTTTACGGCGTCGGCTCACGCGGCTCCTCGCAGCTCGCGCGGGGCGATGGTTGATTCGCTCAGGCGGACTTCCACCGGCCGCATCAGGTTCAAATGCACGTCCCGCTGCGGATAGGCAATGACGATCCCCCGGTCGGCAAACAGTTCATCGATCTTGAACCGCAGATCGCTCTCCACCTTCCCCCGGTCGGCCTGGCTCATTTTCAGCCAGAAGCTTAGTTCGAACTGCATCGCGTCGGCGGCGAAGTCGGTGAACGAGACGCCGGGGCCGGGTTCTTTCAGAATATCCTCGTGCTGCTCGGCCGCTTGCTTGAGTAGGCGGGCGACATCCCGCGCCGGAGAGCCGTACGCGACGCCGACGACCACCTTGCTGCTGATCCTGTCGTCGGACAGGGTCCAGTTGACGACATTTCCTTGCAGGAATGTGCTGTTGGGAATGATCACTTCCAGGTTGGAGCCGGTGGTGATGCGGGTGCTGCGGGCTCCAATCTCGCTCACTTTGCCGCTGTGGTTGTCGATCTGAATGACGTCCCCCACCCGGATCGGCCGCTCGATGAGCAGAATCAAGCCACTGATGAAATTGTTCATCACGTTCTGGCTGCCAAAGCCGATGCCGATGGCGAGAGCACCGCCGAAGAACGTGAAGACCGTCATGGGGACGCCGACAAGCTGCAGCGAAAAGACCGCGAACAGCCCGAACAACATATAGAACGACATCTTCTGCAGCGGAGCGGCTGTGGCCGGCGGCAGTCCGACGCGGCGCAAAACGGTGTCACCCAGCCAGGTGCTCAGGCGGCGGGCCAGCTTGTTGCCGAGCCAGAGGAGAAACAGGCCGCCAATAATGACTTGCAGCGAGAGGTCAAAGTCTTTGGTTTTCAGAAAGGGAAATCGCCAGACGTAGAGCACCTTTTGCAGAACCTGCTGAACCTCGCCAGGAACGAGACTCGTGACTCCTTCAGGTTCCTCTCCCTCTCCGCTACCGGTGGCCCCTTCGCCTTTGGCGGCGGTGCCGTCATCGAGTTTCGTGGTTTTGGTCGGATCTGCCGAAACGCCAGGCTGTGGCGTAACGGGCGATATTTTTCGTGTCGGTCTCCAGGCAACTTTCGGCACCCCAGGTTCCGGCAACTGCTCGGCAGCGGCGGGAATCGGCTCGCCGGCAAAGGGAACCGTGTCCAAAATACGAGGAGCCGGCCGATCCGCGGGAGTCGGCTCAGGCTCTATCGCGGGGGTTGGCTCCTGGAAGGGTGCCTCGATCGGAACGACGTTTTCCGCCGGAATTACACGCGACGGAATCGTCGACCGAAAGCTGCGACCGGGAATCTGGCCCCAGGCGGACGACGGGACCAGGCCGAGGAGAACTCCCAGCAGCCAACCTGCAATCGGAATGAGGCCAATTCGAGAAGAGTTCGTCCGTTTCATCATGACAACCTTTCGCGGCATCCTGCCGCATGCCCAATCACGGCCCGCGGAGTAGAAATAGTGTCCGCTGGCGGTGTAGAAATACAGGAGCAAGGCAAACAAGGTCAAGAGAAGTCCTTGCTAGCAAGCTTAGCCCGAGCGTCCACGCCGGGATGAATCACCGATTTTCAGCCAAAGCCCATGTCCGATTACCGCTGGAACTTCTCCGAATTCGCCGTCGCCTATGATCAGGCGGCGGAGAAAATTCACCCCTATTACCTGGAGTTGCAGGACGCCATCCTGCAAAACCTCTCGCTTCCTGCGGACACGGAGGCTCTTCTCGTTGACATGGGTGGCGGCTCGGGACGGCTCATCGAGCGGGCGCTGGACAAGTGGCCGAAGGCTCGCGGCCTGGTCCTCGACCAATCCGAGCCGTTCCTCGCCCTGGCTGAACGCCGGCTCGCTCGCTTCGGCAGCCGGGCGAACTGTGTGCTGAGCCGACTTCAGGACGATTGGCGGGACCTGCTTTCCACATCACCAGCCGCCATCGTCAGCATGTCCGCCATCCATCATCTCGATCCGGCCGAAAAGCAGACCTTTTATCAGCGCTGCTTGGACATCCTCGGGCCGGGGGGCCAACTGCTTAATGGGGACGAAGTCCGTCCCGAGGAGGAGTCCCGCTATCTGCCGATTCTGCAGGAGTGGGTAGCCCTGTGGGAAGCCGGAATCGCCAGCGGCAGCATCCCCCCCGGCATTCACGCCGCTCTGCGCGGGTGGACCGACCGCAACGTCACCCGCTTCGGCCAGCCCAAACAAAGCGGGGACGACTGCCACGAAACAGCCGCCATGCAGGTTCAGTACTTGCGGACCGCCGGTTTTGCGGAGGCGAACGTGCTTTGGCACAAGAAGCTCTGGGCACTTTTATCAGCGACAAAGCAGACGGCCTAAGATTACAATGAGCGCGGTGGATCACTGCGGTCGTCAACCATCTTGAGTTGGACTCTCCTATGGAAATCAACCCCTACGAAGGAACTCTCCACGGCGGCCCGCCTCAGCCGGCCGAGCCGAAACCTTCGCAGTTCCGTTCGACACTGCTCGGATGGCTCGCAGTGATCGGCATTGTTGGGCTGCTAGTTGCCCTCCTCCTTCCCGCCATGAGACGCGGAGCAGGGCCGGCTGCGCATCGAATGCAGTGTGCTAATAACCTCAAGCAAATCGGTCTTGCCTTACAAAGTTATGCCGACAAATACGGCGCTCTCCCCCCTGCTCACACGGTTGATGCGGAAGGCAAACCGCTCCATAGCTGGCGGACATTGATTTTGCCCTTTATGGAACAAGAGCCTCTGTTCCAAAAAATCGATCTCTCTAAACCCTGGGACGATCCGGCAAACGAGTTGGCATTCCACGTCGCGACCCCCGGATATGTGTGCCCTTCAGCCAACTGTCCTGATACGCATACCGTCTATATTGCCGTTGCCGTTCCCGGCGGCTGCTTCAAACCGACGGACTCGCGGAAGCTCTCGGAGATCACCGATGGCCAGGCCTCGACGCTGATGGTTATGGAAGTGGATGTTTCGCAGGCCGTTCACTGGATGGCACCGACGGACTCCATCAACTTCGATTTGCTGAAGCCCAAGAGCGGCGCCAAGCTACAGCATCGCAACGGATATCAAGCCGTCTTCGTAGATGGCAGCGTTCACTTTTTGAGTATCGATCTCCAGCCGGAGACGCTCCGAGCGCTCATCACGATTGACGGCAAGGACGTTGTCGGCGAATACTAACCCACCTTGGAAACGGACACGCTCGAGACGCGAAGTCGCTCCCCCACGATTAGACACGATTCAAATACGAAGACGGGAAGAAGCCAGCTAATCCAACACGAAACAGGATAGAGCCTGTCGGCATCGAACTGCAGCGTGGTCGCCAGCCCCCCAATCATCCGAATCACCACTGCCGAGCAGAGCAGGATGAAGGTCCTGAGCATCCAGCGGCGATGGACAGCAAATCTCCGCTGTACCGCCGCCCTCCATCCCAAAGTAATGCACACCGCCGTGGCAATCGCCAAGAGCGCCAGTCCCGCCCCGGCAATTACCCCGGTATCTGCGTACCGCGCCATGTAGAGTCCGCTCGGGGTCACAACCAGCAAGACGCAGGCGACTTGGACGCGTCCCAGCCTTCGATGCCAGGTCGGAGCGACTCTTCGAAACCAGTCGCTAATGAGAATCGTGCCGAGTATCAGCGAAACAGGTCCCGAGATCACATGGGCGAAGAAAGCCCAATGATAACCGCCCCAAAAATATGCTTCCCTTCCGCGCAAAAAATCCGCGTGAAAATTGGGGGGAAAGTAATGGCGATAATCGAGGAATACCCCGAGCGCAACCTTCACGATCAAAATCGCTGCCAGTGCTGACAACACGCGCGACAACGCAGAGGGAACGAGTTTCTGCATGCAACCCAGGATACCATGCGGCTAAACTGGGTTCATTGCTTTGCGCGTCTATCACATCGACAGAGTTTTACCCGAACAGTTCCATCACCGGCTTGCCCGTGGTGAGGGGGCGCAAGATGCCGCTGTTGTTTTGCGGCTCGTTGATGGGGACGTCGAGGGCGTGATAGATGGTGGCAGCCAGTTCCTCGGGGCGGATCGGATTGCTCTCGATCGTGGAGGCTGTCTTGTCGCTCTTGCCATAGACTGCTCCGCCACGGATGCCGCAGCCGGCGAGGATGGCGGAGAAGACCTGCGGCCAGTGCTGGCGGCCGGGGGGGATCTGGTCCAGGACCTTGGGGGTGCGGCCGAATTCTCCCATGCAGACGACGAGCGTGTTTTTAAGCATCCCTCGCTCCTTCAGGTCCGAGAGGAGGGCGGAAAGGGCCTGATCCAGCCGTGGCAGGCAGAAGTTCATGCCGTAGGAGCCGTCGCCGAAGGCGTTCCCCATCCCCATGTTGCCGCCGTGCATGTCCCAACTGCTGCTGGGGGGACCGGCCGTATCGTGCGGAGCCTGCCCTGCCCAGCCGTTGACGGTGACATACCGCACGCCGGCCTCGACCATGCGGCGGGCGAGCAGCAGATTCTGTCCCAGTGGATGCATTCCATACCGCTCGCGGACCTTGACCGGCTCGCGGCTCATGTCGAAGGCCTGGCGACCTTCCGGCCGGGTCATCGCCTCGTAAGCCTTCGCCCGCAGATTGGTCCAGTCTTTGCCATTGGCCACCTTGTCGAGCTTGCCGGACTCGAGGTTGGCCAGCAGATATTTGCGGCGATCGCTGTCCTCCTTGTTGCCAAAGTCGTAAACCTCCGGGGCCGTAAAGGAGTCCATCGCCGGATGGTTATTAGCCGCACCAATAAACACCGGAGCATAAGCCGACCCGAGGTAACCGCCGATGCCGATGTTCGGCGCGCAAAAGACGGGATCCCCGACGCACTTCATCAGCCAGGCGTTGGAAACAAGATTGCGTTTGCTCGGCTTGTGTTTGGAGACGAACGAGCCGAGATACGGCTGTTCGTCGGGCTGCCCCTGCTGGACCCGCTTGACCGATTGGCCACTGAGCAGATTGTGCATCGCGTCGAAGTGATTGTTGATGCCGCCCGGATGCGTCATCGAGTTGATGAGCGTGAAGTGGTCCGTGACCTTCGCGAGCTCGGTGTGCATCTCGTTGATCCGCATCCCAGGCACCTTGGTGGAGATGGGCTGGTACGGACCGCGGTACGACGACGGGGCGTCGGGTTTCATGTCCCACGTGTCGATATGGCTCGGCCCGCCGCAGAGAAGCACGAAAATGCACGACTTTTCAGAAGCCACTGCGTTGCCGCTGGCGTCCTCCTTGTCCTTGCCCATCACGATTCCCGGCATGCCTAAGGCAAGTGCCCCCATGCCCGCCGTGATGAGTGCCTGCCGCCTGTTCATTTCATAGGTGTTCATGAAGATTCCTCAGCATGTCCGCATGTTTTGACCTCCTTAGTATGTCGGCAGGCGGGCTAAAAAGCAACCTGGACTTTACTGGGGCCGCGATGGATTTGGTTGATCCCGCCTGCCAGCTTGAACGTGGAATCGACAACCTGATAGTCTGTCAGCATGACTGAAGAAGCTGTCCCCGAGAAAACGCAGGCCGCTATCGGCTCCGCACCGCCCAGTGACGAAGCGCCGCCTGTGAGCGGGATGGAAATCAACCTGGGGGATTTTACGCGGACGCAGGGGCTGCTGAAATCGCTGCGGCTCATGCTGAACAACCAAATCGTGGTTCAGGTGGAAGAGGTCGCGAGCGGGGTCGGCGAGGCGGGGAGGAAATTCAAGATGGGAGACGTGGATCAGTCCCATCAGGATGTGGCCAGGTTGTATTCGGCCTTTGGCCAGAGGGTAAACCAGTGGGAAAGTCAGGCTCGTGGTTTGATCCAGCAAATGAAAACGGAGGCTGCGAAAAATCCGAAATCCATTTCGATCGACAAAATGAACCGGATGAAATCCGAGCAGACAGCGGTTCGGACTCGCATTCGGACCACGGAGGTTCAATTCCGCCGGCTGCATCAAGGACTGGAACAGGCCTTCACGAATATCCAAAAACGGTCGGCCGGGGCGGCGTCAGAAACGGAGGGAGCGTTGCCCTCGGGATTTCTGGTCCCCTTTAAGGCCGCCATGCCCGCGGAGCGGCTGGCGATTGTGCAGGAACACTTTGCTACCGACACCGTCCTAAAGGTCAACGTCAGCAGAGGCGCGAATGCAGGCTACGAGATCAAATTCGACCCCCTGCCACCGCTCCACCACCTGTTTTTCTTAACCAAGACAACTCAAGTCATTCGCCTGGAACAACTCGGCAACGTAGTCCTGTTTCAAGATTTGGAATCCGGAGAGAAGACCGAGATGAAGCTGGTCGAATTTGTGAAGCAGGTGCAAAGCGGCGTCTGGCTGCTCAAACCCCGTGAGTAAAGCCGACTCGAATTGTGACACGAACTTCTCTGCGAAGTGATCTCACTACCGTCCCAATTCCTTCAGCCATGCCGCTGCTTCTTTGTACTGCGGGTCGAGGTTGACGAGTTCGGTGAGGTAGCGCTTGGCGAGTTGCTGCATTTTGATGCGGCGGGCGAGGCCGCCGGCGCGGTACAGAGATTGTTTGCGGGCTTCCAGTTGCTCGGGAAACGTGGCGGATTCCGCGGCCAAACGGTAATGCTTCAGCGCCTCGGGGAATTCACGCAGATCCTCGTAGGTCCGCCCCATTTCCAGCGCTGCGAGCGGCTTTTGCTGGGGGTCGTGCAGGGCTTCGGCGAAAGTTTGCAGGGCCTCGCGGATTTTTCCCGCCTGGCGGAATCGGAGACCAAGCTGGTAGCGGATCGCCGCGTTTTTGGGCTCACGCTTAGAGCGGCTGACGAAGACCTCCGTTTCAAACTTGTCCCGATCGCGGCAGAGAGTTTCCAAGTGGGTCTTGGCTTCTTCGTCCGCGTCCTTCGCCGCCAGTTGCTGGGCCAGCGTGATCTTGCGGCTCATGCGGAGCATCACTACGTCTTCCCACAACTGGCGGATACGACCGTCGTCCGTCACCACCTTCCCCTTCGCCAATAGCCGTTCGGCATCGTAGTCCCGGCCGAGTTCCAAGTACAAGGGAACCAACTCGGCGTAGAAGTCGGGATTCGAAGGATAATCCCGAATGGCCGACTCGAGTTTTTGCACGGCGGTGAGTTCGAAATCGGCGGGCTGGTTTTTGTTCTTAGCGGCGGCCACGACGATGGGAATGGCCTGCTCCGTGGAAGGGGTGGAGAGATCGATCTCACCGGTGTCGCGGTCGGGAGTTTGAGGCTTTGCGGGAGAAGAAGCAGAAGGTGAAGTTGTTGGTTGCGTTTCCGGTTTGCTCCACGGCTGCGGCTTCTCTTCGATGACTTCTACTTCCGCTTGCATTGGTGGCCGAGCCTTCTCTCCTTTCAGTCGGCTCTTTTCGATGGAGAGACTGGCGACCATGCGGGCCGCCTCAGAATCACCTGGTGCCAGTTCAGCCACGCGCTGCCAGGTGGTGATCGCTTCATCGAACTTTTTCATCCGGGCCAGTGAGCGTCCGCAGTGCCGGTTGATATCCATGTCGCTGGGTCCGGCTTCGAAGGCCATTTGCAGGTAGCGAAGTTCGGCGTCTTCATACCCCAGTTCCTCGCAAGCCCGCAGCAGAGCCAGCAGCGTCGGCTTGTGCCAGGGATTGAACCCCAGTGACTGCGGCCCGAGACGGAGAACCTCTTTCCAGTCTTGGTGTTCGAGGGCATCCAACATGGCCGAGCGGAGCGCTTCATCGGGCTCCGAGGGAGTGCCATTCAAACGCATCTTGCGGACGAGGTTGAGCAGCAAGCCGTCGACGAAGTCGTAGTTGGCCGGATCGGCAATTACACACTCCGTAAACAAGCGATGCGCGCGATCATAGTCAGCCTGCCTGGCAAGACTCATTCCTTCAGCGAAGCGGTCGGCAATGGCGGTGGTCATGGATTGGGTCGTAGATGCCCGCTTGGGTGTTCCCCCGATTGTACCGTCTCTGCCCCCCGAAAATGAGAGGGCGAATTGGCCGGCCGCTAGCCACTTTGAGAATTAGGGCTGCTATATTGCTGGCCTCTCCTTTTTACGCATATTCGACCGGAGCCAATGATGACGAACCTTTCCAAACTATTAATTGTAGCCGCTGCGATTTATCTGGCCTTGCTTACCTCGCCACTGTCGCTTCTGGCCGCGGATTCCTGGAAGGCAGGGGCCGCGAAGACGGTGATTACCCCCAAGGAGCCGATGTGGATGGCGGGGTATGCTTCGCGGGACCATGTGGCGGAGGGGAAGTCGATCGACCTGATGGGGAAGGCCCTGGTGCTGGAAGACCCGGCAGGGAAGCGGGCCGTCTTGATTACGCTCGACTTAATCGGCGTCGACCGGCCGCTGTCGCAGTCGATCTGCTCGCAGCTTGAGAAGAAGCATGGTTTGTCGCGAGATCAGGTAGCGATCAACTGCTCGCATACGCACAGCGGACCGGTGGTGGCTCGCAATCTTCAGCCGATCCATTATTTGCTCATTACGCCGGAGCAGAAAAAGCAGGTGGATGACTATTCGCACTTTCTCGAAGAGAAAGTGATTGAGACCGTAGATCAGGCAATTAAGAATCTCGCTCCAGCAAACATCACTTGGGGGAGCGGCAAGGCGACCTATGCCGTAAACCGGCGGACGAACGTGGAGGCGAAGGTCCCCGAGCTGCGGGCGGCAGGACAGTTGAAGGGGCCGGTGGACCACGATGTGCCAGTGCTGGCGGTGCGGACGCCGGAAGGGAAACTCGTGGCGATAACGTTTGGCTATGCTTGCCATGCCACGGTGCTATCGCTATTCGATTGGTCGGGGGATCATCCCGGCTTCGCGCAGATCGAGCTGGAGAAGACCTATCCCGATTGCATCGCCCTCTTCTGGGCCGGCTGTGGCGCGGATCAGAATCCGCTGCCGCGGCGGACGGTGGATTTGGCGAAGAAATATGGCCGCCAACTGGCGGAGAGCGTGGCCGCGGTGGTGGACGCTCCGATGCGGCCGATTGAGGGCGCGCTCAAAACTTCCTACCAGGAAATTCCCCTGGCTCTCGACAAGCTGCCGACAAAGGAGCAAATCGAGCAGGACACGCAGTCGAAGGACCGATATGTCGCGTCGCGGGCGAAATACTTGTTGTCGCAGATCAATGAAGGCAAGCCACTGTCGCCGACGTATCCCTATCCCGTAAGCTTTTGGAAGGTGGGGCCGGAGGTGCAGTGGGTCTTTCTCGGCGGGGAAGTCGTGATCGATTTCCCCGTCCGGCTGAAGAGCGAATTCACCGGAACGCGTACTTGGGTCGCCGGATATAGCAACGACGTGATGGCGTACATCCCTTCCCGCCGGGTGCTGATGGAAGGTGGGTATGAGGGGGGCGGCGCGATGGTCTACTACGGACTGCCGACGGTGTGGGGGCCAGAGGTGGAGGAACAGATCGTGAAGGAAGTCCACCGGCAGGCGAAGTAAGCTGGTCCGTTGAAGAGGCGCGTTACGCCGCTCGCCGCTGCTGTTCGCGGCGAGCGAGTTTCTTCAATCGGCGGCGCTCAGACTTGGAAACCTGCTCGTCGGAGTCGTCGTCGGATTCCTCGTCGTCATCGTCGTCATCGCGCGACGAGGATGAAACGGCCAGCTTGCGGGCCAAGGGGCCGGGTTTGGTGTTGCTCGGCGGAGCGGCCGGGCGGGGGGACGTAAGGGTCGCTTTGGAAATGCTGGCCTTCGGGTCTTTGTTCTGACTATTGGCGGCCGGTGCGGCGGCGGGTCTGGCCGGTTCTTCTTTTTCAGCGGGCTCATCGGCGGCATCATCGTCGTTGCGGACAACGGCTAGTTTGGCCTTGCTCTTCTTTTTCTTTTTGCCGTCCTTGGCCCGCAGGCGGAGCGGCAGTTTGCCAGCTGCGTCGAGGCAGACGTGGCGGGCATAAAGGGCGAGGGTGGCGATAACCGCAACGTGGGCGATGAGCGTGACAGCGCTGACGAGCACCGTGGAGACGAGCTGGCTGGTGATGGTCCAAAGTCCCAGTGCCAACATTCCGGCCCCGATGTAGAGCACGGCGGCGACAGCGAGGGCGCTAAAGGCTGACAGCGTATGCCACGTTTCAATCCCTAGCCGAATGGCGAGCGCTCCGAACACCAGCAAGTAGAGTCCCATCCAGCAGAGGTCCGTCAGTTGCGGCTGGCCGGTGAGGACGGCGAGGCCCGCACCAATCGCGTGGTGAATTCCACTGGCACAGTCGAGGCTTCCCCAGAGCAGAGCCGCCGCGGTCCACATCCAGACCTGATAGCGGCCACTGTAATCGTCGACCCGATGGCGGCGGACGCTCAAAATCACCAGCGAAGCCGCACTTCCCAACGCCAGCAAGCAGGCCCCGTACCAGGCCGCCACATTTCCGCGGCTGGCGAGGTCGAGGGCGGCGAAGCGGTGGGCGAGCGGATAAGCCGCGGTTCCCCAACTGCTGGTCTGTAAATAGATGTAAAGCGTTTCGAGAGCCGCGATGCCGGTGAGGGCAACAAGGACGATCATCGTCACCAGAAACGGGCGAACCGGAATCAACTCGGTGATGCGGGGCTGATGGTCCTCCAGGACCGCTTCGCTGTAGGCGCGGAGTTGCTTCTTAGCGCCGGAAGTATCGGGCGAATCGACCTCTGAACCGGACGTAATTTCGTCCATCAGGACGCGCCGTCGGCGTTCGTCGAGCTGGCCGCGTCGAAAATCCATTTTCGCGTAGGCAGGTGAGAGGAGTCGCGGCTGGAATGCCGCGGCCGGCGGGAGTAGATAATCCTTCCCCCAAGTTCGGCAAAAGGAGGGGCCGAACTGTACTTTGGGGGCGCGAGGCGGAAGGGTCGGTAACGAGTCACTAAGCCGAAGCGCAAGTGAGGGAGAGCCGGCCCCCCTCGCTTGCGCTTCGGGTTAGTGTGAGTCCTACATCTTGCCTAAACGGCAGCCTTCAGCGCCGTCATTGCCGCTTCGTAATTCGGCTCGCTGGTGACTTCCTTCACCGTCTCGGCGTAGACGACTTTGCCGTCTTTGTCGAGGACGAAGACTCCGCGGGCCAGGACCAACAGATCCTCAATGAGCATCCCCCAGTAGCGGCCGAAGGAGCGGTCCTGATAATCGCTGCCGACTTTCATGTTCTTGATCGATTCCGCCCCGCAAAAACGATTCATGGCGAACGGCAGGTCGAGGCTGATGGTGACAGCGTTGACCTTGTCGCCGAGGCTCGAAAGCTGCTCGTTGAACTTCTTGGTCTGAGTGGCGCAAACGCCGGTATCCAGCGAGGGGACAACGCTCAAAATCGTCGCTTTTCCCTTCAAGCAGCAGGGGGTGATCGCTTTCAGGCCCCCTTCAAAGTAATGAACCTTGAAGTACGGTGCCTGCTGGCCAACTTTGACCTCTTCACCGGCCAAAGTCATCGGGGTCCCTTTGAACGTGACAGCATTGGGGCGGGGCATGGAGAGCTCCTGTTATTTTGGGTGCGGATTGGCGGGGAATCAGGTTTCAATATTGTGCTCGTCGGCGAGGGGCACAAGGGGGTTGATAGTACTCTTCACGCTCCGCGTGAAGAATCCTCACGCGTGGTCCCTAGTGACGGGGTCGGACTACTATCCAGCCACTTCATCGCCGGAATGAGCAGCCAGCAGGCGGCTGTGGATAGGCTGCCGAGGAGGACGAGGAGGGAGTAGGCAATCGGCGTGCTGCCAAAATGAATTCCCAGCCAGTCATAGCAGCTTCCGCCGACGAGGATTCCCAAATTCGTGCCGGTGTTGGAAAGGGCCATGAGGGCGGCGAAGGTGGTTCCCGCGGATTCGACCTTGCAGACGCGGGCGGCCATGTCGAGTTGCACCAGCAATCCGAGCATGTAAAACAGGCCCGCCAACAAGCTCACAAGCAAGGCGCTAGGCCCGTTCCACATCACCAGATAGACGAGCGAACTGCAGACACCGGCCACAATCGAGCCGTGGATCAGCCAGCGGATGGGGATCTTCGGCCCCCAAGCCGCATAGCCAATGCAAGCGATGATGGACCCGAGCCCCGAGATCGAACGAGTATGACCGACGAATTGTTCGCTGAGGTTCAAGTATTTGGTCATGTAGTCTTCCTGCACGACGCTGGAAAACGGATTGAAGTTCCAGAGGAACAGGAACGTGCCGACTGTCCAAACGAGCGGTGATCTGAGTGTGCTTGCGAGCGAGCGGAGTGCGTTTTCTTCCTGTGTGGCGACAATCGGCGGCTCTTTGACGACCAGCAGCGTCATCAGGAGCGAAAGGGCCGCCAGGGTGCCGCAAATCAAGCAGCCAAGCCACGGCAGGTGATTCTGCGACAGCCAGCCACCGATGCTGCCGGTGAGCATCGTCGCCGAGTAAATCGCCCCCCACTGAATCGCCTGAAAGCGTCCGGTCAGGCCGTACTTTTGCCCAGACGCCACGGCCAAAGCGTCCACAACGACATCGGTGAATGCCACCCCCAGCGATGCCCCTCCAATTAGTCCAAATATAAGCTTCAGCCGCGGCAGCTCAAACGGAATGATCGCTACAGCAAACAAACACCCAGCCGCCAGCAGCGTGGAGAGGAGCAAATACGACTTCCGCCGCGAGCCAAACAGCGGCACAAAATCGCTCGTCAGTCCGAAGAGCAATTTGAACGACCAGGGAAGCCCGATGAGAAACAAGTAACTGGAAATCTCGCCGCTCGAAACCTTGAGATACCGCAATTGGGCCCGGAGCGGCTGGGCAATCAGTCCCTCGGTCGGTTCCGCAAAACCTTGCACGAAGTAAAGCGTGGCAAAGAGTAGGGAGAGGAGCAGAATCTCACGACGCAGCGGCATGCCCGCAGTTTAGCAGGGTGGGGGGACCAATATGGAGAGTGACGGGCTGGGCTCCTCGCTTCTGGGGGCAAGGTTTTAGTTGACGGAAAGCCTTGTCAGTTTTATAGTTAGTTAGTGCGCGAACGAACTGCGCATCTATTTCCTTTAGGTTCGGTCCAGTTCTTTTCGCAGGGAAGGCGTCATGAATAGCGCAGAAGGATCCGGCGTTGGTTTTGCCACAATGCGGGGCCGCGATTTTCCCACCATTCGGCAGTTCACGGTCCTCCTGGAAAATCGGGTCGGCCAGCTACTGGAAGTGGTGCGGCGGTTCGAGGGGAGCCGCGTCCGGATTGTCGCACTTTCCATCAATGACGCCACGGAATGCGCCCTCCTTCGTCTGCTCCTCTCGCACCCCGAGCAAGGGCGGGAGATTTTGGAGCGAGCCGGCCTCGCCATCATCGAGACCGACCTGATCGGCGTCGAATTGCCGGAAGGAAAGCAGCCGCTGGTCCAGGTATGCACGGCACTTCTCCAGGCGGAAGTGAACATTGTCCAAGCCTATCCCCTAATCGTTCGCCCCCACGGCAACCCAGCCGTCGCCCTGATGGTCGATAACCTCGAAATGGCGATGGAGACGCTCCACACCAAGGGTTTCACCATGATCACCGAAGGGGACTTGGCGGACGAGGAATAACTCCTCGGCGGATGGCCGCGAAAAACGCAAAAAGTCGCAAAAAAAAGAGAGACGCGAGAGAAGTATTCGATACTCGATTTTCCGGCGCGGATTTTTTGTGCCTTTTCGTGTTTTTCGCGGCCATTCCCGTCTTCGACTACCGGAATACCTTGTCCGATAGCTCCGGCAGTTTCCTGATGCCGATTTTGCGGACGGTGGTCCAGGGGATGATGGTGACGGAGTAATTGCCGTCCCCGTCCTTGCTGCCGAAAACGCCGAACTCCTTAATGGAAAGGACCTCGGAGTACAGTTCGGGGGAGATGATTTCCCCTTCGGCCAGGAAGATTTCCAATTCGGTGTCGTCAGTTTTGCGATCCCACAGGCGGCCGACGATGTAGCAGAGGGGATGTATGCCGTCCGGAGGCGGATCGACGGTGTCTTCCACCTCGACCGCTTCATAAACTTCCTCGGCGCTTTCATCGGTTTCAAATCCGGGGAATACAAATTGATCGCCGCTGGAACTCTCTGGGACGGGCTCCTCAGGTGTTTCTTCGGGGAGTTCGAGTTCTTCCTCGTCCGAGGGAATACGGAACTTAGCTCCGCAATGCGGGCATTTACCTGCTTTCCCTTTTAGGCTGGGGGGCCCGTTGAGTTTGTGTCCGTTCGGGCAAAGAAAAACGAACAGGTCCGCTGGGTTCATCTTGCCTTTGCCGCTTCCCTGGCTGATTTCCGCGGCAGCGGCCTTCACCTCGGCTGGCTTCTCTTCTCCCTGGCTCTCGACGGGTGCTTCGCTCGGCGTTTCGGCCGCCTGTTCTTCTGCTGGCTCTTCATCCTCCTCGGGGGTGGGAACGACGAAGGGGGTGTTGCACTTGGGGCATTTTCCCGGCTTGCCGGACAGATTGTCGGGAGCCGTGAGCTGATGTCCGTTGGGGCAAAGGAACTTGATCGGCATGAGGCATTTCTGAAAAAGTGGTGCAAGCGCCGGCGAAGAAGCAGTCTTGATGGTAGTTCATGGGCGAGCATGGTTCAACGATCATGTGCGTCAACTTGACGCCGCCCGCTCATGTGCGAAACTAGCGGAAGCAGCGGGCGGAACAGAGTCCTTGGCCGTTGGCATCAGCCGGCAAAGCAGCGACGGACATTCTGCCCGTTCGCCGCGCCCACTTCGGCGAATTTGTATCCCCCCTGAGCCGCACCTTGGGAATCCCTCGCTTATGGCGATTGACGTAACCTGCGCCGCCTGCAAAACCCGTTTTCAGGTGAGCGATAAATTCGCCGGCAAGCAGGGCCCGTGCCCCAAATGCAAAACGGTCATCACCGTCCCGTCCAAAAAGGACGAGGTGGTCATCCATGCCCCGGAAGGTTCCGGACCGAAGGATAGCAAGGGGCAACTCGTCCTCAAACCGCTCACGCGGAAGGAGACGCGACTGACGCCGATCAACATCGGCATCATCGCGGGGAGCGTAATTCTGATCCTCCTTATGTCGCTAGTGCTGCGAATCACCTACGCGAAGGCACTGCAGCCGCCGGCATCCGCTGCCGAGGGGACTAAGGGAAAATTGCCTAAAACCAAGGTAGAAACGCCCTCAGGGACCGGCAAGAAAACGGCTGGCAAGAAGGATGACCAGGCGGAGGCCATCGGAATCACCGTCCCCCTCCCGCTGCAAGTTATTCTCGCACTGGGATCCATCCTGCTGGCACCGGCGATTGCCTTTGCCGGATACACGTTTCTGCGAAACGACGAACTAGAGCCGTATCGCGGGCAAGCCCTTTGGATTCGGCTGGCGATTTTCGCGCTGGCGTATCCGGCGATGTGGGGAATTTATTGGGCCGTGTTTGCCTACTTGGGAGTCAATCCGCCGCTGATCGCCCTCGCCATGATTATTCCGCTGTTGATTTTGGGGGGTGCATTCATCGCGCACGTCACGCTCGATATCGAATACGGCACGGCTCTGCTCCACTGCTGCATGTACTTGAGCGCCACCGTGCTGCTGCGGCTGATTATAGGCTTGCCGCCGCATTGGTCGGTGTGGGGGACGTAAACCGCGTGGTCCAGCGGCGCTTCGGCACGCTGCTCGTGGTCAGCCATTCCACAATCCGCCAATCCATCCAGCGGCGGTCGGGGTCTGCCCCCTTCACCCCAAAAAAGCCGAGATGTCCCCCGCTCGGCACGATGACCAATTTGGTCGAATTAGAATAAGTCGCGGCTTCAAAAGGGCCAATCGGAACGATGGGGTCGTCCGCTGCCGCAACCACGACGGTGGGAACTTCAATTTCCTTTAGCAGCGGCCTTGAACTGGCGAGATGGTAATATTCATCCGCCGACGAATACCCGGCAAGCGGCGCGGTAAACCGTTCGTCAAACTCCCGAAGTCGGCGCGGCAACGGATTCAATGGCGGATCGAACTCCTTGGGCACTCGCTGCCGCCGAATGGCGGTGGCCCGGAGCAGGTTCCGCAAAAACGACTTGTTGTAGAGCCGGTTCACACCCCGCTCCATGTTCCGCGAGCAGTCGATCAAATCAATCGGCGGAGCAACAGCCATCGCTCCCGCCAGATTTGCCGGCCGCTGTCGCCCCATCTCTCCCAGCAGCTTGAGAATGTGATTGGCTCCCATGGAGAACCCGACGAGAAAGACGGGTAAATCAACACAAGTCTCCATCACATGGGCCAATGCCGCACCAACATCATCGCTCCGTCCCGCATGCGTCGGCAGATTGGCCAGGCTGGCTCCCGCCCCGCAGCCGCGAAGGTCCATCCGGAAAACCCGCACACCCTTGGCCACCAACTTGGCCGCCGTCCTCTGCATGTAAGTAGAGTCATGCGAACCGCCGAGACCGTGCACCAGCAATGCGATGCGATCAGGTTCTTTCCCTCCACTGGGCAAATCGTCATGCAGAACAATCCGGTCGTCGTCCGGCAAAGTGACCAGATGCTGCTTGCTCCCCGGAGCCCATTTCAAACCAGGTAGATAGCAACCCAGCACTGTTTGGGCATGTCCGCCACGAACCAGAGGGTGTGGAATGAAGGACGGGAACATAGGAATGCCAGGAACCGGAAGGACCAAGGAATGGCCGGAAACAGCCTGCCTGGAGAGTCCCCTAAAGTTACGTGATTTTGAGCGTCAATCAAGACGCGGGAGGGAAAATTTATTGTTCCGTTCGCCGAAAGGGGCTGGAAATCTTCTCCCATTCTTCCCAGACTTCCCGCAACGCCGCAGGTCGTTAGAGGTCATCGGCCAACATTTGTTGCTGGCAAAACGGGTGATTAAAAGTAAGGCAGGGCATTCATTTACCAACCCACCAGCGACAATAGCGGGTGAGCAAGCCATCGGCCCATGCCACATTGTCTGTGATGACAAGCAGCGGATAGTAGATTGTCTGATAGCCGGACTCTGAGAGATAGCGTTTTTGAACAAGCCGCAATGCTGGGCCTGTGCTTAAGACGTAAGCGACTAGCGCGATAGTCATGATGATTCCGGCGGCTATCGCCAATGTGCATCCGCTCCGATTCTGCCGTTGTTTTTCCATGCCTCCCATTCTATCCTCCGGCGCATGCGGCTGACCTGGGTGGAGATTTGACCTTTTCCAATTTGCCCAACCCTTAGGCACCAGCCTTGAATACGTCTAAAAAAATCGCCAGCAACAAATGTAGGCCCATGACCGCCGTTAGACATGCACTTCGGCGTGCGGAGTCTCGCCGGCATAGCGAGCCAATATCGGCGCCACAACTTCCGCCAGAAACTCATCGACTTGTTCTGGCGCGCGGCCAATGAAATGGCTGCTATCCAGGGCGCTTGCCAAGTTTACTCCGGAAAATGCCTTGTCCTGGGCGAGTCGCTGGAGCAGGTCATTGGGCTTCCCTTGCTGTTTGACGACTTGAGCCGCTTCCTGGCTGTGAACGCGAATTCGCTCGTGCAATTCCTGGCGGTCACCTCCCGCTTGAACGGCCGCCATCAGGAGATTCTCGGTCGCCATGAAGGGGAGTTCTTCGGCCAGGTTTTTGGCGATGACCTGCGGATAAACGACCAACCCCGTGCTGACGTTCTGCAGCAGAATCAAGATCGCATCAATCGCCAAAAACGCTTGCGGCAGCACGAGCCGGCGGTTGGCGCTGTCATCCAGCGTCCTTTCCAGCCACTGCGTGGAAGCGGTATTTGCCGTGCTGGATTGCAAGCTCGTGACAAACCGCGCGAGCGAACAGACCCGCTCGCTCCGCATCGGATTCCGCTTGTAGGCCATTGCCGACGAGCCAATCTGCTCCGCCTCAAACGGCTCTTCCACTTCCTTGCGGCTGGCGAGTATTCGCAAATCGGTCCCCAGTTTGTGAGCCGATTGGGCCACGCCGCTGAGGACATCCAGAACCTGGCTATCGATCTTCCGGGTGTAAGTCTGCCCGGTAACTGCGTAACTCTCTTCAAAGCCGAGCTTCTGCGAGACGAGTCTCTCCAGCTTGCGGACCTTCGCATGATCACCGTCAAACAAGGCCAAAAAGCTCGCCTGCGTGCCGGTCGTCCCTTTCACGCTCCGAGCCTTGATGCTCGCGATCCGGTGCTCCACTTCCGCCAGGTCCAGCACCAGGTCATAGGCCCAGAGGCAGGCCCGCTTTCCCACCGTCGTCGGCTGGGCGGGCTGCAAGTGGGTGAAGCCGAGGCAAGCCAGGCTCCGCTGTTCCTTGGCGAAAGCGGCCAGCGACCGAATGACTCCGGCCAGGCGGCGGGCCACCATTTGCAAACCTTCGCGGAGCAGAATCAAATCGGTGTTGTCCGTGACGTAGCAGCTTGTCGCTCCCAGATGGATGATGGCCCGCGCAGAAGGGCAGACATCTCCATACGCATGCACATGGGCCATCACGTCGTGCCGCAGCTTTTTTTCGTAAGCCCGCGCCGCGGCGAAATCGATGGCGTCCGTGTGCGCCGCAAGCTCGGCAATCTGCTGCGGAGTAATCGGCAGTCCCAGTTCCGCCTCTGCCTCGGCCAGGACCACCCACAGCTTCCGCCAGGTGCTGTGCTTCCGCTGCTCACTCCAGAGCCGGCTCATCTCCGCCGAAGCATAACGGGAAGTTAAGGGATTCTCGTAGCGTTCGTGCTGGGACATGTCTCTATAGTAACCATCGCAAGGAGTCTTCCAAAGAGGCATTCATCCTTCCGAAAGCAATCGGGAAAGGAAGGCAAAATGATGGAAGGCAAAATGATAAGAAAAGACGGAACGTGGCAGGATAATGGGCGTCTGACGTTTCACTTTCTCTCTTATGATTTTGGCTTCCATCATTTTGCCAATTCCTTCCCGACTTGAACCGCCGGGAACAGTCCCGGCGAAAATTACTCGTTTGAACAAGTATCTGCTTGTCGGGAACTAAGAAAAGTCCTATCCTAAAAGGACTATTTGCCCTCCCTGCCTCGTTTCTTCACCCCGGTGAACCCATGAAACGCTCCTGGCATCTGCTTCTCTCCCTCGTTTTCCTGGCCTGTTCTCCTGCTTTCGCCGCTGCCGCGGACGAAGCCAAGGTGGATCCACTGGATTGGCCCTACTGGCGCGGTCCGGAAGGGAACAGCATTTCGCGGGAAACCGGCCTGCCCGACACGATCAATCTCAAGGGGGGAGCGGGGAGCAACCTGCTCTGGAAAAAGGAAGGGGCCGCGGGCCGAGGAACCCCGATTGTGATGCGGGGAAAGATTTACCTGATTACCCGCGATAATCCGGGGACCCAGTTGGAGCGGGAAAAGGTGATGTGCCTGGACGCCGCCACGGGCGAGACCGTTTGGGAAAACAAATTCAACGTCTGGTCCAGCAGCGTTCCCGATACGCGTGTCGGCTGGTCGAGCCCGGTGGGCGATCCAGCAACCGGAAAAATCTATGCTCTGGGAGTCAACGGCTGGTTCCAGTGCCTGGATGGGGAGACTGGCAAGGCAAGTTGGGCCATTCCGCTGCACGAGCGTTACGGTCTGGTAAGCACCTACGGCGGCCGCACGAATTTTCCGATTGTTGTCGACGATCTGGTGATCCTCGGCTCGGTGACGGTCGGCTGGGGAGAAAACGGCATTCCCGCCCACCGACTCTTTGGCTTCGACAAGGCGACCGGCGAACTCCGCTGGCAAGTGACGACCCGCCTGCGCCCCGAAGACACCATCCACTGCGGCCCCACGGTTGCGGTGTTTAACGGACAAAAAGTGATCGTCACCGGCTCCGGTGACGGCTGGCTGTATGCCTTGCAGCCGCAGACCGGCAAGAAGATTTGGGAATATCACTTGTCCCGCCGCGGCCTGAACCTTTCCCCAACGGTTGACGGCGACGTTGTCTACATGGGACATAGCGAGGAAAACCCCACCGGCACCGTGATGGGGGCCATCGCCGCGATCAAAGGCAATCTGACCGGCAACATCACCGGCATCGACTACGTCAGCAAAAAGCCGCTGGAGCCTAAGGGGGAAATCTGGAAGGAACTGGGGCTCGGCGTGGGGAAGAGCTCCATTCTCAAGTTTGAGGACCGTCTCTACTGTGGCGACGATGCAGGAAAGATTTACGTCATCGACGCCAAGACCGGCGAGCAAATTGGGGACAAGGTAAGTCTCGGAACTATCAATTACGCCAGCCCGCTCTATGCGGACGGAAAAATCTATCACCTGGAAAAGAGCCGTTGGTTCATTCTGACACTGGACGAAGAAGCCGGCCTGAAGAAGCCGGTGCGGAACAAAACGATGGGAATGTTCGAGTCTGGCGTCGAGTGCTGGTCCTCCCCCGTCATCTCGCATGGGCGGCTTTATTTGCAATCAACCGGCGCGCTGTTCTGTTTCGAAGACAAGGAAAAGAAGAAGGGATCGACGCCGCGGCCCAAGCAGCCTGAAATCACCCCTGTTGGTGATGGCGATAAACCGTCCCAAGTGCAGGTCGTCCCCGTGGAAGCCCTCCTCCGCCCCGGCGACAAGCAGCCGTTCAAAGTGCGGCTATTTAATGACCGGGGCCAGTTTCTCAAGGAAAGCCCGGCCGAGTACACGCTAACCGGTCCCGGTGAAATTGCCGAGAGCGGCGAGTTCACAGCGGCCAAAGGTGTCACGCACACCACCACTGCAATCTCGGCCAAAGTCGGCGAACTGACCGGCAAGGCCCGACTGCGAGTGGTCCCGCCGCTGCCGTGGAAATTCGATTTTGAAGCTCTCAAGGACCCGCCGGCGACTTGGGTTGGGGCCCGCTACCGCCACGTCATCCGCAAGGTGGATGGCAATGATGTGATGGTGAAAATCACGACCATTCCCAAAGGAACCCGCAGCCGCCTTTCCATGGGTCAAAGCGACCTGCACGACTACACCATCCAAGGAGATTTCAAGGCAGCCAAGCAAGATAACAAAGTTCCCGATTTTGGCGTCATCGGCCAGGGGTACACCTTCTTTGTCGAAGGAGCCATCCAGCGGATGCAAATCCAAAGCTGGCAAGCCCACGATAAGCGGACCTTTGTGGCCAAAAAGTTCGTTCTCGAACCCGATGCCTGGTACACCCTCAAGCTGCGTGCCGAGAACAGCGCCGACAAGGCGGTCCTCAGGGCCAAAATCTGGAAGCGGGGAGAGAAAGAGCCCGCCGAGTGGACCCTGGAACTCGTGGACCCCCAGCCGAACAAAGTCGGCAGTCCCGGGCTTTACGGAGACGCCACAAATGCTGAGATTTTTATTGACAATATCTCGGTAACTGCGAACGAATAGCAAAAAACTTTGTCCCAAAGACTTGCCATTGGCACTGGACATGGGATAGAAATTGGAAACCGGGGGCCCTCCGTCTTTGGCGAGGGGAATTAGCCATTGGAACAGACATCGCTCGCCAAAGACTCCCGTCCCCCTGACGCGGCAAATCAATCACGTCCGATCCCAGCGCGGCCGGTTTCGATTGAAGATGCAGTGGCGAGACAATGAATCAAAATCAGTCCTTATGAATCAACTTACGACGACATGAATCACCCCAGGTTCTTTCCCACCAAGGACTTGAAACAACTTGCCTCGACGTAAGTCCGTTAAAAATCACCATGAATCAATGAATCAAGATACTACCTGCGGGGGGGGCGGCTGATTCAGCCCGGCTCGCCTCCACAGACCAAAAGTCCCCGAACTACGTAAGATAAAGGCTGCCAGCGCGGCGCAACGCCGCTTCCTTTCCCGGAGATCACTTTTCATGCAAACCCTCCACGTCAACCTGGCGATTGCCGCCGCACTTTCCCTGAGCATCCTGACCGGATGCCAGCCCCCTTCCGCCCCCGCGCCGATTCCGGTCAAGACTCCCGCTGGCACGTCGCTGACCACCGGCGGCAGCGGAGCTGTCGGGCGTCCGGCGAAGACAAGCGACGCTGTTAAGGAGGACGCCAAAGAGGAAGAAAAGAAGCCGGAAGTTAAACCGGACGAAAAGAAGCCTGAAGAAAAGGCCCCCGAAACGAAGCCCGCTGAAGCCGAGACAAAGCCCGCAGAGACGAAACCGGAAGCGAAGCCTGCCGAGGTTGAGAAAAAGCCCGCCGAGGAAAAAGTTGCCGCGGTTGATGGCGTCGTTCCGATTACCCTTCCCAAGCCGGGTCCCTGGAACCAGTGGGGCGGCAGCAGCCTCCGCAACAACACTCCCGACTCCAATGCCGTCTTCACCGGTTTCGTGACGGGGGGTTTTGACCGCAAAACGGGTGCGTGGAAGAAGGACAAGTCGAAGAACATCAACTGGGTTTCGTCCCTCGGCAGCCAGACCTATGGCAACCCGGTCGTCGCTTCGGGCAAGCTCGTCGTCGGCACCAACAACAGCTTTGCCTATCTCAAGCGATATCCGGAAGACGTGGACCTCGGCGTATTGCTTTGCTTCGACGAGAAAGACGGCAAGTTTCTCTGGCAACACTCCAGCGAAAAGCTCGATACGGGCCGCGTCAACGACTGGCCGCTGATGGGTATTTGCTGCTCGCCGCTGATCGAAGGGAACAAGATGTGGTTCGTCACCAGCCGCGGCGAGGTTCGCTGTCTGGACGTCGAAGGTTTCCATGATGGCGAGGACGACGGCCCGGTCAAGAACGAACCTGCCAAGATGTTTAGCCTCGTCAAGGCCGAAGATCCCGCAGAAGACAAAGTCCAACCAATTATCGACGGCTTGGCAGCCGGCAAATTGACCGACGACGTCAAAGCCCGCCTGGAAAAGGTCGGCGCGAAGATCAGCGGCGACGTGGCCGTAACGGTCGACGACACCGCCAAGGCCCCGGCCAGGAAGTGGAAGTTTGAGGCCGAAGTGAACGGCAAGAAGCGGGACTTTTTCGTCACGCTCGGCGGCCCGCGTCTCTCCGTTTTCAAAGTCATGACTCCCGACGACAAGGACGAAGCCGACGTGATTTGGTCCTTCGACATGATGAAAACGCTCGGCAGCTTCCAGCACAACATGTGCAGTTGCTCGGTGACTTCCTATGGCGACATCCTGTTTGTGAATACTTCCAACGGCGTGGACGATGCCCATATCGCTCCTCCCGCGCCGGATGCCCCCAGCTTCATCGCGATGGACAAGCACACGGGGAAAGTTTTTTGGACTGACAAGTCCCCCGGCGGCAACATCCTGCATGGACAGTGGTCCAGCCCCACGGTGGCGGTCCTGGGGGGAGTCCCGCAGGTCGTCTTCGGCGGCGGCGACGGCTGGATGTACTCCTTCAAGGCCGACAAGGGGAAGGACGGCAAGCCGGAATTGCTGTGGAAATTCGATGCCAATGCCAAGGATTCCATTCTGGAACTCGGCGGACGCGGCACGCGGAACGACATCATCAGCACGCCGGTCGCCTACGACAACAAGATTTATTTTGCCACCGGACAAGACCCGGAACACGGCGAAGGGAGCGGCACCCTGTGGTGCATTGACCCGACGAAGCGCGGCGACATCAGCGAAGAACTGGCTGTGAACCGGGCCGATCCGACCAAGCCGATACCCTTCAAGCGGATTCAGGCGGTCGTCAAGGAAGAAGGGGACCTCGCAATACCGAACAAGGAAAACAGCGGCGTGATTTGGAAGTACACCGAGCAGGACAACGACGGCGACGGCCAGATTGACGACTTCCTGGAAAAATTCCACCGCAGCATTGGAACCGTGGCCATCAAGGATGGCCTGCTGTTCGCCCCCGATTTCAGCGGACTCCTTCACTGCGTCGATGCCAAGACCGGCAAGGTGCACTGGACCGACGACATGCTGGCCGCTTCCTGGGGCTCACCCCTGATCCTGGGAGGGCATGTTTATGTCGGCGACGAGGACGGTGACATCGCCATTTTTGAGCTGAGCGCGAAGAAGAATAAGGTCGGCGAGATTAACGTCGGCAGCTCCGTCTACAGCAGCCCGATTGTGGCGGACGAGACCCTGTTCATCGCCACCAAGGACAAAGTCTTCTCCATCAAGCCCGGCAAGAAGGGTGAGGCCGCCGCGGCGGCCGGAGGAGGGAATTAGTTTCGATGTCCAAACGCGTTCTCGATGTCGGTAACTGTGTCCCAGATCACGGGGCCATCCGTTCGCTTGTCGAGCGGACGTTTGGCGCGGAAGTGGTGCAGACGCACGGCCCGGAGGACACGCTGGCCGAGTTGAAGAAGGGGGAGTTTGACCTCGTCCTCATCAACCGCAAGCTCGATCAGGACTACAGCGACGGGATGGACATCCTGAAGGCCATCAAAGCCGACGGAGCGATCGCCAAGACCCCCGTCATGCTCATCACCAACTACGAGGACCATCAGGCCGCCGCAGTGGCCGCCGGAGCAGTCCCCGGCTTTGGCAAGCTGAGCCTGAACACGCCGCAGACGCTCGAGCGGCTGGGGAAGTATCTAAAGTAGGGCGCATGACCGCAGCGAAATGCACGCGCGGTGCAGCCGACATTACTTCCTCGCCATCCGCTCCGCCAGCAGGTCGAGTTGCCCCTTAAGGTCCGCCAGCAGCAAGTGCGGGCTGGCCCCTTCCGCCATGTGGACGTAGAACGACTGGGCTGGCGTGCTGCGAGTGGTGCCGAGCATCGTCGTGGTATGGGCCAGGTCGTGCAGCTTGCCGTCAAGCTGCGTCAGCGTCTCTTCGGTCTTCTTGCTGCTCTGCCAGAGGCCGTCGAGCTGCAAGAGCAGGCCGATGACCAGACCACCTTGCCCCACCACCGCCAGCGGCAGACCGATAGACCACAGGTCGTCCCGCCCGGCGATGAGCGACCAGGCGATGAGCACTCCCCCGCAAGCCAGCGCCATGACCCCTAGCGAGAGGCAGGTCCAAGCCAGGGTGCCGGACTTCTCTTGCTTTTCCTGAGGGGCGGTTACTTCCCGTTCTCTCGACGTTCTTGCAGAAGATGCATTCCGCGACTCGGGGACATGCCAGCCAAGCGACTGTGCATGAGCGGAATGTGTCGCCGAAATGCTCTCCAGCGGCTCTTCCTGTCTGAGCCCCTTTAGCAGTCTCTCAGTCGCCCGCAACTTCGGCTCCAGATCCCAGTCTTCCAGATCCAACCGCGGCGGCAGAGGACCGACTGGTCCTGGCTCCGGAGACTCGCGGTCCACCGTTTCCTCGGGATCAGAGACTCGCGCCGAGTTAAATGAACCGACCGGGAGTTGTTCTTGCTCGGAGTCAACAAACTCTTGAGTCCTGCCCCCTGACCACTGACTCCTGACCCCTGTCTCCTGTTCCCTGACCCCTGTCTCCTGCACCCGCATCTCCAGTTCTTCGCCGCAAAACGCGCAGCGGACAACACCGGGTTCTTCCGGCACGGCGAGTGCGGGGACATCCTGCTGACAGGAGGGACAGAACATAGAAGAGGGCAATGGAGAGTACGAACCGCGCACGCGACCGCGGGGCGGCACCTGGGCATCCATTGTTCCATCGGCGCTGGTAGCGTTAAACCTTACCGATTCTGACGGTTGTAACGGATTTGCCGACAATCCGGCTGCTAGCTAGGGGTCGAGCTTCTCTCCTCGCAGCCAGCGGGCGATGAGATCGATCTCGTCCGGCTTGAGGAGAGCGGCTTTCGGTCCAGGACCCGATGCGGCAAAGGAGGGCATCCGGTCATTTCCCTTGCCGTAGAGCTCTTCGTGCCCTGGGTCGCCGATGAACTTCACCAGCCAGTCCCGCGAGCCGTACCCGGTCAGATCCGGCCCGCTGCCGCCGCTCCCTTCCCCCAGCTTGTGGCAGTCGGTGCAGGCGGCCGTGGCGAACATCTCGCCCATTGCCGTTTTGCCCTTGGCGATGGTCCCGTCGTCGGTCGCCTTCTTGTCGGCGTCCGCCTGAGCGGGCAATCCCGCTTCCGCGGAGAGAGCGGCAATGATCTGGGCGATTTTCTCCTTCTTGGCGGCATCAGGTTCCTTCAGATCGGTATCCACAAATGTGGCCATCTCTCCTGTGCGATGGCTGGTCTGGCCGAAGTATTCGTCGCTCTTAATCTTCGCCGGATCAAGCAGTCCCGCCAGCCATTCGCGGGAGGCAAAGCCGTGCAAGTTGGGAGCGGACGGATGACGCGCCCGGATTCCTTCGCCGCCAGAACTTTCGCTGTGACACGCCGCGCAGTTGCGGGCAAATAGCCGCTGGGCCTTGGCGGTCTTTGACTCCGGCTCGGGCTCGCGGGCACCCACTATCTTCGGCCTGGCATCGACATCTGGTCGTGCCGCGCTAACAGTCGCCCTGGCGACTTCTTCTTTATGCGGCAGCACCGGGCGTTCATCTTCGGGCAGGTAGTATTCCCCCCGGAGCCAGTCGACGATCAAGGACAATTCCCGAATGCTCACGGAATGCGACGCGGGCTTCGCGAGGTCAGCGGCGAACGACGGCATTCGGTCGTTTTCCTGCCGGTAGAAGCGATGATGGGACGGATCGCTGATCATTCCCATCATCCACTCATAAGAGCCGTAGCCGGTCAGATCGGGTGCCAGTCCGAGTTCACCCGTGTCGCCGAATCTGTGGCAACCCTTGGCGCAGTTCTGCTCGATCAGGGTGATGCCCTTTTTAATCAGCTTCATATCTTTGGCATCCGCTTCCTGCTGCGTCCGGAGCCGAGCCTGGGCGGACAAGGCGGCGACGACCGCGTCAACGTCCGCGGCATCCAGTTCACCTTCCTTTTTCTTCTCTCCGGCCTTGGGCTTGGGCTTGACGTGCTCCGTCACCCATTTCGCCATCCGTCCGTTCGCGTGGTTGGTATTGCCGAAGTAGTCGGCACCAACGAGCGGCCGGTTGTGATTTTCCGGATGATCGGCCATGGAGGCGATAGTCGGGTTCTTCGCCGGGGCCGGTTTTCCCAATTGCGGAGCCGCGGCGATCTTGGCGGGGTCCAGAAAGCCGCGCAGCCACTCCCGGGAGGCAAAGCCAAAGAGATTCGGCGCGCCATTTCCAGGGACAAGTTTGTCGTAAACCGGCTCACCCTTGGCGTCCTTCACAATCGTCAAAACGTCCTGATGAGTAGCGGTATCCTTCTTGGATTCGCTCTTGGGGGCGTGCATCAAATAGATGCTGTCTTCAGGAGTCTTGGGGTTCGCGTAGCTGTGGCAGCTCGCACAATGCTGTTTGAAAAGCTTCGGCCCGCGCAGAAACGGATCATTGCGGCTCAGTTCTATTCCTCCGCCGCGAGGAAACATGCGCCGCTCCGAAAGTTGTCCAACTCCATTGACCACTTCCCATTCGCGGCGGTTCACAAGCTCGACCATCCGCTCGGCATTCTTCTCCGCGTCCTTCCGGGCCTCCTGGAACTCATAATTATTGCCGTCCTCCAGCATCGCCGCCGTCGTCAAAACTCCCACGGCCACCACCAGGAGTAGCAAGAATCCCACGTTAAATGCATGCCCCCAGTTCCACCTTCCGAGAATTGGAGCAAGGGCCAGAATCGTCATCACGATGCCCGGAATGATGAGCGCCCCGATGATTTCCTGCGTCCCATGGAAATACTTCAGCAGTTGGAACAGGAACAGGTAATACCATTCCGGTCGGGCCGCGGAATACGCTTCCGACGGGTCCGCTGGAGCACCAAGCTCAGCACCCTGATGAGCTTCCGGCAAATTGCCGCTTGCCAGACCGGTTATGTCGAAGTGAACAACGCACAGCAGCACGACCCCGAGGAGCACGAGGCAGCCGATGGCGTCAAGCAAGACCTGATGCGGCCAGAAGTACTGATCCGGCCGGCCAGGAGTAATCTTGGCCATGATGCCGTGCTTGCGGAACGCGGCAATGTGCAGAACCAGAAAGCCAATCAGCGCCGCCGGAAGGACGCCAGTGTGCATGGCGAAGAAACGAGTCAACGTATGGTGGCCGTATTCATTTCCTCCCACGGCAATCTGCTGCAGTTCTTTGCCGACGAAAGGGACCAGCGTCATCAAATTCGTAGCGACGTTGGTGGCCCAATACCCTTTCTGATCCCACGGCAACAGATAGCCGGTCAGGCCCAGTCCCATCACCAGTTGCATCAGCACGATCCCCAGCCAGTAATTCAGCTCGCGCGGCGCTCGATAAGCGCCGTCGATAACCACCTGCAGCAGATGCAGCCCCATCACAACCACCATCGCCTGGGCCATGAAGTGGTGGACACCACGAACCAGCCAGCCGCCGGTCATTTCGTGCTGGATGTAGTAGACGCTTTCATACGCCGTCTGGCTGCTCGGGCTGTAAGCCATCCAGAGGAAGATGCCTGTGATGGCCTGCACCGAGAAGGCAAAGACCAACATGCTCCCGGTGATGTATCGCCAGCGGGCGCCGCTGGGGATATTCTCGTAGAGCGCATGCTGAATGATGTCGTAAATGCCCGTGCGACT
Organism: Pirellulaceae bacterium; assembly: GCA_046153945.1. Taxonomy (GTDB): domain Bacteria; phylum Planctomycetota; class Planctomycetia; order Pirellulales; family Pirellulaceae; genus SXOA01. The sequence continues at coordinate 74,559 of JBJXFF010000220.1, forward strand.
ATCGAACCACTGGTTGAGGTCCCGCATTACCCTCCGCATTACGGCTTCTCCTCTTTGTTCGGTTTGCCGGGATAGTAGTTAACGTATTCGACCCAAACCTCACTAGCGGTGAGCAGCATGTCGGGATCGACGTTGAGCGTGTCCATGTCGCGCGGGCTGGGCGACTTTTCCGATAGCCGTTTGCCGTTCAGGTCAAAGGCACTGGTGTGACAGGGACACTGAAAGACCTTGCGATCCGCCATGTACGCCACGAAACAGCCGGCGTGGGGGCAGATGGCGTTGAGGCATTCAATGTTGTTGCCGTTCCTGCGAAGGTAAACGGCCCCTACCGGCTGATTGGGGTCACGCATCCACGCATCGGTCAGGTCGGCGATGACGGGGACTTGGACGGGCGTCCCATCTTCGGGAATCGCCGCCAGGGAAGAAACGCGGATGCGCGGCTTGCCGGTGCCTTCTCCACCGCTCTTCTTCCGTTTGAGAATCGGGTCCAGAAACACCAGCATTCCGGCCCCGACTGGGAATAAACCCACAATTAGGCCCACGATGCCGGCCATGGCGGCTACCAGAACGTGGCGGCGGGGTGGCTCGCCACTCGAAGACGAAGGAGCTGCAGGCGCGGGGGTGGCGTGGGGATTCAGCGTTTTCGCCATCTTGGTTGCTCCCAGGAGGGGGCCATCCAGGCCGGGATTGTTGTAAGGAGGCGGGACGAAGCAGGCAAATTCATGACTGATTCGCTGCGTTGATTATCGCATGGCCCCGCGCACAGCGTCAAGAACGCGGGGCTGCACTTCGGCCAGCGTTCCGCTGAGCGTCGCCCCGGCCGCCGCCTTGTGACCACCCCCCGTGAACTGCTCCGCCAACTTGCTGCAGTCCACATGCGAGCGGCTGCGGAAGCTCACTTTGAAGGCGTTACTCGGTAGTTGGACAAAAATGACGGCGACCTGCGTCCCCGCGATCGCCAAAAGCATGTTGATGGCGTCCTCCGTGTCGCTCGGCAGCGAGTTGGTCTTCTCAAAATCTTCCAGCATGACATGCGTATACGCCAGCCGGCCGTCAAGCTCCGCGGTAATGCGGGCCAGGATGACTCCACGCAGCTTCATACGGCTGAGCGTGTCCTGTTCATAAAGAGCGTTGTAAATTGCCGACGGTTTCGCCCCGGCATCGATGAGCTTCGCCGCGTATCGGTAGGTTTCGCTCGTCGCTGACGAAAAGCGATACCAGCCGGTATCCGTGGCAATCGCGGCATAAAGCGGGGTCGCCATTTTTTCCGTCAGTTTCACGCCCAACTGCTCCGCCGCCTCCATCACCAGCCGGCCGGTCGCTTCGGCCTGCACATTCTTGAAGGCCTCCGCTCCCAGGTCATCGGAGCTGAGATGGTGGTCCAAAATCATCTTCTTGGCCTTCGTCGTTTTCACCACCTCGCTCATCGGCCCAAGCTGAGCCCAGGCGCTGGTATCCAGAACCAGCAGCACCTCTCGGTCCGCAAGTTCCACCGGCTTGACGGTCTCATTGATGACTCCAATTCGCTTTTCGGGGTCGATAAACGCGATATTCGGCGGCGTAGCTTGGCCATTCACAATGCGGACATCCTTGCCGAGCGCCTCGAGCACATGCGCCATCCCGAGTTCGCTCCCCAGCGCATCGCAGTCCGGGCGGACATGGCTGGTCAGCAGAAACCGCTGGTGAGCGCGGATGAGTTCGGTGAAACGGGGCCAGTTGATAGTCATGTGTGGTTCAAAGTTCAAAGTTTCGTCATTCGTCATTCGGACTTCGTCATTTACCTTGCGTAACTCTTACTGCTGCGGCAATATCCCTGCTAAGTTGCGCTTTCAGCTCATCGATTCCGCCAAACCGCCGAATGTCCCGCAGTCGGGCCATAAAGTCAACCTCCATCGGCTGGCCGTAGAGGGAGCCGGTGAAGCCGATCAGGTGGACTTCCACTTTTACCGCCTGCTCGCCGAAGGTCGGATTCGGCCCCAGATTGATCGCTGCGGCCCAGGACTTGTCCGGCAGGATGGCTCTGCCGGCATAGACGCCGAGCCCAGGCAGAAGCGTATCAATCGCATCCAAATTCGCCGTCGGAAAGCCGAGTTTGGCTCCGCGGCCCGCTCCATGCGTGATCATTCCACGAATCCGGTAGGGCTGAGTAAGCAGCTCAGCGGCAGCAGCCACATCCCCCGCCTGGATGAGCTTGCGGACGCGGCTGCTGGAGACGAAGTCGCCTGAAACGGTCAATGGTTCGACAATCTCCAGGGAGATTCCGGCCTCGCGGCACAAGCCGCGAAGCACTTCGACCGTCCCGGCTCGGTTGTGGCCAAAGAAGAAATTCGGCCCTTCCACCATCCCCTTGGCGGCCAGTGAGTCGCCGACGATGCGACTAAAAAACTCCTTCGGAGAGAGCGCCAGAAGAGCCTCATTCGTCGGATACGCAATCATCGCATCCACGCCAAGCTGCTCCAGCAGCTCCGCCTTGCGATCGGTCCAGGTCAGTGGCGGCGGAGCATGCTCCGGCCGCAGCAGCCGTACGGGGTGCGGATCGAACGTGAAAACAATCGACGGACCGCCAACCTCTTTGGCCCGTGCCCGCAGCCGTTCCACAATCCGGGCATGCCCGCGGTGAACGCCGTCGAAATTTCCAATCGCCACCGCGCCGCCGCGGAGCGAGGAAGGAAAGTCGGTGAGTGAGCGGAAGACCTGCACAATCCGATTATGGAGGGGCGGGGAAAATCGCACAATCGGCGGCAGACATGGGTGGCACGCCCACGGCTTTGCGTGGGCGTGATCTCCACGCCTCATGGCCACTCAAAGCAGTGGCCATGCCACCCAGCCATTCTCCGAGCAGTTCCTCACTTCACCATCACCGTCTTCTCCTCAATCGCCGCATGCCCCGACTTTCGGAACGGTCGCGGCAGCGGCTGGGCAATTCCTTTCTCGTCGATGGTCCGGCAGCGGAGGGTGTACTCACCGGCGGGAACGCCAGGTAGCAATGCCGCCCAATGCACTTTCGCCAGGCGCATCGGCCAGGTCTTCGGCTTCCCGCTCTCATCAAATCCAAGAGTTCCCGCCGGAATCTTGTCCCCTTCCAGCTTTCCTCCCCAGTGCTCTGGCGGCGAAAGTATCTCGGCATCCACCCAAGGCGCGGTGGCAAAATACTTGTCGTCCGCCGGCCACTCGCTGTCCCCCTTCGTCAGCCAGACCTGAACCTTCGAAACGCCTGTAATGCCGATCTGCGCATACCCCGTCACCGGCAACGGCTGTCCCGCGGCAACTCCCTCCGGAAGCGACAACGTGGCGGCAAAGCTCTTCAGCGGGCTGTCGACGTCGTTGTTCCCACTGATGTAGGTGTCGTTGGCGCTCGCCAGATTGGTGAGCACGACGTGCGAGAGCCACTTGATGGACTTGAAGCCATAATGCTCCGGCACGACGACGCGAACCGGCCCGCCGCGGGTGGGGCTGAGCCATTCGCCGTTGAGCTTGTAGCAGAGGATGACCGGCGGCAGGTCGAACGGGTCCTCCAGCACGCGGCCGATGGGGAGCGAGCTTTTGAACATCTGCCCCTCATCGTCGTTGTGATAGCCGTAGTAGAAGACGCGGCGAACGTCCTCCCGCGGCTTCGTCAGCCAGACCACCTCCCGCAGCGGCACTCCCTCCCAAATCCCCATCCCCAGCGGGCAGCCGATGTTCAGGCAGGTCATCACCTTGGCGAAGCGGACCGCATGTCTTTCCCCCAGCTTCAGCAGCGTCTCAAAATCAATCGCCGTCCCGTCCGCTTTCGTAAACTGCTTCCCCAACTTGGCCGGATTCTCCTTGTCCGAAATCACCTCCAGCCGCCACGTCTCGCGAGTCAGCCCCACCTCCTTCCGCTTCTCCTCCGGCAGCGAATGCGGCAGCGGCTTCCCCCGCGACACATCCTGAAAATCCCCCGGCGGCGTAAAGAATTGCCCCAGCGCCGCGATGGCCTTGGCGAGCTCAGGGGATTTGCTGATTGAGTCGGCTGCTTGAGCAGTCAATAACGGCGACAGTCCAATTGCCGCGGAACCAGCAACTCCCAGGCGGAGGAAGTAGCGGCGGGAGAGAGCAGCGTGGTTTTCGAGGAAGCGGTAAATGTCATACATGGGCGAAATCTCCACAGGAAGCGGATGAGTCCATAATACCCCGCACTACGAGGGACCGAGCGTCAAGGAACCCATTCTCCTTTATGCTCAGAACGGCCCGCAACGATGCATGCTGCGGGAGACGCTGCGGAAAAAGTGTAGTCCTTGGTGAATACAAAATCCTCCCATTCATGGGTGCGCGAAAGGATACCCTGTTCGATTAAGCTATCTCGCTCGCGGACGTATTTGCCGTTTCCGTTTGTCTTAAAAGATGGTTGTACATATCCCTTTGCCTTCGACCCTTTGATTACACAAAACTGCTTGCCATTGCCCGTGAAGTATCCACGCGCTTCTTCAAAGCGAAGCACCCTCCGACCTTCTATGGTGGCGGCGTCATTGGTGACAACCGTAGGCTTGATGATCGTCCCAGAACTCGGCGAATGTCTCGTCTCTTCATTCCTAAAAAGATGCGACTTGATTCCTTTGCGGAACTCAGAATACTTGTCATGGGACACGTCTACAAACGTCGGATATCTCTGAATTTTCCAGGGACAAGGACGGACACGATCCCAAAACAGCCATTCGACTGGGATGCGCCATTCGGTTGTGTCAGTCTCAAAGACTCTGTTGTCGGCTCCCGCAGGCAGTGGAGAATCACATGACCCCTTCGCTCGCCCAATCCCAATCACTCCCAAGCCGTTTGCATACATAAGAATCACATGGCCTTGCCTGACCCGTTTCATGTGGGCTGGGTAGGCAAATTTCTCCCAAGCCGCAGCATACTTCCGTCCCCACATTAGTTCCTCCTGCTCGTAGACTCCAGGCTCTACGGAATGCGTTCTATCCGTGTTGCATAAGAAAAAACGGTCCGCCCGATCCAGCACTTCTCGCAAGGTTGTCGCCGATCCCGGAAGAATTCCTGCGAGGGGTTCTCTACCTGTTGCGGGAGAAGGTCTAGTAGTCCTCGACACTGACGTGAACGGCGTTCGACTCGTCAGTCTCTCCCCTGCAAACAGTAACTCTGCGCCAATTAACGCAGGGTCGTCGGCGAGAGTCCTACCCGAATCTCCTCCGCACTCGTTGCTGAACGACAGGAGCGGGGCAAACATCGGAAGATTTTCCAATGTCACACGACGTGCGAAGCCTTGGCCTTTCATTTCTCTACCCAGTATTTTTGAAAACAAGTACGAATTTCGTCGAAGCACCTTCGGTGAGCGGAAGTCCGAAGATTGAGTCGAAGCACGACATTGGCTTCGACGTTGTTGTGAAACCCTCCGTTTGTCCAGTTGGACGAGCCGACAATTACCAGCGCACGATTGTCTGCTTCGTTGCTAAAGAGGTAAATCTTCGGATGAAATGTGCGTCCGCATTCGTGATAGAGGAATACGTTTACGGAACGTTCCTCTCCCAGCCTCGCCAACACTTCTTGAACGGCCAAGTACTCCGAACCGCTTCCATCGCCTGAAAATCGGTCGGCCCCAAAAGTGAGATCAATTCGACCTCCCCTCTGGGCAAACTCCTTCATTGAATCGAACAGTTCTAGTTTGTTACCCGATGATTTTGCGAAAGCAACAGCCGCCTGAAAGTGGTCCCAGTCGGGCTTGCGGAGTTCAGAGATAAGAACATGCAGCAGGGATCGTTTTTCGGACGCATACGGGGAAATCAGTAATTCAATGTCGGCGAGCATCGGTCCGTCCTTTGACGTGTCAGCATCATCCACCCGACTGAATGGGTCAATCCCTGACTAAACGCCAGATTACATTGGCTAAACGTCGCCCGTTGGCGGCAATGGCGGTTAAGTAGTTGCTTCCTTTCCGGTTAATTGACTATGACAATTCCGCTGCTATCTTGGCTTCCCGTAATTGCCTTGCCGCTGGGGGCTCTACTGCTCATGCCGGCCAGCATTCCTGCGTGGGAAGCGATGTGGCTGCTGGCGATTAATGTGTTTGCGGGGGTGAAATGGCTCTCCTGGGCCAGCGTGCGAAAGAGTGTCAGCCGAGCGGCTGACTGGCGGCGGCATCTGGCGTATTTTCTGGCCTGGCCCGGTCTCGATGCGGAGGCGTTCCTATCGCCGGCCCGACTCACCGCGGCAATTCGCCCGCAGACGCGGGAATGGACACTCGCCATCCTGAAAACGACCGCCGGAGCTGTTTTGTTCTGGGGCGTTGCCCGCCTGGCTTATCCACTACATCCGCTTGCGGCTGCTTGGGTCGGCATGGTCGGCGTCGGGCTGATGCTGCACTTTGGCGTCTTGCATCTGCTCTCCTGCGTGTGGCGAACTCGCGGCGTGAATGCCCGGCGGCTGATGAATAACCCGCTGGCGGCGGCGAGCGTTAGCGACTACTGGGGGAAGCGCTGGAACACGGCTTTCCGGGACCTGGCCCACCGCTTCATCTTCCGGCCTGTCTCCAAACGGCTGGGGACGACAGCGGCCCTCTGGAGCGTGTTCCTGTTCAGCGGCGTCGTCCACGACCTCGTCATTTCCGCCCCAGCCGGCGGCGGGTACGGCCTGCCGACTTTGTTCTTTCTGATTCAGGCTCTGGCCATCGAAATCGAACATTCCCCCCTCGGCAAAAATCTCGGCCTGGGCCGCGGCATCCGCGGCTGGCTGTTCACGATGCTTGCCCTTGCCGTCCCCGTCGGCCTGCTGTTCCCACTGCCGTTCCTGCGGAACATCGTGCTGCCGATGATGGAGGCGATGGGAGCGATATAACACCATGAACGAAACACTTTCAACCCTCATCCGCACTGCCGGCTTCCTACAATGGAGCGTCCTGATCGCTTCCGCACTCGTCCCCATCCGACTCAACTGGAAAAGAGACTTGGGAGTGCTCCCCCGCCTGCACCGGCAGTTGTTTTGGACCTACGGCGGCTACACCGTGCTGTCGATTGTGTCGCTTGGCCTGCTGTGCGTGACGCTTGCCGAATCACTGGCGGATGGCACCACACTCGCCCGTGCGCTGTGCGGATTCATCGCCGTTTTCTGGGGCATCCGGTTAGGCTTGCAGTTCGTGCTCGATGCCCGGCCCTACCTCACCGCATGGTGGCAGGTGGTGGGAGAAGTCCTGCTCACCGTCCTGTTCTTGAGCTTCACGTTGCTCTTCGCGGTGGTGGCGATTTGGTCATAAGGACCTCTGGAAAGCGCGGCAGGCTGGAAGCCTACCCCACTTAGACATGGTCCGGCAGATTCCCCGCGGCATCAAACGGCATCGGCCGCGGCTCCTTGAGGATCGTCAAATCCGGCCGCTCTTTCGCCTCGTTGTAATATGCGGCGGAGCATTCGACTTCGGAGACTTCGAGCGTGTTGTGGATCCACATCAGCTTCGCGTCGGGGGGCTCGGTGAGGCCGATGGTGGGGAAGGCGACGTCGAGGATTTCGCGGTCGGTGGGGTAGTCGAGCGGGATCATGGCGGCGACGGGGTGGCCGCCGGTCAGGCAGTTGA
>JBJXFF010000011.1:0-26655 GCA_046153945.1 Pirellulaceae bacterium
CGGCCGAGCAGACGATTAACACGTTCAAAAAGTACTTTCCGCGATAATTCCCCGGCGAGCGGCCTGCGTAAGCTGGATTATACTATCGCAAAATACTCAGAAATATCAGCCAGCTTACGCAGGCCGCTCGCCAACAGAACCAAATGCTCAAACACACGCTCATCCATCCGCAGATCAACGCCATTCTCGGGGCTGCCGGGCATCACTCCACCATCCTGATCGCCGATGGCAATTACCCGGCTTCGTCGAAGAAGGGACCCAATGCCCAGGTCATTTCGCTCAATCTCTCGCCGGGCGTCGTTAACTGCACCCAGGTGTTGGAAGCGATTCTTTCGGCCGTGCCAGTCGAGGCAATCCACACCATGCAGTACGAAACAACCGGCCCTTACGCCCTCACCGACGACCCGCCCGCCTGGGACCAATACCGCGCCGCCATCCAATCCGCCGGCTTGAAACTTGCACTTGAGCCGATTGAAAAGTGGAAGTTTTACGAAGCGGTCGCCACCCCCGACCACGTCCTGACCATCCAGACCGCCGACCAGCAGCGGTACGCGAACGTGCTGCTGCATATTGGGGTGAGAATGGACTAGGAAATGACGAAGTCCGAATGACGAATGACGAATGGGAAAACGGACGCAAGATTCTTCTGCTTTCCTTCTTCATTCGTCATTCGGGCTTCGTCATTCAGAGTTCCCGCCGCACCGTTAAAAATGCCAACTATCGACTCCCACCACCATCTCTGGCAACTCTCCCAGCCGTTCAACTACCGCTGGGTGGATGCTCCAATACTCGCGCCGATCAAACGGGACTTCATGCCGCTGGACCTCGCGCCGCTGCTGAAGGGGACGGGGATTGAGAAATCAGTGGTGGTGCAGACGCAGCATGATCTGGCGGAGAACCGCTGGGCGCTCAGTCTCGCTGAGCAAAACGAATTCATCGCTGGCGTCGTCGGCTGGGTGGATTTGGCCAGCCCCGACTGCGAGCGGCAACTGCTGGAGTTCAAGGACCAGCCGAAGTTCGTCGGTGTGCGGCATGTGACGCAGGATGAGCCGGATGACAATTTTGTCGTTCGCGAGGATGTGCTCCGCGGCCTTGCCGTGCTGGAGAAGCACCGCGTCCCCTTCGATCTGCTCTTCTACGCCCGCCACCTGAGGCATGCCCCTGCCGTCGCCGCCCGGCTGCCGAATTTGAAGCTGGTGCTGGACCACTGCGCGAAACCGCGGATCAAGCACGGCGAAATCGACGAGTGGAAACGGGAACTGGCCGCTGCGGCGAAGTTCCCTAATCTGTACTGCAAAATCTCCGGCCTGATTACGGAAGCCGACTGGAATATCTGGCGAATCGCCGACCTGAAGCCGTACGTGGACCACGCCATCGAGTGCTTTGGTCCCGACCGCTGCATGTTCGGCTCCGACTGGCCCGTTTGCCTTCTCGCCGGCTCGTACGAGCGGTGGAAGGAAGCAGCCGACGATCTGTTTTCGCAATATTCCGCAGCCGAGCGCGGGATGATGAAGGGACAGACCGCGATTGAATTTTATGGGCTGAAGGTTTGAACCATGTCCGATGCAATAAAAGCCGTCGTTCTCCTCAGCGGCGGGCTCGACTCCACCACCACGCTCGCCATCGCGCAGTCCGAAGGTTTTGAGCCGTACGCCATGACCTTCCGCTACGGCCAGCGGCACAGTGTGGAACTCGATGCGGCGAGACGCGTCGCCGAAAGGATGCAGGTGGCCAAACACATCGTCGTGGACATCGACCTCGCCATGTTCGGCGGCTCGGCTCTCACGTCGGCGGGGCTGGCGGTGCCGAAGGACCGGAGCCTGGCGGAGATGGACGCTTCGATTCCGATCACCTACGTCCCGGCCCGCAACACCATTTTTCTCTCCTTCGCCCTCGCCTGGGCGGAGGTCCTCGGGGCGGCGGATATCTTCCTCGGCGTCAACGCCGTCGACTACAGCGGCTATCCCGACTGCCGCCCCGAGTACATCGCCGCCTACGAGCAAATGGCGAACCTCGCCACCAAAGCCGGCGTCGAAGCAGCCCAGCGGCTGAAAATCCACACCCCCCTCATCACCCTCACCAAAGCCCAAATCATCCGCCGCGGCCTGGACCTCGGCGTGGACTACAGCCTCACCACCACCTGCTACGACCCCGCCCCCACCAGCGGCAAGCCCTGCGGCCGCTGCGACGCCTGCCAGCTCCGGATCAAAGGGTTTCAAGAGAACGGGATGGAAGACCCGGCGCTCGTATCGCAAAGTTGAATCGAGTAATCAACAATGTGCCCAGACTCACGCAGGGGCAGGGGATGGCCGCAAAGAACGCAAAAAGCCGCGAGAAGCTAACGGCATTCAGTTCCTTCTTTTCGTGCCTTTTCGCGTTTTTTGCGGCCCTTCCCTGAATTGTAGTTAGGCGCTAAGGTCATGCGATTTAAGTCACACAACCCGAACTGGCTCGTGAAGCTGGCCGAAGAACAGCGGCCAGACCTGCCCTGGCTGGCAGAATCGCTGGCGAAGTGTACCGTGTGCCACTGGCACCCTCGCCGAATCTACGTTGATTTCGTGGACCGGAAAGACGCCAACCAGCCAGAGACAGAATGGCAAATTCGCGAAACCATCTCTCTTGAGCATCCGAAATTCGGTCATCTCAAACTTGATGTTCTGAAAGACAACCGCATTGGAGGAGTCGAATTCTACGACCGTCTCTTTTCCTCCGGACGGTCAAAGAAAAAGTAGCCAACTTCTCGACATTCGTTAAGGCACTTGCGGCGGGGTTGAAAATTTCGCCCTGGGCTTGACCGGTAAGTAGCAATTGTATAGTATTCTGGAAAGCGGATCGCCGGCCTACGGTGCGCGCTGCGAGGGGGATTTAATTCCCTCGCTTGCACTTCGGGTTAGTGCCGCGCGGCGCGATGCGGCTGCGAAAAACACCTTATCACTTGCCCTGTTACTCATGAGTAAAGCATGAATCAGATTTAACACTATGAATCACACTTACGTCGACATGAATTACCGGAAGGTTTTGTCGTAGAGGAACTTGCGATGATTCACGTCGCCGTAAGTCCGCAAAAAAAATGCCCCATGAATCATGAATCGCAACCCACTACCTTGGGGGCAACCCGACACTTATCAACTGGCAATTACCTGGAGCGGCAACGCTGGTAGCAATTGCCCGGTGACTGGGTCAAAATGACCGTCCGTCACCTGGAGGAAATTTGGAATGGCCACGAAAAATCACGAAGAGACACAAAAAGAGAACGGCTGGGAGGGCTTTCGTTTTCTCTTTGCGCCTTATCGTGTTTTTCGCGGCCATTCCTCGTCAGCCATCGTCGCAGCCGCCTGTCTGCTAGTCCCCTCCATGCTTCTCGCCCAAGGCTATCCCCCAGCCGAAGCTCCCGGCAAGATGAAACTCCCTGAGGGCTTCTCAGCCAGGCTCGTCGCCAGTGAGCCGCTCATCCGCCAGCCGGTGGCGATTGATTTTGATGACCGGGGGCGCTTGTGGGTGATGCAGTATTTGCAGTATCCGAATCCCGCTGGCCTGGAGCGGGTGAAGGTGGACCGCTTCTCCCGGACGAAGTACGACAAAGTCCCCGAGCCGCCGCCGAAGGGACCGAAGGGGGAAGATCGGCTGACGATTGTGGCTGGAGATTCCTCCGCCACTAACCCGAAGCGCGAGCGAGGGAATGAAAGCAAAGACTTTCTCTCAGGCCTCAACCTCGCCAGCGCCTTCCAATTCGGCCACGGCGGCGTCTACGTCCTGAATCCGCCGTATCTCCTCTTCTACGCCGACAAGAACCGCGACGACGTCCCCGACGGCGATCCCGAGGTGCTGCTCACCGGCTTTGGCATGGACGACGCCCACTCGGTCGCCAACTCCCTCACCTGGGGGCCGGACGGCTGGCTGTACGGCTGCCAGGGGAGTACGGTCACGGCGAACATCCGGGGGATCGAGTTCCAGCAGGGGGTCTGGCGGTATCATCCGCGTTTGAAGGAGTTCGAGCTGTTCTGCGAAGGGGGCGGCAACTCCTGGGGGCTCGACTTCGACGACGACGGCAACCTCCTCTACAGCACCAACCACGGCGGCTTCGTGATGCTGCACGGCGTGCAGGGGGCCTACCTCTGGAAGCAATTCGGCAAGCACGGCGAGCTGCACAACCCGCACGCCTATGGCTACTTCGACCACGTGCCACACCAGAACTTCTTCGGCGGCCACGTCACCGTCGGCGGCATCGTCTATCGGGGCGAAGCCTACCCCGAAAAACTCCGCGGCAAATACATCGCCGGCGACCTCCTCGGCCACGGCGTCTACTGGCACGACATCGAGCCGCGGGGGACGACGTTCCAGACGAAGCACGGCGGCGAGCTCATCGTCGCCAACGACACCTGGTTCGCCACCAGCGATGTCTGCCTCGGCCCCGACGGCTGCGTCTACGTCGCCGACTGGCACGACAAGCGGACGGCTCATCCGGACCCGGACGCGGATTGGGATCGGCGAAATGGGCGAGTGTACCAGATTGAGCTCACACCCACTAACCCGAAGCGCGAGCGAGGGAGTGACGACACTAGCCCGACGCGCAAGCGAGGGACGGAAGAGGTTGCCTCCGCGGAATTGCCTGATTTCACAAAGATCCCTTCCGACGACCTCATCAATCTCCTCTTCAGCAAAAACCACTGGCTCGCCACCCGAGCCCGGCGCATTCTCGGCGAACGGCAAGAACGCAACACCTGCGCCCCCTTGGAAAAACTCGTCCGGGAATCCAAAGACGAGCACGACGCCCTCAAAGCCCTCTGGGCCCTCGACGTCAGTGGCGGCTTCTCGGAACCGCTCGGCTGCGAGCTGCTGGATCACAAAAGCCCCGTCATCCGCCGCTGGGTCGTCCGCCTGCTCGGTGATCCCAAAAAAGTCACTGCCGAAACAGCGACTCGGCTGCGCAAACTCGCCGCAGAAGACGACAGCCCCCTCGTTCGCAGCCAACTCGCCTGCACGGCAAAGCGTCTGCCGACGCAGGACGCCTTGCCGATCATTAAGGCACTTCTCTCGCGAATTGATACGGGGGACGAGAAAGATCCCTACATCCCCCTTCTGCTTTGGTGGGCCGTTGAGCAACACTGCATAGCCGCCGAACTCGACTTGCCCGATTTCCTGACCGAAGGTCCAGCCGCCAAGAATCCGATTGTGAAGGAGACGATTTTGCCGCGACTAATGCGTCGGTATGTGGCGGAAGGTGACCAGAAGTTGGAGGACGCGCTCGACGAGATTCTCATGCAGTCTCCCAAGGAGTCCTTGCACCCACTTTGGGTTGCCATGGAACTCGGAATGCAACAGCGGCCGGCAGGGAAGGAACGATTCGGCCCCAAACTCATGGCAACCATCAAGAGTCATTTCAAGGAGAAGTACGATTTCGATCTCTTACGATTCTTGGTGAGAACCGGGGATTCCGAAGCGACCGTCCAGGCGCTCGAAATCATCGCCAATAAAAAGGCCCCCCTGGAGGAGCGAACTGCCTTGATGAAGCTGATGCCACGAATGCTTCAATTGAAGTCGCCGAATGGCTCCGAACAAAGCTGGCCCAACTTAAGCGACCTGTTGTCTCAGCCCGAGCCCGAATCGGTCAAACTGGCTGCCATTGCGACGATTGTTCAATTTGGCTCGATCAATCGATTGTCACTCCTCGAAAACTATTCCGGGCTCACCGACCGTGAGAAGGGGGCAGTTCGCAGTGCCTGTTTGCAGGACAGGAGATCGGCCCAGTTGTTCATGATATTTATCGATGAAGGCCGTTTTCCCGCCAAGGAAGTCTCCATCGAGGAACTGCGCAACGTCGCCAACTACAACGATCCAAAAATCAACGCAATCGTCCAGAAACACTGGGGGAAAGTCTCCCCGCCGACCAAAGAAGAAATCCTCGCCGACATCCGCCGCCTCAATAACGATCTGCGGGCGTTTCCCGGCAACGTAAAAGCGGGTAAAGCTCTGTTCACCAAGCATTGCGCCACCTGCCACAAGCTCTTCAATGAGGGGGCCGCGGTCGGTCCCGATTTAACATTCGCGAACCGGACGGATCGGGACTACTTGCTGATCAGTACGGTCGATCCCAGTGCCGTAGTCCGGAAGGAATTTCAGAGCCACGTCGCCCTGCTCAAAAACGGCACCGTCGTGACGGGGCTGATCGTCGAGAACAAACCGCCGAAGATGGTCTTCGTCGATTCCAAAGGTCAGAAGACGGAAGTGGCCCACAGCGACATCGACAAGTTGCAAGAATCGGCCACTTCGCTCATGCCCGACAACATCCTGAAGCAACTCAAACCCGACGAGCTGCGCGATCTGTTCGCCTACCTGCAAGCCGCCAAACCGTAGCCACACGCGGCCTCGCGTGTTGGCTTCTCAAGAAAGGACGAATGCCATGAAACTCAAACTTCATCATTTGGCCATAGCAATCGTAATCACCGCCTCTAGCCTACACGCGGGCCGCATTTGGTTGCGGGCTGAAGAGCCCGTTCGCCAGTATCAGAACACGCTAACGCTCCTCAAAAACCCACCGCCACTGCTCGCCGATTACCCGGAGTTCATCGAGCCAGTGAAGGAGTTGACGCGGTATGAAGCGCCGCTGTTGGTGGATGACGAAGGTGCCGACCTGGAGGTGCGGGCCTGGCGGTTCTCGTACAATGCCCGTGGCATCATCGAGATGCCCAACAGGCTCAAGGCGGCGGATACAGCTGTCATCATGGTGCATCCGTGGGGAATCGACGACGGCCAAGGATGGCGGACGCCGGAGCCGGCAGGGGTTTGCGACTTCTGCACGCCGGACAAGAACCACCATGCGGCCCGGCACACCAAGGAAATCATCAGCCCCTTCCACAAATCGCTTCGCGGCAAAGTGGCCTTCCAGATGTATAGCCTCCCCGGCAAGGAAGACCCCATCCGCAAGAAGCTCTACCGCGGCCTCAAGGGGAAACCAACCGACGAGAATCGCAAGATCGGTGCGAAGGAGCTAAAGGAAAAACTCAACTCCTTCCGTTACACTGGCGAGCCGCTGCCGAAAACGATCGCGCTCTCGAAGGACAATCCCGTCCGCGACTATTTCAAACAATTCCCCGGCCTCGACGCTAGCGCCAAATACAACAACGCCGGCTTTTGGGATTTGCCGATTCCCGTGACGAGCGATCTGGAAACGCATCCCGACGATGTCGTCATCTACGATGGCGACGGATACGAACCCTTGAGAGAGTTCCTCAAGGAGCACAAGATCCGCCACGTCCTGCTGACCGGTTACGCCACCGACATGTGCTACTGCAAAACGACAGCCGGGTATGAGAACCTGAGCAAGGACTTCAACGTCTTCCTCGTCGGCGACGCAACGCTCGCCACTTACCCGAGCAATAGCACTCCCAAATTCGCCACCAACGCCCACATCTCTTTCGCCGCTCTCAACCAACTCGTCACGCAGGTCTCGTGGGTGAAGTACCGCCCGGCGACTACAGCACTCCCAAAAACATCAGCAAGGCGTAAGTGAGATAGCCAACATTAACCACCACCCACAGTCCCGCCAGCAGCACGCCGATGACGGTCATCGCCCGCCCTTCGGGATCCATCCGGCCGGCTTTCATTTCGGCGAGGTCTTGCAGGCCGAGAATGACGGCGACGAGGGAGACGATGAAGCAGACGCTCACATAGCCGAGCAGGGCCATGACCAGGATCAACATCCCCCGGTGGGCCTTGGGATAATAGACGCTGCCGGGCACAATCGGCATCGGGGCATACGCGGTGACGGGGGCCAGCGGGTTTATTGCCGTCATCGTGGCGGCGGCTTGTTGCAGCTCAGGATAAACCTCCGCCGCCCACATCCAGCTCTCCCGCCGCTCTTGCAGAATCTGGCACCGCGGCGTGATCCGTCCTTGCCGGCACCAGTGATCGAGTTCCAGCTTGGTGACTGGTCCATAGACGAGTCCCTCCGGCGTCTTCATCTGCCAGCTATCGGGACATTCCCCCGGAGCCGCCAGGGTGAGGGCCATGCCGACGCTCCGGGGCGGAACGGTGTAGACCGCGTGGCAACTGGGGCACTGGGCCTGCTGGCCGGCGTGTTCGTCCGCCACCCGAAGGTGCTTGCCGCAGGAGTGACAGGTGCTGTCGATGGGCATGGGTTAATCTGCTAGTTGCCGACGATGCCGGCGAACATGGCAACGAAGAGGAAGAGAATGCCGGCGATCCACAGGATGGACAGGACCATCCCAATCACCATCCCGGCCCGGGTCAAATCCCGCCCCGCGGGGTCCATCCGTCCCGCCTGCATCTCCCGCAGATCGTTGCTCCCCATCACCCAGCTCATCAGCGGAAAGATGGGGCACTGGATGAAGAGGCCGAGGATTCCGAAAACCAGAATCAGCGGCCCTCGATGGGGAACCTGAAATCGCCCGGCTGGGCCATACGTTCCGGGGGGAGCATTCAGATTGCCGCCGGGGGGAGCATACTGGCTGAGGGAGAATCCAGGCTGGGAAAAAGTGGGGGTCGGCGTAGGGGGAGTCAATGTTGGGTGGAACGTCGGCTGCGACTTGAGGGAGGGGAAGAGCCAGTCCGCCGGCTGCCAGTTGCTGGCGGCGCCCTGGCAAAGCTGGCAGTCCGAAGTGATCCGCCCCTCCTTCACCCAGCGCTCCAAATCTTGAAAGCTGGCCGGGCCAAAGACCTGCTCCTCGGGGGTTTTCATGTACCACTCGGCATCGTTGCCGTGAATGTTGACCGGTGGCGATGGTGTGTTTGGTGCGACAGGGGCGGGACTGATTGCCGGTGCCGCATTATCAGCCAGCTTACGCTGGCCGCTCGCCTCGGCCTCATGAGATATGGACCCGGACACGTTCCCAGCCGTCAGAGAAGCCGGCACATGCGTGATATGTCCGCAGACCGGGCAGCGGGCCATTTTCCCGGCGTGGGAGGCAGAGACCCGCAGCGTCTTGCCGCACCCGCCGCAGGGAATTTCCAGCGATTCGCTCATGGGGAATAGTGTAGCACGGAGGGGAGGGGGGCTCAGCAGTTAGTCGGCAGTCGGCAGTAGGCAGTAGGCAGTACGCAGGTTAGTCGCTGCTCCATTATGATAGACGTTCTTCGCTGCCCTCCATTCTCTCTTTCGTTTTCCAGCCATGAAGATTTATCTCCTGCTTTCGTTCCTTCTCGTCCTACCTTTCACCACCCTCGCGGAGGAAACGACGAAAGCAACCCCCGTCGCCAAGAAGCTTCGCCCCAAGGTCGTGATGACCGAAGAGGGGCGGAAGGTCCATGCTGCCACGTTTGTCTTCGACGGCCACAACGATCTCCCCTGGGAACTCCGCACCAAAGCCGACTCGTCGTTCGACAAGCGAGACATCGCCAAGAGCCAGCCGGAGATGCACACAGACATTCCGCGATTGAAACAGGGCAATGTCGGGGCCCAGTTTTGGAGCGTGTACGTGCCGTCCGAGACCGCCAAGACGGGGACCGCCCTGCAGCAAACGCTGGAGCAGATTGAATTGGTGCAGACGATGCTGAAGCGCTATCCGGAAACTTTCGAGCAGGCCCGGACGGTGGCGGACATCGAGCGGATTCGCAAAGCCGGCAAGATTGCCTCGCTCATTGGCGTCGAAGGAGGGCACTCCATCGAAAACTCCATCGAAAACCTCCGTCGACTCCATAAGCTGGGGGCGGGCTACATGACACTCACCCACAGCGATACCTTAGCCTGGGCCGATTCCGCCACCGATGGAGCCAAGAACCAGGGGCTCTCGCCGTTCGGCGAGGAAGTGGTCCGCGAGATGAACAAGCTTGGCATGCTCGTGGACCTGTCGCACGTTTCCGACGAGACGATGAAGGACACCCTCCGGATCAGCAAGGCCCCGATCATCTATTCGCACTCCTCTGCCCGGGCCATCGCCAAACATCCGCGGAACGTCCCCGACGACATCCTCAAGCTCGTCAAGGAGAACGACGGCGTGGTGATGGTCAACTTCTTCCCCGGCTTTATCGTCCCCGAGTCGGCTTTGCTAATGGCCAAAATGTTCGACGTGAACAGAGAACTGCGGAAGAAATTCCCCGACCCCAAGGACTTCGACCGGGAGCGGCGAAGATACGAACTGGCTCACCCTTACCCGGCCGGCGACATCCACGACGTCGTGGATCACATCGACCACATCGCCAAAATCGCCGGCATCGACCACGTCGGCATCGGCAGCGACTACGACGGCATCACTAAAGTCCCCGCCCAGCTTGAAGACGTTTCCACCTATCCGCTCATCACCCAGGAACTGCTCAACCGGGGCTACAAGGCCGAGGATATCGGCAAAATCATGAGCGGGAACATTTTGCGAGTGATGAAGAAGGCGGAAGACGTGGCGAAGGAGCTGTAGGGGAAGTGACTTAGCGCATGCGACATCCAGAGAAAGATTCTCCCATGGAACGAACTATTGACGACGTCGTGGAAACGGTGCTCAAGGCCAAAGAGCAAAAAGTCGAATGCACACTTTTGATCGGAGCGGGTTGCTCTGCCAAGGCGAACATCCCGCTGGCATCGGGGTTCGTAAAGATCGTGCGAGAGGAGTGGCCGGCGGCTTACAAACAGGCGGAAGACCCGAAAGGCTACGCACAGTGCATGGCCGAATTGGCGCCGAGCCTGCGGCGCGCCTTGATTGCCAAATACATTGATCAGGCCAAGATTAACTGGGCGCACATCGCGATTGCCCAGCTCATCAAGAATCAATATGTCCATCGGGTGCTCACGACCAACTTTGATCCGCTCGTCGTGCGGGCCTGTGCTTTGGTAGGCGCTTTCCCGGCGGTTTATGATTTCGCCGCTTCGCAGGTGCTCAAGCCCGCGGACATTCCCGGCGAGGCCGTATTCTATTTGCACGGCCAACGAACCGGCTTCGCGCTCATGAATACCAAGAAGGAATGCGGAGCGCACTCCAAGCTGCTGAAGCCGCTGTTCCAGGATTCGTTACAAGGGAGGGTCTGGGTGGTTGTGGGCTACAGCGGGGAAAACGATCCTGTATTCGCGCACTTGGCCAAGGTTCCGACCTTTGACAACAACCTGTACTGGGTGGGCTATAAGGACCAGGAGCCGGCGCCCCATGTCCGCAAGGGGCTGCTCACCCCCGGCAAGTATGCCTTCTTTGTTAAGGGTTTCGACGCGGATGATTTTTTCGTAACTCTGACCCAAAGACTCGGATGTTTTCCCCCGGACTTTGTCAACCAGCCGTTCACGCATCTGGACGGGCAGTTTGATCTGCTCGTTCCATACAAAGACCCGAATCAGGACGAATCGAACGACGTGACTGCGAGGCCCCGCTCGCTGATTAGAAGCATCATCGAGCAGCACGAAAAGCAAAAACAGCCGCCGAAGGAAGGACGCTCCGCCAAGACCCTTACGAAAGAGTCTCTGTTGACGCTTCAGGTCACGCAGGACTACATGGCAGGGGACTACGGCAAAGTCCTCGCCCGCTTTCCCGATGGCAAAAAGCCAGTTCCCGAGGAACTGACCGATATCGTGACCTGGGCTTATGTCACGAGCGGGAACATGTTGTCCGAACAAGCCAAAAGTAAGCCGCGATCGGAGGCTGACCAGTTGCTCGCGGTGGCGGTGGACAAGTACCAGGCGGCATTGAAGATCAAGCCGGACAAGCACGAGGCCCTGCTCAACTGGGGGCTCGCTCTTGTCGACCTGGCAAAGATGAGGTCGGGCGCGGAAATGGACCGGCTGTTTGCTTTGGCAATGGAGAAATACGAAGCAGCGCTCCAAATCAAGCCGGACAAGCACGAGGCTTTGAATGACTGGGGGCTCGCTCTTTCGAGTCAGGCGAAAACCAAGTCAGGAGCGGAGGCGGATCGGCTGTTCGCTATGGCATCGGAAAAGTTCAAGGCCGCGCTCAAGCTCAAGCCGGACAAGCACGAGGCCCTGAATAACTGGGGCATTTCCCTTTCCGACCAGGCGAAGATGAAGTCGGGACCGAAGGCCGACCGTCTGTTCGCGTTAGCGGCGGAGAAGTTCGGAAGGGCGCTTAAGATCAAGCCAGATAAGTTCAAGGCGCTGGACAACTGGGGTATCATTCTCATCGATCAGGCGAAGATGAAGTCGGGAGCCGAAGCGGACCGTTTGTTGGCGGAAGCCCGGGAAAAGTGCATAGGAGTTGAGGCCATCGTTCCAGGGGAGGGTGCCTATAACCTGGCCTGCATCAGTGCGATGCAAGGCAAGGAAGGGGACTGCAAGGATTGGCTGAACAAGTGCAAGGCCCACGAGACTTTGCCTGGCCGAGACCACCTGCTCGCGGACGCCGATCTGGCAAACTTTCGAGACAAGGCTTGGTTTCAGGAATTGATCGCAAAATAGAAAAGGTGCGACGACACTTGCGCCCAACGACTCTTATACCTGATACACCCCGACCCGGAACGGCTCGTCGATGGCGTGGCGGGTGACGAGGCTGAGAGTGCCCACGAGAGTTTCGCGAGTCGTAGCGGGGTCGAGGATGGCGTCGGCGTAGCGGACGTCGGTTCGGCGCTCGTAGTCGCTGGCGACTTTCCCATGTACACCCATTTGATTCTTGGTCGCTCTGCTCTCTGCGCTGGCGAATCAGAGTGACGACATGGAATGCCTCTGAAGAAAGGAAGATCGACATTGCTTCCAGAGATAGGTCGTTATAAGCCGAAAAGATAAAAGACTCGTAAGCGAACCATCGGCTGGAGGGCCTTGTCATGTCGAAGCTGAAGATGATAGGCGTTTTGGGTATCCTCTCCACGGTCCTGGCCGTGCTGGCGTGCGCACAAGCACCGATAGCACCTGCGCGACCTGTGCCGCCAACGCACAGCGAAGACGAGTTGGCGGGACTAATGCGGGCCAAGCTGGCAAGCTCGCAGAAAGTTGTCGAAGGTCTGATGGCCAAGGATTTTGACCTGATCGGCAAAGGGGGTCTGGAGATGATCAAAGTCTGCGATGCCTCTCAGTGGCATGCTAGCGATGACCAGGTCTACGCCCATTACCGCTCGGAGTTGCGCCGTACCGCCAAAAAATTGATCCTGCTGGCGGAGGATAAGAACTTGGACGGCGCTGCGTACACCTACATGCATTCGCTCACAACTTGCATGAGTTGCCACGACTACTGCCGGGATGTTCTGCATGTCTCCGTGAAGAACACCTCGCAAAAGGTCGTTCCCATTCCTGCGACCGACGAGGACACTGACGCTGCCCAAGCAAAACCTCGGCGGCGATAAGCACGAAATCTTTTTGGCTAAACCTGATAAACCCCGACCCGGAACGGTTCGTCGCTGGCCTGGCGGGTGACGAGGCTGAGGGTGTCGATGAGAGTCGTGCGCGTGGTGGCCGGATCGAGGATGGCGTCGACCCAGCCGCGGGCGGCGGCGTAACGGACGTCGGTTTGCCGCTGGTAGTCGCCGGCGACTTGCTCGCGGAGTTGTTCGAGCTCAGCCGCGTCGATTTGCTGCCCTTGTTTTTTCAGGCTGGCAACCATCACGTCGAGAAGTGTATTGGTCGCTTGACCCGGTCCCATCACGGCGCAGCGGGCGGTGGGCCAGGCGAAGATGAAGCGAGGGTCGAAGGCCTTGCCGCATAGGGCGTAATTTCCCGCTCCGTAGCTGCCGCCCGTGAGGAGCGTGATTTTGGGGACGCGGCTGTTGCTGACGGCGCTCACGAGTTTGGCCCCGGCTTTGATGATGCCGGCCCGCTCGCTGTCCCGGCCGACCATGAAGCCGTTGACGTCCTGTAGGAACAAGATCGGAAGCCAGTCCTGGTTGCAGTTCATCACGAAGCGGGCCGCTTTGTCCGCGGAGTCGACGTAGATGACGCCGCCGAACTGGTATTCGCCGCGGGCCGTTTTGATCCGGTGCCGCTGGTTGGCCACGATGCCGACCGGAAAGCCGCCGAGGCGAGCGGTGCCGCAGACGAGGGTCTGGCCATACTCCGCCTTGTACTCATCGAACGAGCCGGCGTCGACCAGGCAGTTCAGCACGTCGCGAACTTCGTAGCTGCTCCGCGGGTCGGCGTTGATGAGAGATTCGAGGTCGCTGCCGGGGCGCGCGGGCTCGACCGATGTGTGGCGGACAAAGGGATGGGGCGGCTGTGGATCATCGGTCCGATGAGCGCCGACGAGGCGGCGAATGCGCTGGATGCAAGCTTCGTCATTCGGCTCGTGGTAGTCGATGGTGCCACTGATGGCGGCGTGCATCTGCGCTCCGCCGAGGTCGTCACTGGAGACTTCCTGCCCAATGGCACTCTTCACCAAAGCCGGTCCCGCCAAATAGAGTCCCGAGCCTTCCGTCATGAGCAGCTTGTCGCAGAGGACGGGCAGGTATCCGCCACCGGCGACGCAGTTCCCCATGATGGCGGCAATCTGGCCGATGCCCGCAGCGGAGAGGACGGCGTTGTTGCGGAAGATGCGACCGAAGTCATCCTCGTCGGGAAAGACATCTTCCTGCAGCGGCAGGAAGATGCCGGCGGAGTCCACGAGATAAATCAGCGGCAGACGATTGGCGAAAGCAATCCGCTGAGCCCGCAGGACCTTCTTCGCCGTCGCGGGAAAGAACGCTCCCGCCTTCACGGTGGCGTCATTGGCCACAATCATGTAGCGGCGGCCGGCAACCGTGCCAATGGTCGTCACCACGCCGGCACTCGGGGCTCCTCCCCACTTCTCATACCTGCCGTAGGCGGCCCAAAGATTGATTTCGAGCGGAGTCGTGCCGGGGTCGATGAGCCGGGCGATCCGCTCCCGCGCCGTCAACCGGTGCTTGGCATGCTGCCGGTCGATGGCGGCTGTTCCACCGCCTAGGAGGATTTGTTCCTGCGCCGCTCGCAATTCTGCCATCAGGACTGCAAGTCCCAAGTCCTTGTCAGGCAGAGCTTTATCACTGTTTGTCACGAGAGGATCCTGCTGGGGAAGAGGCTCGACGCAACTTATTCGGCAATTGTACCTTCTGGCGAGTGCCGTGGAAAAAGCGGTCTAGAATCGCGACATTACAAGGAAGGGCTCGGCGGCACGAATATCTTTTGCCGTTCTTTCCAGGCCGTGAATGTCCCCGCTATAACAAACAGGCACAAGCACCTCCACTTCACTAGCCAGTTGCGAATAGACTCATGCCCATTCAATTTGCCTGCCCCGCTTGCGGGAAACAGACCACGGTTGCCGACCAGTATGCCGGGCAGTCCGGCCCCTGCGCGGGGTGCGGCAAACAAATCACCGTTCCATTCGCAGCAGGGGGGACGCAATACCCTGCCTATCAGGGTGGGTCCGGCGCTGGAGCCGCAGCTGGCGCGGGAATCGGAATTGTCATGATTCTGATGATTGGCTTTGGGGTGATGGTGGTCTGCGGAGGCGTTATGGTGGCCCTGCTATTGCCGGCAGTGCAGTCCGCCCGAGAAGCCGCCCGGCGGATGCAGTCGGCTAACAATCTCAAGCAAATCGGGTTAGCGCTCCATATGTATCACGATACTTACCAGTCGCTTCCTCCCGCGGTCGTCAAGGACAAGGACGGCAAGCCCCTTTACAGTGGCATGGTTTGCCTGCTCCCCTTCCTGGAGCAACAGCCGCTCTACGAGCGGTGGGACAAGGACAAGGCTTGGGATTCAACGGAAAATCTCCCCCTGTCCAGCATGAATATGGCAGTGTTCATGGATCCTTCTAACAACGATACAACGGCTGGGCGAACCGACTATCTATTGGTTTCGGGAAAGAACAGCATTCTTGAAGATGCGCCCGGTGTGCGGCATACCTTCAGCGAAGTCACGGATGGGCTTTCCAACACAATGATCGTGATCGAAGTCAAGGGAAACGCCAGTTGGGCGGCTCCAAACAACTGGGACCTTTCCAAACCCTTCGACGGCAGTCATCCCGGAGTGGTCCAAGTCCTTCTTGCGGACGGGAGTGTCCACGCGATTAACAAGAAAGTTGACCCCCAGACACTCCGCCGTCTGGTGGAGCGAAACGACGGTCAGCCGCCCGGGGACTACTAAACCTATAGAAGGTTCCCGCGCACGAAACGTTCTAGCTGCCCTTAAGTTTACGAAAATCCAGGATCCAACCATGCCGATTCAGTTTTCCTGTCCCGCCTGCGGCAAACAGACCACCGTGGCAGACCAATATGCTGGGCAATCCGGGCCCTGCGCCGCCTGTGGCAAGCCAATCACCGTCCCATTTTCCGCGGGACCCGTTTCCTACGGCGGGCCGACGGCGCAAGGCTCGGGCGGCGGCGCGGGAACGGTGATGATGGTGATTGCCGCGGTGCTGGTGCTGGGGCTTTTGGTTTGCGGCGGCGTGATTGTGATCGGAGGATATTCCCTGGTCGGCGGTGCCCGCACTGCGGCGCGGCGCATGAGCTCGCAAAACAATCTCAAGCAACTCGGCATTGCGATCCATAACTATCATGATATCTACGGCGAACTCCCCCCTGCCGTCGTAAAAGATGCCGCCGGGAAGCCCCTTTATAGCGGGATGGTGCTGCTGTTGCCGTTCTTCGAACAAGCTCCTCTGTACGAGCAATTTGACAAGTCGAAGGCGTGGGACGATCCAGCGAACATCGGCATCTCGCGAATGACAGTGATGACGCTTATGAATCCCGCCTCGACCGATACACGCCCCGGGCACAGCGACTACATGCTTGTCGGCGGGCCAAATGCCATGCTCTCGGATACCGGCAAAAGCACGTTGATGAACGTGATGGATGGCACCAGCAACACCATCATGGCGGTGGAAGTTGGCAACCGCAGTTCCCTGGAGAGCTGGGCTCAGCCCGCTTATTGGGATGCTACCAAGCCGTTCGATAGCCCCGATCCGATGACGGTGAATGTCCTCTTCGGGGACGGCTCCGTGCGGGCGCTCCCCAAGGCGACGCCGGTGCAAACGCTCCGCCTGATCAGCGACCGGCAGGACGGACAGCCGGTGAATCTGCCGTAGAAGCTATGTAGCCGTTACACTCCGTGTGACGGAATGTTCCGCTCGCGGAGCGAGCGGACTACGTTAATGCTTGTGGCCGGCGTGGTCGTGTTCTTCGTGCTTCTCGAATTTCCCTTCGTAGGGCTTGCCGTTTACATCGACGCGGACTTTTGCCGAGACGTTGTCGCCAACCGTCTCCAATTTCCCCAGAAGTTCCTTGCTGGTTGTTTCGAACTTGAAGGCGCTGGCTTTTTCGCCGCTGGTCCGGTCGAGTGCGGGGAGTTCAAACGCGTCGGTCTTGCCGCCCGCTGTGACTTCAATCACAACGTTGTCCGCGGCGATGGGAACTGTCTTCTTCGCGGTGCCGTCGAGGATCCAAACGGTCACCTTGCCGGTTTCCTCGTGATCCCATTCAACGTGATATTCTTCCTTGACTGCCTGTCCGGGTTCCGCGAGTTCAATTAGGTGGCCATGGTGCGGACCTTCAGCCGGATGATCGTGCGCATGATCGTGGCCATGGTCATGACCATGCTCGTCCGGCTTGCCGCTTCCTTTCTCCGGCTTATTGGGTCCCCCGCAACCAACGAAACAGAAAACGGCCAGTAATGCGGCGGGGAGCGCGATTCGAACAAGCGAGCGAGACATGGGAACCTCCGTGAAGCGATGAAACTGCCTGAACTTGATGATACCAGCCCCGATTTCCGCCGCCTAGAACTCCTGCCACTGCATATAGGCGCAGCCCAAGGCGAGCATGACTGCCATGAAGATGGCACTGCTCCAGACGGGAGACCAGGGGTTTTCGACGCCGCGCGACGGAGCATCGTCCGATTCCTCGGCTCCCTCGTCCGCGACGGCCGCAGTTGCCGCCGCGCCGACCTTAGTGGTCTCCGGTTGAACGTCCGGTTTGGCCTGTTGCTTGGCATCCGACAGGATATGTGTAACGGTCTTGTAGAGTTCGCCCGGCTTGGGGCAGATGGTGTAAATCGGCATGATTCCATAGCGGAAGGTCCGGTCGAACACTGACATGGCAGGTGCGATCCGCTGCTTAACGCTCATGTCCGCGGCAGTGTATTGCAGCACGCGATCGGTCCGATCGGCCACCAGCAGCTGGTCCTGGCCGGTGAAGGTCACAGCCGAGATATCCCCCTGGCCGGTGACGTACGCAAGTTGCAGCTTGTGCCCGGCCACGTCGTACAGCCAGAGCTTGCGGTTGTCCATAAGGACCGCAATCCATTTCCCATCGGCGGAAGCGGCAGCAGCGGTGGCACGAGTCTTCGCCTCCGGTTCCAAAGTCTCTTTGGTTTCCAGCGTCTTAGCGTCTAATATCACAACTTTTCCATTCGACTTGCCGAGCAGGATCGTGCCGTCCGTGGCGGCCAGCACAGAGCGGCCGCGGTCCTTTTCCCATATCCGCTTCTTCTCGACTTGCTCGTAGCGTCCGTTTTTCAAAGCCAGCGTTGTGAACTCGCCGCCATTATAGATCACAAGCAGTCCGGTCTTGGCGTCGATAGCGGGCGCGAACCGTCCTCCCCAGCTTTGCGCGGGGCGCGGGCCCGCATCCGAAATCGCATTTCCCTTGAGGCTGGGAAGCGTGTATCCCAAAAACTTCACTTTGTCCTGAGCCGGCGTAATCGCGCCGGTTATTCGCTGCAAGGAGTAATTGGAAATGATCACCGGCGTTCCATCGGGTTCATTCAGAATATTGGCTGCCGAGATTGGACTGGGGGGGCCTTCGCCCGGCTTCCAGTTCCCTTCTTTGTTGCCCGCCACAACCATGAATTGGCCATTGCTGAGGGACATGGTCACGCCGACGAGCTGCTTGTTTCGCGGGTCGTAAACAGGGCCCAAGTTGCGTCCGCTGGCGACCGTCGCGAGGAGCCCCAGATCCTTTTGCTCGTCGGTTTGAAAGGTCGTGACCCACTTGTTCGCAGAGTCATCCCAGATCTGGGACGTCTTGCTGCTGTTTTGAGAAAGGACCTGGTCTTGAACGGCAACCAATCTGGTGATGCGGCTGGAATCGAGCTGCCATTCCAGGCCAATTTTTGCCCAACCGGTGCCAAAGCAAGTTAGCCAGAATACGGCTGCCACGAGGATCGAGACAATCGAGTTCCGCCACAAAGCGCCCGCCAGCGAAGCGACCGAATAGTAGGTGGCGAAGACAAACGTGTAAATCGGGACGCAAAGCATGATCCGCGGCTCCCAAATGCCCCACCGCGTGCCGGCTATCAACCACAGCCCCAGAAACAGATACGTGGCGCAGACGACCACGAACGCACAGCCGCCGAGAAACTTGGTGAGGTATAGAAGCGAGCGGCCGATAGGCTTGCTCAGCAAGAGATGCAACGAGCCGGGGTCGAACGTCTGCGGAATCATCGGGGAAGTAATGACGATGGCGATAAGCAGTCCCACCCCAAGCAGAATCTTATCGATCAGAAATGGCAGGAGCGCAGCCACGCCATCGCGAAAGTCACCCTTGGTGATGGGGAGCGGATCGAGTATGTCGCTAACAAACGAGTAGCGGAGTTGAAACGAAGTCCGCGGGCTCACGCGCACCAGCCCCGGAAATGCCGCCTCGAACAGAATGCGGTTGA
Organism: Pirellulaceae bacterium; assembly: GCA_046153945.1. Lineage (GTDB taxonomy): Bacteria > Planctomycetota > Planctomycetia > Pirellulales > Pirellulaceae > SXOA01. The sequence continues at coordinate 19,484 of JBJXFF010000011.1, forward strand.
GGCGAAGCTTATCAAGCTCGTCGAGCTTCTCAATTCCTTTGCCGATCAGTTGCCGCCCTTCAAACGTGAGGGAAGCGCTAGCCCAGGAAGGGCGATCATAAAGGTCCGATTTTCTGGAGACCTCGTCCAGCGATTTGACGATATCTTGGATGGCCTTTTGATAATCGAGAGCCTCCCGAAGCTTCGGCTGCTTGGGAAGCCGCTTGAGTTCCGAGATCGCTTTCTGCTGTTCGGGTGTCAGCTCGGTCCAGATGCGGCGGGTGGGGCTGGGCTTGGTCAGCTTTTCCGCCAGTTTGAGCTGTTCGATCAGTTCCGGCCAGTTGGCATCGTCGTCATGGAGCCCGACGGTCAGCTCCTGGCGATACGTGAGGGGAGCGACCACCAACAGCAGAATTGTGATCAACCCCAGCATGAGGTACAGAATCCGCGAAGCAAGCGCTTCGCGAAAGGAGTCTTTGATGATGGCGAGATAGGGTCGCATGGTTAATTCACTACCTCCGCCACAATTCCCAGGTACGCATCTTCCAGCGTCGCCTGGTGACGGTTAATGCCCAGAATGCTGATGCGGGCGGCTCGCAGGCGGTCGATGAGTTGATCTACATATTCCTGGTCGGCACTCCGGATATCGACCTGGTGCTCGACCTCGGACAGGCTATTCCACTTGGTTGTTTCCCAGCCGCCGAGAGCCTCGCGTATGGCGGAAGCGGTGCCGGCCAGGTGCAATTGAATGTCCGCTTGCCGGGTTGGGTTGCCGCTGGTTGCCGGCGCGGCCTGATGCGTGGCGGTGAGTTCCTGCACGGAGCCAACCCGCTTGAGAACACCTTTATCGAGAATGGCGACCCGGTCGCAGACGAGCTGCACTTCCTGGAGAATGTGGCTGTTGAGGAAGATCGTCTTTCCGTCCCGTTTCAGGTCGGTCAGGAAGCCGCGGACCTGGCTCCGGGCGAGAGGATCGAGGCCGTCGGTCGGCTCGTCGAAGATGAACAGGTCGGGATCGTGCAGCATGGCCTGGGCCAAGCCGAGGCGCTGGAGCATTCCCTTGGAATATGTCCGGACAGGGTCTTTGGCCCGAGCCGCAATGCCGACTTTTTCCAGCAGCGGGCCGCGGCGTTCCCGAATGGTTTTGTTCGACAGGCCGCTCAGATTGCCGTAGTACTCGAGCGCCGTGTAACCGGTCAGATGCCGCGGGACGCGGAGATTTTCCGGCAGGTAGCCAATCTTCTGCCTCGCCCGGCTGTCGCCGGCGGGGAAGTCGAGAATCTGGGCGTTGCCGGAGGTGCGGCGGATGATGCCAAGCAGGATCTTGATGAACGTCGTTTTCCCAGCCCCATTGCCGCCGAGCAAGCCGAAGATCTCGCCCCGTTTGACTTCAAACGAAACCCCCTTCAGCGCTTCCTGCCGTTTGCGGAAGACGAGTCCCTCGGTGTAGGTCTTGCGGAGGTCGGAAACGGCGATAGCGGGGGAGGACAAGGGAAGTGCAGAGTGTTAAATGCAGAATTCAGAATGGGTTGTCGTCGAAGTATAACGGGTATTCGCCGGTCGATGTGCCGTATTCCCCGCTTTCCGCTTTCCCCTCTCCGCTTTTTTACGCGGAAAAGAGTCCGAACCTTCTTTCTGAAATTACCTCTTGATTTTTGCCGCAGTTTCGTGAATTATTAAGTTGTCGACATTGGTTCGTGCTACGCAGCACGATTTACTAGGGGCCCGCAGTAGGCCGCTCTACGGCATATGGCTGAACCGGGATAAATCTTAGTGGGAAGGAGGTGGTCTAGTGAGTTTGAAGTATGTCTGTACCAGCCGAGGTGGCGCCTCTTAGGTCGCCGGCGGGTTGCCCAAGCGGCAAGCCACCACACAAACCTCGTTGGGATCACCTGATCTTTACGAGCTACCTGGGGCCCGGTCCACACGTTGGACCGGGCCTTTTTTGTTGCGCAAGCGATCCCTTTTCAAACCTCAATTGGAGCTAAAAATCCAAGTCGCTTATCTCATCAGTCCCAGATTGCGCCACAGATTTCCAAGGCTGTCGGTACCGCCGAAGAGGGTGGTGAAGTGAGTCGAGTCGATGAGGAGGATGTTCCCCGCCCGCTCGCCTGCCGGTGGCATCCAGAGCAGGCAGTTGAATTCTTTGTTCCCCGCAGCCGTGAAGGGATGCGGGCGGTCGGGGTCGATGAGCTGACGCCCCAGGACATGCACCGCATTAGTGTCTGGCGTCGTCACTTCGTAGTGCGGCAAGTGCAGGTGAAAATTGAATGTGGTGACGTTGTTGAGCAGTCCCAGCTTATCGAGGTCCCGGATGGCGGTCAGCGGCGCGATATCCTTGGTCCCTGGGACGACCGCTGGGCGGAGCCCCCATTGGTTGATGACCGGCACATTCAGCGCTTTCATCAGCGAGCGGGTGTACTGACTGAATCGCTGCTGGCGGGGGACGAGCTCGTCGCCGTGGTGCTTATATTCCACCTGCCGCTGTTTGGGGTCGTCGGTGAAACCGACGTCATGGTGCGGAGCGAGCAACAGGCAAGTCCCTTCCCGTTTGAGCCACTCGCGGATGGCTTCGATTTCTCCTAGCTCCGCTTCCTGCTCGGCTACCAGGTGATCCAGGCCAAAGACCATCAGTGTGTCCGTGTCTGCGAGCATCCGCTGGTCAATCGGCAGCTTATAGCCGGCCTGGTCGATGCGCTGAAACACGGCCACAGGATGCCCGGTCGCTTCACCGACAATCTGCTGGAACGACAGAGTCGATCGATGAAACAGCTCCAAGGTTCCCGCGATCCCTTGCAGGAAGTTCATTTTGTCCCACTGGGTGGCTTCGAAGGCCGGCCACGCGACGCGGCGAACCTCCGTCATCGAGGAAAACCGATTGTCCAGCTCCGTGAGATCGCGATTCGATTCCCACGGATAGCTCCAGGTCCAGTAAATGCTGACGCGGCGTTTGCCCGGCGTGAATTTGCGGGGGACGTGGTCCTGGTTGTAGGTGCGTGGTGGGCGGAGCGTGGTCATTTGATGCTTTCAAAATGAGGTGTCGCGAGCTGCGGTTAGCTCGCATGCCAGGAGTTTTGCCGGTTGAGTTGCCGGGTTACTAAAGCCGCAACGCGGCCGAGAATGCCGGCATAGGTTGGAAACGAAAGGGGAACGTTGGCGAGGTCATCGATCCGCATGCCAGCCGTCATGGCGACCGTTGCTACCTGGATGATATCGACTGCCCGCTCCCCCACGACGTGGCAGCCGAGGATTTTGTGCGTCGCACGATCGACGATGATTTTGCTAAAGCCGAACGTGCGGCCGTCGATGATCGTCCGCGCGGTCGTTTCAAAATCGACCCTGGAAGCCACGATATCGTGAGCCGCTCGGGCTTGCGACTCGGTCAGTCCCACTTGGGCGTACTCGGGGTCCGTGAAGCTGCCGATTGGATTTACTGACTCACCCCGCGTCAGCGTGGGACCGCGAACTGCGTTAGTGGCGGCGATGAAACCATCCTGGATAGCCGGCGGGACCAGCAACAGGCGGCCCGTGACATCGCCGGCGGCAAAGATGTGGGGTGCCGACGTTTGCTGATAGGAGTCGACGCGAACAAACCCTCGCGAATCGGACTCAACCCCCGCTGCCGCCAGATTGAGCCCAGCGGTATTGGCCGACCAGCCGACAGCCACCACCGCCAGGGATGCTTCCGCGCTATAGTGACCACCATCACAGCAGTACTTCATTCGCACACCGACCAGTGTTTTCTCGAACGATTCAATCTCGCCGAAACTCTCATGCACTGCGATTCCAGTTCCACGAAATGCCATAGCAACGGCTGCTGAAACGTCTTCATCCTCCGTCGGCAGGATGCGCGGTCCGCGCTGGAACAGTTGCACCCGCGAGCCGAAGGCGTTGAAGACGGAGGCGACTTGCGCCCCCGTGGCGCCTCCACCAATGACCAGCAGCGACGGGGGAACCGAGGCCAGGCTCCAGACGTCGCTGTGCGTATTCGTGAATTCAAATCCGGGGACATTGAGCCGCCGGCTGATTCCCCCTGTGCAAAGGATAAATTTCTCCGCTTGGAGCCGGAGCCCAGTCGACGTTTCGATGGTGTGCGAGTCGACGAACCTCACGATTCCGGCGTGTTCATGCACGGACACGCTCAGCGAATCGATCTGCTCCCGCCACGTCGAATGAGCCCGCACATCACCGGTGACTTCTCGGACGCGTGCGAGCAGCCTTGGGTAATCCAGCACCGGTTCATTCACGGCAATCCCATATTGCCCTAGCTGTCGTGCTTCACGGATCAGACGCGCCGCATGGGCCAGTGTTCGCACCGGAACGGGACCATCGCTCGCCGCCATGCCGCCGAACTCGTCACGAGTGATGAGCGCGGTCTTGGCTCCGAGGTCGGCAGCGCGCAGCGCGGCCACGACGCCGGCAGGCCCGCCGCCGATTACGACCACATCGTTGTTGGAAGCGTTAGAAATATCGGCCTCCCTAGTGGCGCTCAAAGCTCATGGTTTATGTGTCGAGATCAGCGAGCCAGCGGATCGCGCGGAGCCCGGGCATAAAGCAATACTCTCCGCCGCGCGTCACCACGAACTGCGGGATGCCTTGGAAGCGCCTGCGTAGCGGCTTGCGAGGAAGAGTGAAGTTGACTCCGTTTGATCCAAGGATTGGATCCTTGTCGTCGCCCGCCCCTATGAAAACTCCGTCGTTAATCCATTGCGACTGGACGAACTCAAACTGCCGCCCCAAGTGTGCTCCGACGAATGTGAACATCAAACCCCTTTCAGCGCCGTCGTCTTCGAGCACTCCTTCCGGCAGCAGGGGACCATAGGCGGTTCCGCGACGAATCATTCGGTGAATTCGGGCCACACCGGCAATGGCCGCGTCTCGTGGATTGCCTCGCCGGACATGCGAGCCGGCCGGTGTCTTTAATCCGGCTGGATCGTCAGCTTCATACAAGAAAGCATTATTGCGTTTCGGGTCGGCGCCCAGCGCGGGATCATCGTGCGACGGACAGAGGGCGAGTGGCGCGCCGCTGCGCCATCTCCCCATCATTTTGGCTGCCAATAACTCTTCATCGCCCGGGTCCTTCGAGTTCGCTTTCACAAATTTGCGGAAGGCGGCGACACGTTGATGAAGCTTGCGAAATACGACATACGTGCCGTTGCGACCGAGAACCTCTGGTTCGGTTTTCTGCGTGCCCCCCATCTCGTCTGGATAACCCAGCACAAACTCGCCCCCCTTGAGCGGCTTCTCGTGGGGATTGGTTCCGGGAATGCCACTCCCTTCGATCGCCGGATGGCTGATCCCATCGCGGAATCCAAAAGGTTCTGTTTCGGTGGGAAGCGCGTGACAATCCTGACGCCAGATCGCCGTTATGCCCGAGATTGCACGATAGGCTTCTCTCGCGCGATCTAAGGCAGCCTCGAGTCTTTGCGAGTTGGGCGAAACAGCCACCAGCACGACATGCAGATCGGCACGCCCGAGCGGCTGTTGCCATTTGTCCGGATGACTCTCGCCGGTGTCACACAGGTCCTTGTAACGGGCCGCCATTCCCTGACGAAATTCCCAGGAGAAGCTGTCCAGCGATTCCTGCGGGACTCCGAGCGCCTTCAGACCTTGATAGGTCAAGGCGACGCTGACCCAAGTGTCGGCCAGCGGACTGCTGGGATTGGCAGCCGAGGTCACAACCTGCGAAACGCGACGCATCAAATCGCGACCAGCTTTCCGGTCGTCGATGCGAAAGGCAATGTAAGTGGCCACGTAGGGAGTCGGCCGCGGCCGAAGCACGCCGCTTTGGATGTCATCGAGTTCGAGGGGTGGATTGTGCTCGCTGGGCATGGGAGATTGCTCACTGCAATTGATCGAGCATTTCCGTAAATGCGCTCTTCATCTTCAGGGCCTTCTTGATTTCATCAGCGCTGACGAAGGGATACTCACCGTATTCAAGGAAACTTGGGACCTGGTGTGCGCGCACAAATTTGACGAACCCTTCTGGGTTGGTTTGCCAATCCATTGGAAAGCCCTCGAGGTTCTCGAACACCGTTCTGACACCCGCGGCGCCAAAAAGGGCCACGGCGTCTTCGGTGTACTTATCGAAGTCGGTATCGAAGATCCCCTGGTACATGAAGTACGTTTCGCCGTTGATCGGGAACAACAGCCAGCGCAGATAATGCAGTTTGAGCGGCGCCAGAACGTCGGGCTGGGCTTTAACGGCCGCTTCAATATTCTTCGCGTATTCGTGAAAAACGGCTTCGCGTCCGGGAATAATCTTCGCCAGGATCGAGAAGCCGTAGCACGCCGGCGTCTTCGGATAAATCGGGCCGTATTTGCCCTGCTCCAAGTGATCGGTCTGGGCCGGAATGGCCATTGCTTGCGGCTTAATTTCCACGGTTGTTGCTCCTTGTTCTCAGGTTTTTTGCCAAGCGTTCGATTCACGCGGGCATTGGAATGTACTTATTTTTCTGACCCTTCTTGGTTTCTCTTGGAGTTAGCCGAACCATTCCCAGTTCCTGTCCATCTCGCGATCCGCGTGACGATGCCGCGCGAGAGCACATAGGGGACTATTGCCAAGACAGTGGCGGTGATTAGCAATTCCAACGTATAGATTGCCGCATGGACATAGACCTGGTAAATCGAATCCAGGATCAGCGCGATTAGGAAGACCATTCCCACATCCCGCCAAATTTGGTGCAGCCTCGCCTTGCGAGCATCAGGATTGGAGAACAGAGCCCAGAGAAACGGCGGCTCTCCCTGTCGCGCGTCCCTAAGTCCTGCGTAAACAGCAAACAGAAGTGCCATCGCCGGTTGCACCAAAAAACGAAAGCTCATCGGACCGCCCCAGCGGCCGATAAGATTCTCCCATCCACGGGCGAGAGCTTCTTCAAGCATGAACGGCCCTGTTTGCACAGACTGGTGAATGAACGAAGTGGCTAGAAGCGTGACGAAGCAGCCTCAGTCAATTGACCGGCGGCCAAGTGCCGAAGTGGCTTTTGGTTGAGACAACCCGTGGAGAAAGGGTTAAGTCTAGCCTGCTGTAACCTAAGACCACAACTATGCGACCGAGAAAACAATCAGAGGAGCGCGGAAGGATCTCAAAGAGCCGGAAATAGATCTTCAGGCAAGAACAAGGGTGCGAGAGAAAGGCGCGTTTCAGGAACAGCGACTTGTGTGTGTGTGTGTGGGGGGGGGGGGGGGGGGGG
>JBJXFF010000013.1:0-19396 GCA_046153945.1 Pirellulaceae bacterium
AACTCCATGCCCGCGAGTTCGGCGCAGCCAGGTGCCATCTCATCTATGACCCCTCGCAGCAGGTGGTTTCCGTATCCGACGAGGAGCTGATCGAAGGCATTGGTCACGCCTGGGGCGTCATTCGGGGACGATCCCCGTCGCGACGGGGACGACCACCACCGGAACGATCACTGCCGGGGCCTCTACCCTGCTGGGGAGCAGCGGGTGATGGAGTTGCGGCGGCTATGTCAGCTGCTGGCGAGACGGATTGATCCGGCAACGCTGCACCTTCGGCAACCGGATTCTCGGTCGGCTGGGGAGCAGGACGCGGAGCATCCGGCCTCTTCGCGGGCCGTTCCGCCGTCGGCGGAGCAGACTCAACCGAAGAAGCAGTAACTGCTTTGGCTCGCCGGAGCGCTTCCTGGGCAAAGCCGCTTAGCCCGCCACCACCACCGCGATTTCCCCCGTCCCGGGGTACGGGGACAGGGCGTGGCGGAGAAGATGCGGGGGCGGATTCTGACGGCTGGGAGGGTTCGGTGGACATTGAGAATGAAGCGTGGACTTAGCGTGGAAATTCCTACCCCAAAGAGCCGCACTGCGGGGAGTCTGCTGGGGGACACAATCAGTGTAACTCGGGCCGAAAAGTGTGGATAGCAGAAGAGCCTCGCCCGTACTGCAAATCCACCAAGTTGCGCTAGCGAGAAAGCCATTTAGAGGGCTAAACTCTCTAAGTAGGCCGCACAACCGATAATGCCAGCATTTTGCCGATAGGATTCTTCATCGATGGCCCCAAATCTACCTGCCGCTGACACCGATGGCTGGGCGCAACGACGAAGCGTTGCCAGCCAACTCAAATGCGCCATCCTGGCGGCTGGGCTCGGTCGGCGACTGGAGCCGCTCACGGCGCGGCACCTTCCCAAACCATTGTTTCCGCTGGGGGGCAAAGTTCCGCTGGCGGAATTGTGGGTCCAGCGGATGGTGGAAGCTGGCATCCGCGACATCTCGATGAACCTCTGCGTTCTGGCCGAAACCATTGAGCGGCATTTTGGCGACGGCTCGCGATTTGGTGCCAGCATCACGTACGTCCAAGAGCAAACCCCCAGTGGCACGCTCGGCGGAGTCTGTAAGCAAGCCCTCGGCCGAGATGCAAAGACATTTGCGAACGAACAGCCGCTCACAGCCGAGCCCTTCCGGGGCTCGACGCTCATTGCTCCCAGCGGCGACGTGGTGACGAATTTCAGCGCGGCCCTACTGGAAGAGATGTACGACATTCACACTCGCACGGGGGCGGCGTTCACCATGGTGCTCGTCCCCGTCCCGTGGGAGAGACGAAAGGACTTTGGGACGGTGCTGCTGGAAGGGGCAGAGAAACGTGCGGGTCTGATTTCTCGCTCCGGCCGGATTGTCGACTTTCTAGAGAAGGATCCGAACTCCCCCAGCAATCTCAATAACGCCTCCATCTACATGCTGGAGATGGATCTGCTGCGGGAACTCGATGCGCTGCGCACCCCCGCCAGCCTCCAGGAGCCGCAGCCGTTCTACGACTTTGGCAAGCACGTCTTTCCCGCCATGCTCGGCCGGCTGCCGCATGCCAGACTTTCGCGAGAATATCCGCTGTGGGGAATTGAATATGACGGAGCGTGGTTCGATGTCGGCCAGAAGCGGGACTATTTGGAAGTCCATCGCAAGCTGCTCGATGGCGAACTTGATGTCGACCTTCCTTTCGAAGGGCAGCCCTGGGGCTTCCTAGGGACTGATAGCAAAATTCATCCGCAGGCGAACATCGTCGCCCCCATCGTCATCGGCAATCACTGCGTGATCGAAGCGGGGGCGACCATCGGCCCGCATGCCATCATCGGCGACGGCTGGACCGTGGAGCGCGGAGCATCCGTCAAGAATTCGGTACTGTGGGAAAGCTATCCCTATTTCGACGAAAACGGCAGCGAGATTCCCACTGTCGCACGCCGCGCCTGGGATCCGCATCGCGTCGCAGCCGGCGTTACCGTGGACGGTAGCATTGTCACCGGCGGCCAGATCGACCGCGATCTCACCGATAGCACCGCCCACGTCGATAGCACCGGCAAGCTGGTGGTGCTCTCCATCGATTGGGTGCCAGGCGATCCGCGGGCTTGATTCCCCGCTACTTCGCCCGGCTTCGCCAGTTTCTCTAGACGCGGCGGCCTCCTCTCCCTAGATTCCGGCTCGAACATTTTCCCGGACAGGCGGCCGGCAGTTTCAGCCAGCAGCAAAGGAGAGAACAACAATGCAATTCAATCTATTCGCGTGGATTCGTGAAGGGGTGCGGCGGTCGGTCATCCTCGGCGTCAACGACGCCGTCGAAGAAATCGGTGCTCCCCATGGGGATGAAGCCTGGAAAGAGCGGCTGGTGTCGCTGCTGGAAGCTCCTGCGGCGGAAGAGGGAGTCTCCGCTGCCGGAATCGCTGCTGGCAGGAAGAAGCGGCTGGGACGGTCGCTGAAGGATTTTTCGCCGGAATAGACTGCCTGGATAGCATCCACCCGCTGAGCCCGGCTCATTCTACAATTCCAGCGTGCCCACGCTCCTTCCGCTGCCGATTGATGATGTCTTGCCGCAAGTAGTGGCTGCGCTCCGGCAGAGTCCTTGCGCCGTACTCCGCGCTCCGCCTGGGGCGGGGAAGACGACGCGGGTGCCGCCGGCGCTGCTGGATTCTGGCTTAGCGGGGAAGGGCAAGATTCTTGTCCTTCAACCTCGGAGAGTGGCAGCTCGGGCGACGGCGGCCCGCATGGCGAGCGAGCGGGGGACGCGGCTGGGGGAGGAGGTTGGCTACCAGGTCCGGTTTGATTCACGCACCGGCCCACGGACGAAAATCGAAGTGTTGACAGAGGGGATTCTGCTCCGGATGCTCCACGAACAGCCGTTTTTGGAGGGAATCTCCGCGATCATTTTCGACGAATTCCATGAGCGATCCCTCAGCAGCGATCTGGCCCTCGGCATGGTGCGTCAAATTCAGCAGTCGGTCCGGCCCGACCTGAAAGTGCTAGTCATGTCCGCCACTCTCGCTGCCGAGCCGATTGCGGCTTACCTCGGGGGCTGCGGGGTCGTGGAAAGTGCGGGGCGAATGTTTCCGGTGGCGATACGCTATCTGGCGGGGCTCGAAAAACGCCCGATTGAAGAATCGGTGCTGGTGGGAGTGGAGCAAGTCTTGAGAGAGTCGGCCGGGGATGTCTTGGTCTTTCTTCCCGGCGTTGGTGAGATTCGCAAAGCCGGGGCGCGGCTGGAAGGACTTGCGGAAGAACAAAATCTGGCCGTGATGGAACTGTATGGCGACCTCCCCGCTGAGCAGCAGGATGCCGTGCTCGCACCGGGCCAGCGGCGAAAGGTCATCCTGGCGACGAATGTGGCCGAAACTTCGCTCACCATTGAAGGGGTGACCGCTGTCGTCGATAGCGGCCTGGCCCGGATTCAAAGGCTCGATGAACAGACAGGACTCGACCGGCTGGAGCTTTGCTCCATCTCGAGGGCCTCTGCCGATCAGCGAGCGGGACGCGCGGGGCGAACACAAAGCGGTGTCTGCTTGCGGCTGTGGCCCGAAGCGGCTCATCGGCACCGGGCGGAATATGAAACGCCCGAGGTTCATCGCGTAGACCTGGCGGGGGCCGTTCTGCAACTAGCGGCCTGGATCGAGCCGGACTATCGGGCCTTTCCCTGGTTCGACGCTCCCGAGCCCGCCGCTCTCGCGCGAGCCGAAGGCCTGCTGACGATGCTGGGCTCGCTCCATTTGGGAAAAATTACACCTCTTGGAACAGACCTTGCCGCTTTGCCGGTGCACCCGCGGATTGCCCGTCTGCTCGTGGAAGGTCGGCGGCTGGGAGCCCCCGACGAAACGGCACTACTGGCTGCAATGCTCTCGGAGCGTGACCCGTTCTTCCGCAGCGGCGGTCCTCAGCGTCGCTCCGCCAGTCACACCAGTCAAAGTGATGTGCTGGATCGGCTGCACGCCCTACAGGACATTGAAGACCGCGGCATCGCCGACAGTGCCATCGGCAGTATCAACCGCCAGGGGGCGAAGCAGATTTTCAAAGTGCGTGAGCAGTTACGGTCGCTGACAGAACGAATGGGGAGCAATCGCAAGCCTAACAAAGATCCGGCGTCTTCCGATGATGCCGTTCTGCGGTCCATTCTGGCGGCTTACCCCGATCGCGTCGCTCGCCGCCGCGAATCCGGCGGAAAACGAGCGGTCATGGTTGGCGGCCGAGGGGTGAAACTGGCGGATGAGTCTGCCGTGCTGGAATCGGGGCTATTTGTCTGCGTGCAGGTGGACGGTGCAGGTGGAGAAGGACTCGTCCGCCAGGCGAGTGGGATTCAGAGCGCGTGGCTCGGTTCGGAATTGCTCCAGACGGAGACCATTGTCGAGTTTGATGAACAGCGTGAGTCAGTGGCGGCCAAGAAACAGGTGACTTGGAACGGCTTGCTGCTGGAAGAGTCTCAAGCGGCGCTACCCTCCGGTGAAAAGGTGGAAGCTCTGCTGGCTTCAGCTGCCGCGGAAAGGCTGGAGCGGGTCTATCCCAAGGACAACGAGGACTTCACGCAGTTTGTCACGCGCGTGCAGTGCCTTGCCGCCTGGCGGCCGGACTGGAACCTGCCCCCCCTCGATGACGCGACATTCCGCGAGCTGCTCCCCATGCTCGTCTCCGGCTGCCGGTCGTTTGCCGATCTGCGAAAGGGGCCGTGGCTGCATGCCGCCAAGAGCCTCTTTACATACCCTCAACTGCAACTCGTCGACCGCGAAGCGCCGGAACGAATCGAAGTCCCCAGCGGCAGCCAGGTTGCCGTGCAGTATGAAGTGGGCCGCCCGCCAATTCTGGCGGTTCGGATTCAGGAAGTTTTCGGCCTGCTTGATACGCCCCGCCTGGCCGGCGGCAAAGTTCCGGTCCTCATGCACTTGCTCGCCCCCAACATGCGAGTCGCGCAGGTCACCGACGACCTGCGGAGCTTCTGGACAAACACTTACATCCTGGTGCGCAAGGATTTGCGAAACCGCTACCCCAAGCACTCCTGGCCAGAGGATCCGTTCACAGCGGAACCTCAGCGTCGGCCACAAAGGCGATAGGTTGACGCGGTTTGTTCCGGGACGTTCGATTTGTCCACAGACGATTTGTCCACAGACGATTTGTCCACAGATTTCGCAGATTTCGCAGATTAAAAACCAAGATTCCACCACTGGGACTAAAGGATGGAATTTCAATTGTGATCTGAAATCTGCGTCATCTGCGAAATCTGTGGACAATGTTTTAGATTGTGTGCTGCTCGACAAAAGCCAGAGCTAAACCCCCTTGGGCACTGCCCAGTGTCCATCGCGATAGGTCCGGCGGACGAGTTTGTTGGCGTCGGTGTCCGTGATGACTTCCTTGACCGGATCGAGATGCAGCGTCTTCTGCAGACGGCAGGCAATGTTGGCGAGGTGGACGAGATTGGCGGAGAGATGCCCCTCTTCCACGTCGGCGTTGGGGCGATTACCGCTCCGGACGCACTCGATGAAATTGGTGTGGTGGGCAACCAGGTCCGCGGAGCCGCTCCCCTTTTCTCCCGGCTTGTTGCGGGGGCCGAAGACCTGAAAGCCGCTGGAATGTCCGAGGAGGAGCATCCCCTTGGTACCGTAGAAGGCGGCCCCGTTTTCATACCCTTCCTGCACATAGGGGGACCAGTCCCGCTGTTCGAAGATGAGCTGTCGCTTGCTGGCCGGACTGCCGTCGCCGGGCCATTCGAAGACGCAGTACTGGGTGTCCGGGAACTGCTGGTCGTCGTCGAAGAAGAATTTGCTTCCCAGGCCGGTGGCGGTGCTGGGATTGCCGACTGCGCCGAGCCCCCAGCGGGCGACATCGATGTCATGCACGCCGTCGTTGCCGATATCGCCGGCCCCAAAGTCCTGAAACCAGCGCCAAACTCCCGGCAGCAAGTTCGCTTGATATTCGCGCTTCGGGGCCGGGCCGAGCCACATGTCAAAATCAAGGTACTCCGGCGGCGAACTCGGCTGTTGATGGCCTATGCTGCTCCGAAGCTGACTGTTCCAGGCTTTGGCGACTTTAACCTCGCCGATTGTCCCTTCCCGCAGAATCTCAATGGCCCGCATACAGTGGGCGGAGGATCGGCTCTGCGTGCCGACCTGCACGACCTTCTTCTGCTTGCGGGCGGCTTCCGTCAGCAGCCGTCCTTCGCGAATATTGTGGCTGACCGGCTTTTCGACGTAGACATGCTTGCCGGCATCGACCGCCAGAATGGCGGCTGGGGAATGCCAGTGGTCCGGGGTGGCGATCCAAACGGCGTCGATGGTTTTGTCGTCAAGGATTTTCCGCAGGTCCTTCACCGCTTGCACACCGTTGGCACCCGAAGTTTCCGCCTTTTTCGCGGCGTCGGCCAGCCGTTTGGCATCCACGTCGCAAACGTAGGACAGTTTCACATCCTTGCGGGCAAGCAGATTTGACAAATGATTGTTCCCCATCCCTCCGCAGCCAATCAGGGCGACATTCAGCACATCGGCAGCCGCCGCTTTGGCGACCGCGGAAGAAGCGGCGAGCGACGCCGCGGTGGTGAGGGCGGCAGTAGACTGCAAAAAATCGCGGCGGGTGACGGATGGCATGAGCGGGCTCCCAGTACTTGTGTGGAGAGAGGCGGGAAGCCGTCAGAGTGCCGTATGGCGCGGCGGTTTGCAACTAGAGGCCCAATTCCGTACGATGCATTGACTGCAAATACGGCAACATCCTTTGTATCCATATCCCCATGAGCACCAACCCCTATCAGCCACCGTCTCAATTCTCCAATCAGGATATTTCCGCCGAGCCGCAAAAGCCGACAGCAGCCACGGTCTTCGGGATTTTGAATATTTTGTTTGGCGTACTTGGCCTGTGCGGGCTGGTACTTTCTGCCGCCGTGATGTTCAGCTCGTTCTCCGCCGAATTGGCCAAGGACAACCCCGCAATGCAATTGATGGAGGAAAACGCCATCTACCGCACCTTTACGCAGGTGGCGGTGGCCTTGGGATTTGTAGCCACGGCGGTGCTCATTGCGTCGGGAGTCGGCCTGCTGCAACTTCGCCCCTACGGGCGGACGCTCTCCATCGGCTATGGCGTCTATTCGATTGTGATGAACGTGTTGGGAATGATTGTCAATGTCGCCTTCGTCTTCCCGGCCCTGCTGGAAAGCGCCAATGCCGCCGGCGGCGGGCCGGCAGCGGCGGGAGCTTGGGGAGGGCTCATCGGCGGCGTCTTTGGCGGCTGCATGGGCTTCATCTATCCCGGCCTCTTGCTCTATTTCATGTTCCGCCCGAACATGGTGGCGGCGCTTCAGAAAAATGCCTAAGCACTAATGTCTAATGACTAACGACTAATGTGTTCGAAATTTGACATTAGTCATTAGGATTTAGTCATTCTGACTGCCGACTGCCTATTGCCTACCGCTTACTGCCTACCTGTCCCATGCCCTACCAAACCACCTCCCGCCCCATCACCGTCGCCCTCGTGCAAATGACCTGCACCGAGGAAAAACAGCCGAACGTCGAGAAAGCCCTCGCTCGCATCGAAGAGGCCGCCAAGAAGGGGGCGAATATCGTCTGCCTGCAAGAACTCTTCGCGGGGCAGTACTTCTGTCAGACAGAGGACCACGCCAAATTCGCCCAGGCGGAGCCGATTCCGGGACCGACCAGCCAAGCTCTCGCTGCCGCCGCGAAGAAACATGGCGTGGTGATCGTCGGCTCGCTGTTTGAAAAGCGGGCACCCGGCCTCCATCACAACACAGCGGCCATTTTCGACGCCGACGGCACGCAGCTCGGGCTCTACCGCAAGATGCACATCCCGGATGACCCGCTCTACTACGAAAAATTCTACTTCACTCCCGGCGATCTTGGCTTTCGCAGCTTTGACACCAAGTTCGGCCGCATCGGCGTTTGCATCTGTTGGGACCAGTGGTATCCCGAAGCAGCCCGCCTGACCGCCCTGACCGGGGCCGAAATCCTCTTCTATCCCACCGCCATCGGCTGGCTCCCCGACGAGAAAGAAGAGTACGGGGCGAGCCAGCACAGTGCCTGGGAAACGATGATGCGAAGCCACGCCATCGCCAACGGCGTCTTCGTCGCCGCTCCCAACCGGGTCGGGCGCGAAGGGGCCCTGCAATTCTGGGGAGGCTCCTTCCTCAGCGACCCCAATGGCAACCTGCTCGCCAAAGGCTCCCACGAAAACGAAGAGCTCCTTGTCGTCCCCTGCGACCTCGGCCTCGTCGACGTCGTCCGGACCCACTGGCCGTTCCTGCGAGACCGGCGGATCGATGCCTACGGAGATTTGACGAAGCGGTATCTGGATTCGTAACCGTGACGCAAGCTGCCAGCTTGCCCGTCACCGCCCCGCCTTTTCCCGCTCCAGTGCAATCTCCGCCTTCAGCCGCTCGGCCTTGGCGTCCTGTAACTCTCGATGGGTGCCGGACCCGACCTCATAGTGTTTTGCGGCCATCGTCTCGTACCGCTGGGTCGCCTCTACGATCTGCTCATGCAGCTTAAGCCGCTGGCTGTGGCTCTCTTCAAGCTCGATCTCGGCCGCCAAAGCATTCACCTCGGCATCGCGGAAGGCCTTGAAGTCGAAGCGAGAGCTCTCCCCGAGGGAACCCCGGTCATTCCTCACGATCTCCTGCAGCGCCTCCAGCCGCCCTTGCATCAAGGCTTTCTCATGGGAACTTGGCCAGGAACGGATGTAGGACTGCGTTCCCCAGCCGAAAACCAACGCCGCCACCAGCGTCACCAGAAAAATCTCGCGAATGGAGAAGCGGAAGCTAGTCATGAGGATGTCTCCTAAGGCGTACCTTTAACATCGCTTGGTGCCGGCCGCCCCCACCAGAGCCGATAGCCGGCCCAGCGGAAGATGGCGAGCGAGGTGAGCAGGTAGCCGGTGATGCTGACATATATCATCCACAAGTATTGGTAGGTTTCACCACGAAGCCGCATTCTTTCACTGGAATTTGCAACCAAAAGCAATGTCAAAATACAGCCGGCCAGATAAAGGCCAGCAGCAATACAACCCCTTTTGCCTGATTGCGACCGCAGAATAAGGAGCGACACGATCGGCAGCACCAATACCGAAATGAAGAGGGAGACGACAGACACAATCCCGATGTTGCGCCACCATTCCATTTCATTGGTCCATTTGATAAGCCCCAGGCGGCTCAAGCCGAAGGCCGCAGCCACAACTGCCGTTGCGGTGAGCATTCCACCAATAGACATCCGTTCATGGTTCGTCCGTTTCTCGTCGGAGGTCAATACTCGCCAGCCCAGGAAATAACGGAGGCCCCACAACGGTACTTGGCTGACACAGATCATGAGGGGCATGGCGTACATCGAGAACAGCAATTCGTCGCTCGGATTCGCAAGGATCGACGGGGAGGACCTGGCGAACTTGACACCCAGCGCAAAGCTTCCCATCAGTGCGCCCGAGAGCAGCCAGATTGTCACTTGCCGAGGCAGATTTGCTCCCGGTCCAAAGACCGCAAAGAATGCCAGGATAAGAATCTGTGCAAGGACGCCTCCCTCGGCGAGCCCTATCCATGTTTCCGAAGCTTGCACTTGGCCGAGCATGGGCACAATGGTGGCATTGCTAATGACAAACGCCACAGCCACCGCCGCGAGCCACCACAACCGTTCCGGATGCGGGACAGTCGTTCTCAGTTGACGTCGCGGTTTGGGCATGGCGGAAGATGAGCGTAGGGACTGATAGCAAATGATACGTCGATACAGTTCTCAGACGCGACAACTACGGTTCTGGCCGCCCCCACCAGAGCCGATAACCGGCCCAGCGGAAGATGGCGAGCGAGGTGAGCAGATAGCCGGTGATACAGAGGAAGTACAGGAAGAGTATCGTGCAACCTTCTTCGCTGGGAAAGTTGCGGGCGATGATGCTTGCGACCACGAGAAACGCTACGGCGCAGGTGGCCAGATAAGCGGTGGCATAGGCCAGGCCAAGGAGACCTGAATGCGACCGCAGGACCAGCAACGACGTTACCGGCAATACCACCAGCGAGAACGCAAAGGCGATCGCCGACGCAATGCCGATGCCGCTCCACCAGACCAGCGGCGACAGCGGCTGGCCGTATTGTCCTTCGCCCCATTGCTGGGCTTCCAGCCACAGCCCCAAACGGCAGAGCCCTAGCACCACTGCTACTAAAGTCGTGGCCGCCAGCAGGCCGCGAATGGAAATCTGTCCCAAATCACATTCGGGAGCATTGCTGGTCGCGGTCCGCCAGCGGGCAAAGTAACGGAGTCCCCACAGAGGAGTCTGGCAGGCACAAAGCACCGCCGGGACAGCGAACAACGAGACGAACATGGAGCCCCCCGGTCCTCCGATGTAGATGGCTGTGTCCATCGTGGATGCAATCGCAACCCCCGCGGCGAAGCTCCCCGCCAGGGCCACCGCAACCAGCCAGACGACTCCCTGCCGCAGCAGGCTCTTCCCTGGCCCCAAGACGGCAAAAAAGGAAAGGATGAGCATCTGCGAAAAGATGCTTCCCATCTCCATTCCGATCACGATCTGAACCAGAGCCCCTGGCCCCGGTGGATCAATTCGGGTGAGCGTGGGAAAGAACGCGATGTTGTTCAGTGCAAACAGAACCGCCAGCAGTGCCAGCCACCAGAGGCGAGCCGGGCACGCACTTGGCGATGGCGTCGGAAGCCGCGGCTTGGGAACGAACGGCGGTGGGGCGAAAGAGGCATCTGGCATGAGTTCATTGGACTCTGATGAGTTGATGCCATGCAACCAGACCTCAAACCGGTATTCGTCAGTTTCCAGCGGCTGAAGCGGGGACGCCTGTCCAACACTACCTTGCCGCTTTCATCGAGCACGCCAAGGGCTCCCGATCCCAGCTATCCTGCCAGGCCAAACTATTTCCGAAAATCTGGCCCCTGAGAGCTTGACAGTGCCAACTGAACATGCGTATCCTTATGTAATTGTCGGGAAGTGTTTCTGCGCTACTGTTCAGGAGAAGTGCGATGATACGAACAAAAGAAGTGTCGTTCATTTCTGGGAAACCAGATAATGCGAGGTTCGATATTTGGGATTTCCGACCCGGGGGGTGTTGGTAAACCCGGGGGGTTTACCAACACAAAGTGACTGACGGGTCGGGGGGGACTGTTGTTGTACCCGGGGGGATTAACAACAGAGTTGATGAGGGAGTTAGACTAACACTATGAATTCGACGTCCCAGATTTCGATGGCTAGCGGCCTTTCCCGCCGCAGCTTTTTCCAGCATGTCGGCGCTGGAATCTACGGTACTGCGCTGTGGCAACTGCTGGAGCGAGATGCGGCGAGTTCTGAGAGTACCCCAGCGGGTTCGCACAAGCAGGAGGTTCCTCATCTTCGTCCGCGCCAGCCGCACCATGGGGCGAAGGCCAAATCGGTCATTCATCTGTTCATGAATGGGGGGCCGAGCCAGATGGATTTGTTCGATCCCAAGCCGGAGCTCGACAAGCATCATGGAGAGGCGTATTTCGACAAGATTGCCGGCGAGGTGGAGAATGTGAAGGATGCCGGGGCGCTGATGCGGAGCCCGTTCAAGTTCGCCCAGCATGGGGCGTGCGGCATGTGGGTCTCGGACGCGCTGCCGCATACCTCCAGGCATGTCGATGACCTGGCGCTCGTCCGGTCTCTTTTCACGACCAACATCACGCATGAGCCGGCGCTATATCTCATTCAGACGGGACGGATGATTTCCGGCCATCCGACGCTCGGCTCGTGGGTGATTTACGGCCTGGGGAGCGAGTCGCAGAACCTGCCGGCTTATATCGTGCTGGACGATCCGCTCGGTCTGCCCATTAACGGCGTGGAGAATTGGGGGGCGGGGCTGCTCCCCCCAATTTATCAAGGAACGCGGTTCCGCAGCACAGGCTCGCCGGTCCTCAACCTGCGGCCGGTGAAGCCCGATCCGCTGGCGGTGGCCGGGTTGCAGCGGGAACTGCTCAACGAGCTTGACCAACTGCATCAAGCCCGGCGACCCGGCCAGCCGAACTTGCAGGCCCGCATCGCCAGTTACGAACTGGCCGCCCGGATGCAGCTTTCCAGCAGCGAGGCGCTCGACCTGTCTCGCGAAAGCCAGCAGACGCTCGATCTGTACGGCATCGGCAAGCAGCCGACGGACTCTTACGGCCGGCGCTGCCTGATTGCCCGCCGACTCATCGAGCGCGGCGTCCGTTTTGTGCAGCTCTATATCAACGGCCAGATTTGGGACAACCACACGGGGCTGGCGACCGAAATGAAAGCGGCCTGCGACCGGACTGACCTCCCCATCGCCGGTCTGCTCACTGATCTCAAGCAGCGGGGGCTCTTGGACGAGACGCTCGTCGCCTGGGGGGGCGAATTCGGCCGGCTGCCGATTGCCCAGTTGTCCGCTGATAAAGATGAGAAGAAGTCCGGCCGGGACCACAACAAGAACGCCGCGTGTTGCTGGTTTGCCGGTGGCGGCGTGAAGGGGGGAACCACCTACGGCAGCACGGACGAAATCGGCCTGGCCGCCGCGGAGAACAGGGTTAGCGTCCCGGACTGGCACGCCACCATCCTGCACCTGCTGGGCATCAACCATGAGCAGTTGTTTATCGATCAGCACGGGCTCCGGGAAAAGCTGACCGGAGTCGAGCCGGCCAAGATAGTTCGCGGAATCCTGACATAGAGCCGGATTTGCCGAGCCAAAATCTTTTGATTTCCGGCAGCGAATTCTGCATCCAAAGCCCTTTGTTCAGACAGTACTAACTGCCGGAACGAATTATCTGCACAAAGGGGTTGTTATGCACTCAGTGATGGAACCGCCGTGCCGGTCACGGATGCCGACGAAGACGGAGTGTGAGCCTTCGGATCGCGAGGATCGGGATACTCAGGCTGCGGTGCGCGAGTTGCTCGCCATCCTCCCTGCGGATGTCTTGGGGGACATTCGCAGCTGCGGAATCGATGCTCGCGACCCAGCCTTTCTCGATGGACTTATGGATCATGCCTCACGGCTCTCGCTGGCTGATCCTCGCAACGGACGGCGGATTTTAGGGAAGATTATCCGGCTGCGCAAGCTGCTACACCGCAATTTGCGGGAATCAGATCCCGAAGCAGCCGTCACCGGCACGATTGTGCGCGACGAAAAAAGGGTGGGGCGAAATGATGTCTGCCCCTGTGGCAGTGGGCGAAAATTCAAACAGTGCTGCATACGCAAAGCCTTGCAGGACAATTAGTTGCGAAATCCGAAACAGCCGGCAATACAAAGAATCGCATTCAGGTTTGTGGTAAATCCAGAGCGCTTTTTGCGAATCACGCATTGAAAAGTCCTCGAAGGGGTAGTAAGTAGAAGGAGGATTGTTGATTCTCCCTGGAGGACATTATGTCCGTTCCGCTCGCGTCGGCTGAGGCACCCCCTCGGCCCCCCAAGAATTATCCCGCCTTGCAAAAACTCAAGGACGAGGAGTTGCTCGCTCGTTTTGTTAAGACCAGCGAGGAGGGAGCATTTGCGACGCTTGTCTCCAGATATGGTTCATTGGTGTACGGAGTTTGCAAACGCGTTTTGGGAAATGCCGCCGATGCGGAAGACGCGTTTCAAGCAGCGTTCCTGGTCCTGGTGAAAAAGGGAGCCAGTTTGCAGCAACCGGGTCGGCTCGCCAACTGGCTTTATGGCGTGGCCCTGCGGACAGCCAGCAATGTCAAATCCAAGCGGGCCCAGCGTGCTCGAGTCGAAAGAGAGGCCAATCTAATGCCTGCAACGACAGACAAGTCCGACATTTCCGACATGAATTACGAGCAACTTTGGAATGTGCTGGACGAAGAGATTAACCAATTGCCGCCCAAGTATGCCCTCCCTTTGACCCTCTGCTATTTGGAAGGGAAAACCAATGCCGAGGCGGCTACGCAGCTCGGGTGGCCGGAAGGATCGATGTCGCGCCGCTTGTCGCGGGCTAAAGACTTGCTAAAGGCACGGCTTTCCAAGCGCGGCATGGCAATGTCGGCCATACTTCTGGCGGCGGCAATGTTCGCCCGCCCGGCCTCGGCCTGCGCACCGGCGCAGCTCATGGCTTCCACCGTGGACGCCGGCACACTCGTGGCTGAAGGTGCAAGGTTGGTAGATGTTGTTTCCAACTTTACCGCAAATGTCACGGAAGAAGTCGCCCTGAGCCTGGCCTTCGGATTCAAGCTGATCGCAGCGCTTACCATGGCAGCGGCATCCGTTGTCGTAGCCACATCCGTTGTCATTTATCACATTGCGGCGCCCGAAGATGCCAGCTTCTTTCTGAATCGCTCCGCACCCTCTGCCGCAGTCCCATCGGCTGGGCCTGGTGAAGGTCGTTCGATCAGCATTTCCGTGCCGGTTCCCAAGTACCTCAACAACCGACCCAAGGGTAATAATCAGTCCGAAGAAGTGAAGGATCCCGACTCGGCTAGTACCGCCAATTCCAGCGATAGTTAGTGCGAATGTACTTATGCGGGCTCTTTGCCCTGCTCATTTACCGCCGACAATTTGCGCTTGGGCAGAGGAGCCGGGGATATCCTGTAGTTCCACGGCAAGCGAATTGGCTTGGGCCGAGGTTCCCACGGATAATGTCAAGGCGTGGCGACCCTTGTCCAGTTGAATGTCGGCGGAGCGGCCTGAGAGCGGGGTCGGCTTGCCATCGACCCACAGAGCCATCTTGCTGCCCGCAGTGGTGCTGACGACGAGCCTTACCTTACCGGCAGTAGAAACGTCTAGTTCCGCCCGGACGAAGCGAGTGGGATCCTGTCCTTGATGCACGACAAAGGGAGGTAGCGAGTCCAGCGGCAACTCTCCAGCGACGGTGCTGTAGGCACTATCCCAGGTGAGCGCTGGGTTGTCGGTTGCCGCGCTGTCATGGCTGGTGCGGTTGAGCAGCGTGTGAGCCTCCTTCGTCCAGACCAGCGACTGCCAGCGGCGGACGACCCGCTTCTGGCCGATGGTAAACTGTCCGCCGACTTTGCCAAGTTCCGAGAGGAAGCGGACGAGGTCCACTAGTTGCGCCCGAGTCAGCGAATCGGCAGCCCCGTCCGGCATGAGCGAGCGGGTGCTGTCTTTGATCTGCTCGATGTTCGCCTTGGCGATCGTTACCAGCTTGTCGTCGGCGCCCCGCAGGACGAGAGTCTGACCATCTTCGCGAACGACCAGTCCCGTGTACTGCTGGCCGTTGTCGTCGAGGACGAGCTTAGAGTGGAAGCCTTCCTTGATCTTCGACGATGGGGTAATCAGCGACTCGATGAGATAGTCCACCTGGGCACTAGCCCCGATGCTGACGAGGTCGGGACCGACCACGCCACCGGCTCCGCCGATCGCATGGCACTTGAGGCATTGCAACTGGGCGTTGCGATAGATCGCTTCGCCCCGAGCAGCGTTTCCCTTCTCCTTCACTTCCGCGACGAGGCCGGTTACCAATTCCGGTGTTAGCTTCCAAACAGCAGCTTCCAGGCCACCGGCCTTTTGCACGGAAGCGATCAGTTCCTCCGACGGCTGCGGACTGGATCGCACGGAGCGGAGGACGAGCTTGGCGGTGTCGGGGCTGAGCTTCGCGTCCTTCAGTGCGGCTGTCATCGCGGCTGGTCCTTCCTTGTTGGCCAGAAGGGGCGCGATGGCGGCGGCGGGATCGACGCCGGATGGCGCCTCCGTTAGGAGCTTCATGGTGAGTTCGGCGGCCAGCTTCACATCGAAAGTGGCGACGGCACCGATGGCCCGTTGCCGGAGCTCGAGCGATTTTTCCTCGCTGCCGAGCTTGGCCAGATTCGTCCTGCTGGCATCGCCTCCCAGTGCCGCCAATGCCTCGATGCCCGCAGTGCGGAGTTCTAAAGGTGCATCCGGCGTCATTGCCGCTCGCAGCATCGCCGGCTGAACCGACCCTTGCTTCCAAGCCCCTCCCGCTCGCAGCACGGAGGCAATCAAGCGACGATCTTGACCTTCCGCCAGCCGGGCCAGTTGTGACAAATCTCCCGCGGGCACGACCTGCTTCAGTCGGCTGGTTTCGACCAAGGAATCCAGCAAGGCCGCTTTGCGGAACGCGGGAAGTTTGGACTTCTCATCCACCACCATCGCATAGATTGCCCCTAGCTCCTTGGCTCCGCCAAGTTGGGCGATGAGGCCTAGCACTTCATCGACCCGACTGGCCGGCAGCTTGTCTTCCTGAATGAGCTTCAGCAACGTGGGGACAATGTCCGGTGAATTCACCGCCTTGAGCGCGAACGTCAACCGCTCCACATCACCGCCGAACACATCCTTTCCTTCTTTGACCGCCGGCAGCCAGGCGGGAGAAAGGTCCCGCATCGTCTGCCAGAGGGCAAAGTCGAGAAAACGGTCGAGCGGTTTGGCGAGGACTTTCGCAGCATCTTGGGCGGCACTCTCCGTTCCTGCGGTAGCCAAACCCCGCGCGCCTTCGAGTCGCACACGGGGATGCTGGTCCACAACGGCAGTGCGGAGGAACGGATAGATGAGTTTTTGCTCGCCGGTATCCAGACGCGTACGCCAGTGCGAAGCAGTGCGCGTGGCCGCGGCACGAATTCGATGGTCTTTGGAATTGGCGAGATCTTTCAGTATGCCAAATCCCATGGAGGTGTCATCAATGCACTCGCAGAGCCAAAGTGCTTCCAGCAAATGGTGTTCATAATTCGGATCGGCTTTGTCGAGCCCGAGCATCCACCGCTGGAGCATCACGCCTGTGTTCGCCCCCTTGGCATGTTTGTGCTTGAGCATGATCTTGGCCGCCTGCCGCGTCCATTCCTCCGGCTCCTTGAGAAGGTTAAGCAACTGATAGCCGTCGGCATCTTTGGGAATCGCCGTCTTCAGCGGCTTGCGTCCCTTCGCGCTCACCCGCCAGATACGGCCGTGGGTGTGGTCGCGGCGCTCGTCGCGGAAGTCGACTTCGCCGTGCTGAATGATGGGATTGTACCAGTCGGCGATGTAGATGGCCCCGTCCGGTCCCATGTGGGCATCGATCGGGCGGAAGGCAACGTGCTGCGTCTTGATGACTTCCGTCTCCTGGCGCGAAGCGTAGCCGCTGTTGTCCTCGGTGACGACGAAGCGGCAGACGCGGTGGGCCCGGAAATCGCTTGTGAGCATGTTGCCGTCCCAATCCGGCGGCAGGTGGCGGCCGCCCACAATCTCCAGGCCGCAATGCTTGGGACTGCCGGGATTGAGGCCGGCGACAATTCGCGTGGCTCCAGGGGCGGAAAAGAAGACCGCGCCAGGGAAGACGTAGTTGATGCCTTCGCCAAAGGCCCCGTCGGTGGCGAAGGATTGCCCCCAGCGGTCGAAGTGGTGTCCCCACGGGTTCACAAAGCCGGAGCAGAGGACCTCGAGTTCCAGCGTCTCCGGTCGGAACCGCCAGATGCCGCCGCCATTGAGCCGCTTCACGCCGAAAGGTGTTTCCACATGTGAGTGGATATAGATCGACTGGTTCATGTACAGGCAGCCGTCCGGTCCCCAGCGGAGCGTGTGGAGCAGATGGTGCGTATCTTCGGTCCCAAAGCCGCTGAGGATAATCTTCTTCTGGTCCGCTTTGCCGTCGCCGTCGGTGTCTGTGAGGTGAATTAGTTCGGTGCTGTTGCAGACATAGCAACCGCCGTTGTGGTCGGGGACAACACCGGTGGGAATGAGCAGCCCTTCGGCGAAAACCCTGGCATTCCCGGCTTTGCCGTCGTTGTCCTCATCTTCGAGCACCAGAATCTTGTCGGTCGCCTTCTGCCCTGGTTTCACCTGAGGATAGACTTCGCTCGAAGCCACCCACAGCCGACCTTGGGCGTCGAAATTCGTCTGGATCGGCTTGGCGAGGAGCGGGTCGGCGGCATAGAGATTGACCTCCATCCCGTCGGCGACGATGAAAGTCTTGCGCTCGAGTTCCGGGTCGGGATCGGGGATGTCCTTGAGTTCTCGTTGGGCAAGAGCGGAAGCGGCGGGAACCACGCATACCAGTGCGCCCAGGAGAAATGGAAGAATCCACAAACGTCGCATGCAACACCAGGATTTTGAACAGGCTGTCGGAATCCCAACTCAAGACGCCATTTTACCGACAAAGGGTTAGGCGGATAGCGCCGGAAGTTGGACGAATTCTTGTCCCAAGAGGTGATTTGGAGTTACATGAGTGAGTATTATTCGGAAAAATAGAATGGCCCGACACTCTGGGCTCGTCTGAACCGAACAACTGTGAACTTTACAAGCTGGTGGTCCATGGTCTGGAAGACCGCTCTGGCAATTATTGTCGTCCTGCTGATCGCCGCGGGGGGGGCTGCATATTGGTGGCAACTGCAACTTTCCAATGGACTGCTGGTGTTGCCCGGAACCGTGGAAGTGCAGGAAGTGCGGCTGAGTTCAAAGATCGGCGGGCGAGTGAAGGATGTTTTCGTGGACGACGGAGCAAATGTAAAAGAGGGCGACCGTTTGGTCGAACTCGACATCCCGGAGTTGAAAGCTCAGCGGCAACAGGTGGCTGCCCAATTAGACGCTGCCAAGGCAGCAGCGGCCAGGGCGGAACGTGGTCCGCTCGAAGAAGAATATGAAGCCTCCCAAGCGACCCTCGACGCCGCGAAGGCTCGGCTTGCCAAAATGGATAAGGGGAACCGCGACAAGGAAATCGAACAGGTTGAGAAGAACGTCGACGCCTGGAAGGTCGATCTCGCCAATGCCCGCCGCGACCTGCAACGGATTTCCGGCCTCGTGCAGAGCAAGTCCGCAACTCACAAGGAATTTGACGATGCAGAGGCCAAATATCGGCGTCTCGAAGCAACCGTCAACGAAGCCAACGCCAGACTGGAACTGATGCGAGAAGGCTTTCGCGATGAAGACAAAGCTGAGGCCCTGGCAGAATTCAACCGGGCCAAAGCCAACGACGCTCTGCTCCGCACCGGCACCCGCGAAGAGGACAAAGCCGCCGCCCGCGCGCGGGTGGACGAATTGGCGGGAAAGCTAGCGGAATTGGATGTGAACATCACGGAAGCCGTTGTGAAAGCCCCAGAGAACGCTGTTGTTGAGCTTGTCAGTGTCCGCAAAGGAGACACCACCACTCCCAATCAATCGGTCGTTAGAATCCTCCGAGCCACGGACCTCTGGGTTAAGGCCTTTGTTCCGGAAACGGAACTCGGCCGCGTGCGGCTGAATGAACCAGTCGAAGTGACGATGGATACGTATCCCGACCGGAAGTTTCAGGGAAGAGTCACGTATGTTTCCTCAACGGCAGAATTCACTCCCCGCAACGTGCAAAGCGTTGACGAACGGCGGCACCAGGTCTTTGCCATCAAGGTCCGCGTCGAGGACCCGCAGGGAATTTTCAAATCTGGCATGGCCGCCGACGTGCATTTGCCGAAGGAGCCAAAAGGCGAGCGGGGGGCGTCAGCCCCCTGATACTACCCAGGTCAGAACATTTAGAAATTTCAGGGGGCTGACGCCCCCCGCTCG
>JBJXFF010000030.1:0-25891 GCA_046153945.1 Pirellulaceae bacterium
GCGAAGACGACAGCCGCATTCGCAAGGACGAAGGCCCCGAAAACTTCGCCCGCCTACGCCGAATCGCCTTCAACATCCTGAAACAGGACAAATCGAAAGGAAGTATGCGCCGCAAACGAAAACGGGCTGCCTGGAACGAAGCCGAACTCCTCAACATGCTAAAAGCCGCGATTTAAGACGCGCTTGCCCTGGGGATAGCCCGTAGGGCGGCTAACCAGTCGTAGGCAGCTCGCAAGATTCCAGCGCCTCTTTTATCTGCTTTTGCCGGTTGGCAACTGGTCAAGACTGTCCTGTATCTTTCCTTGTTTGTCAGCGTCAGTATCATCCGTAAGAATGGTGCTTTCTGGGACAATGTTTTGAATCTCGGACTCTAGGTAGACAAACGGTGGATTTGGTCGAAGTCCAAGACGCCATCCTATGTATTCACACACTTCACCCGGCGTCCAAAACGTCATTCTCGGAAAAAAAATCACTCCGCAGACGCATAACAACAGAAGCATTACGCATAATAGGCAAATAACTACTCGTGATGATTTCATGCGTCTCACCTGTGCCACTTCTCCGGCCTATTCCCGTTCAGGAGCCCCAGGAGCGCCAGGAACCCCAGCACATGGGGCTAGGTCCGTGACAATGCTAGGAGTGGCAAACGGTCCGCTAATAGACCAATGAAAATCATAGGCCGTAGCAGAACTAGCTGGCTGGGGTGGCTTTGCGCACACGTCCTTATAGCGAAGCTCAAAATCATAGTGCAATTCAATTGTTACGCCAGGAATCTTACTTAATGCATCAAACAATGCCTTTGGAATTGTAAGACCGGGATTATCGGTAGCCTTGAGCTTGCATCCGGTTAGAGGCAAGGTAGGTGAATCCTGTTGATATTCCTTTGGATCAAGTGGTTTCCCTGAACCGGGCAGTTTGTGTGGCTTGATCGGAACTCGTTTCCTCGCTGGAGGTGGGCCAATAATGGCGTATTCCCCCCGCACCCACAACTCGCCTTTGCAGCACTTGCACTTGCAGTCATCTTTGTTGATGAAGTCACCAGAGATATTGATATTCCCACCAATCTTTGGATCACCACCTTTCTTTCCCCAAACTGCCAGCGCACCTGTGGCGTTGCAAGCCGTGACGGAACCACTGCAACGATCCAGTCCACTTGGATCAATGTAGTTTACCGGATTATTCTCAACGTAACTGTATAAATTTGTCCCAAATCGCTTTGGCGGCACAAAGTCAAACGGATACATAATATCCGGTTCCCCTTCCAACGGCAGCGGGTCTCGGGATGTAAATCGGTTTAGGATTGGCGAGTACATGGCATTATCTCCTGAACGGGAAAATCGGGCGGCATTGGACACAAAAGCAGCCCGGCGGATGACCGGGAGTAGATTGTTTGGGCTGACGTGCCTCCTGGCAATTGAAACACGGACAGCCGGGAGGATGGCCGGCAAAGGCGCTGACTGGTTTGGTTTCGCGGGCTTGTTTGCAAGACAGGCATGGGCACCCACTCCAATGACCGGGAAAACCCGCCGGGGTCATGGCCTTGCGAGCTTCCACGCAAACGACACACTGACAAATATCACCGTGCGGCGGTGATTTCGGCTTGTTTGGTTTCGGCGATAGAAGTTCGCGCTGCCGCTTTTTAATGTCCTCTAGCCGCTTTCTGTCTTGCGCGTCGTCACCAATTCTGTAGGTTAGCTTGCCCAATTGCGAACGATAGCGAATGTCGGTTGGAGAAAGGCTGATTGCCCAAACATATGCTTGAACAGCTTCCGTCGTGCGTCCACAGTCGGTGAGGCATTCCGCGCGAGTCGCCAGAAACCCCGCCAACTCTTGCTCAGGTGACAACGATTTGAGGTAGCAATCGGCTGCCTTGTCTTTATCTGACCACGGTTTGGGCCAAGTCCGGTAATACTCGTCGGGGTGGGTCGTAATCCCGTAGCCCGATCCTTCTATGTTGATGACTTCTGCTGTACCAAACTTCGATCCATCCCGGTCGTTCCACCGATTGAAGTAGTGGCCTGGCGCTTCGACAATCTCTAAAGGATAGCCGAGCCGCCGTCCCACTGCCGCATACAGAATCGGCATGGAGCAGCACGTACCGCCTTCCCCGTCAATGATGCCGTGAATAAAGAGGTCACGCGAATCCCGAAAATCAGGATTCATGCAGTTCGCATTTTGAAAATCAGAATCGACAGCCCGCTTGGGATTGTATTTGACTCCGAAGTCCTCTTGCAGGACTTGCAGCATGTAGTAGCAGCGGAAGTAGGCAGGCGAGTTGTGATAAAACTCCGGCGATTTCAGGAAGCGATACCAGTGGCGGGCTGTCACCAGCTCAACTTGCCGTGCCGCTTTATCCAACCACTCCCCAATACGATCCAAATCAATGTCTTCGGAGTGGGGCAAGCCTTGGGCACACAGAAGATTGAGCGTGGCCACATCCAGTTGCCCAAGATGAGCGGCTGGGGTCTTGCAGACTTCGGCAAGCGTGAGAACCCCGATGGCGGACATGAGAATGTCCCTCCGTGTTCCACGCATTGTCACGCGCGATTCGGGAAAAGCAAGAGTCTGGTCAAGATTTTTGATCTGGCTGCTAGCGAGCAACGGCATTCAGGGCAGTACGCTCGAGAAGTATTTCAAAGGAAAGGGAAAAGAAAAGGGAAAAGGGAAAAGGGAAAAGGGAAAAGGAGAAAGGGAAAAGGGGACAGGTACAGTTGTGGCAACCTGGGGAAGATCGACTAGCTTGCTGCGAGCATGAATAGGTGTGCAATTCGCGAGCGCTTACAACGCGAGATTCCCGCAGTTCCCAAGAAAAAGTTGCCGCGAGGATTCCACCACCGGTCGCACAATCTGGCCCAATGCGTCACTACGAGGGGCGTTTGGCGCGTTCTCAAACCGCGCAGACCAGCGTTGCGTCGCAGCGGGATATCGAGGGACAGGCGATGACGCAGCTTTGGGACTCGTTGATGGCGCTGACGAGTTGGGCCAGGCGGTCCTCGGCTCCCTGAGGATTGGCAAATCTCATGACCATTCGCACATTTCCATCCTGCTTGACGTAACCATCAGCCGTCAGGCCGCCGCCGATTTGACTCGGGGGGAGGGAGTTGACTGCCGAGCAGAGGCGAAAGAGGTCGGTCCCAAGTTCCACCGGGGTAACTCCTGGCCTGACGGTCAGGTCGAGCTGCAGAGCCGGCGAGCGCGCCGCCGCGAAGTCCAGAGTTAGCGCGGGGAGCGCATGCACGGCTGCGGCGGTCCCGGTCAGGCCCGATGGCGGCTGGCCTTGGCCCGCATCAATTGCCAGTTCCGGCAGGAGTTGCGGGGCGAGCGGGATCAATTTCGTGAGGGGGAAATCCGCAGCCATGTTCTTATCTTACCTCGTCTTTTATCTTACCTCAAAGTTCGTCTCGGCGATGGCAACCTGGTCGCACAGCAAACGAAACGTGTATTGTCCCGGCTGGTGAAACACCATGTTGCGAATGGGGATGGGCAAGGCCCGCAGGGCGACGGGATCCTGGCCTAAATCAATCTCCCGCGCGGGGGAAATCCAGAGCGACGCTTCTCCCTCGGGCTCAAGAAACGCCAACTCCACCCCAAATCGGTGCTTTCCTCGGCCACTCGTGAGCAACCCATACAGAGTCAGTTGCTCGCAAACGCAAGGAAATGGACCGCCATCGGGCCGCACAAAAATGTGCAACAGATGCCGGAGGGTTGCCAGTCCGTCCGGCTCAACAAGCACTTCGCGGCAGATGAGAAAGTAACGGACAACAGGAATCTCAGAGGCCACGCGTTGCTCTGTCGAAAAAGGTTGTTTTCCCTTCGAGTATTAGACATTCACCCCTGTCAAAAAACAATCTAAAAAGTGGAACGGTCAATGCCGGGCAGGCTGGAAGCCTACCCCACGAGAAGGCGGCTACCGGAAAATTGGGAAACGTGAATTCTGCCCGACATCAAAACGGAGCATCCACGTCCGAATCGTCGATGGGGGCCTCGTCCGCCACTTTGCTGCTGCTCTTTTTCTTGGCGGCCTTGGCCGGCTTCTTTTTGGCAGCCTTTTTCTTGGTGGCGATAGCCGTCTCGCCGTTTTCCGTGGCGGGGGCCTTGGCGGCCTTTTTGGTGCGGGCGGCCTTGGGAGCGGCGGCGGCTCGGGCTGGTTTGCGGCGGCTCTTTTTGCTGGGGCCGCGGGCGGCCCGCTCGGCGAGGAGGTTGAGGGCCTGGTCGAAGGTGAGGGCTTCGACGGTGACGTCCTTGGAAACCGTGGCGTTTGTCTCGCCGTCGGTAACGTAGTTGCCGTATTTCCCTTCGAGCACCTTCACCGGCTGTTTGGTGACGGGGGAGATCGGTTCGAACGTCTTGAGCGGCTCCTTTGGCGCGGCCCGGCCGCGCCCCTTTTGCTTGGGCTGCGCCAGCATGTCGAGGGCCTGCTGCAACGTGACGTCGACGGGCGAAATCTCCTTGGGGAGCGAGCGGAAGTCGTTCCCCCAGCGGATATACGGCCCATACCGTCCATTCGCCGCCAGCACCGGCTGCTGATCGGTTGGATGTTCCCCCAGCGTCCGCGGCAAGGAAAGCAACTGCAGCGCAATCTCGAACGTCACATCCGCCGGCTTCATGTTCGGCAGCAGCGAGGCATTTTTTGGCTTCTCTTCGTCCTCGATCGTCCCCCGCATGACGTAGGGACCAAACCGCCCTTGCTTGAGGAAGACTGGCTTGTGCGTATCGGGGTCGATGCCGAGCGGCTCCGCGGCCTTGCTAGAGGCGGTCAGCATTTCGAGAGCCTTGGCCATCGTCAACTCATCGGGCGGCATGTCCTGCATGATGCTCGCCTTGCGGTCCCCCTGCTCGATGAACGGGCCGAACTTGCCGACCCGGACGTGAACCTCCTCGCGATGGTGCCCTTCTTTCGGCTTGCCGAGCGAGAATCGCCCCATCTCCCGCGGGTCGATCTCCACAATCTTCGCATCGAGCTGCGGCTTGAGCCCTTCGGCCCCGGCGACTTTGTCGTTGCCAAAATAGAAGTCGTGCAGGTACTCGACCCAGCCCTGCTCGTGGCGGCTGATGGCGTCGAGCAGGTCTTCCATGTCCGCAGTGAACTTGTAATCGACCAGCTTTGTCAGATGCATTTCCAGTAGGCGGATGACCGAGAACGCCGTCCAGGTCGGGACGAGAGCCGTCCCCTTTTTGAAGACGTATTGCCGGGCCAGAATCGTATCGAGGATCGAGGCGTAGGTGCTCGGCCGCCCGATTCCCTTCCCTTCCAATTCCTTCGTCAAAGCCGCTTCGCTGAAGCGGGCGGGCGGCTGCGTGGTGTGCCCCTTGGGAAGCAGGTCGCGGACGGAAATCGGGTCCCCGACTTTCACAGCCGGCAGGATCCGCTCCTGGTTGCCGAGTTCCGCTTCGGGATCGTCGGAGCCCTCCACATAGGCCCGCAAATAGCCGGGGAATTCAATCGTCTTGCCGGTGACCTGAAAGATGGCTCCGCCACCTTCGACCTGCAAAGTAATGGTGTGCCCTTTGGCATCGACCATCTGGCTGGCGATGGTCCGTTTCCAAATGAGATCGAACAGGCGGAACTGGTCGTAGTTGAGCTCGCCGCGGAGCGTCTCCGGCACCTTGAACGGATGGCCGGCGGGGCGGATCGCTTCGTGAGCTTCCTGGGCGTTCTTGACCTTCGATTTATAGACGCGCGGCGAGTCCGGCAGGAATTGATCGCCGTACTCCGTGCGGACCAATTCGCGGGCGGCATCGATGGCGACCTGCGCCAGATTCGTCGAATCCGTACGCATGTAAGTGATGTAGCCGTTTTCGTACAGGCTTTGAGCCACGTCCATTGTCCGGCGGGCGGTGAAGCCGAGCTTGCGGTTGGCTTCCTGCTGCAGGGTGCTGGTGGTGAACGGCTCAGCCGGCTTGCTGGTGTAGGGGCGCTCTTCCAGGCTGCTGACTTTGAATTGAGCCGACCGCAGCTTTTCCAGCAGGTCGTTGGCACCCGCTTCGTTGAGGAGCAAGAGTTGCTGGTCCCTAATGGCCCCGGTGGTCGAATCAAAATCCTTGCCGGAGGGAATTTTTCGCCCGCTGACGGAAACGAGCTCCGCTTCAAACTCCTTGGCCTCGCTCGTGGCAAACTTGGCCAGCAAATCCCACCAACTGGCCGCCACAAACGCCATCCGCTGCCGCTCCCGCTCCACAATCAGGCGGACAGCGACGCTTTGCACTCGTCCGGCGGAGAGCTTTGGCCCCACCTTCCGCCACAAGAGCTGCGAAACCTCGTACCCAAAAAGCCGATCGAGGATGCGGCGAGTTTCCTGGGCCCGGACGAGGTCTTCGTCAATCGCCCGGGGATGTTCGAGGGCTTCGTGAATGGCCTCGTCCGTGATTTCGTGGAAGACGAGGCGGTGGATCGGCACCTTGGGACGGAGGACTTCGACGAGATGCCAGCTAATGGCTTCCCCTTCGCGGTCTTCGTCGGTCGCCAGGTAGACCTGATCGGCGTCTTTGAGCAAGGCTTTGAGCTTGGCGACTTGCTGCTTTTTGCCCGGTGGAATGATATAGACCGGGGTGAAGTTGTCGTCGACATTGACGCCGAGATAGGCCCATTTCTCCTTTTTGAACTCCGCGGGCATCTCTTTCGAGCCCTGCGGGAGGTCGCGGATGTGGCCGATGCTGGCTTCCACGGTATAGCCGCGGCCCAGGAATTTGGCAATCGTCCGGGCTTTGGCCGGAGATTCCACAATTACCAGGGAATTGCCGCTCGCTTTTGCTCGCTTCGCCATCCGCGGGGACCTGTGCTTTCCGAAAACGCTCTTTGGGCTAAAAACCTGGCGGGGGCCGAGGGGTGGCCGGGCCTGCTAAAAGGTGTCTCTGCTTTATCAGGCTCCCACGGGGGGAAACCTGAAACTGGTCGCTTGCGGCTAGCCCAACCCCTAAAGGCTTTGCTGCCGTTACTCGCGATTCCTAAGGCCTTCCCCGTTAGGGTGTCAAGCGGTCTGACGCGGAAACTTCGCCCCCGGGAGGAGCCCCAGCCGTCCGTTCAGTGACGGGCAAAGAAGGAGGGACTGCCGCTGTAGGAGCTGATTGGCATTGAATTTACGTCGCTTGTCCCTACAATTTGAAAGTCTTGGGCGGCAGAATTCCGGCGGCCCGCAAAATCCTCAAAATCCCGCCGCTCGAACCAGACGATTATAAACCGGGCGGCAAATCTCAAGGCGATAAGTCCACGATGGCAACTCCATTTATTACCACCCTTCGCCGCAACCAAGGCTACGTGCTGGCCATCATGGGTGTCGTGCTCATTATTACCTGGGTAATCGGCCCCGTCGCTCTCGATTTCTTCAGCGGCGGCAAGGACGGCAGCAGGCCCCCCCAGCCCATTGTTGTGCAGTGGAAAAAGGCCGGCGTGACATCCAACCTCACCGAGGGAGATATCGTCCATTTGCGACAGGAGCACATGGCGGTGCTGGATTACGTCGGCCGCGTAGTGCGAAAGGCCATGGACAAGGGGTTTACTCCGCAAGCTCCGGGGCTGAACCTGACCCCCAATCAGCGCACAGGTGGGATTACCCTTGGCCTTCCCATGGATACCAGTGAGGCGACGGTTTTCAACATCTTGCTGTTTGCCGAACGAGGGCGGGAGCTTGGCATCCGCGTCGACAAGAATGCGATGATCGCCTATCTGAGAAATCTCAGCGGCTTCAGCATGGAAGAGGGGGATTTCCTGGAGCTCGCCCAGGAACAGATGAAGGATGGGGCCAAGAACGGCAACGCGGTGAGCGTGGATGGTCTCTTTGCCGCGCTCCGGAAAGAACTCACCGCCCAGCAGGCTCAGTACATGTTCGCGGCGAGCGTCTCGAATGTCTCCACGGGAGAGCTTTGGGATTTGCACAAGCAATTGAATTTGCGCTACAAGATTGAGGCTTATTCGATCGACGTCATGAAGTTGACTTCCAACTTCAAGGCTGCCGATGCCAAGCCCGAAGATCTGATGACTCTGTTCAACAAGGGAAAGGACCGGGTTCCCAATCCCGATTTGCCGGAGCCCGGCTTTAAGATCCCGCACAAAATCGCCTTTGGATACTGCACGGTGGACTACGAAGTTTTCCTGGCAATCGCCAAGAAGAATGTCCCCGAAGCCAAAGCTGTCGAGCGCTATGAGAAGGGGATTGCCCAGGGAGAATTTCGCAAGCCCAAGCCACTAACTATTCCGGAAACGGAAAAGCCCAAAGAAACAACTCCGGAATCCAAGCCGGGAGAGACCAAGCCCGGCGAAGAAAAGCCGGCTGGAGCAGAGAAGAAGCCCGCCGAACCGGAGAAGAAGGAAGAAGAGAAGCCGGGCGAAGCCAAACCCGCGGAGGAAAAACCAGCCGCGGAAAAGCCGGCTGAGAAACCTGCGGAAAAGGGAGCTGAGCCCGCGGCAGAGAAACCCGTCAGCGTGGCGATCCAGTGCCAAGACGAATCGGCTAAGGAAGCGAAGCCTGCCGAAGCGAAGGGCGACGAGGAGAAGGTTCCCGCCAAGGAAGAACCGAAAGCCGAGCCCTCCAAGACGGAGCCCGCGAAGACCGAACCGGCGAAAGAAGATACCGCCAAAGCGGACCCCGAAAAGACTCCCGATGCGGAGAAGCCCGTCGGCGAAAAGACGGAGGACCCGGCCAAGGAAGAACCCAAGGAAGTCATCGAACACCAGAAGTATGAAGACGTTCGCGATGACATTCTGCGCGAGTTAGCCCAGCCGGACGCCAAGCAATTGCGCGACGAAGCCGTCCAGCAGGCGATGGACGAATTGCGGGTCTATTCCACGAACCTGAAACGATATGACGAAAGCAAGAAGGAAAAGGCCGTAGTAGCCGTCGAAAAACCGGGTGAGTTTCACCCGCAAGCTTTTGCCAACAAGTACAAATTTGCCTATGGAAAGACCAACCTGGCTGACCGCCACGAGGTCGCCACCACGGAGCTCGGCAAGAATGCCGTTCTGCAAAGCCCGCAGGGCTCGCTTACATTCTCGCAGTTTGCCTACTTCCAGAGTGCCAACCTTTACGACCCCCAGGAAGCCTCTTCCTTCGGCGAAACGAAGTACCTGTTTTGGCGCATCGACGACCAGCCGGAGCAGGAAGTCCAGTTGGAAAAAGACGGCAGCCTTCCTGCGGCAGTCAAGGCACAGGTCGAACAAGCCTGGCTGAAGGAGCAGGCCTTTGAAGCTGCCAAGAAGCAGGCCAAGGAACTGGCCGACAAAATCAAGGGGACCACTTTGAAAGAGTTGGTCGGCACCAAAGAAGAAGGGAAAATCGTGCAGCCGATCCCCTTCTCCATGTATACCAGCAATGGCGTCCCCCTGGTCTTCGGCGGCCAGCCCGAATACAGCCAACCGAACGGGATTCCCATGGCCGGCAAGGAATTCATGGATACGGTCTTCGCCCTGAAGCCCGGCGAAGCCGGCGTGGCCGCAGATCAGCCGCATAATATTGTCTATGCAATTCACGTTCTGACGGAGGAACCGACCCTGGAAATCCGCCGCGAAATGTTCCTCAACGCCCTCCAGCGCGGGCAGTTTTCGGACTTGATGGGCTTCGCCAGCATCGAAAAGCGGGCCGAGATCCAGGCCCTCTTCGACGACCTGGAAAAGCATTTCAGCGTCAAATGGATTCGGTCTCCCAGCTTTGGCCGTGGCGGAGACGAGTAGAACCGGGTATCTTCGGTCTTCTGTGGAGAGCCTTCTCCCTCAGTAGCCCGCCATCGCGCCCCGCCGATTCCGCGAATGCCCTACCGCCTGCTACGTTTCGCTTTCAGCAAGAAGCACCCCGAGCCGCGAATGTTTCGCGAGCCCGGGCGGCTGAAAGATTCGTACGAAGTTGTGATCATCGGCGGCGGCGGTCATGGCCTGGGAGCGGCTTACTATCTGGCCCGCGACTACGGCATCACGGATATCGCCGTGATCGAAAAGGGCTACATCGGCGGCGGGAACACGGGGCGAAACACGGCCATCGTCCGCTCCAACTATCTGACGGAAGAAGGGGTCAAGTTCTACAACGAAAGCGTCCGCCTCTTCGAGGGGCTGTCGCAAGATTTGGATTTGAATCTGCTCTATGTGCAGCGCGGCCATTTTACGCTGGCCCACGCCGATAGCACGCTCCGCACCATGCGCTGGCGGGCGGAAGTCAACAAGCACCTGGGCGTCAACAGCTACGTCCTCACGCCGGAAGAGATCCACAAGCTCTGCCCCCATCTCGATCTGAACTGCGGCGGCCGAGCACCGATTGTCGGAGCTCTCTATCATCCCCCCGGCTCCATCGTCCGGCATGATGCCGTCGCCTGGGGCTATGCCAAGCAGGCGGACAAGCGCGGCGTGGAAATTCACCAGAAGACTACCGTCACCGGCATCGAGGTCAAGGACAACCGGGTTGTCGGAGTGCAGACCGACAAAGGCCTTATTAAGACTAAGAAAGTCCTCTCCGCTGTCGCCGGCTACACGCCGCGAATCACGAAGATGGTCGGCCTTCGCACCCCGCTCGTCATCCAGCCGCTGCAAGCCTGCGTGAGCGAGCCGCTCAAACCGTGGCTGGACCAGATTGTGGTTTCCGCCAACTTGCATCTGTACGTCAGCCCGTCCAGCCGCGGCGAACTGGTGATGGGAGCGTCGCTCGATCCGTACGAGGTCCATTCAGAGCGCAGCACGCTCGACTTTGTGGAAGGGCTGGCCGATCATTTGCTTGATTTGTTCCCCTTTTTGTCGAGTGTGAAAGTCAACCGCCAGTGGGCCGGCATGTCCGACATGACTCCCGATTATTCCCCCATCATGGGCACGACCCCCGTCGAAGGCTTCTACCTCGACGCCGGCTGGGGAACATGGGGCTTCAAAGCGACACCGGTTTGCGGCACAACCATGGCGTACACCGTGGCGAAGAACAAGAATCACGAGTTGATTACTGCGTTCAACCTGGACCGGTTCAAAAACTTTTCGCTGGTAGGAGAGAAAGGAGCGGCCTCGGTCGGACACTAGAAAAAGTAGGATGGGACTCCAGTCCCGTCCGAGATGCCTGCCGACGGACGGGACTGGAGTCCCATCCTACAAACTTCCATGAAACTCCTCCGCTGCCCTATCAACGGCGTCCGCCCGCTCTCCGAATTCGTTTTCGGCGGCGAGGTTCGCGATATGCCTGACGCGGCCGCTTGCAGCGACGCCCAGTGGGCCGACTACGTCTTCAACCGTCAGGGTGAGCCGGGCCTGCGGAAGGAGTGGTGGTATCACACTGCCAGTGGCACCTGGTTCATCGCCGAACGGGACAATCTCAAGGATGTATTCGTGCGGACGTATCTCTACAGTCGTGACGCCATGCAACAGGAAGGAAAAGCATGACCGAGCGACTTCCTCCCCAGCCGAATGAATGGATCGACCGCAGCAAGCCCTTGAAGTTCAAGTTCGAAGGCCGTGAATACACCGGCTTTGCTGGAGACACCATTTCGAGCGCCCTGGCGGCAAACGGCGTCCGCCTGCTTGGCCGCAGCTTCAAATACCACCGGCCCCGCGGCATCTACAGCCTCGCCAACCACGACGTCAACGTGCTCGTCGAGGACGGCAAGCGGACGAACCTACGCGGCGACGTGACGCCCGTCTGGGAAGGGGCGGATCTGCGAGCGGTGAATACTCAGGGCGGGGTCGCCGGAGATCGCCTCGGAATCATCGACTGGTTCAGCAAAATGCTCCCTGTCGGGTTCTACTACAAGGCCTTCAACAGCAGGCGACTGTTCCCCTTTTACGAACGGCGAATGCGAAATATCGCCGGGCTGGGAGCGGTCAGCCCAAAATGGGGGCGAGAGAACTTTCCGGCGGTTTATGACTTTTGCGATGTGTTGGTCGTCGGTGCGGGGCCGGCGGGACTCACTGCGGCACTCGCGGCTGGACAGCAGGGACTTAAGGTCGTTGTCGCCGACGAGCAGCCTCGCGCCGGCGGCAGTCTCAACTACCAGTGGGGAGACCAATCTGCCGCTGTTAAATTGCGGGCGGCACTCGACGTCGGTAACGTTCCTAACATCGACCTCCGCTGCTCTACGGTCGCCGTTGGTAACTACGCTGACAACTGGGTCGCCCTGATTGATGATGTTCGGCTGACGAAAATGCGAGCAAGGGCCCTCATCATCGCCACCGGCGCGATGGAACAGCCGGCGGTTTTTGCCAATAACGATCTGCCCGGTGTCATGCTCGCGACGGCGGCACAGCGGCTTGTGCATCAATATTCAGTACGGCCATTCCAGCGGGGAGTGGTTTTCATCGCGAATGACTTTGGACGAATGGCCGTATTCGACCTCGTCAGAGCGGGCGTGAAGATTGGAGCCGTCGTTGATTTAGACCACGGCGGTCCCGGCGATTTCTCGCCGGAACTTAAGGAGCTTGGCATTCAATATCACGAGAATCACGCCGTTACCTTAGCGCTGCCTAGTTCTGGCAAACGGGGCATTCGCGGCGTTGTGGCGACTCCTCTCGATAGCACGGGAAGACCCAAGGACTCTGGCGGCTTCGAAATCCCCTGCGATGGTCTCGCCATGAGCGTCGGCTACGCGCCAGCAGACGGCCTTTTCTATCAAGGAGGCGGCCGTATGGCCTGGTCGCAGGAAATCAATCAATTCATCCCGAAGTCTGCGCCGCCCGGGCTCTTTTCTGCAGGCCGCATCAACGGCATTTATGGCTGCGAAGAAGAGTCAGCAGATGGCACCCGTGCAGGGTTGGCGGCGGCAGCGTTCGTAGGCGATAAGCCCAACCAAATTGCTTCTGATCCACAGCGTCGAAAGTTCCTGTCTTCGCATCCTTACCCCATTTTCCCGCATCCGACAACCAAATGCTTCGTCGATTTCGACGAGGATGTGCATTACAAAGACTTCGTCAACGCCGCCCAGGAAGGTTTTGACCAGGTTGAGTTGATGAAGCGGTACTCGACGTTTGGCATGGGAACGACGCAAGGAAAAATTGCCAACATCAACGCCATTCGCATCCTGGCCCATGTGAAAGGGCAGACCGTAGGCCAAACCGGCGTCACGACGGCCCGCCCCTTCATTCACCCCGTCCCGCTTGGCCACCTTGCCGGCCGCGGCTTTCATCCGCATCGGCGTACACCCATCGAAGGGCGGCACGAAGCGCTCGGCGCGGTCTTCATGAATGCGGGGGACTGGAAACGACCAGCGTACTATTCGCGGCCCAGCACAGCCGCCGCACAAGCCATCGCCGAAGAAGTCACTGCCGTCCGCAACGCGGCGGGAATGATCGACGTCGGCACGCTCGGCAAGATCGAAATCAACGGTCTGGACGCCGGTGAGTTCATCGAACGCATCTACACCGGCCGGTTCGCCAAGATGAAGCCCGGCACGGCCCGCTACGGCCTGATGTGTGACGAATCCGGAGTCATCATCGACGACGGCCTCGTCGCCCGCCTGGCCGAAGAACGCTTCTACGTCACTACGACAACGAGCGCCGCCGGAGCCGTCCACCGCGAGATGCAGCGGTGGGCCCAAATCTGGGGTCTGCAAGTCGTCTTGGCCAGTGCCACCGGCTCACGTGGGGGAATTAACCTGGCAGGACCGAAAGCCAGGGAGATTCTCAAAGAGCTTTGCGATTTCGATCTCTCCTCGACCGCGTTCCCTTACATGGCCGTCCGTGAGGGAACCATCGCCGACGCTCCCGCCCGCTTTCTCCGCGTCGGATTTGTCGGCGAATGGGGCTGCGAAATCCATGTTCCCGCCTATAGCGCCCTCCATGTCTGGAGCGCCATCGAAGAAGCAGGCAAAAAACACGGCATCCGCCCCTTCGGTGTCGAGGCCCAGCGGGTGCTCCGGCTGGAAAAAGCCCACATCATCGTCAGCCAGGACACCGACGGACTTACCAACCCCTACGAAGCCAACATGGCTTGGGCCGTCAAAGACGACAAGCCGTTCTTCATCGGCCAGCGAAGCCTCCGCATCATCCACCCCCGCCCGCTCAAACGCATCCTCGCCGGCTTCACGCTCCCCGGCGAAACTCCGGCGACAAAAGTGCCGAAGGAGTGCCACCTGATTATCGAAAACAAAGAAATCGTCGGTCGCATCACCTCCGTCACCCGCAGCCCAACCTTGAATCAAGTCATCGGCCTCGCCTTCGTCTCCCCCGACCGATCCCAACCAGGCACGCAGTTCCAGATCCGTCTCGACGACGGCTCACTCGTCACCGCCACCGTCGTGCAAACCCCGTTCTACGATCCCAAAGCCGAGCGGCAAATGTAGGCCGCCACTCCGTGGCGAGCCATCAGAGTTGACATTGAAATCGCAATGACTTTCCTAACCCAAAGCCCGCTGCATGAAGCTCTTCAAAAAGAGCACCCACGCGCGAAATGGGGCGAGGCCGGCGGCATGTCGGTCCCTCTATACCTAACTGATCCGACCAAGGAAACCGAACTCGCCAAGACTCTCGCCATTGCCGACGCCAGTTTCCTTCCCCGAATTGTCCTCAAAGGCCCGCAAGCTGCCGAGTACCTCCGAAGCCTCGGCATTTCAATTCCCGAGAGCATCCTGAAAGTAGCCCCGCTAAAAAACGGCGACCTCATCGCCCGCACCGGCCTCAGCGAATTCTTCCTGGAAAGCGGTCCCGTAGGATGGGACTCCAGTCCCGTCCTACCCACGGACGGGACTGGAGTCCCATCCTACGAATCGATCGTTGGCCCGGGTGTCTATCCCGTCCTCCGCCAAGATGCCTCCCTCATCATCAGCGGCTCCCGCGCCGGAGAGCTCTTCCGCCACGTTTCCAGCTACGATTTTCTAACCGATCCCCATCACGACCTCGTCTTCACCCCCATCGCCGGCGTCTCCTGCTCCGTACTGCGAACCGAGCTGAACCACATTCCCGTCTTCCGCCTCTGGACGGACGGAACTTACGGACTTTATATTTGGCACACGCTGCTGGAGGTTGCCACGGAACTGGGAGGCGGCGCGGCAGGCACGGCGGTCTTCTTTCCCGGTCTTTCTCAGCGCGAGGCGAATCGATGACCCCCGAAGAAGCATCCGTCTTTCTCTCCGAGCACCAAATCAAATTCGTGCTGGCCCAGTTCGTCGATATCCACGGCGTCGCCAAAACCAAGTCGGTCCCCGCCAGTCATTTTCAGGACATTCTCGAAGGGGGCGCGGGCTTCGCCGGCTTCGCAGTCTGGGGACTGGGCCAGGAGCCGCACGATCCCGACTACATGGCGGTCGGCGACATCTCCACCCTTTCGCTCGTCCCTTGGCAGCCGGGCTACGCTCGCATTGTCTGCAATGGACGAGTTCGCGGCGAACCTTGGCCGTACGACACTCGCCAGGTACTCCTCCAGCAAACGGAAAGGCTCGCGGAACGTGGCTGGGTGATGAACGTCGGCATGGAACCGGAATTCATACTGCTCGCCCGCCGGCCGGACGGCAAATTCGGCCCCGCCGACGCCACCGACGCCCTCGACAAACCTTGCTACGACTACAAAGGTCTCTCCCGCAGCCGCGTGTTTCTGGAAAAGCTCGTCGCCGCCATGATCGAGGTCGACATCGACGTCTATCAGATCGACCACGAAGACGGCAACGGCCAGTTCGAGATCAACTTCACCTACGCCGATGCCCTCACCACCTCCGACCGGCTGATCCTCTTCCGGATGGCGGCCAGCGAAATCGCCCACGAGTTGGGGGCCGTCTGCACCTTCATGCCCAAGCCGTTCTCCAACCGGACTGGCAGCGGGATGCACATGCACATCTCGTTTGCCGACAAGCACAATCCGGGGCACAACCTCTTCTACGACAAAGCCGATAGCCGCGGCTTGGGACTATCGAAGCTCGCCTACCATTTCCTCGGCGGACTGCTGGCCCACGCCCCGGCACTCACGGCTCTGAATGCACCCTCCGTCAATTCTTACAAACGGCTGGTCGTCGGGCGGTCACTTTCCGGAGCGACTTGGGCTCCGGCCTTCATTTCCTATGGCGACAACAACCGCACCTCGATGATTCGCATCCCCTTTGGCCGGGTCGAACTGCGGCTGACCGATTCCTGCGCCAACCCCTATCTCGCCTCCGCAGCCGCCATCGCCGCCGGGCTCGACGGCATCGACCGCAAGCTGGAACCGGGTGAGCCGCAGAATTTCAACCATTACACGGCCACGCCCGAGGACTTGACCGCGAAAGGGATCAAAGTCCTCCCCCAATCGCTGCATGAAGCCCTCCTCGCCCTGGAAGCCGATCCACTGTTCGCTGAACGGCTCGGTCGCCCATTCATCGAGGAATTCATCCGCCTGAAGCGGATGGAATGGGTAGAATACTCAAGACACGTCTCCGACTGGGAAGTGTCTCGTTATTTGGAGTTCTTTTAAAATGTGCGGCATCATCGGCCTCCTCATGAAAAACACGATGGACCACGAGTCCCTCGGCCGGCTGATGACGCCGATGTTCGACTGCATGGCCGAGCGCGGTCCGGATTCCGCCGGCCTTGCCATTTTTGATTATCCCGTCTCCGCCGGCCTGCGGCGTTTCAACCTGTTCACCCCCAACCGCAAGTTCGACTGGGAATCGCTGCTCAGGAATTTTCAAAGAGACACCGGCGAAAAGGGGCAAATCACCTCCCTCGAAAATCATGCGGTCCTCGTCTCCGACGTTGAACCGGCAGTGCTGAAAAAATGGCTGTCCGGATGCTTTCCGTCGCCCCACCTTCTCTCCGTCGGCCGGCATATCGACATTTACAAGGACGAAGGGCACCCCAGCGACATCGCCCGCCGCTATCACTTCGATCAGCTCGGCGGCTCCCACTGCGTTGGCCACACGCGGATGGCCACGGAGTCGGCCGTCACTCCTGAGCACGCCCATCCCTTCACCGCCGGCGAGGATTTCTGCCTCGTCCACAACGGCTCCCTCTCCAACCCCTACATGCTCCGCCGCAAGCTGGAGGCCCAGGGGCTCCACTTCGAGACCGACAATGACACGGAAGCCGCCTGCCGCTTCATCGAATGGCGGATGCAGCAGGGGGAAACGCTCGACCAGGCCCTGCATACCGCCTTCCAGGAGCTCGACGGCTTCTACACGCTCCTCATCGCGACCAATGACCAAATGACACTCGTGCGGGACGCCTTCGCCTGCAAGCCGGCAGTCGTGGCGGAAACGGAATACTACGTCGCCATCTCCTCCGAATTCCGCTCGCTCGCCCATCTGCCGGGAGTCGAGAACGCCAACATCTTCGAGCCGCTCCCCGAGGTGATTTACTCATG
Organism: Pirellulaceae bacterium; assembly: GCA_046153945.1. Lineage (GTDB taxonomy): Bacteria > Planctomycetota > Planctomycetia > Pirellulales > Pirellulaceae > SXOA01. The sequence continues at coordinate 17,214 of JBJXFF010000030.1, forward strand.
GAAAGTGTAAAAGCCCGCACGGAAGGTGCTGCTCGGATTTTAGAAGCGGGATCTCCGCCCGTAGCGGTTCACACGCTCGACCTGTCCAAAATCAGCGTCCGTGACCTCAACCAGTTTCTCCATCACGAGCTGCCGAAGTCCGGCATCCAGCATGTCGAGATTTTGCACCCCAACGGAATGCACAACCTGGCCGTCGGCGTCGATGCGGACGTGGAGATCGACATTCGCGGTCACGCCGGCTATTTCATCGGCGGCATGAACAAGCGGTCTCGCATCACTGTCCACGGCAGCGTCGGCTGGAGCGTGGCGGAGAACATTATGTCGGGCACTGTCCGCGTGAAAGGGAACGCCTCGGAATGTGCCGGGGCATCCGGCCACGGCGGCCTCGTCGTCATCGAAGGAAACGCCTCCTCCCGCTGCGGCATCTCCATGAAAGGGAGCGACATCGTCGTCGGCGGCTCCGTCGGCCACGTCTCCGCCTTCATGGCCCAAGCCGGCCGCCTCGTCGTCTGCGGCGACGCCGGCCCCGGCCTCGGCGACTCCCTCTACGAAGCCGTCCTCTACGTCCGCGGCAAAATCCACAGCCTCGGAGCGGATGCTCAGGAAGAGCCGATACAAGCGGCGGATATCGCTGCTGTCGGGGAGTTACTGAAGCAGGCTGGTTTTGATGCTAATCCCCGGGAGTTCAAACGGATTGGATCGGCGCGGAGGCTGTATCACTGGAATTCGGAGCATCAGGGGGAGTATTGAGTCGTCTCGGACGACCAAATCTGCACTGAGCCATCGATAGACTTCGTTGGCTAAATGTAGCGTAGATGAAGCAGGCCGAAGGGAGATAGTCTTGTCGCGAGTTGTTTCGCCGTGCTACGACAAGATTTGTTGCAGAATCACCATTGCCGCCCCGCGAATCTGTTCGGATTGATGGTCTAGTACCCTGAACTTTTCTGGCCAATTCGGATCCTGCGGGGCCTTTAACTCGCGCCAATACAACTTCAGCACTCTCTCTGTGCGTTCTACCTGCTGCATAGCTCCCGCCAAGTCGCCTCTGCCCGTCGGATCGTCAGAAAGTTCGCCAAGCTCAACCTTCTTCATGGATCGCATTGGACGCACACCTTGCATTCCCTGGAGGAGAATCACGATAGTCTGCTCGTAACCGTACCAGCGCTGGCTCACTAGTGCTGTCTTTAGGTAGTCGTGACCTATGGCGAAAAACTCAGAGCGAGGCTTATCGGTAATCTTGCGCAGGCCCTGGGCCTCGGCAGGGAACCAGTTGTAAAGCAGCCCATAAGTTCCATACGTATCGATAAGTTGCTTCGCGCTATTTACAGGTACGGTTATCTCCCCAATGCAGAGTTCCACTTCGCCGTCGTAAACGGCAGCGGGAATGTTCTCGAAATTCTTGAGAACGTCGGCTCCGGCCTTGCTCGCGTAGTCGAAATCACCCGGAATCAACCAATAGACGTCGTAGACGGTGCTTCGCTTGTCGAATGCATGCCCTAATCCGTGCAGCCACATTTGGCAGCTGTCAACGCTCCAAGCCGGCAGCACTTCCGAGTACTTCGATACATAATCCTTCTGAAAGGAAGTAAACAATCTGTTTGTCTTATTGCGGTGAAACGTCTGGCGATTCACTACTGTCACAGGCCACGCGTAACGTGAACTATTTTCTCCCACACGCTTTATTAAGTCAGAATAAAGGATCTCAAGATGCCGTGTATCCCGCGGCTGACCGAACGGGTACAGAATAATCGGGTGTATTCTCCTCCCCTTCGGAGCAGCCTCATCCGGAACAGAAGTTTCGAGATGACTTGGGTTCTTTTCGCTTGATGACATCATACTAACCAATACAGGTAAAACTTGATTCGTCGTTTTTTTGTCTCGTCATCTCGATTAAGCTAACGTGCCCAGTGGCCCACGTCAACGAATTTCCGATTCCGCACCAATCGGGACGCTTATGGCTATCCGTCGACCGCTACTTGGGTATCGCTTCAAAGCTCGTCCTTACGAAGTGGGACACGGTCGCTAGCGCGTCCGAGTGTCGTCGGTAAATAAATGTCACATATTCACTAAGTAGAAAATTGTATGTGTCGAGGTCGCCTATCGGTTGATGTTGCCCAGTGAAGGGTGACGGCTCCAATCAGGTCGTCGGCCGCACCCCGTCTCCGCGCGAGGGGGACGGGAGTCTTAGGCGGCGATGCTCATTACGGATGGTAACTCTTTGACGCCTAAGACTCCCGACCCCGGCCTCTTGCAGCCGCGGCAGCGGCGACCGGAACCGAGCCCACAGCGAAGCTGTGGGAAGGCGAGGCACCACATCCCAAGAGCCGCGGCAGCGGCGAAGGAACCGTGGCGGGATCGGGCGATTGCGGTGACGTGCCCTGATGTCGCGGCGCACACACGATTCCACCTTTCTAACGGTCTCCTTTCGCGGGCCAAAAGTCGGCGATGGCACCCTCACTTTTGCCTCGCCACTCCGCTATATTATTCGCCATGCTCCAACCACGCGAAGAATCGTACACCCTCAGCCGTCAGACCATCGCATATATCCAGCAGGCGGCGGAGCGGGGGCTGTATGATATTCGGGGGCTGGGGGCGAAGCGGCAGTTGCCGACGTTTGATGATTTGGTGTTTCTGACGGCTTCGCTCTCCCGCTATCCGCTGGAAGGATACCGCGAACGGTGCCTGACGAAGACGGTCTTGGGAACGAGGCATGCCAAGAAGCCGATTGAGCTGGAGATTCCGATCACGGTCGCCGGGATGAGCTTCGGGGCTCTCTCCGCGACGGCGAAGGAAGCCATCGGCCGCGCAGCGACGGCAATGGGGACTTCGACCACGACCGGCGACGGCGGGATGACGCAGGAAGAGCGGCTGTCGTCCAAGACGCTCATTTATCAGTGCCTGCCGAGTCGCTACGGCTTCAATCCGGACGATTTGCGGAAGGCGGACGCGATTGAAATCGTCATCGGCCAGGGGGCCAAGCCCGGCGGCGGCGGGATGCTGCTCGGGCAGAAGATCAGCCCTCGCGTGGCCGAGATGCGGACCCTTCCCTCCGGCATCGACCAGCGCTCCGCCTGCCGCCATCCCGACTGGACCGGCCCGGACGATCTCGCCATCAAAATCCTGGAGCTGCGAGAAATCACCGACTGGCAGGTGCCGATTTACGTCAAGATCGGTGCCTCCCGCGTGAAAAACGACGTCAAGCTGGCCGTCAAATCCGGGGCCGACGTGATCGTGCTCGACGGCATGCAAGGGGGAACAGCCGCCACGCAGCAGGTCTTCATCGAGCACGCCGGCATCCCCACGCTCCCCGCCCTGCGGCAGGCGGTGGAAGCCCTGGAAGAGATGAACATGGTCGGCACCGTGCAGCTCATCATCTCCGGCGGCATCCGCACCGGGGCGGACGCGGCCAAAGCCCTCGCCATGGGAGCCGACGCCGTCTCCATCGGCCAGGGAGTCCTCGTCGCCCTCGGCTGCAACAGCGACCACTACGCCGACGCCTCGGGCCAGAAGATCAATGCCACCGAAGACTACGAGCGGCTCGGCACGGCCCCCGGCTTCTGCCACCACTGCCACACCGGCCGCTGCCCTGTCGGCATCACCACGCAGGACGAAGTGCTGGAAAAGCGGCTGACCGCAGAAAACGGCGCTCGATGGCTGCAAAATTATCTCAGCGTGATGAACATGGAACTCTCCACGCTGGCCCGCGCTTGCGGAAAGGCGAATGTCCATCACTTGGAGCGAGAGGATCTCGTCGCACTCACTGTCGAGGCGGCTGCGATGGCGAAGGTGCCGCTGGCGGGGACGGATTGGGTGCCGGGAGTGAAGGGTTAAAGGGAAGGGCTTGGCCCCCGCCGACCTCGCGTCGGTGGAGCCATGATTTTGCACTAGCAACGAAACGAAAGTGATAGTCGTCCCCACCGGCCTCGTGCCGGTGGAACGCATGATTCTGGGGCGTGGAGTCATTTGCTCCACCGACGCGAGGTCGGTGGGGGCAAGGAGTTTTCAGGGACCGATTCTAGTGCAAAATCAGTTCACCACCGAGACGAGCTCGGTGGGGTCTGATTGGCGTTTGCGACCTAATGATTAGGAATTCCCATGACGCCTAAGATTCCCGACCCCGTCACTGCCGACGAAAAAAAGTATCTCGCCGAGCACTCCCTCAAGCGTCCGCTGCGAGTCCTTGATATTTGGGCCCTCGGTGTCGGCGTCGTCATCACCGGCGAATATTTTGGCTGGAACCTGGCGCTCAAGGATAACGGTCCAATCGCGGTTCTCATCGCGTCGCTCATCGTCTGCGTCCTCTATCTCACCTGGGTATTGGCCCTTTCGGAGCTCTCGGTCGGCATGCCCTTCGCCGGCGGGCCGCTGGCGTATGGAAGGCGAGCGGTGGATGGCTCGCTCGGCTTTGTGATGGGTTGGTCGATGTTTTTGGAAAGCCAGTTTGCGACCATTGCGACGGCTCTGGCCACCGGCGGATATATCGCGTTCCTTTTGAATCCCGCGGAGCCGAGCGCAACTGTGACGGTTTGGACCGCGCTTGCCACGGTCGCCATTTTCTTCGTGCTGCAAGTCTGGGGGGTGAAAGAGCAGTCGCTGGCGATGGTCATCATGACCTACGGCGCAATCTTGGGTCTGCTCATCTTCTGGGGCCTCGCCGCAACAAACTTTTCCTGGCACCGCGTTTGGACCACGCCAATCTTACCCGAGAAGAAAGGATGGCAAGCGGTACTCGACGCCGTACCTTACTGTCTCTGGTGGCTCGTCATGATCGAGACCGTCGCCCTTGCTGCCGAAGAAGCCGACAAGCCGCACCGCACGATTCCCCGCGGCCTCGTCTGGGCACAGCTCACGCTGATTGCCCTCGTAGGACTCACTTGGTTCTTCGCCTGCGGAGCGCTGGACTATACGGAGTTTGCCGAGGTCACCTATCCGCTCGCCAAAATCGTGGGCGATATTCCCATCGGCAAATCGCCGGTCGCCGTCTACAGTTTCGGCCTCATCGCCCTGTTTGGCATGATCGCCAGTTACCACGGCATGATCTATGGCACCAGCCGGCAGCTTTTCGGCTTGGGGCGGGCGGGCTATCTGCCGCCGTTTTTGGGGAAAGTCCACTCCACGCGGCGAACGCCGGTCGTTTCGCTGGCGGTCTGCAGTCTGATCACCGCCGGCTTCTGCATCGCCAATCTCTGGTTCAAAGACGCCGTGGCCGTGGCGGTTCTCGTCTCGACGCTCACGGCCCTGATCTGGTACATCCTGGCGATGGGCTGCCTCTTCGTCCTCAGGCTCCGTGAGCCGGGGCTCTTCAAGGACTATCGTGCTCCGCTCTATTACACGCTCCCGATTGCGGTTGTCCTGTTGTCCGCCTTTTCAGTTTACATCTATGCCGGCATCGACGTGAAAGTCCTGCCGCTCACGGCCCTCCTCTACGGCCTCGGCATCTGCTACTACTGGTTCTGGGCCCACAGCCGCATCCGGACTGCGGCACCGGAAGAGCTTACCGCCCGCCAGACATCTGACGGAGGACCATCGCCATGAAGCCGGACAAATTGCTCGAGTTCGTTGCTTCGGGAGTGATGCTGCTAGTCCTTTTGTCGCTGGGCTGGATGATGCTGGCCGCCGCTCAGCCCGAGTGGCTTCGGCTCCCTTCAGTGGAGGTGGAAGTGGTGCTCGTAGTGAGCCTGCTCAGTGCGGCGCTGCTGCTGGTCAGCGTGGTGGCCCTGCGGCAAACACGCGGCTGACTTTCGAAACAACTATCCGCTGGTAAGGCCGCTCATCCCCGACGATGACTGGCCAAGTATCTCCCGCAGTCGCCGCACGGCGCGCAAATACCGCATGCTGGCCGCGGGTTCCGTCAGGCTCAGGACCTGGGCGATTTCCTGGTTGGAGAGCTGTTCGAAGTGCCGCATGATGATGACTTCGCAGTCCTGGTCGGGGAGCTGCGAGATGGCGGCTTCGACGCAGCGGGCCATTTCCTTCTGCGTGGCGGCAGCGGCGGGGGTGAGTTCGCGGCCGACGAGTTGGGCGGCGAAGTCCATCGTCGAATGGTCGTCCGCGGAAGGGACCGCCAAAACTCGCTCGCGGTCCACGCTCCGCTTGGCGGAGACCCGGTGTCGGCGGTGGGCGTCAATGATCCGGTCCTGGGCAATCTGCCGCAGCCAGAGATGGAACGACATCACCGGGTTGGCGAGGTAATCCTGCAAGCGGCGGCTCGCTTCGATGAGGACATCCTGCACCACGTCGCTGGCGTCAATCCGCCGCTGAATCTTCTGGTCCAGCCGCAATTGCACCATCCGGCGGATGGAATCGCGATGCCGGTCCATCAGGCGGTTGATGGCATCCGCATCTCCCCCCCGCACCCCCGCCAGTATCTCTTCGGTTTTTTCCGCTTCGGGCCACATGGGGGTTATTATGGACGAAAGAAGGCGTTAAGAGTACTCCTTCTTGAGTTCAACCCCCAGCCACGCCCGCGCATAGGCCCACCAGGCATCCGCCGTGCGGGGCGAAACGCCGAGAACCTCGGCGCACTCGGCGAGCGTCAGGCCGCCAAAATGCCGAAGCTGCACCAGTTCGGCCAGTCGCGGCTGTTCCTGAGCCAGGCGAGAAAGGGCTTCGTCGAGGGCTTCTATGTCATCGCTGCGGAGCGGGATGGCCAGATGGTCTGCTTCCAGATCGACACGTCGCCCGCCGCCGCGCTTGGCGGCATTGCGGGCGCGGGCGCGATCGACGAGGATTCGGCGCATGGCCTGGGCGGCGGCCTTCAGGTAGTCACCCTTCGTCGCGAACGATCGCTCGCCGCCGAGTTTCAGAAACGCTTCGTGGACGAGCGCCGTGGCGTCGAGCGTCTGTCCAGGCTTTTCCGAAGCAAGCTTCACCGCCGCCAACTTGCGGAGTTCGTCATAAACCTGGGGCAAGAGCTCGGCGGGTGTCACTTCTTCTCCGCCTTCTGGAGCAGCTCCGCCACGTCGGCCCATAACTGGGTGAAAGACTTCTGTTCGTCGGCCGGCAGTCTGGCGAGTGCGTCGGCGTCGCGGATGCCCGCGAGGTCGGGGTCCTGCTGCCAGTGCTTCATCATCTGCGGCACGACGGCATGGGCGCCGGGCGGGCTGCTCTCCAGTAGCTTGGTGAGCAGGGCCAGATCGGCACGGAGCCAGTCGAGGGCCTGCTTACGCAGGCGGGCCCGCTCCTCGTCGTTCAGCATGGCGGCGTCCTCCTCCGGAACGGCGGCGCGGGACGCACAGCAAGCGGCGTAATAGCGGTGGCCCGTCCTTGGGTCGTCGGCCACCTTGGGGTCGGCGGCAACGGCGTCGGCGTACAGGCCCGCGGCCGCACGATACTGTTTCTTCGTCAGGCAGATTTCGACGAAAGCTAGCCGCTCGCCATTGCTCGTCGGCTTATAGTCACCCTTCAAGAGCGCGGGAAGCTTGTCCAGCAGCGCCGTCAGGCGCTGGGCTTGAGCGAGTCCCATTTTGGCTTGGACGAAATTCGGGTTAAGTTCGAGCACCTGGCGGAAGTCAGCCGCCGCCTCCGTGGGCCGACACACTTCCAACATTAGGCGGCCCAGATTGTCGTGGATCATAGCCAGGGCGCTTGTATTGTCGGTAACGGCGGGTTCCGCGTCGACTAGCTTTCGGTAAATCGCCTGCGCCTTCCGGTACTCGGCCTCGGCCTCCGCCGGCCTGCCCGTCGCCTGCAGCAAAGTGCCGAAATTGAGGTGGTGGTTCGCCAGGAACTGGCGGAACTGAACGGAGGCGGGGTTCTCGTCGGTCGCCTTCTGGGAAAGCGCAATGGCCTTGCGAAACTCGGCCTCCGCCCCCGCCGGTTTGCCCGTCGCCGCCAGGATGTCGCCGAGGCCGTGATGGCTGCCTGCCAGCTTGCTGCGGTATTCGGTGACGCTCGGGTTGTCGTCGGCCAGCTTTCGGCCAATCGCCAGCGCCGCGCGCATCTCGACCTCGGCTTCCGCCAGGTTTCCGGTGTTCTTCCGCAGGATCGCAAGATTCGTATGGGTTTTCGCCAGGTAGCCGCGGAACTCGGTGACGGACGGGTGGTCGTCGGCCAGCTTTTGATACAACCCAAGAACGAGTTGGTATTCGGTCTCCGCCTCCGCCGTCTTGCCCGCCGCATTCAGATTGCCGACGAGGTTAAAGTGAGCGAGCGCCACGCGGCTGCGGAACCGGGTAACGGCGGGGTGGTCGTCGGCCAACTGTTGGTAGACCGCCAACGCCTTGCGGATCTCGGCCTCGGCCTCCGCCGGCTTGCCCACAATCGATTTCACGTTGGCACGAGCGAGGTGGCTGTCCGCCAGGCAGATGCGGAACTCGACATCGGCGGGGTTGTCGGCGGCGAGTTTCCGGTAGATGGCCAACGCCGCGAGGTACTCGCCGTCGGCCTTCGCCGATTGACCCGTCTCTCGCAACAGGACGCCGAGGTTATGGTGGTGATTAGCCAGAAACTGGCGGTTCTGAACGGAGGCGGGGTTCTCGTCGGTCGCCTTCTGCGAAAGAGCGATGGCCTTGCGGAACTCGGCTTCCGCCTCCGCCGGCCGGCCCGTCGCCGCCAGGACGTAAGCCAGGTCGTGACGGCTCCCCGCCAAGCTACTGCGGTATTCCGCGACGTCGGGGTAGTCATCGGCCAGCTTTTGCCGCAGCGCGATCGCCTTGCGGAACTCGACCTCCGCCTCC
>JBJXFF010000035.1:0-10319 GCA_046153945.1 Pirellulaceae bacterium
ATTTCTCTCTGCCAGCGCAAAAAAAAGCGCGACTCCAAAAGAGTCGCGCCAAGTTCCGTATTCCTTATTCCCAACCGGTTTTCGACAACTATTGCTTGGGGATGTCAATATTGAGGGGGGGAGTTGGGGTTCCATCCGCAACAGTAACTTTGGTGGTGGCCTGGGTGCTGTCGCTATATGCCGGGGGACACAGTTCCTTGGCCTGCCCACTGGCAATCATTTGGCCCAAGTCCATGCCTTTCGAGATATCGGCGACCACGGGCTTGCCGTCCGGACCAACCAATTTGCTGACCGTTACCTTATAGGTGCCAGCCATCGCCCCCTTTTGCGCTCCAGTGATCGCTTCAAAAGTGCCATCCGCCGCTGTCTTAGCGCCTGGGCCTAGATATCCCGTGGGGGTTGCTCCCTCATAATAAAACGTCAAGTTGGCGTCCGCCAAGGGTTCACCTCCCAGGGTCACCTTTCCGGTAACGGGGACTACTTTCACTTTGGGAGGACCTCCCGAGTCACCACAGCCCAAAGCCGCCAAACAGAGTGCGGCGGGCATTACCAAAAACAACAATCCCAACCTGAGTCGAGCCACCATGGATCAGCCTGTAAGAAAGAGGAGGTGAAGTGGATAAGAGGGAGTCGGAAGGGAATATACCCAAACAAAATCTGGGGGCCAAGTACTTGACCCCCAGATTGCGATTTAGCCGGTCTGCGAATGGAGACTATTGGGTGCCAGCATCTTGCAGCGAGCGGGAGAGGTTGTCGGCTGGGCGATTCAACCAAACAAACACGCCGCCATTGGCATTCCCGCCTACTCCACCGTCATAGGCCACATTCTGGTTGATGAACTTCACCGCGCCGTCACACATGACAAATTGAGCCCCATTGGGATGGTAGGCACCGAATTGCCAAGCATACTGCTTGTTGGTGAAATCCCAGTACCAGTCGGTATTGATACCTCCATACAACTTGCCATAAGTAATGGTCTGAGGTGCCCGAAGGGCCGTGGAGTTACCTGAGTTCATCGCTTGGGCCGACTGACTATAAACAGTCCAGCCATGGCAACAGGTGTGAGTCCCGGCTCCCCAGTAGGGTCCAAATACGTCGGCAACTTTACCGCGGTGCCCTTGCTTGGATTCGCCAACGGCAACGGTGTTGGAAGTTCCGTCGGTGCAGTCCTGCAAACCGCCGGCGCCGTCATTGCCAAACATCCCCTTGTGGATGCTGGAAAAATCGTTGTAGCGGGTATCATAATCCGTGTATTGTCCCGTCGAGAACAAGTAGTTGCTGCGGGCCACATTGTAGGCCTCGTAGAAATCGGCTGTTTGGGGTGCGTAGTTCTTTAGAGGAGCCGGGTAGGAATCGCTCGGGCAAGTGAGAATCTCCATCCTTTTGCCGTAAACCAGGGCGTTGGGATTAGCCGGCAGAAGTGAGGAGGCGGCACCAGGGAAGGCAGCGTTGATGTAGGGCTTTCCGTACGGATTGGACATGCTGGAAACCATGCCGAAATTGTACGTACCGGACATTCCGGACTGTTCCAAATAGGGAAGCAGCATTGCCCAGCCGGTGGTATTGGAAACGAAGTGAGGAGGGGTGGCAGTTGCTGGGGCATTCCAGCGACCGCTGCCGAGAATGGCCGGGGGAAAGACCTTGAAGGTGTCGTGATAGGTGTGCAGCGCAATCCCAATCTGCTTGAGATTGTTGCCGCACGACATGCGGCGGGCCGCTTCGCGGGCATACTGCACGGCGGGCAGCAGGAGGGCGACCAAAACGCCAATGATGGCGATGACCACCAACAGTTCCACGAGCGTGAAGGCTCGTCGGAATGACAAACGTGAGCTCATACGAAATTCCTTGAACAATGATTTCCGACGGAGAATGACGCAAAATGACTCCGCCGGACTGGCGGATAATCCACACAATTGAATTCTCCGGCAACGAGAACCGTCACCGGCATAAACCTTTCCACGGAATCCCCAACGCTCCAAATCTTAACCGGTCGCTCACGGGATTGCAATGTTTTTTTCAAAATTCTTCGGTTCTTTCCGGTGCACAGGCCTTTTTGCGGCGCACGGATACCAGTCGCTTCCATGCTCATTAAACTACTGCTGACACGGGATGGTTCCGATGCAGAATTCCACCAAATTCGTGAAAAAACTCCCGAACACCTCCCCGATTGGTAGACTGCTGCTCCAGGAGCCCCGTTATGAATCGCTCGATAGGCACGTTTTTTCCCCTCTTTTTCCGCATGGCACTGCTCATGGCTGTCACTGTCATCCCTCCGGCCCAGGCCTTTGATCGCAGCAGCCCCCATCCCAACCAGGCCCGCAGCGTGGTGATTGCCCGGCAGGGAATGGTTGCCACCAGTCATCCGCTGGCGGCTCAGGCGGGACTCGACGTGCTCAAGTCGGGAGGCACCGCGGCTGATGCGGCGATTGCGGCCAATGCCATGCTCGGGGTTGTCGAGCCCATGAGTTGTGGGATTGGCGGAGACCTGTTCGTGATCTACTGGGATGCCAAAACCCAGAAGCTTTATGGCTTGAATGCTTCCGGTCGCAGTCCTTTTGGCCTTAATCGCCAGGTCTTTGCGGAGAAGGGGCTGCCGCAGATTCCAACGACAGGCCCCCTCTCCTGGTCGGTCCCCGGCTGCGTCGATGGGTGGCGGGAATTGCATGGCCGATTCGGCCGCAAGCCACTGGCGGAGATTCTGGCTCCCGCCATTGCCGCGGCAGAAGAGGGTGAGCCAGTGCCGGAAGTGATTGCAGGATATTGGAAAGGGGCTGAAGGTTCGCTGCGGAAGTGGCCCGATTCGGCGGCAACGTTTCTAGTCGACGGGCAGCGAGCGCCAAGTGTCGGCGAGGTCATGAAAAACCCGCGTCTGGCGGCTTCGCTCCGGATCATCGCCAAGGAGGGACCGCAGGCATTTTATCAGGGGGAGATCGCCAAGAAGATCGTCGCATTCAGCGAGAAAAACGGCGGCTATTTCTCGCTCCGGGACTTTACCGAACACAAGAGCGAATGGGTCGAGCCGGTCAGCACAAACTACCGGGGCTATGACGTCTGGGAACTGCCGCCGAATGGCCAGGGGATTGCCGCGCTGGAAATGCTCAACATCCTGGAGCAGCACGACCTGCGAACGCTCGGCCACAATAGTGCCGAGCACTTGCACCTCTTCCTCGAAGCCAAAAAGCTGGCCTTCGCCGACCGGGCGAAGTTCTATGTCGATCCCGCCTTCGGCGCGCTCCCCGTGAAAGAGCTGATCTCCAAGGAATACGCCAAAAAACAGAACGCCCGCATCGACTTGCATAAGGCAGCCGAGGATGTTCCCGCCGGCGATCCCAAGCTGACGCACGGCGACACGATCTATCTCACGGTCGTCGACAAGGACCGCAACTGCTGCTCGTTCATCCAGAGCAACTATTTTGGCTTCGGGTCGATGGTCGTGCCGGGGGATGTCGGCTTTGCGATGCAGAACCGCGGGGCCCTGTTCGCCCTGGACGACAAGCACGCGAACCGGCTGGAGCCCCACAAGCGGCCGTTTCACACGATCATCCCGGCGTTCATCACCAAGGAGGGAAAGCCCTGGTTCTGCTTCGGCGTGATGGGGGGAGACATGCAGGCCCAGGGGCATGTGCAGATCGTGTGCAACCTGGTCGACTTCGGCATGAACGTCCAAGCCGCCGGCGACGCCCCCCGCGCCAGCCACAGCGGCAGCGCCACGCCGACCGGTTTGGCTGCTGAAGGGAGCGGGCAGGTCCTCGTCGAAGGAGGAGTCTCCGATGAAGCCGTTGGTGCCTTACGAAGCATGGGCCACAAAGTCATGCGCGGCAGCGGCGGCTTTGGGGGCTACCAGGGAATTCTCATTGACTGGAAGAACGGCGTGCTCCACGGAGCCAGCGAGTCGCGCAAGGATGGCGCGGCTGTTGGCTATTGAACTCGTGGGGTGCTGCGGTTTGAGTTAACCTGCCTACCTTCCCTCCTTCGTCCCCGGTATCAGCTTCGCGCTCGGGTCGGTCGGCGGTTTGTCCAGAGTGATGTAGGCGAATAGGTCAGCAATTTCTTCGGGCTTCAATGTCTTTTCCACGTCCTGCGGCATGAGGGAAAGCTCGCTGATCTTCATCATCTCCACATCGTCGCGGGGGATGATTTCCTGCTTGCCCCCTTGGACCTTGAGGACGACACGCTGGGGGCTGTCTTCGGCGAGGAGGCCGGTGAGGACGCGGCCATCGGTCGTTTTGACGAGGCGGGCCTGGTAGGAAGCACCGATGACGAGGCTGGGGTCGAAGACGTTCGAGAGGAGCTGGTCGAACGACGAGCGGCCGTTGAGCGTGATGTCGGGGCCGACCTCCTGCCCTTCGCCATACATCTTGTGGCACTGGCCGCAGACTTTGGTGTAGACGGCGATTCCCCGTTTGGCGTCGCCGGGCGTTTTGCGAATGAGCTGCTTCATCTGGGCGACGATTTCCTCCCGCTGTGGATCGCGGGTGGTGCGGATGGTTCCCCAGTGCTTGGTGACTGCGCTCGTCAACTCTTTGTCGTTCAAAGACAGAAGCTGACGGACTTGATTGACGTTGAGGGCTTCGAACGGAATCTTCTTCTCGCCGATTTCGCCGACAAGCTTAGCGGCCCAATTTGTCCGCTGCGTGAGGAGCTGAATTGCCCGCGGCTTAACGTCGGGTTCGAGTTTGGCGTATGAAGCGAGGACAATGTCGGCGACTTTCGGGTCATCCACCTTGCCGAGCATGGCTAGGAGCTTGCCGCGGAAATCGGACGGGTCTTGAACGGGGGACACGCTGCCGGTGAGGGCATCGGCGACCAGCGGGAGGACTTCTTTGTCGCCGCCGGAGATGAGGGCGGCGAGGCCGCGGAGGCGATAGTCATTTTGCAGGCCGTTCACGGAGAATGTCTGCCGTGCCCGCTTGAGGCCGCGCTCGTCTCCCCATGAGGCCGCTAGTAATGCCGCTTCGTCGCCGGCGGGATGCAAGGCGGGATCGACAAGGAGGGGCCTGAGCGTCTCCGCCAGGGCTTCTTGTAGCTCCTTGAGTTGCTGGTCGCGGATTTCACCGGATTGGACTTTCGAGCTGAGGAGCGCGAGTAGACGCTGGGCATCTTTGGGGGAACCGTCGCGCGTGATTGCGATCAGGCCGGCGACTGCGGCGGCGTCGAACTTCTTACGCCCGAGAATCCGCTCGGCTGCTCGTGGGAGAAACTCAGCCGCATGCTTCGAGCGAAGAAAGTCAGGATTCTTGGCCGCGGTCAGGAACGGCTCTGGATTTTCTTCCAGCAATGGATACAGATTTTGCCAGACGATGTGCGGAATGAGTTTGTCGTCGCCGCAATTTGCGAGGACTTTGAGTAACAGCGGCAGTGGGTCGATGCCGTCGATCTTGCGGGCGGCGATGGCGATTTGCAGTTTGACGTCAGCGGCACCGGTGGCTGCGAGGCCATTGATGGTGGCAATCTGAGCCGGGCTCGCTCTGCCGACGTTTCCCAGCAGCCGGATGATGGAAGCTTGAATGGCAGGCTCCGCGTTCTTCATCAGATACTGCGTTTGACCTTCGTCGATCTCCCAGGTGCTCATTAGCACGAAGAGGGCTTGCATTCGCTGCTTGTGCGGAATCTCTTTCGCGTCGGCAAACCGCCGGAGCGTTTCGCGAGTTCGCGTTCGCTTGGGAATTCCCGCACCAGGATTGTTGATATCCGCTACCTGCCTTTCATAAAGTAGCCGCTGGGCGGTGCTGCGGATGAAGTCATTTCCCGCCCCCAGCCGCTCAATGAGCTGCTCGTCGGTTTCTTTAGCGAGATCAAATCCCTTCGCCCGCGGCGTCTCCTTATACCGGACCCGGTACAACCTCCCTTTCAGCCGGTCGATGCCGGCTGGGTCGCGGTTGGCGTCCTGATAGCAGTGGTAGCGGTCATACCAATCGAGAACGTAGATGCTGCCGTCGGGGCCGGTTTTCTGCACGACGGGCATGAACCAGGCGTCGTTGGCGGTGAGGAAGTCGGGCTCCGGCGTGGCGAAGTACGTGCTGCCGTCCCGCTGCAGCTTGTCGACGTTGAGGCAGCCGCCGTGGATGTTCCCCATGTAGAGCTTGTCGCGATATTTCTCGGGGTAGGCGTCGCTGTCGAAGTAATGGATGCCGCAGTAGGCCGCCTTCTGGTGCTTGTGCTTGACGATGGACTCGATCTTCCAAGTGAACGGCGGATACGGCCCGCCCTGGCGGTGGTAATAGCCGGTCTCGGTGAGGTGCCAGAGGTGGTCGATAACGCAGGCACTGATGAACGCGCTGCCTTCGGAGTCGAACGCCACACCCCAAGGATTGCTGGTCCCTTCGCAAAAGACCTGAAACTCGCGCGTGACCGGATGAATCCGAAACAGGGCACAAGTGAACTGCCAGCCGGGATGTCCTTCCCTGTAATGCTTGGAAGACTTCGGATACTTCACATGCGAGTGATTGAAAACTCCGTTGAGCCCATACAGCCAGCCGTCCGGTCCCCAGGTGAGCGAGTTGGGCAGCTCGTGCGTATCGTCCCGCCCAAAGCCGGTGACGACGACTTCGCTCTTGTCGGCTTTGCCGTCGCCGTCGGTGTCCTGCATGAACAGGATGTCGGGGGAGTTGGCGACCCACACGCCACCATGCCCCACCGCAATGCCACTGGGGATGTTGAGCCCGTCGGCAAAGACGGTGAACTTGTCCGCCTTGCCGTCCCCGTCAGTATCTTCGAGAACCTTCACCCGGTCCTTCCCCGGCCCGGCTGAGCGGCGGGGGTATTCCAGGCTCTCGGTAATCCAAAACCGGCCCCGCTCGTCAATGGCCATCCCGATCGGGTTCACAATATCGGGCTCACTGGCGACGAGCTCGACCTTGAACCCCTCCGGCACCGTCATCTTCTTGATCGCTTCTTGCGGCGAGAGCGCCGGTCCCGGGGGTTTGTCCTGAGCATGAGGAATAACATCGGCAGCGGAGAGAGTAGCGCTGATGAAGACTAAGGACAGAATCGTAACAGCGCGCGAATACATGGTGGACCGCCTTGCTTGTGCGTGTATTTTGTAGAAGGCCCGATTATTGCCCGTGCAAGCCGGTGGGACAAGCAATGCAGTGCCAGGGCCTACTCCATCCCCTTCACCAATTCCCCCAGCGCCTTGATCAACTCCGGCGGGAAGGCATCTTTCTCCGCGCTCCAGAAGTTGATGCTGCCGGCCAGGCCCTCTCTTTTGATCGGGAGGTGGTAGCTGGATTGATAGGCTTTGGCCATGAATTGCAGGTCGATGCCGCTGGCGGTGGAGAGCCGTTGGTGGAGGATGGGCTCTTTGGATTCGGCATAGGTTGCGAGCTTCATCCATCTGGCCGGGACCTTTTTGCCCGCGCCGCCGACTTCAGCTTCGAAAGCGGAGTCCTGCACGCACTTTTTCACCAGGAGATTGCCCCCTTCCACGGTCGTCCAGCAGACCCGGTCGAGTTGCGGGGCGAAGTCTTGCAGGGCTTCGCTGAACTTAGCCAGATCCTTGTCGGATTTGAGAGCGGTTTTTGCCAGTTCCTTGAGCTTGCTGTCGGGAGCAGCACTCCCCTCTTTCGCTTTCTTCTGGAACTCCGCTGTTCGGCTGCCGCTGATCTTGGCGGCTTCAGGGACGGCAGGGGTGGCGTCGAAATAGCCGATCATCATCTCTTCCCAGGTCTGGTCACCCCAGCGGACGGATGATTTCGGGTCGGGGTTGGCGATGTTCTGCTCGGAGTTGTCGAACCAGGCTTCGCAGTGAATCCGGGTCCCCGCGGGCATTAACTTGGGTTCGGCGAAAACGTAACCGTTCTGCCAGTTGAAATCATAGTGCGGAACATCGAGCAGGATTTCCTGCTTCTTGTCGGGATAAATGGCGGTGTAGCGGAACGCCTTTCCCCGCAGATGCATATGCGGGAACATGGAGAGCAGAATCATGTCCTTGCTGAAGGAGTGATACGCCTCCACCTTGTGATTGCTCGCCCCGGCGGGAATGCGGAAACCCTGGTTGGCCGCCTTGTCGGTGCCGACTTGTTGCTTCACTTCGGACGCGTTCGCGAAGACGAAGCCGACGGAGCTGCGGTCGGGGGTGGCAGTTCCGTTGGGCGTGTAGTGGATTTGGAAAACCAATTTGCTGCCGGCGGGGATGAGCTTGGCTTGTCCCGGCGGAAGAATCAGCGGGCGAGCACCGGGGGCCGTCGCGGTGAGAAATTCGTTGTGCAGGCCGGCTGTTTCCTTCCGCTGGCGGAACTGATCCGCCATGCCGACGATGATGTGATGCACCACCGCCCGGCTTCCCGGCCGGCACTCGGCGGCTTTGATCCAGGTGTCTTCCTTAAAGCCGGGATCGACCATGAAGAACTGATAGCGGACCTCGCCTTTCGCCGGCACGTTGAACGGCTTGTCAGACATATAGACCACGAGGTCCGGCTTGCCGATTTGCCACCCCTCCACGAATTGCTTCGGCGCGGGGAGGTCCTTCTTATCCCCTTCAGGGGCACCGGCGGCGGCCCAGCGGTGGATGAGAGACTTCTCTTCGTCCGAAAGGCGGGTGTCGTTGGAGAATTTGCCGTGCTTGGGGTCGGCGTGCCACGGCGGCATCCGCTGCTCGCTGACGACTTCGTCAATCATCTCCGCCCAGCCAACGGACTCTTCGTAATTCGTCAGGGCGAACGGCCCGATTTCACCCGGCCGGTGGCAAACGACGCAGTTGTCCTGAAAGATGCGGCTGATCTGCTTGGAATAGGTCACGTCGCTCTCGGTCTGGGGAGTCAGGACGCGACCAATGTGACAGCCGATGGAGGGGACTTCCTTCGTGGTGACTTCCTTTCCCGCGAGCAATTCGTCAATCGCGCTCGCCAACCAGGTCTGCTGCGGCTTGTCGCGCCCTTTGCCGTAAGTGAACTGATCGTCAATGCGGCCGTGGTAGCGAATGGTCCGCTCAGCATCCAGGACGAAGACCTCGGGAGTCCGCTGAGCTTGGAAGCTATCGGCCACTTTGTTCCCGGCATCCTTAAGGAGCGGAAACTCGATTTTGCTCTGCTTGGCGAAGTGGGCCATTTCGGCAAGCGAATCCTGCTGGTTGGCATTGATGCCGATGAAGGCGACACCCTCCTGCTCATATTTGGCCGCCAAGTCCGCCAGTCGCGGACCATACTGCATCACCAGGGGGCACTCGGTCCCCAAAAAGGCGACGACCACAACCTTACTTTTCTGAAATTCCGCCAGCGACCATGTCTTGCCCCGAAAGTCTCCTAGCGAGAATGGGGCGACCTTGCGGCCCACGACGGGCTCCTTCTTCCCCTCGGCTTCCCTGGCATGGAGAGTAGAGGCGCACACGGAAAGGAGAGAAGCCAGGCATCCAAGAAAAATCGCTCGGCAGGGCATAAAAATCTCGCTGGTCACTTGGTATTTGAAAATCGTTACGTCTTAAACCCGGTTTTCCGTACTTTGGTTTCGTCCATCTTACGGGAGGCTATTGCATTTGGGGGAGTAGAGTTTGTGGTGAGTTAGTGAGTAGTGGTGGTCTGGGGTGATACGCTGGTTTTTCCTCGGGGGGGCGGCCAATTTGGGCATATTATTCATGTTTCACAACGACTTTTTTCAAATCACTTACGGCGAATCAAGGTTTCGCAAGCTCAATCGCTGCAATCCTTTGCGGATAAATCACTCGACGTAAGTCTCTGAATAATCTGCAAAAAGCGGGTTTTCTTATTCATACCCCCAGCACCTTGGGTGATAAGGCATTTTTCTGTCGTGTTGACGCATCGGTTGGACACTTTCACTCGCCAGTCTCCCCCGGCGAGCTCGCCAGTTTTTTTGGGCCAGCGCGCAGCGGGAGGGCCGGAAGTCAATTGTATACATTTGTCATAGATATACGCTTCACTCCACCACCCCCAACCGGTTGGGGTTGGCGGCTTCGCGAACAATCTGGTCTAAGGGGGCGGGGGCTTCCCTTACGGCCTGAAACAGCAGTCTGTGGAACAGTTTTCCTGGGGACCGCGATGTTCGGCGATTGAAGCGGAAGGTGAATTCATCGAGGTAATAGTCCAGGTAGCGGTCGGCCACATAACTGTGATGAGTCCCCATCAGCCAGCGTTTGAGGAGAGAAGCAACCCGGTGGACGCGGGGGAAATACTCCGTCGCGGCAGCCTTTCCCTTGTGTAACAGCGTTGTGGGGGTATGCCGATAGCCGAGCTTATCGAGCGTGGCGTAGCTGGGATTTCCATCCGTGCGGATCAGGCTTCCCGGTTCAATAGACGCCTCAATAAAGGCGTGAAGTTGCTTCCGAGTCGTCCTGGAAATGCTTCCCAAACGAATCCGGCCGATCC
>JBJXFF010000048.1:0-8169 GCA_046153945.1 Pirellulaceae bacterium
CAACAATAAAGCCAAACTGACCATGAGAAAGTCCTATGGCTTTCACACCGAACAAGGCATCCAAATCGCCCACTTTCACGCCCTGAGCAAACTTCCCGAGCCAAAACTCACCCACAGATTCCGCTAGAGAGGCTATTTTAAAACTTACGTCGAGGCGATTGGACGTAAGTCTCTCCAAAAAACTCTCGAAAAGGGTTCTCGAGAGTCTTCGCTGGTTTTCGGGGCAATGAGCCTGAGCGTGGTTCCCCAACGGGATCCCAGCCAAATACAGAACTGAATGTCGGCGGCCGCCGGGTTGCCCGCAATCGATGCCCCGCCAACAATGAGGGGCGTGTCCTCCCTCGTTACCACCCAACTCCTGACCAAGATTTACGGCCCGGTGCGGGCTCTGGACGGCTGCACTCTGTCCGTGCCTCAAGGGGAGGTTTTTGGCCTGCTCGGTCCCAACGGAGCGGGCAAAACCACGCTTATCCGCTTGCTGCTGGGGTATCTGAAGCCCACCTCGGGCTCGGCTCGCATCGCGGACAAGGATTGTGAGCGGGAAAGTGTTCAGGTTCGCCGCCAGGTTTCGTATCTGCCGGCCGAGGCGGCTCTATTTCCGCACATGCGGGCTTCAGAAGTCCTTCGCTTTTTCTACGAAATTCGCCCGGGCGGCATCTGGAGCCGTTACCTGGATGCCGCCGTTCGCCTGGAACTGACCGACCTCCGCCGCAAGGTCAGCTTCATGTCCACCGGCATGAAGCAGAAGCTGGCCCTCGCTGCCGCCCTCGCTGCCGACACTCCTCTCTATATCCTGGACGAGCCGACCGCCAACCTCGATCCCAGCGTCCGCTCGGTCGTCCTCGCCATGGTCGCCCAACTTCGTGACGCCGGCCGCACCGTCATCTTCTCCTCGCACGTTCTCTCCGAGGTGGAGGAAGTCGCCGGCCGCGTCGTGATCCTCCGCTCGGGGCAACTCGTCCATACGCAGGTGATGTCCGAGCTCCGCTCCCAGCACCGGATCTATGCCACCTTCAGCGGCCCGGTGCCCAGCGTCCCGGCCGAACTGGCAGGCCAGCTCCAGAGGACCCACTGCGAGCAGAACCAGATCACCTGGGAAACTCCCGGCGAACTCGCCCCGCTTCTTGGCTGGCTGGCGACGTTGCCGCTGAAGGACATTCGGATTGAGCCGATTGGGCTGCGTGCGGTGTATGACCGATTTCATCGGGAAAACGGAGAACCGGCTAAGTCGTCTCTGTCTCTTCCGCTTAGCCGCCTCGCCCACGAGGCGCAGTGCGAGCATCCCGTCCTGGGGGACGGGGCTAAGCTGCAACAAAGTACTGTTTCCAAAACTGCATGAACCGGGCCGTCCTGAAAAAGTGTTTGCAAGAAGCCCGCCTGCTTTGGGCGGCTTGTGCGGCGGCTATCTTCGCGTTCTGCTGGGTCCGGGTTTATATCGTCAGCCGGCTGGAGATGTCGTCGTTTGTCAGCATCGTCGAGAAGCTGTGGGATAAGTGGAAGGACTTTTCCCCGGTTCCGCTCAGTCAACTTCTTTCCTATTCCGGCCGCATCGCCCTCACTTTCGACGAACCGATCGTGGTTCTCTGCATCAGCGTCTTCGCCATCGCCCGCGGCAGCGACGCCATCAGCGGCGAAATCAACCGGGGCACGATGGAGCTCCTCCTCGCCCAGCCGGTCAGCAGATTGCAGGCTCTTTACTCGCAAGCGACGGTCACGGTCACCGGTCTGGTTCTCCTTGCACTCCTTTCCTGGTGTGGCGTTTGGTGCGGAGTTCACACGGTCACTGTGAAGGAAGATGCTCCTTCCAGATCAATGAAAATACCCGGCCTGCCGGAGCTACCTTCCACTCCGCCGACGAAGTTCATGAAAATCCCGTTCTTCCCACTGCCGATCCCGACGGAGTTCAAAGAGCGAGAAAAAGTCCGGGTCCCCATGAGCCAGCGGGTGAACATGGATGACATCATCCCAGGGGCCTTCAACCTCGGCTGCCTCGGCTTCTGCCTGGCGGGGATGGCCACGATGGTCTCCGCCTTCGACCGCTATCGCTGGCGGACCATCGGCCTGGTCACCGGCTTCTATGTGCTGCAAATGGTTTGCAAAATCCTCGGCATGGCGATCAAGGAAGTCGGCTGGCTCCGGCAGCTCACCATCTTCACCCCCTACGAGCCGCAAAAATTCATCGCCGCCGCGGTCCATACGCCGCAGGACGCCTGGTCCGTCGCCCTCTACGATTCCGCCGGCAGCTTTCTCGAGCCCGGCCCCCTTGGTTACAACCTAATCCTGCTGGGCCTCGGCCTCGGCTGTTATGTTGCCGCGGGGATCGTCTTCCACAAGCGCGATCTACCGGCCCCGCTGTAACTGCGAAGTGCGGATCATCCACCGCCCGGCGCGGTCATCATCGTCAGCAGATAGTACCCAGGAAAAAAGTTGCTGGCGCCGCACTGCTCCGTCATGAGCGGCTTGCTGTTTCCCTTGACGAACAGATAGAAAACTCCTTTGTCGAGGCTGCATCCCCCGTAGGAATCCCACGGGAGAAACTCCGCCTCCTTGCGTCCAATCCCCAGCATGCCGGCGGGACGATACTGAATTCCTTCCCGCATAAAGACCAGGTTCGGAGTCCACGGGACTGGCTGGTCCGTCGAAAGTTGCTGGGCCATCCGTTCAGCCAATTGCCGGCTGATGAAGTCCCGGAGTTCCTCCAGGTCGTCGTCCGCGACTTGCACCGTGGCTCCGTAACCAATCTTCGGCGCGCCAGTCCCCACTGCCGGCTCGAATTTCATCTGGAGCTGCGTCCCGACATAGGCTCCGTTGTGATAGTGCTTCACAGCGACATAGGTTAACGAGCCGACGGCAGAATACGGCAACTGCTTCTCGCCGAAAATGTTCCCCTTGAACACTCCGCGCTGATGGCAGCGGAAAACCATATACCGCAGCACAACGGCGAGCAGGCCAAACAACGTGGCGACCCCCAAGCCAATCGCCAGGCAGATCACTCCATCAATCACCTTTGGCAACATGGCGACGAACATCAGCAATCCGAGGGACACCGCCACAATTGCCAGAATGATGCAAATCGCGATGCCGAGCTTTGGCTGCCGGCGCTCGAAGAGAATTCGCCCCAGTCCGGCCTGTGCTTCAGAATTCTCCCGCTCGTCCCCCTCGGCAATTCTCGACCGAAGCAGCAGCGGCAGCAGGTGGGCATTGCGGGCGCCGAGGGGCGTTTTGAAAATCGCGGCGTCCTGCCCCTTCCGCCAAAGGCACATCTTCTGCTCAAAGACCTCGACAGCAACCAGTTCCGCCAGCGGAATGTTTTGCTCCTGCGAAGGTCCGAGCGCCAGTTGACTCTTCTCAATCCGCCAACCATCGCCGGTCGCGCTTCCGCCCCGGTCGATATCGTGATTCAGTCGCTCGGCCAGAGCGGTCACCAAGCGGTCAATCAGGTCAGCGAGCGGATCGGGAAATCCGGTCTTGATGGAATTGGTCATCACCACCGGCGTCGGCATGCTGTCGAGCCAGATCTTGAAGACGCGGGAAACGCCCTTGATTTCCCCTTGGTCATGCTGCTTTTTCGTCTCCAGCGCCAGGGCCACAATCTGCTCGTCGGGATACTGCCGAGCGCCTTGCCGGTCTCGCACGGCAACGCCCGTTCCCAAGTCCTCCACCCACACCCGCTGCCGCCAGAGCGCTAGCGCCACGCTGCCGACACAGAGCGCGAGGACGATCCCCGCCGCTAGGGCGAACCAGCCCGCGGGGAGCTGGCAAAGAACCATGAACAGGCCAACGGGAACGAGCACAGCACCAAAGATCACGCCAACCGCGTGCCAGATGCTCAATTCCCCCCGCACCAGAACGCCGCTGTTACTTGTGGACATAGTCGCGGCCCGAGAACCTACTTCCCTTCCACTTTCCGCTTCCGGAGCTCAATTTCTCCCTGGCAGCATTCGCATTGCTTGAGCTCATACATGGCGATGGCGCAGACGGAGCACCAGTAATCGATTTCAAACCGCCCATCCTTGGCGATTTCATAAACGCCGATGATCTGCACGGCCGGCGAATCCTGATACCGGCGGACGAGCAAGTCCACCGTGATCTCCCGCAGCCGCTTGTCCCGCCGAAACGCCCGCCCCCGCACATCCTCCACCAGCGGATACAGCTTTCCCACTTCATCCTGCAGCGCGAGCCCCGCCTCCTTCGCCTCCGCCACCGACTTTACGCCGTACTTCTTCTCCAGCGCCTCGGCCAAAAAGACAACCCGGCCGCGAATCGTTTCCGTGGTGAACTTCGGTGCGGCTGGCTTGTCTTCGGCGAAGGAGGATGAGGCGAAGAACGCGACTGCTAGAAAACCGAGCAACTGGAAAAAGCGATTTGAGATTTGAGATTTGAGATTTGAGACTGCGGAAAAGGATTTGAGACCTGGGACGGCAGAAAAAGAAATGCCTGCCCGTCTCAAATCCAAAATCTCAAATCTCAAATCCTCATTCTGCATTCTGCAATCTAACTTCTGCATTTCCGCACCTCACTCCCCCGCATGTCCCACCAGCACCACCTCCACCGCCTGATCCGCCGTCTTCTCCCCCGACTTCGTCTTGCCGGCAACGTGGACAATCCACCAATCTTTATCTTCCTGATGCCGAACCGCCAGCGACTCCTTGGAGTCGCTCAATCGTTGCAGCGAAAGAATCGCGGGATGGCTGGCCCCGGTCGTCTGGGCGCTTGCTTTCGATAGAGCTTTGAAGTCGGCAATAACGTCCGGCGATTTGTCCTTCTCCGCCGGCGTCAGCAGCAGGAAGTCGCGAGTCGGGCTCGTCCCCACATGCGCCCCATCCACCGGCTGCTGGCCGTAACGGAGCGTGTAGAGCCCGGCGGGAACGTCCTGCTCGCGAAAATCGCTCCCCTTCCGCGGATACCGGGCCACCCCCATCACCTGCCCCGGCTGAAACGGATAGAGCACCTCCCCCCCAACCTTCGCTTCCTTAATCGGCCATTCCTTGCAAAGCCAAACCTCGCACACCACCCGCGACTCCCCTCGAATCACCTTGAAGCCCGTCGGACTCAGGAGTACCGCAATCTCCGGCGCAAGTCCCTCCTTGGGTGCCGGCTCATCAAGCTTCTCGACCTTATGGTCGGCAGCAAATAGCGGTGAGCAGAAGAGCGAAATGGCGAGCAAAGCCTGGAACGTTGTGCGTGGCATCGGAATCTCGTGATGGCTGGCGAGAAAAAAGCGGGGCGGGACAATCTCAGTATATGCCAGGAAAACCAGGCCGTCACTCCGACACTAACTCAACGCCCTGGGCGAAAGAATTCCGCGCGGCATCGGCAAAAATGGACGTCTCTCCATTGCTATGATGAAAAATCCTCTCTGCCAGCAGCACGCTTCGGGAACATCGCGGCGAGGAACATAAGGAGCACATCGATGGCCGCTAAGTTCTTTCACACCCGTTTGGGAAAGACGCTCAAATGGTTGGGGATTGTCTTGGTGGCATTGCCGCTGCTGGCCATCTTGCTGCTGGATGTGCTGAAGGTCGGGAGCGTGGCTCTGCCTCCTGCCGTTGATGTGGAGGTGACGGCACTGGAGCAGGGCTGGACCCCCGGCTGGAAAGTCGGGCAGAGTGAGTGGTTCCATCATGCCGACCAGGGGACCAGAATTCTCAACTATGACTGGTTCCTGGCTCTCGATCAGCCGGAGTTGAATGTGCTGACGACCCCCGGCAAGTTCAGCGATCCGAAATACCTGCAGCGTTTCGGATTCATTCCCAGTAGCGTCGACGAGCGGATGAATCCGCAGGGCCTGCCGGTTGGACTCGCCATCAATCATAAATTTCAAGAGCCGCAGGCGGGCGCGCCGCCCCCATATCCCGTGGTCGGCCTCACCTGTGCCGCCTGTCACACGGGGCAGATCAGTTACAAAGGCAAGGGGCTGCGGATCGACGGGGGCTCGGGGATGGTCGACTTGGGAAAATTCAAAGCCGCCTTGGGGAGATCGGTGTACTACACCAATCTTTTCCCTTGGCGTTTCGAGCGATTTGCCCGCGCCGTATTGGGGGACCGCTATAACGCCGAAACCAGAGCGCAGTTGGAATTGGAGGTAGCCGAGTTTCTTGCCAAGGCGAAGAGGGACAAAGAGTATGCCGACAGCAAAGGGATCAACGCCCGGGAAGGGGGCTTTAGCCGGACCGATGCTTTGGGGCTGATTCTCAATCGGGTCTTTGATCAGGTTAACAAGGAAAATCTGAGCGTGGCCGATGCGCCGGTCAACTTTCCGTACATCTGGGATTCGGCCTGGTTTGAATGGGTGCAATACAACGCGTCGATTCGGACCCCCATGTCCCGCAACATTGGCGAAGTGCTGGGGGTCGGCGGCCTGGTCAACTTGCCAGGGACTCCCGGCGAACCGTGGCAGTCCACCGTCAACGTCCGCAACCTGCACTTGCTCGAAAAGCAACTCTCTGGAGAAGAGCCCTATAGCGGCCTGGCCTCGCCGAAATGGCCCGCGGATATCCTGGGTCCGCTCGATGCCGATCTCGTAAAAAAGGGGAAGGCGCTTTACACAGAGAAGAAGTGCCACAACTGCCACTGGCGAGTCGAGGATACGAAAGCCGCTCTGGCTGCAACGGAGGGGGAAGGAGGGTCGAACCGCGCCGTGATGTGGACCGACAAGAACCGCTTTGGCAAGCAGTTCTTGAGGACCTCGCAGACGATTTTCAACTTGGAACAAATTGGGACTGACCCCGGAGCCGCCATCAATTTTGCCCGCCGCGTCGTCGTGACCGTGAACGGCCGCGAATTGAGCCCCGCGGGGGGGAGGCTGGACTACCTCACCAATCGGATTCGCGAGGTCGAGTACCAGAAACTGGGACTCTTTGAAAAGAAAAACGAGGCCCAGTTGTTCGATTACGATGCCTATCGCATCCCGTTTGAGGATTTACAGAAGGAGCCAATCCGCTTGGACGATTCCGCCGCTGAATTCAACTATGGGGGGGTCGAAGACAAGATCGACGAAAATCGGGACGCCGCGGCTCGGCTGGCCTACAAGGCGCGGCCGCTGAACGGAATCTGGGCGACGGCTCCGTTTCTGCACAACGGCTCGGTGCGCAACCTTTATCAACTCCTGTCGCCGGTCGAAGAACGAGACGAGCGCTTCCACCTGGGCTCCAAGGAATTCGACCCCGTGCAAGTCGGCTATGTCAACGAAAAGCTGACGGGAGGCTTCGTGATGGACACGACTCTTTCCGGCAACCACAACACGGGGCACGAATACCGGGACGTGGATCCCGCCAACAAGGATGAATGGATCAAAGGAGTCCTAGGCCGCCGCGCCTTGACGCATGACGAACGGATGGCGCTGATCGAGTATTTGAAGTCCCTGTGAGTCTCGATTCCTGATAGGGGTTACATAGTGTTGCAAACGGCACAAACTCTAACCCGACGCGCCAGTCTTGAGTTTGTGCGATGCCGAAGCCTCAGCCTGGTTCACCAGGCTTTCTCATGTCAGCCCCGCCGTTTACGGCGGGGTAAGGGGCAACCGAATTCAATTCTACAGCCTCGTTCACGAGGCTTCTCGGTCCCGGCTTTAGCCACTCTTTGGGGGCTGAAGCCAAGATGGTAAGCCTCGTGAACGAGGCTGTTCTATACGATATTTGCAGCTGTGAACCCGCCGTAAACGGCGGGCCTGACGGGAAAAGGGCCATGAATGGCCCTGAAGATCCGACCGCTCGGATTGCAAAATCGCAAACATCAAAACGCGCCAGCGAGGGTGTTCCATGTGGCTAAGGAAACGCGGCCATTCTTGCCGATGCGGCGCGGAATTCCCTTGCTGGCGCGTCGGGCTGGTGGAGCGAACTGGACACTTAGTGATTTACTGGTCTTTTGTATAATAGAGATAAGTGGGAGCGGAGCTCCGCCGAGGGCCAGGGAGGGTGTGATCCTTGACAATTGGGTGGAACGGTTGGCAGGCCTTCCTGTTGAAGCAGGGTGTGCCGCTATTGAGACTGCTTGAGGCTCCACTTATTCAACACACTGCTCCGTAAATCGGGAGGTTTACCAACACAAGTAATGACCCGCGGGTTGGGGGGGCTGTTGGTTTACCGGAGGGGATTTTTCATCAGCGAGCCGGCGACTGCCAGCTGTTATTGAGATTGGGATGTTGGAGTCCCGGCTTCAGCCGGTCAT
>JBJXFF010000079.1:0-54308 GCA_046153945.1 Pirellulaceae bacterium
CTCCCTTCTTGGGGCCGTCGAAAGCGATCCCGGTCAGGCAAGAGTAGAGCGTGCCATCCTTGTGCTGCATGACCATGACGCCGTTGCGCCAGCCGTAGAAGCTGAAATCGTAGGAAGGGGCGAACCCGCGCGCGAAACCGGCATCGGGGTCGTAAACGAAGACGCCGTAACTGTCGCTGATGACCCGATAAGAATTTAGGAAGAAGCGGTTTGGAATGGCCCCACCATCGGAGTAACCGCGAATCCAGGCCAGGACGCGGTCATCATCGCGCAGCTCCCCGGATCGCTTTTTTGCCTCATCAATACAGTGCGAGCAGGTGGGGTTGACGAGGGTCAGGAACGCGCCGGGCTTGCCGATCTCCAGCAGCGGCTGAAAGTCGTCCTTGATTTTGGGTTTGAATGCGTCGCGATGTGGGATCACTACAGGTTCGTTGGGTGGCTCGGCCGCCCCAGACCCATCCACGCTGAGAACCAGTATGAATAACAGAATACGTCTCATTCGTGATTCTCCAAACTTACCAAGGAAACTTCCGAAAACTGTCGTTCGTCGCAGGTACTCAAGGGGGAAGGCTTGATTATGCAGAAGCAATCACGGGGACACAACTCATTTTGCAAATCGAGCTGTCCTTCGCTCACTGTGAAGTTGAGCACATGAGCGAATCGTCCATCGAAATTCTTGGTGATTCAGTTGGAGGCATAGCCGAATGAACGGTTAACCCTTCACGTATTGTTTCCCGCCGCTGGGCTACTTCTGAGTGCGTGGATCGTCAGCAGGATTGACGTACTTGATTGACCACGGTCCCATACCGTGAAACTGGACGACCGTTTCGCCTTTCACAAAGACAAAATGTTTCATCCCTGATTCCCAGTAGCCGTACGTTCCTGCCGGCATCGCTTTAGCCGCCTTGTCATCAAACTTCTCGCCCATCCCGATGTTGAATGTGCCCGAGATGACCGTCACCCGTTCTGTCTTGGGATGCGTGTGCGGAGGGATACGGTAGCCGTCGGGGACTTTGACCCGGAACACAAACGGGCCTTCTTTGGCAGGGTCGCCTTCCAATACGGCGATCTGCGCGCCTTTTGGGAGAGATGCTGGCCCCTCTTTCCACTTGATTTCAGGGGTTGGAAAGATTTCAAATGCCCCTTCGTGCTCTTCAGCGACGACGGAGACGAGAGGCAGGGAAATAAGTAGGGCGCAAAGTGTCAGTCGCATGGGAACCTCGTGTGTGCAGAGAAGAAAACAGATCGACCCGCGTGAGGACGCCTCACGCGGGCCGATCATTGCGCGGTGACCAGCCAAGAATTACTCTAAGATCTTCGCGGTATCATCAAGAACAGCTTTGATGCCGTCCTTGTTCAGCTTGCCGGGGGCGAAGGCGTGATTGGCCTTAACCTTTCGGTCGAGCCAGAGGAGCACGGTCACTTCGGCGTCTTTGGAAACCTTGTAGCTTTCCGGACCGGCCGAATTCTCGTACGTCGTGAGAGGGGCGTTCTTGATCCCCTCCTTCTTGGCCAGCTCCTTGAGCTTGGCTTCATGGGCGGCTGGGTCTTCCGAGAGGATGACCACGAAGGATGCCATTTTCTTGTCTTTGTTCGCACCGACCTTCTCATCCACTTGCTTGACCAAACTGGCCAAGTCGTCCGTGAGCTTGCGAGCAAAGATCGCAACCACAGGACGGGAACCGTAAGCTCAGCGATAGCAGAGCTCTGTTCCGGCTTTGGGGCCGGTGACATCGTGGACCTCAAAATAGCCGGCTGCTTCGCCGACTTGCAGGCCCGACTTCAAATCCGCTGCCACGGCGCTCGCACATGCGGCGACGAGGGCAATCGGAACCAAAAGCCGTTTCATAAGAACCTCCGTTAAGTAAAAGGTAACGCTCTTCAACGCGCACTCTGGGATTGTAAATGAAGTTTGGCAGCCGCGTAACCGGGATCCTGGGAACGGCCGTGGCGAAAAGGCCGAGTTGCTATTTGCGCAGTAGCCGTAGGCTATTCAAGATGACGGCAAGGGAAACTCCGATGTCCGCAGCTATGGCGGCCCACAACGAGGCGTAGCCGGCAAAAGCCAGCAATACGATGGCCGCTTTCACCGCCAAGGAGACGCCGATGTTTTGGCGGATGACAGCGCCAGTTTTTTTGGAGTGGCGAATCAGCCAGACGATCCGGGAGAGATCGTCACTCATTAGGGCAATGTCGGCAGTCTCAATAGCAGCGTCGCTTCCCGCGGCACCCATCGCGATCCCAAGTGAAGCGCGACCTAAGGCGGGTGCATCATTAACGCCATCCCCGACCATTGCAACAATTCCGTACTTCTCAACCAAGGCTTCTATGGCAGTCACCTTATCCTCTGGCAATAATTCCGCCCGAAATTCATCGATCCCCGTTTCTTTGGCAATGGCCCGCGCGGTCGGTTCATTGTCTCCCGTGAGCATGATGAGGCGCGCGATGCCCGCCTCGTGAAGGTCGGCAATGGTCTGTTTGGTGTTCGGCCGAATCTTGTCGGCCAAGGAAATGAGGCCGCAGACATGCTGGTCGTTGCCGACAACGACAACGCTGCGCCCGGCTTTCGACATTTCCTCCAAACGTTTGTGCACATCGGGTGTCTCTTGGCCCCGCTCCTCAAGGTAACGGTGCGAGCCCAACCAGAACGGCCGGCCGTCAAATCGAGCACTCGCTCCTTTTCCCTGAATAATCTTGAACTCTTCGGCCGGGAGAGGCTGGACTCCTTTACTCTTCGCATAGTCCACAATCGCTCGCGCCAGCGGGTGGTCGCTATTCGCCTCCATCGCCGCGGCGCGCTCCAGGAGTTCTTTCTCATCATGGCCATTTAGCGGGACGATCTCAGTAACCGCTGGCTTTCCCTCCGTAAGCGTGCCCGTCTTGTCGAGCGCGATCGCTCGAAGCTTGGAGGGAAGTTCGATGTAAAGCCCTCCCTTGACTAAGACACCCTCCTTCGCGGCAGCCGCGAGTGCCGCCACGATACTCACGGGTGTAGAGATCACAAGTGCGCAAGGACAGGCGATGACGAGTAAAACGAGTGCGTTGTAAAATGACTGACCCCAGGGAATACCGAAAATGATTGGGCTCAGCAGCAGCACGGCCAGCGCGAGAACCATCACCGCCGGCGTATAGTATTTTGCGAACTGCTCAACCCACTGCTCGGACGGCGCGCGGCGTGATTGTGCGGCTCCCACCATGCGAATGATTCTCGCCAATGTCGTATCTTGAGCCGTTTTCGTGCTTTCCACCTTCACGCCGCCGTCGCCGTTAATGGTGCCGGCAAACACTTCGTCCCCAGGAGCCTTTGGGACCGGAACACTCTCGCCTGTAATTGGGGCCTGATTGACATCGGTTGAGCCTTCCACGATCTTGCCATCCAGAGGGAATCGCTCTCCTGGCCGCACGAAAAAATTTGTTCCTGGCGGAACCTGATCCGGCGAAAGGGATTCCTCCTTGCCGTCTGCGCGTACAACTCGCACCAGAGTCGGCGCTAATTCCATCAGTGCGGCGATGGCTCGTCTGGCCCGGCCAACACTCCAGGATTCAAGAGCCAGGGAAACGGCAAACAGGAAGGCCACTGTCGCCGCCTCGAACCATTCGCCGATACCAATGGCTCCCGCGACCGCGACAACCATCAGCAAGTTCATATCCGGACGCAGACTTTTGGCGGCAAACCAGGCCTTCGGAAAGAAGAACCAGGCCCCCGCCAGTGCGCTGAGGCTGTAGAACACCTTGGCCAAGAAGGGCATCGAGTGACCGCTTTCGCCCTGCAAGCCGATCGCTTCGCTAATGCCGAAATACGCGAGGTGGGCCAAGAATCCGAGCACCAGGAAAATGCCGCTCGCCGCGGTGAGGATGGTGCGGCCACGACGCTGCCAGAAAGTTGCTTCCCCAGCCGTTTCCTGATTTTCGTTCCAAATATCGGCGCGCATGCCGGTGCGGGCGACAGCTTCTTGTATTACCTCGGCATTCGCGCCAGACGTGACGGTCATCTTTCCACTGAGTACGTCAAACGCGAGCCGCTCTTCACCGCCCACTACCGGCCCGACCTCGCGCTTTAGTACGGCGACCTCCTCGGCGCAATCCATGCCAACAATTCGGAATTGTAAAGGACCAAGCTTTGTTTCCATGAGGCTTCTCGTCAAAGTTGGTGCGTGTGCGGTGCATGTGTGCCTCGTCCGGCGAAGAATGCAAGCGTTGTGGTTGCCAGGCACAGCAGTCCGGCCAGCGTGAACGTCAGCGGCGCGCCCCAGGCCATCGCCGCATAGCCGATGGCGGGATAGGTGAATAGCCAGCACGCGTGGGTCAAAGCAAAGTGAGCGGCATAGGCGCGTCCCCGTTCGCGGTCCGCTGTATGCTCGGCGAGCAATACGGAAGACGGAAGCCCTACCAAGGCCTGGCCGACCCCGTTGAACAGCCAGAGAACTGCAAATAGCCACAGGGGAGGCAGCAGGACTCCTGGCAGCAGAACCGCGCCGAGAATCAGGCCGCCGACCAGCAACATCGTTGATGTCCAGCGGTGGCGGGTCCGGTGCAACTCCGCAGGGTCGGAAGCAGGGCGTTCAACTGCCTTGACAATGCGCCCCAAAAACAGCGACGCAACGGATGATCCCAGACCGACAGCCGCCATGGTGGCGACAAAGGCGAACTCGCCTTTGCCCAGCGTATCTCGGACATAGACAACAGTTGCCACAATTGCGGCTGCACCGGCCGTTGCTTCGGCAAAACTCAGCATCAAAGCGTGCCGGAGCGAAGGCTCGCGCAATAGGATTCGCGAGCCATAAAAAATGTCCGTGGCCAGTCCCGTCCACCATGTGGCTTGAACGGATTGAATGCGAGGAATCACCGTCAGCAGGATGAGGCCGGCCGACACCAGGTACGTGAGCCCATCCGCCCAAAAGACCCAGCGCACTCCAAACACGGCGATGAGTAGGCCGGCAAGTACCGGGCTCGCCACTCCCTCCACATCGACCGCAACTCGCGATAGAGACAACGCCTGGGGGTAATGTTGCGGTCCTACGATTTGTGGAATCGTGGCCTCGAAAGTCGGGGTGAAACCGGCGGTCAAGGCGTTGGTCAAGAATATCAACAGGTAGATTTGCCACACCTGGGTGACAAACGGAAAGCACGCCAGCAGCGCAAACCGTCCAATATCCATTACGATGAGAATGTGCTTGCGGCTGATCCGATCCGCGAGAACCCCTGCCGGCTGCGAGAACAGCAGGAAAGCCAAAATCCGCAGCATTAGCGCATTCCCGACGATCGCGGTTGCAGACTTTCCACCGGTGAGTTCATAAGCAAACAGCGCCAAGCCAACGGTCGTCACTCCGCTACCAAGCAGCGAAATGACCTGAGCGCTGAACAACAAGAGAAAATCGCGATTCTGCCACAGCCCGCTTGCCGGTTGGCGCTGACTCGTGTCCCCGTCGATTGGTGGGTCGTAGGAAGCCATAGGGCAGAACGATTCGGCTCCGACAAGTATCGATTTGCGGTCGTGACGACTTATTTCTTCGTCACGACCGTTCCCCTCGCCCAACGTCGTGCGGCGCTATTTGACGTGGTCGCCGTGCGGCTCTTCCTTGAAATCGCCAGCATAAGGAGTGCCATCAACTTCCGTCGTCACGCTGCCCGCAAATTCCTGGACCTTGCCGAGCGAATCATGTTTGCCGACGAAGCGAGAGGATACTCCACCTTCTTCGCCTTCTAGGGGTTGAGCCGCCAAATCCACCTGGAAGGACGGTTCATTGATCGTAAGCAACAGCTTTTCGGCTTTGATGGGGGCAGGGGTCTTCGCGTCTCCGCCGAGCACATATACTGCCGATTCCTTCTTCTCGTGATCGACCGTGAATTCAATGTGGTACTTGCCTCCTCCCCATTCCGCAATCGTGCCGCCATGAGGACCGGCACCATGATCCTCGTGACCCCCTTTCGGAGTTTCCGTCACGGGCGACGAAGCGGGCTTTTTGGGTTGCGTCGGTGCGCAACCGGCCAGGAACAATGCCAATGCGCACAAACCGAACAGACTTAGAATCTTCATCCAAAGCTCCTTCAAAAAAATGGTCAGGAAACATGTAAGGGTTCACTCGCCGCTGGGATCCCTACAACGCGAGGGGGTGGCGGATGATCGACAAGGTCTTCATCCGCAGAGTGTTCCGTCTGGACGAGCTTCTGAGCGTCTTTACCGCTGAAGCGCCAGAACAGCCCGGGATGAATCAAAAACTCACAAAATGTCGAGGTGACAAGGCCGCCGAGAATCACGGTGGCGACGGGGTACAGAATCTCGCGACCAGGCTCTTGCCCGCCAATCACCAGCGGAACAAGGCCAATGCCAGCCGTGAGTGCCGTCATGAGAACGGGGGCGAGCCGTTCTAGGCTGCCGCGGAGCACCATCTGACGTGAGAAAGGCTCGCGCTCCTCTTTCATCAGGTGAAAGTAGTGCGTCACCAGCAAAATTCCGTTGCGGACGGCGATGCCGCCGAGCGAAATGAAGCCGACGAGGCAGGCCACATTGAGGGATTGTCCCGTCAAGACGAGGGCGAATACGCCGCCGATGAACGCAGTCGGCAGGGCGTTCAGGATCTGCAGGACGATGCGGATGGAGGGGTACAGAATCATCAGCACTACGAACATGCCGATGACCGAAACTGCCGCCAGAATCCCGATGAGCTGGGTCGCTTCCTGCTGGCTTTCAAACTGCCCGCCGTATTCAACGAAGTACCCTTCGGGAAGCTCGACGCTACCATTGACGCGTTCCTTGATCTCCGCGACGGCGCTGGCCAGATCCCGCCCTTGCGTGTTGCAGCGAATCACGATTCTGCGTCGCGCATTCTCCCGATTGACAGCGTTCGGCCCCACTCCCTCGCCAATGTCTGCCAGTTTCGATAGCTCGACCTGGCCGCGATTGTTTGGCAGGTCAATCCGCAGACGGCCCAAATTGGCGTAGTCCGTTCGATACCCTTCCTCCAATCGCACCAGTAGGTCGAACCGCCGCTGCCCCTCCAGAACCTGAGAGGTGACTTCTCCTTGCAGGGCGGTTTGCACGACATCAGCCACGTAGGCGCGCGTGAGCGAATAGTGAGCCAGGTCATCGGGCCGCAGCCGGATGTGCAATTCTTCGGTCTGCCGAATGGGTTCAATCACGGGGGGCGTCAACCCCTGCACGTCTTTGATGGACGTTTTGACTCGCTCCGCCGTGGCCAGCAGGGTATCGAGATCGTCGCCGTGGATTTTGATTGCGATCTGGGCGTAGACGCCGGAAACCATGTGGCTGATCAAGTGAGCCAAGGGCTGCTCGACCTCAATGTCC
Organism: Pirellulaceae bacterium; assembly: GCA_046153945.1. Taxonomy (GTDB): domain Bacteria; phylum Planctomycetota; class Planctomycetia; order Pirellulales; family Pirellulaceae; genus SXOA01. The sequence continues at coordinate 7,307 of JBJXFF010000079.1, forward strand.
ACTCCCGGCACTTCCTCGCGCAGTTCCGAAAGGATTTGCTCCAGCACTTCCTCGCGATGCCGGCCGCTGTCGGGGTTCATGCTCAAGATGTACTCGCTGGAGCTGACGGGCATGGCATGTTCGTCAAGCTCCGCTCGTCCCGTGCGGCGAACAAAGTAAAGGATTTCCCCCCGCGGCAACTTGGCCGACTTTTGCATAGCATGGAACTTGGCGTCAATGGCCTTGGAAGTTCGGTTGGTCGCCTCCAGCGAAGAGCCCGGAGGTAAGGAGACGTTGACCTGGATGCTCCCCTCATCGAATTGCGGCAGGAAGTTGATGCCCAGGCGGGTCAGTTGCCATCCCGCCAGCGCCACCATGAGCCACGTTGCCAAGAGAAGCCAGCCGGGAATCGCCATGCTCAAACGGATCAAATAACTGGCAATCCATTTCAACACGCGGAGCAGCAGGCCGTCCCCTTTGTGATGCGTCGCCTGGGATTGCGGCAGCAGGTAGTAGCTGAGCACGGGCGTCACGGTCAGCGAAACCACGAGCGACGCCAGAATCGAGACGATATAGGCAATACCCAAGGGAGCAAATAACCGCCCTGGCACGCCGGGTAGCGCGAACAGCGGCAGGAACACGAGGATTACTACAATGGTGCCAAAGACAATCGCGCTGCGGATTTCCTTGCTCGCTTCATAGACCACATTGATCGCCGGCTTGGGACTGACGAGGGCATTATTCTCTTTTAGCCGGCGGAAGATGTTTTCGACATCGACAATGGCGTCGTCCACCAGCTCCCCCATCGCTACCGCAATCCCGCCCAGCGTCATCACGTTGATCGAAAGCTCCGTGCCGGTGAACACGCTCAGTAGTCGAAAGACCAGAGTGGTGATCACCAGCGAGAGGGGAATCGCAGTCAGCGTAATGAACGTGGTACGGAAATTGAGCAAAAACAGAAACAGGATAATCAGGACCAGGCCCGCGCCGATCACCATCGCCTCGCCGACGTTGAAGATGCCGCGGTCGATGAAATTCCGCAGTCGAAACAATTCGGAATTGATCACTATGTCAGCCGGCAGCGACGCCTCTGACTCAGCGAGAGCCGTGGTGAGTTCGTCCGTCAGGGCTCGCGTATCCACATGGGGTTGCTTGGCCAGCGTAAACACGACGCCAGGCTCGCCATTGACCGCTCCGTCGCCTCGCTTGAACTGTGGGCCTTCGGCGACGCGGGCCACGTTTTCCAGCAGCACGGGCCGAGACTCATTAGCCTTGACCGGCACCTTCCGCAGATCCTCCATGACGCGGTGCGAATCCGGACCCAAACGACCCAGAATCCGGATGGGCCGTTCCGTTTCCCCTTGCACCGCAAATCCGCCGCTGGTGTTGATGTTACTCTCGATCAACGCCTGTTCGACCTGTTGCAGCGATACGTCATATTCGAGCAGCGCCGCCGGATTCACCAGAATCTGGTACTGCTTGCGATCTCCCCCCTGCACAAACACCTCGGCAACGCCAGGAATCTTGCGAAGGCGGGGGCGGACGATCCAATCCGCCGCGGTGCGGAGATCCATTTGTTTTTCCACGGCGGTGTGAAACACAGCCTCGGTCGCCGTGCCGTCCATGATGATGCTGGCGCGGCGCTGGCCCGGTTCTTCCGGCGGTTCCCACTGCAATCTTTCGACTTGGACCGGCTCCCAGGTCGAGGGGTCGTGGCGATCCACGACGCGCCAGACATTGACGCTCGGCTTGGCACTCTCCGCGCCCACGAGTTCCGCCATCAAACTCCCCTCGCCCACGGGCGCTAGTTCGCCTCCCTTGGGCCCCGGTTGGCGATACATGCCGGCAATCACAATTTGCCCCATGATTGAGGCGGTCGGGGTCATCTGCGGGCGGATTCCTTCGGGGAGCACGCCAGTGAGCGTAGTCAGTCGTTCCTGAATCGTCTGACGAGCTGTGCGGACATCGGTATTCCAATCGAACTCGATGTAGATGACGTTGAGTCCCGCGGTGGTCTGACTCCGTACGTCCTGGACACCGCCGGCTCCGAGCACGGCAATCTCGATCGGCTGCGTAACCAGTGTTTCCACTTCTTCCGTCGCCAGGCCGGGGCACTCGGTGATGATGACCACGCGCGGCCGGTCCAGATCCGGAAATACATCGATGGGGAGAGTCGTGGCGAGATAACTCCCATAGACCATCAACGTCAGGCTGATGACCACGACGAGCATGCGGTAACGGAGCGCCAGGCGGATGATGGCATTGAGCATTGCGAATCCCTTCTAGGTTTAGTGAGCGCCGTGGACAGTGCCATCGGGATGGACATGCACATTGGCCGACTCGCCACTGGCGGCTTGCGCCTTCATGACGCGATTGAGAGAGGCCGCACCGCTTTGGGCGACGTAGAATCCGGGGCTTAGTGCGCCGTCGCTCGCCAGCACGCCATTGAGACGGTCCTCATACAAGACATGCACGGGCCGGCGGTCAAACAGATCGCCATTCTGCCGGAATACGAACGCTTCAGGGCCTTCTCGGACGATGGCTTGCTGCGGCACGACAAAAACATTTTCGAGCTTTTCGACCGCCGCGCGGAGCCGGAGTCGGCTGCCAGGGCGGAATCGCCAGAGCAGCCGGGTCTCGCCATCTTGTGTGTAAGATTGCCACTGATTCTCCAGCGCCAGGAAGAAAGCAAAAGTCCGAGTCTGCGGGTCCACGGTGTTGGAGAGGTGGTGTATCTTGAGCTTCTTGGGGAATTGCGGCCATTTGTCGGAGGTGGGCGCATCAAGATCGACCTCGACTTCCCATCCATTGCGAGCCGCTTCTTGAACAAGCGGCATGTCGTCCTTGAAGCCGCGGCCCTCAATGAGCAGGGCTCGGTGGTCGTCCAAATGGCATAGGACGGCTCCCGCCTCGACCTGCTGGCCCAAAACAACCTCCAGCGATTGCAATTCAAAGCTGAAAGGCAATTTCCCAGGCTCCTCCACGGTCTTTGCAGTCAGTACAACTTCGGCAGCCTGGAGAGCCTGCTCTCCCGGTGCTCGAATCACCATTTCCGTCATGAACTCACCCTTGGCGGCGGCGGCGATTCGCTCTTTCGACAATCCTCTCGCCGTCAAGTCTTGGCGGTAGGCGTCGACCGTAGCTTGCATGCGGTCGATTTGGTTATCAATATCAATGATCCGCGACTGGGCCAATGCACCGGACTGAGCCAAATCGGCGAGCCGCTTGCGTTGCCGCTCGGCGATCTCAATTTCACGTGTTGCCTTATAGAGTTCCAATTGAGAAGCGTGGAGGGATTCGCTCACCAGTCGAATCGTGAAGAGCGGAGCGTCGGGGGCCACCGTGGCTCCTGGAAAGGCATGAATCTGTGTGACCACTCCGGCAATCGGTGTGACAACTCCGCGATCACTAATCCCTGGCCGATCAACCACTACTCCCGGCAGGTCGATGACGCGCCAATAGGTCGTCGGCCGGAGCGGTTTCGCAACCAGACCCAGGTTCTTTCTTGCTTGCGGGCTGAGCTTGATGGGAACGGTTACACCGGGTGGCAGCGCGGCGGATTTCGGGGCTTCAGCCGGGGTCGAGGCCTGCCAATTCTGCCATTGTTGGTATCCCCAAAATCCGCCGCCAGCCGCTGCCGCCAGCAGACAGACGCCGACGACGGCGTAGATTATTTTTTGACGAGACATAGCGCACCTTCAGAGAGTATCCGCACAACTACATGACAAGATCGCCGCGCAGCACAATGCGCGAGACGTGCAGAGAATCGGCGGCGCAGAACGAGCCGCCCAGAAGATGAAAAATCAGATCAACAAGACCTGATTGAAGAGATGCAATCGCACCGGCAGCCGTAGGTGGTCCCCCGTGTCGCGTATCCACGTAAGTGAGGATGAGGAGACTTGCCCAACCACGGTGTCGAGCACCGCCATCGGTAGCGCTGCAATCAGCGTATCCAGGATAATGGTTGTCTTGCCCGTTGCCAGCAGGTTGCAATGGCTATCGTGACAATCGTTGTGCGATCCGCCAGGGTGCGGTGTTTCGGAATCGGGGACCGAATGCTCGTGCCCGTGTGAGTGGCCATGACCAGTGTGGTCCACCGTGGAAAAAAGAACCTCGCACTTTGCCGAATCCGCGGCATGCGCGTGGTGCGCACAGCAGCCGAGCCCGAAATGCAACAGGCAAGCGGCGAGCGTGATGAGGGAAATGAAGGGGCGCATTTGTAGGACAACTAATGTTGTTCCAGTATTCTTCGCTTTTCCCAGCGGAAGTCAATGCCGATTGCCGTGGCGGGGCCGTGGGATGACTAATCCGCCGCTGGATTCTTATGGCCCAACACGATAATCGCCATTCCCGCCAGACAAAACGCCACACCGAGCAGGTCCCACCGATTCGGCCTAATCCCATCAACCGCCCATAACCAGACGATTGCCACCGACACGTACACTCCGCCGTAAGCCGCATAGATGCGGCCGGCAGCGGTGGGATGCAGCGTGAGGAGCCAGGCGAAAATGCCCAAGCTGAGGGCGGCTGGAATGAGCAGCCAGGGGGACTTGCCTTGCCGAAGCCAAAGGTAGGGAAGGTAGCAGCCGATGATCTCGGCCAAGGCGGTCACCACGAACAGGCCAGCGGTAATGAGCAGGTTCATCCCGCCATTCTAGCCGCCGCAAAGGCCAAACAAGAGCGGCGCATTCCGAACAAACACGGTCTGAAGTCACTCTGACGACGGATTCTAGGGGCATAGGAACACCTCAGCACAACCTAAGTCGTGCTATCCCAAAGTCTTTCGAGAGCGCACGGCATTTTCGGCATAGACTTCGCCATTCCCTCAATCAGCCGTCCGATTGGACGAGTCTCACAATCAATCTCGTGAAGAGGAGAAAGCAATGAAGCGCATGTTGTTAGCGGCAGTTGCCGCAATCGTTCTTTCCGTTGGCATCGGAAGCGTTGCCCAAGCGGCCCCGCACGGTGGTCACCGATCACACGGCTCCGGCCACGGCCCAAACATTCGCGTGTACACTCCGAACTTCTCGTTTGGCTACGGCGGCCATCGTGATTACGGAGTTCATGGTGGTCACGGCGGACACAGCGGGCACGGCGGGCACGGCGGCTATCGTGATTACGGCGGTTACGGAGGCTATCGAGGAGGATCCGGACACTCCGGGAACCACCACGGTCATCACCGCTCATGGTAGCCCAATCGTGCAATTTGGCCCCTGTTTGGATCGGCAAGCGGGGCAGGACCTGGAGAGGCGTGCCCCGTTTCGCAAACTCGATCTGGTTACGGAGTCAGTGCAGTTGTTCGAGGTAATATCCAGCCCCCCTCACGGTATGAATCAGTCTTGGGGGAAAGGGCTCATCAACCTTGGCACGTAAGCGGCGAACGAGAGCGTTCAGATTCTTGGACTTGCTGCTGAAATCCACTTGCCAAACATGTTGAGCGATGAGCGTACGAGGCACCAACTCGCCCGCGCGTTGAATCAGCAGCGACAGCAGAGCAAATTCTTTCGGCGTCAGATCGAGCTCTCGCCCAGCGCGAGTTGCACGAAGACGAACCGAATCGACCTCCAAATCGCTAATTCGCATATTCTGCCTTCACGTTGGGCGAGGATCAAACTTCGACGTTACCGGCGTGGCTTGCTGGTATGGACGCCTTCCGCAGTGGCCAGGCGGATGGGGCCAATCTTGACCCGCTCCGCGGCTTCCCAAACGGCTCGGGGAGAAAGCACCCCCTTCGCGGCCGGCTCAATCATCAGACTGCGGGTCTTGTAATCGACAGAAACGCGTCCGACGCCGGGAACCTTCGACAGCTCCTTGATCGCCGGCACGGATTCCTTAGCGCAGCACATATTCTTCACCGACAGGATGGCAGCATACTGCGGCTGGGGGTCGGCGGCCGACATCGGCGACGCCCCTCCACAGAGCGCCGCGGTTCCCACAAGCAGCGCCGCAAGGAAATTGGACCTAGACATTGCGATTCCTCCATGAATGCGAATTGATGAAAGTAACAAACATAAGCGGCGGGACTCTATCGGCTTTGCAAACTGCCGGACAAGAGCATTCCCTCGATTTCGGCTTCCGCCTTGCGTCGTTCTCTCAAGGCGTCTAAGTAATCGAGTTTGGTTTGTGCATAGGTTCGCTGGAACAAGATCACATCCAGTTGTGAAGCCTCGCCACCTTCCCGCAGCATCTCGTTCTGCTTGAGCCATTCATCCGTAAGACCCTTAAGCAGTTTTTCATACCTGTCTTCAAAATCCCGGGCATTGCTGTAGCGCTCAAAGACCAGCGCCAAGCGGTTTTGCAGGTCTAGTTCGAGCTGCTCCAGCGCCCGCTCGGCGGCCGCGACTTGGCCTTGCGCTTGAATGACGCCACCCTGGTTCCGATTCCAAATGGGGAGCGGGACGCCGATGGTGAGCGAGCCGTCCGAGCGACCGCCGATACCGTTATCGCGTGCGTTCACCAGTCCTTGGACGGTTACGTTGGGAACCTTCTCGACGAGAGCCCTTTGAACGGCCCAGCGAGCGCGCTCGACATTCGCGATAGCGGCACCTACTTCGGGACTAGTGCTCAGCAGTCGTTGAAGCGTGCTCTCCCACTCATAATTGGTGTGCGATTCGTCCGCATCGCCTTCGAGGCGAGCTGGCGGCAATCGAGGATCGCCGACGACGGTCGCCAGTTCCTGCCAAGCCGCGGATCGCCGCCTGTTCGCGTTCCGAGATCCAGTGACGAGCTTTTCACGCTCCAGTATCACCTGAATCACTTCCGGGCGACTACGCTCCCCGGCTTTTTGCAGTTTTTCGCTGTACTCAATCATGGCTTTGGAACTGTCTTCCAACTCCCTGAATAGGTCCTCTTGCGATTGGGCGATCAACACGTTGTAGAAAGCGATGCGGACATCCGTCTGCACGCGCTGCTGCTGCGCTGCGAGCTCATGTTCGGCCCGCGCCCATTCCTGAGCAGCAACTTGCCGATTCAATTTCAGTTTGCCCCCCCGTACGATTTCCTGATTGATGAACACGCCGTCCTGCTCCGCCAGGCCGCGACTGCCGATCTGTTGCCCCTCATATCCCACGGTTGGATTAGGAGGGAGGCCAACCTGGGTGTAGTTCCCGCTGGCTGCCTGAACGAGCGCCGCAGCGCGGGCGACGGAAGGATTGGCGGACATCGCCATCTCTTCCAATTCGGCCAGTGTCAGCGCGCCGCCAACAACTGGCTTGAGCGTCCCCTGCGGCAAAGCTTCCGGCGGAACCGCCGGCGGTGGGACCGTCTCCTCAAACTTCGCCGGCTGAATCACCGGCCCTGGCTGGACGGGGGGCACCGCTGCTGCGGGCACTTGCGGCGGAGCAGGGCGCTGTGGCGCAGCGATGAATTGCTGGGTGGTCTGGCAACCGGTTAGCGTTGTCAAAACGACAATCAATAGCGAGGTCATTCGCATTGGAGCCTCCTTGCTCTCACGCCGCAGCGTATTTCACAATCTGGTTCTTCAATCTTTATTCGGTTCGGAACGTAGCATCCATTCGCTCTGTTGAATCAAGCTTGCCGCAGGGCCAGCACAATCTCGGTTCGGGCCGCCTGCCAGCCGGGTGCCACGCCCGCTAGCACGCCAACAATTGCCGACACCAGCGCTCCAGAGATCGCCAAGTCGAGCGACGGTTTGAAAGCAATCGTGACCCCCTCTGCGCCAACCGCGAATCCGCCCCACGCCAAGAGAGCAAGTCCGGCTCCAATTCCCAAGAACCCTCCGGCGATGCTTTGCAGGATGCTCTCCGCGAGCACCAACCGAAAGATTCGCCCGGGTCGTACACCGAGGGTTTGGAGCACCGCGTGCTCCTTGATGCGGTCCTGCACCGCCATTACCGTTGTGGTTGCCACGAGGGCCAACACGAGCCCTACGCACGCATACCCGAGCCAGTGGGCAAAGCCAATCAGCTCCGCCAGGTCGGAGAGCGTATCTCGCTGGAACACACCTTTGGACCGCGTCGAGGTCGCCACCGGCCCGCTGCGGAACTGTGTGTCGATTTCCGAAGCCAATCGATCCGGGTCGGCCCCATCGTTCAAATGAACCTCCAGCTGCGTGACGGTGCCAACCGAGTTCTTCCCCCGCGCCCGCTGGAGGAAATCGAGATGGGTGTAGATGTAGTTGTCTTCGGCCGACACGCTGGAACGAAACACCCCCACCACACTGACGGACACGTCGCCGATCGTGAACCGCTCGCCAACCTTGAGTCGCCTTCTTTGAGCGACTGCCTGGCCGACAACCGCTGCGTCGGTACGGCCGTCGAAATCGCCCCAGTTGCCGGAAAGCAGCGTCAAGTCACGCGCTGTCCTCAGCTTTTCGGGCGGCATACCGTTGAACACGACCACGTCGAGGCTGGCGCGGCAGTTATTTGTATAGACCTTGATCGGCACTACATCCTTTACACCCGGGAGTTTTGCCACGGTGCGAATGTAGTCCTCAGGCAACTTGCTGCTCGCCGGGCAGAAGCGATTTTCCTGAAACACGATGAGCGTCCGTAGCGCCTGCTGATCTTCGGTAAGTCGCGCGAGTCCCCGCTGAACCGATCCGACGAAGCAAAACACGAAGAGGGCTACCGCCGAACCACTCACCGTAAGCAGCGTGCGGCTGCGGTGTCGCCACAGACTCTTGAAGACATAGGGGGCGAACTTGAACATGGTTATGCACTCCGCTCCTGGTACTCAGCACCACCCACCAAGGCCACTTCGCGGCCTTTCTCGATCAGCTTGCCATTTTCCAAGCGGAGTTGTCGTGGAGCCAACGCCGCGACCCTGGGGTCGTGCGTCACCAGCAACAGCGTCATGCCCAGCTCGGAGTTCAGCCGCTGGACGAGGTCGAGAATCTGTTCGGTCGTGACCGCATCGAGGTCACCCGTGGGCTCGTCGCCAACAATGATCGTCGGATTGGCGACAATGGCGCGGGCAATGCCCACTCGCTGTTCCTGGCCGCCTGAAAGCTGCCGCGGATAGTGATTGGCCCGGTCGCGGAGGTTTACCGCGTCCATCGCGATTTGAACCCGCTTCTGACGCTCTGCCGCCGACATCGGGAGTAACAGTAGCGGCAGTTCGACGTTCTCATAGGCCGTAAGCACCGGTATCAGGTTGTGCATTTGGAAAATGTATCCGATGTTGGCGGCCCGCCAGTCGGCGAGCGCGCCGCGTGAGAGCTTCGTGATGTCCGTTCCGTTCACCACGATTTCCCCCGCCGTGGGCCGGTCAATGCCGGCGATGGCGTTCAGGAGTGTGCTCTTACCGCTGCCGCTGGCACCCATGAGTGAAACGAAGTCTCCCCGTTCAATGTCCAGGTGGACTTCCTGGAGGGGCGTGATGACCTCGTCCCCCTTGCGGAATTGCTTTGTGAGTTTGCGAATTTCCACCAATGCCATAGCCGTGCTCCTACTTTTTGATTGGCCCATTCGTCGTCGCTGCGCGAACGTTCGTAACGCCCAGTGTCCGGTCGTTACCCGTGATGAGGATGCGTGCGCCATCCCTAAGCCCCTCCCGACCCGCCACAATCAGCTTGTCGAGCGCGGTCAGCCCCTGCGTCACTTCCACCAGTTGGTCGGTGCCGGCGCGGCCCACCTGCACGGGTTGACGTCGGGCGACACCGCGGGCCGAATCGGCCACCCAGACCGCAGCGCCGCCGTCCCCGGTATCAACCAGCTCTCGGGGTACGAGCAGCCTCAACGGGTCCTGCTCTCCCGCTATCTTGGAACCCGGTTTCTCTGGTGCTAGGAAAATCACTTGCACGAGCATTTCGGGCCGAATGATCATCGGCGGCGCGTCAATGGCCACCTTCACGGAGAGCGTGTTCTTCTGAATGTCCGCCTGCGAGGTCATCGCCAGGACGTGTCCCACGAGCGGCTCCTTGGCGGCAGCCGTCGAAATCTGAACCGGCTGGCCAATCTGCACCTGGGGCACGTCTTCCAGGCGGACGTCGGCGCGGACCTGAAGCTGCATAGGATCGTACAACGTGACGACGGTACTGGCGTCTCGTTCGGCTGCGACATTAATGCCCATCAGCCTTTGGCCAGGCTGTGCATTGAGCGCCAGCACCCGGCCCTTGATCGGGGAGCGCACGACCATCCGTTCCAGACGTAGCTTGGCGGTTTCGATGCTGAGCCGGGCTTGGGCCAGCCGGGCTTCCGCGGCCGCGAGATTGGCCTTGGCTTCGTCCTGGGCACGGGTCTCGTCCGTCTTTAGTTTCAGTCGGGTATGCAGGGCTTCGCATTTGCGGCGCGATGCCTCCTGCTGGCGCACCAGGTTAGGGCCCCGCTGCTGGAGGTCCGCCAGCACTGCGGTAGCGGAATCAAACTCACTTTGGGCCTTTTGCACTGCTCGCGCTGCAATCGCCTCGGCCACAGACTTCTTGCCCTCCAAATCCTGGCGAGCCAGACTCAATCGAGCCTCGGCACCCTTCACCAGAAACGGCAGATTCTTGATCTCCGTATCAAGCGCCGCGAGTGCTGCCTCGGCTTCGGCATGAGCGGCCTGCAGCTGTACCGGTTGCTCTACATTCTGGCGGGCGGCGGTCAGCACGGCCTGTGCGGCATCCCGTTCAGCCTCCCGAAGCTGAAGCGTTGATTCAGCTTCGCGGAGGTTGATTCGGGCGTCGGCATCGACCAGCTTGGCCACCGGCTCCTTGGCCTCAACCTCTTGGCCTTCAACGACCAGCAACTCTTCTACAACTCCCTCGACGAGAGCCGAGCACATGACAGCCGTGGGCCGAGGTTCGATCCAGCCCGCCGCTTGGAATAATGGCGTGCCTGCCTCCTGCACCTCCGCCTTGGTCAGCACGATAGGAACCACTGTCACCGGTTTGGCGGGCAGCCAATACTCACGGGCCGACCAACCGGCGATGCCGGCAAACCCAGCGATGATCGCCAGTGGAATCCCCAAACGCGTTAGCCAAGCCCGCTTGCGCGGGATGGATGGGGCACCCGCTAAGGGGCGCTCCACTGCCAATTGCCTCAGATCAACTTGGGATGCCATGTGCTGTCTCGTTCGAAAGGAAATTACTTGCGGACGAATATCCCGTCGGCCAGGACGGTAAGGTTACCCGCCTCGTCGCGTTTGGCTTTTCCGTGCACGACGACCGTTTGCAGTTCCTTGAGGCCAAGCAACTTGCGAGCATCGGTCGCCACTGTCTTTCCGTTGCCATCCACGACCTTGACCATCGCCTTAAGGCCGGGGAGCGCGTCTGCGTCACAGCAGTAATCCCAGGGAGTTGCGCAGCCGTCGTCCCCATTTTCGTTGCAGGGCTTCAGGGAGTTATCCACGACGAGGAACGCCGCCTGGCCGTCGATCCAGGGGCTGACGTCGCCCCCGATCCGACCCACCAGCGTCACTTCCTCGGCGTCCTTCGCTGCGGTGCGAACTTCTTTCACATCCTTGGCCGCCGCCGGTTCAGCGGCCAGCAGGTAAGCCTTGCCCTCCGCCGCTGGGCCGGCGGCTGCGGGTGGCGCGGTCGATGTTCCACAGCCGGCAACAAGTGCCAGAGGAGCAACGAGAAATAGGGCTGTTGCCATCCAGTTCGAACGAATCATGGGTCATTTCTCCAAATCAAATGGGGGGGAACATCAAATGGCCTTTAGGCCCTCCACAACTGCGTACCGCATGGCCTTGATGGCCGGTGGAATGGCTCCCACCAGCCCGAGCAGCAAGCCGGTTCCACAACCGACCAGAATCGCCAGGCTGTCCACGCGAAGCGCAAACGCGCCCATCGTGAACCGCACGGCAGTGCCGTTGACCAGGAACAGAGCAATCGCCGCTGCCAAGAGCGACGCCGTCATGGAGAGCAGCGTCGCTTCCTGAATCAGGCTGATCGCAATCGACCGCCGCCGAAATCCGACCGCTTGGAGCGTCGACAGTTCTCGCACTCGGCCGACCACCGCTCCGTACATCGTATTGAGTCCGGCAAACACACCCGCACCTGCCACAAGTAGCACGACCACCCAGCCGAGCATCCTCACAGGCTGATAGTGCTTCTGGAGAGCTGCGTAGTAGGCAATCTCAGAAACCGCCTGCAGCTCCAGGTCATAGCGCTCTTTGCAGAATAATTCGACATCGGCAGGTGCCGCCTCGGCCGAAATGCCAATCGCGACCAGGCTGAGGTCTTGCCGCTTGAGCGCCGTTTGCAAGTCCGTGAGGGGAGCCCAGATCTCAGACTCGAACGCAGCCCCGCCGGCCGTAAACCGGCCGCTGATTGTCCATTCGCGTCCGTCGAAGCGGACAGTCTGACCAATTTGCAACTGCCGAGGATCACAGCCCAGTTTCGCAGCGGTCAATCTCCCGACCAGCACTTCGCCGCGGCCCGGCCACTTACCGTCGAGCATCTGGACCTGACGACGCAGCAGAGGGGTGGCAGGCGTCACTCCGCGTACGATGCCAAACATGCCCGGTGCGTCGACCGCAGTTTGCACCTTTGTGCCGATGTAGAGTTCCGGCGCGACGTGGCTGACACCGAATCGCTTCTCGACCCCCTCCAGGCTGGCCGAGAGGAGCGCGGCAGTGCGGGCCGGGATCGCTGAGTTTTCAATGTCCGCCGCGGCACCGATCGAGTACACGAGTACGACATTTGGGTCACCACTGACTGCCAGGGACCTTTCTAGTCCGCGAATGAATGCAACGACGACTAGCACCAGCAGCACCACGGTCGTAAGCGCGGCCAACGTGAGCGCACTGCGCGCGGGACGACGAAACAGATTGCGGACTCCGTAATCCCACGGCAGAAGTCGAAGTCGAAACATGTTTCAGGTTCTCTAGACGCGGATTCTGATCTGGCACCAACTGCGCATCACCCGGCGGCGAAGCAGTCACGAATACTCCGGCGGACGCCTGTCAGACGATTGCCGATAACGGCTACCGTCTAACTACGGCGAAGGCTCGGCGTAGAGAGAAGAGCGTTTAGAGGAGCAGCGAGTGGATCGCAATCCGCGTCAGCCTACCGTCCAATGGTGGAGGCAAACTGGCGGAATCGACACTCGGCATGGGGACGGCGAAGTCGAGCACTTCCGCTGGACCGCAGACCCAAGTCCAAAGAGAGACATCGAAAGAGTGGTCAACCACCGGACGAGCCGCGACATCAAACACGACCCCATCGCACAGGCACCAGCGACCATCTTCGTTAGGCGCGGGTGGAGGAGCCTGACTGTCCGATGGCTCGGTCGTCTCGCGGGCTTGGCATTGATCGCAACAATCGGGTTGGTGGCCGGTTCCACAAGCCTGCGCCGCCGCCTGCTTGACCGCACATTCGTACGGGCAGGCAAGTAACGAGGCGATGGATAGGAAAACGACGATTGTCCGCATGATTTCAGCCACAGTCCTGGTTGGGCACTTCTCTTGTAAGTCTATCCCTGAATGCTTCCTGCTGCAACGCGAACTGCCGCGCTGCCGCACTTCATCCCTAAGCAGTTCCTTACCGGCGAACGTAAATCCCCTTGGCGGAGATCGAGACGTTGCCGCTCTTATCCCGGCTGGCCACGCCCTCGATTACTACGGTTTCCTGCTCTTTAACGCCGAGCAGTGTGCGGGCGTCAACAGGCAGAACCTTGCCGTCATCGCCGAGAAATTTGACCATCGTACTGGCTGCCAGCATTTCTTTTGCACAGTCGGGGCAGTCTGCTTTGCATTGGTCCTCTTCCTGGCAGGAGGGCAGAATGCGGGTGTCAACCAGCAGAAAGGCTGCCCGGCCATCGATCCACGGCTCGACGCCACCGCCCAACCGGCCAACAACCACGATCGGTTCGCCGTCCTTGGCCTGATCCTTGGCGTCGAGAACTTCCAGAGCGCCCGCGGGCTCAGCGTTGAGCTGATACTTCGCAGGAGAAGCCGCTAGCGGGCCGCTGGTGGACGAATCCGTACAGCCGGACACGGTTAGAGACGCGACGACAATTCCCCACATGAATATTGCATACCGATGCATCGGTGACTTCCTTGTTTTGTGCGCGTCGAGGCGACGCGATTCGAGGTCTGGTGAGGGCCGGCTCAACGGCTGCATGCAGTCGCCGGCATCAGGTGCTGGAGTCGACGTGGGGCATCAATGTCCCGCGTGACGAACAAGAGTTAGTGGCACCGATTCATGCCCTGAAGCGGCAGAGATGCGCGCATATTTCCAGCGCGGTTCGCTCAGGGGCAGAGTGCCAAACCAAGAGAAAAGAAGGTGACGAGGTTGCCTCGACAGCATCGTTCGAAGCTGGCCGGTCGAAAACGGCAACCGTCACATCGCGGTCAACCTGGAGTTTGGCAGCTCCCGTGATTCCTGGCCGGAAGACATGTCGAACCTGGCAGTCACAGTCGTCCGGGCAATGGCAAGGACGCGGGGCCAGCGTGATGGTCATACCCCAAAGACTGGCCTGCCCCGCGACAACTGCCTCTTGGGAGCAATCCGCCTTGTCCTTCGGGCAATGCTTCTGACAAGTTTGGCAGCAGGACTCGGTATCCGGCTCGGGACAATCATCGTGACAGTCGCTTTGCGCAGTTACTTGGCAGTTGCAGGCGCAATCAAGCGAGAGTAATGGCTGCGCAGGCATGATCGCTGCCATGAGCCAGATCCAAAACTTCACGAATTTCCCGCGCCTTGAATGCAAGAGGACGTCCCCAATGAGCAGAGCACAATCGAACTTATCGCCAATATCGGCAGAGCAACCATCCACAACATGAATAGAACTACGACGATTCGCGGAATGGTGTTGCTAGCGTTGCCAGCACGCAAAATCTTGTCTATCCGGCACTCGGCTTGTTCCGTTAACCCCGGAGTTGCATCCTTTCACGCCAGTTTGACGTTTTTGGGATGGGATTCGAAGCCGCGATCATAAAGTTGTTACCAGACTAATCACGCTGTGCATCCGACCCACCGATGCGCACACTATCCTGTTGAACACCTCAGCTCAGAGACCACCCTCCCTTTCCGCGACGCTACACCCGTTAACGACCTTTCAATTGCGCGTCCTTCGGACTGCTTCGGGCCCCTCCAGCCTCCGAAAATCCGGTGTGATTTCAGGCAACAATGTTCAAGACGTAATGACCGACCGATGCCAGACAGACTAAGCGAACCGGAACAAGTCGCCCATCACCTCATTATCAATTGCTATGTGCAAATAGGCGGATGTGATGCTTACGTTGGCATGGCCAGCCGCATCGCGTACCTCGGCTAAGGTCCGGCCCCCCGCGAGGGCATGACTGATAAATGTGTGCCGACCGTGGTGGATAGTGAGCGAAACCAAGCGACCCTCCCCCAGTGTCTTACAAGCCGTCCTAAATCGCTTGCGGAGCGTATGCCGCGAAAAGTGCATTTTGGCTCTCGCTGGCAAGTAGGACGCCAAGAACGGCTCATCTTCTGTTGCGACTTGTTGCATCCGCTCGCCCTTCCAAGCGGCGAGGTCAGAGAAGGTGCCGCTGTCCCACCAAAGCGGGACCATTCTTGCCCGGCCACCTTTTGCCGCCCCACGTCGGATGCGCAGATGTGGCCGGGAGAGGTTGAGACGAACATCCGCAATTCGTAATTGGGCGATTTCGCTGGCACGCAGACCACAGCAGGCTGCCAGACGAAAGATGATCAAATTCAGTCTCGTATTTCGGGATCGGGGAGATTTGCGCTGCAATTCAGTCAGGACCGCGGCAAACTCGCGTCGAGTCAGAATTTTGGTCGGGGCCGGGGCTCGAGTGCTGTAAGGCTGCATAGGGGTGGATTCTCTGGGGAATCGGCAAAGTCCTTGGCGCGTTGAACGTGCGTCGTGCGACAGCATGAGTTACCTCGGATCTCCCGAAACATCAAGCGAATTCGGACCCAGTTCGCCCATAGTGGGTCCGAACTCGTAACCAATCGGACATTATTAGGGCGCAATGCACTAGGGCTGCGTGGGGCTCCCTAGGTAGGATTTGCGAAAAGGAGGCCGACTAACCTGGTAATCGCGGGTCGGACGAGGGCGAACTTGAGCCGAATTAGACGTGGGCGCGGGAGGTTATGGACCTTGATGCACAGTCCGGTCCGAAACTCCGACAGAATGTATCGCGGCTCGACTAACGTCGGCGTTTTCCGTTAACGCCAAAGTCGCGAAAACATTCGATTTCGGTTTTGAGTTGTGCGGGCAGAGAAGCCTTCGAGCGAGACATAGAGACACGATTTTGTCCGCGGGTCCATAACCCGTACGGACGGATGAAGAATTCGAGTATGCGAGGCATTTGTGAGCCCGGAAAAGAGCTGGTTCGAACCGATTCTGGTGAACACGGGCGACACGAGTCCAATTGCCGCCAGAGGTTCGCTACTGCCCGATTTCGCCAACCAGTTGTTCGACTTCTTTCAAATCTTGCGCACCGAAGACAGTGACGCAACCTTTATTGACCCCCCAGGTTGTGGCGAGGCCATGCGGAAGCTCTATGAGCGAGCACGGTTTACCAGCGCACTCGGTTCTCACTTGGGGTCGTTTGCCGAACCAGGTGGCTTGCTCGCTTTCATGCTCAAAAATCACTAGCCGCGTTTTACCTTGCTGGGCGTAGACGGTTTCGATGCAAGCGCAACAGGGCATTTTGAGGACATGGCGGGAGACAACCCGACAGTCGCCGAGCAGAGTGGGAGGAGTTACCAGCGGCCGCTTGAGAACCTGGGCTGCTTCGTCGTCATCAACAAGTCGGTTTTCATAGGTCGAAAGCATCAGCGCATGGGCATCGCTGGGGTTCCTGGCAAACCGCTCGATAAATTTCTCAAAGACGGCGGCCATTCCCTGATGGTCGTGACCCTCGTGCCGGTGGCCCATGAAGAGCCAGCCCACAATGACGAGCAAAGTGACGGCAATCGCCGCCAGTCCCAACGTTCGCCGCGTGAAAGAAATTGTAATGCGCTTCGCAATTGAAGGCGTTTGAACTGCAGTGGAGTCGAGCTTCGTCGCGAACTTGTCCCAAAGTGTATCGGACGCCGCAGGCTCAGGAAGATGAGCAGCCAATTCCGATAACTCCCGCATCGCCTCCACTCTTTGCCGGCACTCTGCACATTCGGCAAGATGTTCCGTAACGGTAGCCGCCACTTCCGACGGCAATTCACCGTCGAAGTGCGCGGACAACAGATTTTGAGCGTCTTCGCAGCGCATCTTATCCGCACCATCCCAACTCTTTGAGTTGGTTCTGTAACTCGTGGCGGGCTCGGCTCAACCGCGAAGCAACGGTTCCCGACGAGATTTCCAGAACATTGGCGATTTCACAGTATGTCATTCCCTCCGTTTCACGCAACAGAAAAATGATTTTCAAATCCGAATCGACAGATTCGAGCGCCCGCTGCAACAGTTCCCGCAGGACCACCGGCTCGTCGAGATCACGATCTGTCCGTGAGACGTCGTCTTTCAGTTCTGCAGTTCGATGGCGGTTGGCAATTCTCAAGCGTTGCCGGGCTTCGTTCACAGTGACTCGATACAGCCATGTTCCAAATGCCGACTTTCCCGCGAACTGTCCGATCTTCTGAAACACTTGCAGATAAACTTGCTGCGCCACGTCGTCCGCATCCGTCTCACCGACGAGGCGAGCGGCAATCCGAAAGACCTGGCGGTTCGTCCGTTCAAACAGTTCTCGCTGCGCTTCACGTTGGCCACGCTGGCAACCGGCAATAATCGCCGCAAGGGCGTCGTTCTCGGTCATGGCTAAGCCTGGTGAACCATTCGATAGTCGTTCGTCGAACTGAATTTGGGGCTCTGTGAATGGCGTGACAGAGCAAACCATGTGCCGTCAACGATGAGCGCAAAAAAAACCGATGTGGCGGAACTCCTGAAAGAGTGTCGCCACATCGGTTTACTGTTTAACGAGCCCCCTGGCGCTTGCCAAGTTGCCCTTTATCTAGTCACCCAACACTGTGCATCCTAGGCTCCGCCGCTTGGGGAAACAAGGGCGCGGATTTGTTTAGCGACGGAGTGCGGCTGGGCTGGACAAATTCTCACACCAAACTTCGTGTTTCTCCCTCGATTGCGTCTCCCTCAGAATCAATTTTTCAGATTCGCGAAGAAAACGGACTTGGATTGCATCTAACTTCCGTCGATGGTGCTGAGGCATTTTCTGTTTCGGGCGCTGAATTGACGTTCTCTCACGTAAGGATTGAATTCATGAAGACTCGGAAATTTGGCGGACTCGTCGTCGTCGCGTTGGTCCTCGCCATCGGCGGTGTGCTGTCGTTTGCCAAACAGGGGCAGACGGAGGATAAGAAGGTGGCACACTCGGAACACAATGCAGCAATGCAGGCGTGTGCCAAGGCCTGCTCCGATTGCCAGCGAGCCTGTGACACCTGCGCGACCCACTGTGCGCATCTCTTAGCCGCCGGCGAGAAGGACCATCTGGCATGTTTGGCCAGTTGCCAGGACTGCGCGACCTGCTGCGTCTGCTGCTCACAACTTTGCGCGCGGGGCGGGCCCAATGCCATGATGATGGCTGAATGCTGTGCGAAGGTTTGTGGAAATTGCGCCAAGGCTTGCGAGGCATTTCCGGACGACAAGGAATTGAAGAAATGTGCTGAAGAGTGCCGCAAGTGCGAAAAGGTTTGTAAGGCGATGGCGAAGTAGTCATTATGTCTTCAGCATTCCAGCTTCAGCTCTCAACACTACGTTTCGCTGCAACGGCGGAGCGCGGTTGTGCGAATGCTAGTCTATTGGCCTGCGTTGTTATTAATGTCGCCTCCCTCAAAGAGAAATCGCTCCGGGCGCGCGGATCTGGCCTCGCCGCGCAATGAAGCGTGCGAATTCGCACACAAAGACGCTGACTTTCCGCGGAAACTCGGCGGCACGACGTTTGGAAAAAACTGAATCGCTCAAGGTTAACGCTGTTTGACGAGGCGGGCAAATCTGGGCAAACCCTTTCACCCTTTTTACTTTGGAGATGTGTAATGAGAATCGCATTCGCAGTTTGTGTCGGTTTGGTCGTTGCCGGAACATTGGCCACTTCGTCCGCTCAGGCGCAGCCAAATTCGGGAATGCATAGCGCGGGCTGGAAACAGGGCGTTGACACCTATTGGCCAGCCAGGGGAGCAACGAGGGCCATAGGGCGCGCTAGAGAGTCCGCCCAGGACTTTCAGAACTACGTGACGAAGTTGCCGAATCCAGAGCCGTCAGTTGTGAAGGACGTAAAGGTGGAGTTGACGACCTATTTGGACGAAGCCGCGAAGCACTTGGCGGCTATGAAAAAGGACTTTGCTGGGGACAAGGAGACCCTTGCCGCTATCGCTAAAGTGGAGAAGGAACTTGGCGCTGCTGTCGAGAATCACAAGGCCATGATCGAGTGCTGCGAAAACGAGAAGTTTGACAAGATCGCCGGCATGGCGTGCTGCAAGGACTTTGTGAAGGATCTCGATAAGGTCCACGCCGCCCATCAAGAACTTATGAAAACGCTTGCCGCAAAGGCCCCCAAGGCCAAAGCAGCCAAGTAGCCCACTCGTCTCAAGACGGGTGAAAGGGGAAACGCCTTGGGGAAACTCAGGGCGTTTCTTTTTGCGATCAGCGTCATTACCGGCATACCTTACCTAACTCCTACAACCGGGCGATCCAACAATTGGAACCGGGCAATGAGCGGGTATGGTTTGCAACTCCTGGCGAGATTGTGTCGAAAGAATCAATAATTCCGTTTTGTTTGCGCGAACCAGCGGTCAGCTGCGTCGGCTATTTAGAGGACATGCCCCGTAAATATCACCGCGACGATGCGTCATAGGATGAAACAGTCATCGAGGGTAATTTGCATCTGTTGCTCGCTATTCGTCGTCGGGACGATGGCATGCTGCTTCGGGTGCCGGACTTCCAGACAACGCCGGACCCCGGTGCTGCAATCGCCCAGTGCTCAGCATGAGGCAACTGTCCGAGCGGAAGTAAGTCGGCCCGCCGAGTCAAGCGTGCGGAGTGTTTCGTACCGGCAAGAGGAAAGTACCCCTCCGCTTCCATCTCCCGCCACCGGCGATCCGGAGTCGATCCATCCCGCCCATGCTCAGCCCCTAGAAACATTGACGGATCTGGAAGCGTCGACTACTGCCAACAATCCCACATTGCGGCGTATGCAACAGGAAGCAGCCGGTGAATGGGCCAAGACGGGCTACGTCGCTAAGCTTCCTGACCCGTCGATTGGGGCGATGTTCTACACACCTCCGATGAACTTCGTGCCCGACCGCCAGTTAGCCGAGGTGCAGGTCACGCAGATGATCCCTTGGCTTAGCCGACTCAATGCGGAGGCCCAGCGGGCACATTTGGAGGCGCTCGCTGCCGACAACATGTTTCAGGCTGAGCGACTGCGGGTTGTCGGGGACTTACGCACAGCGTGGTTCAAACTTTATGTCCTCAGCAAACAGATTCAAACAACCGAAGCCGACCAATCGCAACTTGAGTCTCTCATCAAGACCGCCAACGCACGCATCGCAACCGGCGACGCTCAACCTGGGGACGTGCTCATGGCGACTCTTGAGCTCAGTAGTCTCCAGGAACAGCTGCTTTCGTATCGACAGCAAGTTGTAGCAACGACGGCGGAACTTAATCGACTTGCCGGTCGTGACTCCCGCGTGCCGATCTCGCCGCCCACTACGATTGATCCCGAGTTACCTGAATGGAATCACGACCTGCTGCGGCAGATCGCGATGGAGTCGCAACCGGAACTGAACGCCGCCCGCATGCGTACGGCTGCCAGTCGATGGGGCATTGATGTAGCCCGCCTCAAGCGCCGCCCCGATCTGACATTTGGCGCAGGCTGGGTGGTCATGGACGCACCGGGCTCGACGATGCCGAGTGACGGCACCGACTCCTTTACGGTGGGAGTTACGGCTAGTATCCCGCTCTGGTATCGCAAATACGACGCGATGACCGCCGAAGCATCGCGTCAGCATGCTGCCGCTCATGCCTCAGAAGACGAAGTTGCCTTGCGGCTGGACGCCTTGCTGCGTGACCTGTGGGAGCAGGCCCGCGCCAGTCAGCAAACCGTCGAGCTTTACGAGAAGTCGATCCTGCCCCAGGCCAGGCAAACGTTTGAAGCGGATCAGAAATCGCTGGTTAACGGGACGGTGACATTCGACCGGGTAATCCGCGATTACAGGACGCTCCTCAATCTGGAGCTTGGCTATCATCGAGCCCTGGGGCAGCTGGCGACCACGCTTGCCCGCATTCGACAGGCGGTCGGGGTTGATCTTCTCGCAAGACCAGAGCCTGCCCAACCTTAAAAGGACACCGCCTAGACATTGCAAGTTTCGTGGCGGACAATGCACGTATCTTTCTGGGATCAATCATGCCCAAATGGCACGCAATTCCGAGGGTCCTTACAACGCTGTTTGTGCTGACAGCAATTGCCGTTGCCGGTTTTGCGGTACCTAGTCGATGTGTGGGTTTGAATCGCTCGGGTTCTCATTCGGTGAGTGATAGTTTTCAGCCATGTTGCTGCAAGGCGACGACCCAGACGCGAGCATGTTGTTGTCATCGCGAAGATGAATCGCCGCCTCTGCCTTCCTCGGTGCCGGATGATAATGGGCGGATGCTTAAGTGGGTGCCGTGGCTCGACTCGCACTTTGCCATCTGCGGGGTGAAGGTTCCCAAGCATTTGGCGTCATCCCAAGGCCGGAGTTTCTTCTCGCTTTTTCCGCGGTCGCCTCAGTCGCTGCTCTGCGTCTGGCGTATTTGATCCCTTCTCTGGCTACCGCTGCGCGCGCGAATCGCACCGGGCTTGCATGTGAGTGACGCCGTCTCTCGCGCCGCCTATCCGCTAGTTTTGCCCGTTGTACTTGTATTTTCAGTTACCGGACCTTCGTTCTGCTCGAGTCAGGGAATGAAGAAAGGACTTCACAATGCCAAACCAACCATCTCTTCCCACTACAGCGCCCGCAAGTCGGATATCTCCGTCCATGCATACCCGACTCGCTTGGATAGTGAGAAAGCTACTTCCTGTAGGAATGTTCCTTGCTGCAGGTATGGTTCTCATCGTGGTCGTGGGGGTCGCCCAGAAGCTGGGGTGGATTCGTGCCACCGAAGGGACTTTGGCGGGGGCTGCCGCAACAGCGGGCTCGATCTTCACCTGCCCGATGCACCCGCAAATCCGCCAGCCGGCTCCTGGGCGCTGCCCGATTTGCGGCATGGCCCTGGTGCCGGCTTCCGGCGCGGGGATCGCAGATCTCGACGAGCTGTCGGTAAAGATTGAACCGGCCCAGCGACGACTGGCCAACATTCAAACAGCCAAAGTAGAGCAGGGGCCTATCGAAGTCGCGCTGCAAACGGTGGGCGCGATCGCAGTTGACGAGAGTCGACAAGCGACAATTGCCGCCTATATTGACGGTCGAATCGAGCGCCTGTTTGCCGACTACACGGGCGTTGACATCAAGAAGGGTGACCACCTGGTGGTCCTCTACAGCCCCCAGCTTTACGGCGCACAGGTCGAGTACGTGGAGGCTCGCCGCGCAGCGGCCAATTCGGGCGGCCTACAGGCCGTCCGCCAGGCGCAGGAATCACTTGCAGCGAATACGCGTCAGCGGCTGCGTGAATACGGGATGACGGACGAGCAGATCACCGAGTTGGAAAGCGCCGGTAAGGCCCAGTCGCGACTGACGATCTATGCGCCCCAAGGCGGAACAGTCATCGAGAAGCTGGCCGTCGAAGGCAACTATGTTAAGGCCGGGGACCCCATCTACCGAATTGCCGAACTGTCGACCGTCTGGCTCATGCTCAGGCTGTTTCCGGAGGATGCCACCCGCGTCCATTTCGGTCAACGGGTGGAAGCCGTCGTTCAATCGCTTCCTGGCGAGACACTCCTCGGCCGGGTCGCATTCATTGACCCGACGGTCGATGCCAAGACCAGAACCGTGGGCGTTCGCGTGGAATTACTCAACGAACACGGCCGTCTGCGGCCTGGCGACTATGCTCAAGCCCGGATCAACCTGCCCATTAGTCCCCAAGGCAAAGTGTTTGATAAGGATTTGGCAGGCAAGTGGATCAGCCCGATGCATCCGCAGATTATCCGTGACGAAGCAGGCCAGTGTCCGATCTGTGGCATGGACCTGGTGCCCACGTCGCGATACGGTTTCGCCGAAGAGCCCGTTCCACAGCCCAAGTCTTTGTATGTGCCGCGATTGGCCGTGCTATTGGCCGGAGGCAATAGCATCATCTACGTGGAGACGAAACCAGGGCGATTCGAAATTCGTCCAGTCACTGTGGGGCCCATTCTGCGCGATAAGATTGTCATCCTCGAAGGACTCAAGGCGGGTGAAAGTGTCGCCACGGCCGGAAACTTTCTGATTGACTCGCAGATGCAGCTGGCTGGCAAGCCCAGCCTGATTGATCCTTCACGAGCAATCGCCAAAGGCAAAGAGCGCAAGGGGCCACTGGTCTTTGAGCAGGTGGCGGTGACGCCCATCGCGGGTGAATCCGGTAAGAAACTGGAAGCTTTGTACGCCGCCTATTTCGAGGTGCAAAAGGCACTTGCCGCCGATAAGACACCGCCGGCTGCCGCGGCTCAGTCGCTACACAAGGTTGCGAGCGAACTGGGAGGCGGTACAACGTTGCCCGCAACGTCTGCGAAGCTCGTGCAGGACATCGCGGTGAAGTCCGAACACTTGCATCACCTGGACCTCGCCGGTGCTCGCAAGGGATTCAAGACGATCAGCCAGGCCGTGGTGACACTTGCCACCCAGGTCCGCAGCGAGGGTGCTCAAACGCCCTTCACGCACTATTACTGCCCAATGGTTTCTGGCGGAGGCGGCGATTGGCTCCAACCGGGAGGCGAGCTACTCAATCCGTACTTTGGCAGTGAAATGCTCCGCTGTGGCGAAAAGGTGCGGGTGTTCCCGGTCAAGGGCAAACCGGCGACGGAAAAAAACTCCCCCAAAGGGCATGAGGGCGCTCCGGCCAAGAAAGAGGGAGCATAATCATGCTGCGGAAGGTCATTGAGTTTTGTGTTCGCCAGCCGCTCCTGACGGTGCTGGGAGCTGTGGTCGTGGCGGCGATTGGTGGATACTGTGCGATGATGGTCCCCATCGACGCCATCCCCAACGTCGGTGAGAACCAGGTCATCGTGTTCACGGAGTGGCCTGGGCGTTCGCCCAAGGACGTCGAGGACCAGGTTACCTATCCTCTTTCCGTCGCCCTGCTCACCGTGCCTCATGCGGAGAGCGTGCGCGGCAAGAGCATGTTCGGCTACAGTTTCGTGCAGGTCACGTTTGCCGATGGCACAGACTTCTACTGGGCGCGTTCGCGCGTTCTGGAGCGATTGGGCACAGCCATAGCGTCGCTTCCCGAGGGTGTGACGCCCACGCTTGGCCCTGATGCGACGGCGCTGGGTCAAATCCTTTACTACGTGCTCGATGGTCCTCCCGAGATGAATCTCTCGGAATTGCGAACGCTACAGGACTACGTCATCAAGTATGAGCTGCAGTCAGTGAAAGGGGTCAGCGAGGTTGCCAGTGTCGGCGGCTATGTCCGGCAGTATCAGATCGAGGTTAACCCAGACTCGCTGCGCTTTCACGACGTACCGCTGGAGCGGGTGATTGCCGCCGTGAAGGACTCGAATATTGACGTGGGAGCCAAGACGGTTGAATCGGGCGGGATGGAGTTCGTCATCCGCGGCCGAGGCTTCATTGGACAAAATAAAGACACCAAGCAGGCCCTAGCCGACATCGAAAAGACCGTGGTTCTCTCCCGCGATGGCGTGCCGGTACGCATCCGCGACCTGGCCCAGGTGCAGCTGGGACCTGACTTCCGCAGTGGCGCGATTGACCTCAACGGCACGGAGGCCGTGGGAGGGATCGTCGTGATGCGCTTTGGCGAGAATCCGCGGGAAGTCATCGAGCGCGTGCGGGAGAAACTCCGGCAGATCGAGCCGAGCCTGAAAGGCGTCAAAGCTGTACCAATCTACGACAGGACGGGGCTCATCAACGAAACGGTGGCCACGCTCACGGAATCGCTGCGTGAGGAACTGCTAATTACGGCAGTCGTCATTGTGCTATTCCTGCTGCACTTTCGGGCAAGCCTCATCGTAGCCATTACATTGCCGATGGCGGTGCTGATGTCCTTCATCGGCATGCAGTGGTTCGACATCGACGCTAACATCATGTCGCTGGCCGGCATTGCGATTGCCATTGGCGAAGTGGCCGACCTGGGAATCATCATTTCCGAAAATGTGTACCAGCACCTGGTGGAATGGGAAGCCAGTCAAACTGGAATTGGACCAGGGGCCGAAGAACGGCGTGACGGCACCCCTCGCTGGACTGCTAGTGGGCTGCTTGGTCTTCTTTATGTCGCGAGAACGGCTGCGGCCAGTCGAGCAGAACCCGACGAGTCGTGCCATCCTCTGGATTTATGAACCGGTATTGCGATTCTTGCTCGCCCATAAATTCACCTTCATGGCGGTGCCGCTGCTCATTATCCTGCTGGGTGCCGGGGCCTGGTTTGGCCTGCCCACGATTCTGTTTCCTGCCGAGCAAGTTGCCCGCGGTCTGGGCGCGGAACCGAACAAGCTTCCCGGCTATTTTGATCTCAAACACCGCTTTCCTGGGCTCAGAACTGACGACTGGATAGCCCTGGATGAGGGCACATGGTTCTATATGCCAACCCTCTACCCGGCCGCGAGTTTCTCGCAAGGGATCGAAGTGTTGCAGACTCAAGACACACTGATACGGGGAATTCCAGAGGTCGAGAATGTCTTGGGGAAAATCGGCCGAGCCGAGTCCGCACTCGACCCGGCTCCGGGCGTGATGATCGAGACCTACGTCATGCTCAAACCTGAAGCCGAGTGGCGAGAAGGGGTGACCATCGACAGTATTTGGAACCAAATCAACGCGGTTGCCACACTTCCGGGAGTCACACCGGCTTCGCCTTTGCAGCCCATCGAAGGACGGGTGGTCATGCTGCAAAGCGGCATTAAGGCTCCGATGGCGATTCGGGTGTATGGCGACAATCTCAACGGCCTGGCTGAGGCCGCCCGAAATGTTGCCGAGCGATTACGGCAGATTCCGCAGGTCAATGCGGCCACAGTCAATCCTGATATTGTCATGGGGATGCCGTATGTCGAATTCGAGGTGGATCGCGACGCCGCCGCTCGGTTTGGCATGACGACAATGGCCGTCAATCAGATCATCGAAACCGCGCTGGGGGGCATGAACCTTACCCAGACGGTGGAAGGACGAGAACGCTATCCCATCCGCATCCGCTATCAACGCGACTTACGCGAGCGAATCGACGATCTATCACGCCTACCCGTGGTAACGGAAACTGGCGAAGTGGTCCCGCTAGATGCGCTGGCCAAGATGAAAACGACTTGGGGACCAGGAATGATCAACAGTGAGGACGCGCGTCTGGTAGCCCACGTTGCTTTTGCCCCCTCCGGCATGGCCGGCGACCTGGAAACCGTCGAGGCCGTGGAAAGCCAACTGCGACTGGCTCAGATGGAAGGGACGCTTACGTTGCCAGCCGGTTATGCACTCCTTCCGGTCGGCTCGTTCCAAAACCAAATCGAGGCGAATCGCCGCCTGATTCTCATCATTCCCATCGTCATCCTGCTCGACCTGCTGATCATCTATCTGAACTTCCGCAATCTTCCACTGACTTTGATCATCTTCTCGCAGATCCCGATTGCCGTCTTCGGAGGCATGATCGGCTTGGGACTCTACGGTATTGAAATGAATACTGCGGTTTGGATTGGAATAATTGCGCTCATTGGCATTGCCGAGGATGACGGCGTCGTGATTGCCACCTATATGGAACAGTTGTTTGCCCGCCGCCCCATGCGGACCGCGCAGGACATCCGCGAGGCCACGGTGGAAGCCGGTCGTCGGCGCATTCGTCCCTGCCTGATGACGGCGTTTACAACCTTCGCGGCGCTGCTCCCAGTGATGCTCGCGACGGGCCGCGGTGCTGATGTGGCACGGGCGATGGCCCTGCCTGTCTTCTTCGGAATGTTCATCGAACTCGTGTCGCTGTTCGTGGTGCCCGTACTTTACTGTGGCTATATGGAGATGAAACTGAATTTAGCTCCGCTAGAAACCCTAGCGAGTGGAGCTTCTAGCAATGGCAATTCTTTGGAGACCGCGAATGCGTGACACTGTGAACGATTGCTGGCGAGCGATCACGCTTACCTTTCTAACAACGCTCTTTCCTATGATTGCCCTGGCGGGAGAGCCAAAGGTGCTTGATCGGGGCATTGCCCCCAATGGTCCTCAACAACCCCAACTCGCTGTGGACGCAAAGGGGAACATCCACGTTGTTTACGGCATCGGCGAGCAAGTACGTTACCGCAGATCGAACGACCGCGGCAAGACATACACAGAGCCTGTCGATCTACCGTCCACTCCGAACATGTCGCTGGGAATGCGTCGCGGACCACGGATTTCCGCCTCGGTCAAGTCACTGTGCGTCACCGTCATTGGTGGAAAGCAGGGCAAGGGGCGAGACGGCGACTTGCTGGCCATGCGTTCGGTCGACGGCGGCAAGACTTGGACCGGTCCGGTGCAAGTCAACGATCAGGCGGATTCTGCGAGAGAAGGACTGCATGCCATGTGTGCGGGTCCTAATGATGAACTGTGCTGCGCGTGGCTTGATCTTCGCGATGGTTCCACGGAAGTAATGGCGTCCATCTCCACAGACGGTGGCAGCACATGGAGTAAGAACGTGCTGGTTTACAAATCGCCGGACGGCAGCGTTTGCGAGTGTTGCCATCCCAGCGTTGCGATCGACAGCCACGGGCGCATCAACGTGCAGTTGCGCAACGCACTTAAAGGAGCACGCGACATCTACGTCGCATCTTCAACAGATGGTGGAAAAACGTTCGGCAAGGCAACCAAACTTGGGACAGGATCGTGGGCACTCGATGCCTGCCCGATGGATGGGGGAGCGATTGCCGTTGTTGCCGGAGGCAAATTGGCCTCCGCTTGGCGTCGCGACAAAACGGTGTTCCTTTCGCTTGAAGGCGAGCGTGAGGAACGTCGTCTTGGAGTCGGCGAGCAACCTTGGATCGCAGCGACAGACGCCGGCGCGTTCATCGTGTGGCTAAAGAAAAGAGGCGACGTTGCCTACTTGCTTACGCCCGGAAGCAAATCGCCGATAGAGTTGGCAAGTCATGCCGCCGATCCGGTCATTGCCGCCGGACCGAATGGTCGCGGTCCAGTCGTCGCCGCTTGGGAGCGTCGCGACGGCAAGAACTACACGGTCCAATGCCAGGTTGTCGCTGATAAGTAATCTGAATTTCGCCGAATCTCAAACGAAAGGATGCTCGGTTCGATGGGACCGCCGAAGAAGGTTGACGTCAGTGGTCAACAAGTCTGGATTTGCTGCGACGGTTGCCGTGACAAGCTTCTGGCCGATCCGGACAAATTCCTCGCAAAGGTCAACAAGGAGTAGGCGATGTAAACATCTGGCACTTTCGCAAAACACGTCGAGAAGCGGTTGGACCACGCCTGTCGATAGGGATGGCCGTAGTGGCTGACACTGGCAGCGGCAGTTGCTTTGGAAACCGGGCCAATGACCGCGAACTCTTGAAGACGTAGGACTGAACAATGGCCAAAGATCCGATTTGCGGAATGACGGTGGACGAATCGTCGGCGCTACGAGCCGACCGTAACGGACAAACGTACTACTTTTGCAGCGAGCATTGCCGCAAGAAGTTTGTGGAGCAAACGCGGCCCGCGGAGTCCGTCGCGCCGGAACCGCCCACCGCGAGCGGGGGGCACAATCACGATCATGGCCAGTCTGAGGTCAGTTCAGCGGGACATGTAAGGCACGGGCATTCGCATCACCCTCCCCGCGCGGCAAATGTAAAACCCTCAGCCGCGGCCAAATACTTCTGCCCGATGTGTCCGGGTGTCGAATCTGAAACGCCGGGCGACTGTCCGAAGTGCGGCATGGCGCTGGAGCGCAATCCGGCTTGGGTCACACCTGCGTTGGGCAAAGTGATCTACACCTGCCCGATGCATCCCGAGGTTCAGCAGGATCGTCCCGGTGATTGCCCCAAGTGTGGCATGCCGCTGGAACCGATGACCGCGACACCAGCAACGGATGACGAAGAGAACGCTGAACTACGCGACATGACTCGGCGTTTCTGGATCGGCACCGCGCTGACTCTACCCGTGTTTGTTCTCGCGATGGCTCACATGGTTCCGGCGCTAGCCGCGGAATCGTGGGCCGACAGTCACGCTTCGCGGTGGTTCCAGTTCGCGCTCACGACGCCCGTCGTAGCCTGGGCCGGCTGGCCCTTCTTCCGCCGCGGCTGGCGTTCGCTGCTGACCGGGCACTTGAATATGTTCACGCTGATCGCCATCGGCGTGGGGGCCGCGTACATCTTTAGCGCGGTCGCAATGCTCGCTCCCGGCATCTTCCCTCATGCAATGCAACATGGCGGAAAGGTAGGAATCTACTTTGAAGCGGCGGCCGTGATCATTGTTCTCGTGCTCCTCGGCCAGGTGCTCGAACTCCGCGCCCGTAGCCGTACAGGCAGCGCCGTCAAAGCCCTGCTGAACCTTGCACCGCCAACGGCGCGTAAGGTAGTACCGGGCGGGGATCAAGAGGTCCCGCTCGATCAAGTCAAGGTGGGTGATCAGTTGCGTGTGGTGCCAGGCGATAAGGTGCCTGTCGACGGGGTAGTCCTGGAAGGGCGGTCCAACGTCGAGGAGTCGATGATCACCGGCGAGCCGCTCCCGGTGGAAAAGAATTTCGGCGACAAGGTGACCGCCGGAACCGTCAATGGTACCGGTAGTTTTGTCATGCGGGCCCAGCGCATCGGCAGCGACACCTTACTGGGGCAGATTGTGAACATGGTTGCCGAAGCGCAGCGCAGCCGTGCGCCCATTCAAGGGTTAGC
This sequence comes from Pirellulaceae bacterium, assembly GCA_046153945.1. GTDB lineage: Bacteria > Planctomycetota > Planctomycetia > Pirellulales > Pirellulaceae > SXOA01. The sequence continues at coordinate 37,067 of JBJXFF010000079.1, forward strand.
CGACAAGGTCGCCGGCATCTTCGTACCTGCCGTGCTGGCGATTTCCGTACTGACCTTCGTCCTCTGGCTATGGCTCGGGCCCGAGCCGCAGTTGGCGTATGCCATCGTCAACGCCGTCGCCGTGCTCATCATTGCTTGCCCTTGCGCTTTGGGACTCGCCACTCCGATGTCGATCATGGTGGGGGTGGGTCGCGGTGCGCAGGTAGGCGTGTTGGTGAAGAACGCCGAAGCGCTGGAACGCCTGGAGAAGGTCACGACGCTGGTCGTTGACAAGACGGGCACGCTCACGGAGGGCAAGCCCAAGCTCATGGATGTGCTCCCGAGCGCTGGTTTCGAGACGCGGGAGTTCTTGCGGCTGGTGGCGTCGCTGGAACAGAGCAGCGAGCATCCGCTCGCCGCCGCGATTGTGCGGGGCGCAAAAGATCAAGGTATCGCCATCGAGGCGGTTAAAGACTTTCGTTCCGTGACGGCGGGCGGTGTCATTGGCACGGTTTCTGGCCGCCTAGTCATGATCGGCAAGCCGGCGTTTCTGCGAAATGAAAAAGTGTCGGGACTGGAACCACTCGAAGCATCGGCAGCGAAGCTTCAGGAAGAAGGCAAGACGGCGATGTTCGCTGCGATTGACGGCCAGCCGGCCGGCATTGTCGCAGTTGCTGACCCCATCAAGTCCACCACGGCCGAGGCCATCCGCGATCTGCACTCGCTTGGACTTAGCATTGTGATGCTGACAGGGGACAATCGTCGCACCGCCGCCGCGGTCGCCAAAACGCTGGGCATCGACGCTGTCGAAGCGGAAGTTGAACCTGTCCAGAAAGTTGCCCACGTCAAGAAACTGCGGAGCCAGGGCCAGCACGTCGCGATGGCCGGGGACGGCATTAATGACGCCCCCGCCTTGAGCGAAGCCGAAGTTGGAATTGCGATGGGCACCGGCACCGACGTAGCCATGCAGAGCGCGGGCATTACGCTGGTCAAAGGCGATCTGCGTGGGATTGCAAAAGCGATTCGCCTTAGCCGCGCCACCATGTGGAATATCCGGCAGAATCTGTTCTTCGCTTTCATTTACAATGCCCTGGGGATTCCCGTGGCAGCGGGGTTGCTCTATCCATTGTTTGGCGTCCTCCTCAGCCCCATCATTGCCGGCGCTGCCATGAGCTTAAGTTCAGTTTCAGTCATCGCCAACGCGCTGCGACTGCGAAGCGCAAAGCTGTAAGCTAAGAGCTGGAAAGGAATGAAGGAGCATCCCATGCCTGAGATGATGAAGTGTTTTGTGATGCAAAGTATCGGTAAGGTCGGCGTGACGGAGAAGCCTGTCCCACAACCGGGGCCGATCGATGCCATCATCCGTACAACCGCTGCGCTGATCTGCACTTCCGACACGCACACCGTGGCGGGGGCGATTGGGGAACGGCACGGCCTGACGCTCGGGCATGAAGCCGTCGGTGTGATTCATGAATTGGGCGAACTTGCTGCTGCGAGCGGTCTGTTCCACATTGGACAGCGTGTCGCAATCAGCGCCATCACGCCGTGCTATGCCTGCGACAACTGCCAGCGCGGCTATCCGAGTCAGTGCGGCGGGATGCTCGGCGGGTGGAAGTTCGCGAATGTAAAGGATGGCAGTTTTGCCGAGTACTTTCACGTCAATAACGCCCTGGCGAACCTCGCGCCGATCCCTGACGGAGTTACTGATGAGCAGGCGGCGTACTGCTGTGACATGTTGAGCACCGGTTTCGTCGCGGCTGAGTTCGCGAACATTCCCATCGGTGGCAGCGTGGCGGTCTTCTCCCAAGGGCCAGTCGGAATGATGGCGACTGTCGGCGCGCGCTTGCGTGGCGCGGGACTGGTCATCGGGGTGGAGTCCATGCCGAACCGCATGGCGTTAGCAAAAAAATATGGCTGCGATGTGATCGTGGACTTCACGAAGGAAGACCCCATCGAAGCGATCCTGAAGCTGACGGGCGGCAAGGGCGTGGATTCCGCGATCGAGGCCCTCGGCTCACCGAAAACATTCGCGGCGTGTGTGAGCGTGACGCGTCCCGGCGGGACGATCTCCAACGTCGGCTATCACGGCGACGGAAACAGCGTGCCGATTCCTCGCGAAGCGTGGGGTGTGGGCATGAGCGACAAAACAATCCGCACGGCACTGTGCCCTGGCGGCTCGGAACGTATGAGTCGTCTACTGCGTCTGATCGAAACTAACCGCGTTGATCCTCTTGCTTTGACCACTCACCGGTTCCAGTTCCGAGACATCGAAAAGGCATTCAAGATGATGCAGACCAAAGAGGACGGAATGATCAAACCGCTGATTTCGTTCGTCTAGCTGTCCTGCGGCCAGCGCTTTTGTTATGGCCGCCCTCAGCTACTTGCGAACCCGAGCCGCATGGGCCATAAGCGATGCCTCCGTTGTCCTTCACAATTGGCTCTAAGACCGAATCGACCCGGGTCATTCTTACGAGCTAATTTTCGGCATCAAGTCGCAAGTGCTTGCGCCAGTGTGACTAACACTTTCGTCCAACCAAGACTGGCGTTTCCTTAACTCTCACACCAACCATGCACCAGCTCATACCTACCGGTGAAGCCACTTCCATCCTGCCGACCGGCGGCAAGACCAAGCCCGTTACCGTGATCGGCACCGAGGCGATCCGAGCACGTTTGACGAGCTATATTTCGGATGCAGGGTCAGTTGAGAGAAGGGTTCGACGACTTTGGAGGCAGCCCTAACAGGCGATCGCGAAGCGCGTCGAGCGCTTCCAACTGCGCGTCGGTCAATGTACTCAAATCGATATGTACTTTCGGCGGAGTGCTTCCTTCTAGAGGCGACGCCGCCACTTTAGATGGTGCCAATAGGCCAAGTATCTTGCACCGCTGCTCGACACACCACCTGATGGTATCCATGTATCGCGGGTCGGCGTTGCGGATCTTCGTTACGCGGGTCACTCGCTCGGCACCAGGCCTGCGTACTTGCCGGCCATTCTCCTCGGTAATCAATACTTCCGTTTCGGCCCGCGTGGTGACCTCTTCGGCTTTGGAAGACTCCCACTGAGCCCACACTTCGCGCTCAATAGCGTCGATCTTGGCGAGCTCGTGGAGTTGCTGTGAATGGAAAGAGTCCGCCCGGGAGCAGCGCCACTCTTCTCGAATAGCGGCAATGTCTTTGGAGATCGTCGATCGAGCGACTTTCAGTTCCTGCGAGATTTCCGATAACGACCACCCCTTCAAGTAATAGTCCAGGATCGAATTCTTCCGCTGTTCCCTGTTCAATCGAGATCGTAGTGACGCTGACATCATCGCTCCGTTCCAGCACGCTGCCCGAGAGAATGTAACAGGAAATGATTCATACCAAGTTTGCTGTGACAAGTCATTGCTTTTGAATTATCCGTTTCCGAAACTATTCGGCAATAGTACGCCGGTGAAGCTACGTGCGTGTGCGGGTTGGACGCCCAGCCGAGCCGAGCAGTGTAGTGAAACCGCTGAAACGTCGGAAATGTTTCCACAGAGGTGTTTCCTCGTTTTAGACCTAAAACCTACTGCTAAGTGGACGCAACCTCTTGGCAGAAAAGTACTTAACGCAGGCGATGCCGAATCGGTACGGTAACGAGGCCGGCACATCGCTTTTCGTCGAACAATGGATGAATTCCATGCCCTTTCCTTGTGCGGCGCGGCCTTCGCACGTACGGCGCGGTTGGTTTCGTGAAGAAAACAAAAAGTCGCGCGAGTCCAGCGTGTCGGTAGGTGCCAAAGGCTAGCAGCCTTTAGCGGTCAGCCAATTCCATCGCCCTGTCCGGAGGCTCAGAGGGGCCAGTAAAAAAACCCGATAAGAAGGCTTTTACGGTGGGGGGAAAAAAACTGCTGAATTTTCGACTGGATTTACGGCTCAGAGCTGGATGTCGTCCCCGAACAGAGGTAACCGTGTGGTCGCTGGGCTATTTGGCCCCAGCCTGCTGGTGGCAGCCCCCATCGCAAGACCTAGGAGCGCGACAATGAAGACGACGACCAAGATCATCAAGACCACGAAAGCAGCCAAGGCGAAGACCTCGCCAACCGCCCAGCCCGCTAGCGAATGCCCGAAGGGAGGCAAACACGAGTGGACGAACGACGGCGATGTAACCACCTGCAAAAACTGCCTGGAGCCTAAGGACCAGCCGAAAGGAAAAAAGCCTAAGACCGCGAAGGTCGCCAAACCCACAAAGCCGAAGAACGAGCCTCGCCCTCGAAAACTGAGCGCGATCGACGCGGCGGCCAAAGTACTGGCGGATGCCAAGGATCCGATGGCCTGCAAGGAGCTAATCGATGCTATGGAAAAGAAAGGGCTTTGGACTAGCCCAGGCGGTAAGACGCCACATGCCACGCTCTCCAGCGCGATCCTGCGGGAGATCAAAGTGAAGGGGAAGGAAGCCCGGTTCAAGAAGACGGACCGCGGGCGGTTCGCCACCAACGCCTAGCGGCGGCGATTCCCCCGTCGTCGCCCAGGACGCCCGGAAACGGGCGTCTTGCTCGTTGGTCGCGTCCGTTTCGCGATTCCGCCCCGGGCTCGCTACGTGGCCAGCAGAGGCCGCAAGTAGGGCGTGTCGCGGCGAAGCGATCCCTTTTTCCAGGTAAGAGCCAGTCGATCACATACTGGCCGGTAATCGCTGATGGTGTTTGAAGGATTGTTCAAAATCCAGGGCTCATTCCCTTGTAACTCGTTTCCTAGCCGTGGTAACGTGGTTGTCTGAGTTGCCGCTTGACCGGCGAATTACCACATCAGGTCACTGCGCGAGCAACGTTCGGCAGCTCCCTTGCGCGAAGCGCTTGGGAGCGCGCCAGTGCGTTCTCTGTTGCGCAGATGGGCTGTGGTAAGCCCGCCGGTCGGCAGTAGCGCGTGTTGGTTAGCGCTCCCTTTTTCATGCGCGAGGAGAATTTATCCGATGGGAACATGTAAGATTTGTGATGTTGTGAGGGATGTCCCAGAAGCCAAATTTGTTGACGGGATATGCGTTGGTTGCCGACGACGCATCAAAGAGCATAGGAGTTCGCACAATCAGGCATGGACAGGGCCACGGTTTTTGATGACCGCCGCTGCTCTCTTTTTTCTCTCCCTAGTCCTTGGACTCATATCGGCAACGCTAGGCGGACTTGCAGCAGAACCAGCCGCAGACATTTCTATGACAGTTTTCACTACAGTTTGTGGGTTATGCACAGCCGGCTGTTTTTTGTTGAGCGGGTTCCTGCTCATTATTGGCATCATTCGTGTTGGCGTTGGAAAATGACGGCTGCCGGATTCGTGTGAGAAACGCCACTTGCCCAACGAAACGGCTAAATTCTCCCTTTGTTGGGCAAAGCCACCTCAGGGGAGATCAAATGAAGGCGAAGGAGGCCCGGTTCAAGAAGACGGCCCCTGGACGATTCGCCACCAACCCCTAGCGGCGAACATTCCTCCGTCCTCGCCCAGAACGCCCGGAAACGGGGGTCTTGCTCGTTGCTTGCGTCGTTGGGCCATTCCGTCCCCGGGGCCGCTAAGTGATCAATGGGTGCAAACTGGGGCCAAATCCCCAATCCAGGGGAAATTTTGCGTAAATTGTGTCCGACTTTAGATGCCGGAGCTCTTTTCGGCCGCAACTCGGGGATACCGACATCCATCGTATCTGCGTTGCGCCGAAGGAGCTTTGGGACCTGGGTAAAGCGCCACCCGCTTTGAGCTTGGAGACGTAGGTGAGCGTAAGAAACGTATTCACCGCGTGTTCCGAGTGGTCGAGACGGCCCCTGCCCGCGGTTTAGGAGCAAGTACCAATTCTGCCCAGTGAATCGGATACACTGACCCTCATCGGGCTACTTTTTATTTTCCCCGCGAAGCCAGCTTTGAATCGGTGTCGACGAGAAATGATCTCTGCCTTCGTCATTCTTCGCTGGGTCTGGCCCGACTACGAAGGAACATTCTAATGGCCGCTGACCACGTCCCCGGCTGGCATCTTGTTTCGACTGCGCCGGCAAGCGTACCGGAAATGATTCCGTGGGTGAGGAAGCGAGCTATTTGGCTGCGGGAATGGCTCGTGGGTCGGTTCACATCTGACTTTGAAAATGAGATTTCGCGAGAGTTCAGCACCGAGCCCGGTGACCCGTGGGTGTGGAAAGAATGCGATCCTAAAGACTTTGTATTTCTGTATTCCCGTCGCGTTGCGGCTAACGTCCGCTATTGGATGGAGCATTTTCGCTTCAGCGACTTTCCGCTTTGGCGAGACCTCGACGGTGATAACCGTGAGGCAATAAAGCTGGATGTGCATTTCTCAGAAACGCTGAGTTTCCTACACAAAATAGAAAAGCTGGGAAGTCTCCCACCACCGAGAACCACCGACCTTGACAAACTGGTAACGCTCCCTCAAGTGGCTTTCACAGAATCGAATGCCAAGATTTCCAAGGACCGAAATGAACTGAGCTCCACGAAGTGTTTGATCCTCCTGGCTGTGCAGCAACTCAAAGCTATGGATGAGACAACAAAGATTACGTGCCCAGAAATTGGGAAAAAGGTTGGAATGGATCCCGATGCGCGACTACGAAGCGAACTGGCCGCCCTTCGTGATCTAAAGCTTCTTGGTGGGGCCAAAGGGACTCGTGGCTACTGGCTCACACACGCGGGTGTAGACGTCGCGCAGTCATCCTCAGGCGCGAGGTGACACTGTTTATGACAGTGTTATGTACAGACGCCAAGCATCTTGTTGCATTTCAATGCTCACAGTGACGCATCGGTTCCCACCTGCGCAAATGTGAGATAGTTCATGACCACGCCCATTGTTGCCCTGGCGATTTCCGCCTCGGAATTTGCGGAGCTACTTAGTATTTCCCGTCGTCATTTATTGACACTGCACAATCGCGGAAAGCTCCCCCGTCCACTTCACCTTGGACGTTCAGTTCGATGGTCGCTAGAGGAAATCCGCGCGTGGCTCGCGGCAGGTGCCCCGGACCAGCAGCAATGGGTCCAAATGCATCGCTAGGCGCTCTAACGGGCCGCGGCGCGGGCCAAGGGAGGCTTCCTATCTTCCCGGACGGGGTTCGACTCCCCGGCGGTCCATTGAAACGGCAACGCCCGACGAATTACGCCGGGCGCGACCAAGAGAGGCTTCCTACGAGCGATCTTACCAAAACCAGTTGGCGTCGACAATGCAGCCCAGAGCGTAAAGGAGAAAACATGGCGACGATGAGTCCACTCATGCTCAGTGAGCTTGGCGAACAGCAACCGACCAACGGGAATGAACTACGTCCGCTTCTTCTCACTGCCCGGCAGGCGGCAGTGACATGCGGGAAGTCATTGCGAACCTGGAGAACTTGGGATAGCGCGGGATGGATTCCGAAGCCGGTCCGCATCGGACGCTCAACATTGTGGCGCGCCGATGAACTGCGTGACTGGATAAAAGCTGGCTGCCCGCTACGTGCGAAATGGGAGGCCAGCCGATGACAGTCATGGTCAACCTGGACAGCCAGATTGGCATCAATCTGGCCAACCGCCTCGGTTTGACGCTGGCCAAACGAGAAGGCCACGATCTGGCAGGGGCGTGTATCTCTTGTAATTCGAGTGACGCATTTCGGCTCCACATGCAGTCAGGCGTGGCTCATTGCTATTCTTGCCACGGCAAGTGGTCCCCATTCCAGCTCACCGAGAGAGTGCTGGGTAATCGTGAGCAGGCCAAGGCCTTAATGGTTGAGTTAGGCGTCTTCAAGTGGGAGCCCGGTGGCAACGGCCAGGCGGCGTCCCTTGACCCTATTGATTCCGTCGCTCGGCAGAAGGGTATCACGGCGGCCGCGCTTAAGGCGTTCGGCGCGAAACCCATCTCGCCATCAACGATTCATCTCCCATCCTATGGTCCCGATGGCAAACAGTGCACTCATTTTTCTCTCGGAACCAAATGCGGAAAGGGCTTGTTCGCCAAAGGGCGGCCAGCGGGACTATTCTTCCCGCACGTAGAAGGCAAAGTTCGGCTTCCTAAGCCTGGTGAGGTGTGGCATCTGGTTGAGGGGCCGAAAGACGCCGCGGCGCTTTACGACCAGGGGCTCCTGGGGTGTGGTCTCTATACCTGTCGCTTGGCCGCAAAGTTTGTGCGGCTGTTCATGGGCGTTGAGATCGTGCTAGTGCCGGACCGAGACCGGGCTGGCGAAGAGGGCGGCTTATTCACCGCCGGCATTCTGCGTGGTGTCGCCAAGTCGGTACGGATCTGCGTCTTACCTGCGGAGTTCAAGGAGAGTAATGGGGAGGATGTGCGCGACATTCTGCGGCGGCAGGGAGGTCGCGATCAGGTGCTACAGGCAATTGCCGATTCAATGCCTCCAGACGGCTGGGAAGCCCCGCCAGAAGTGGCTGTTGCGCAGTCAAAAGTCGCCACCGCGGAGATCGCACTTCCTGATGGCCAGCCGCTGAATCTGAAAGTGTCGCATTCAGGCCGCGAGCCGCTGAGAATGGTGGTCGCCACGCGCGGCAAGATCGAGCACCGCGACCGCATCAATACCGATAGCAGCGCGTCCCGTGACCGATTCTCAAACAAGCTCGCCGACAAGCTTGGCATCGACCGAGCGGTCCTCTTCCCGTTGGTGGATTCTCAGCTTACGGCGCTGGCCGACGAGATCGACGAAAAAGGCACACCGTCCACGGTCGATGCCAGCGACGACGAGCAGAGCCAAGCCACCATCGTCGCCAACATGGCTGTCGACTGGGACCTTTGGCACACACCGGCCAAAGATTCCTACGCGACGATTCCGATGGGCGACCACCAGGAAACCTGGCCCATTCGGTCCCAGGCGTTCAAACGTTACCTGGCAATGCGGTTCTTCGAGGAATCCAACAAGGCAATGAATTCGGAAGCCCTTTCGGCAGCCGTCAATCTGATCGAGGCTCAAGCACTTTTTCACGGAGAGGAAAAAATGGCACACGTTCGAGTCGCGGAACATGATGGCAACATCTACGTCGACCTTTGCAACGCGGCTTGGCAAGTCATCGAAGTCACCCCCGAAGGCTGGTCAGTGCTGGATAAGTCGCCGGTCCAATTTCGTCGGTCGCGGGGCATGTTGCCGCTACCACTGCCCCAGCACGGCGGCAACATCGACCAGCTCCGCGGCTTTCTCAACGTGGACGACAGCACTTGGCCGCTAGTGGTAGCGTGGCTGATCTCCACTCTGCGTCCACGTGGCCCGTACCCGATTCTCGCCCTCTTTGCCGAGCAGGGTTCAGGCAAGAGCACAACCGGGCGGTTGCTTCGTGAGCTTGTCGACCCAAACGCGGCTTCGCTCCGTGCTGAGCCGAACGACGGTCGCGACCTCATGATTGCCGCCAATAACGCTTGGTGCCTGGCTTACGACAACCTGTCGAATATTCCGCCCTGGCTTTCCGATGCCCTGTGCCGCCTCAGCACAGGTGGCGGCTTTGCCACCCGTGAGTTGTACACCGACAAGGACGAGATCATTTTCGACTCCCAGCGGCCGGTTCTGCTCACCAGCATCGAAGAGGTGGCGAGCCGCTCCGATCTGCTAGACCGATGTTTGATTGTCTGGCTGACCGCGATTTCGGAAGACCAGCGTCGGTCCGAGGCTGAGCTAATGGCGGCCTACGAAAAAGCGCGGCCACAAATCCTCGGTGCATTGCTCGACGGAGTGTCGACCGCCCTGCGTCGGCTCTCAACCGTGAATTTACCGGGCCTGCCCCGCATGGCGGACTTTGCGATCTGGGCGACGGCCGCGGAGACTTCGTTCGGCTGGAAACCGGGAACTTTCATTGCCGCATACAGCGGCAATCGCGAGTCAGTTAACGAAGTCGCGCTGGAGGCCTCCCCGATTGCCCGGCACTTGCTCGGCCACTTGGAAGAACATGGAGAGTGGTCTGGAACGGCGCGCGAGCTGCTCGAGCAGCTCGACGGCCGCGCGACGGAGCAGACCAAGCGGCAGAATAGCTGGCCCAAGAATCCGCGGTCGATGTCCGGGCACCTGAAGCGACTGGCCCCGAATTTTCGCGCCGCCGGTTGGCAGATCACGTTCCACCGCGAGGCGAAACAACGCCTCGTCACCATCCAACGTGGAGCGGAGGCTGCGTCATCAGCACCGCCAGCGTCACTTGACAGTGACGGTCCACCGGTGCAATGCGATGCAGCACGGAGCGATTCAATCCCAAATGACGCGGGTGACGGTCATGACGGGGCTGCCGGTCCATGCACGCCCCCATATCCGCAAAACGAAGCCGGCTGGGAGGAGGGCGAGCTATGAAGATCGACGCCCTGCTTCAGCAACTCAAGAGCCTGGGAGTGAATCTACACGTCGATGGCGGCCGGCTTCTCTTTCGCGCTCCTCATGGTGCAGTGACTCCCGACATCCGTACCGCCGTCGCCGCGAACCGAACCAACATCATCCAACGATTGCAGGCGGCAGCACCAGCAGGTGCTCGACCGCTTTGCGCGTTTTGCGACCGTCGGAATTGGGTGGATGAGCCGCCCAAAGATGGCCGCATTCGCACGACCTGCGGCAAATGCACCAGATTCATCGGGTATCGTCCCGCCGTTCCGCGAAACTTTGCTTGAGGTCGTCGCCAAAACGAGGTAACGTCAAATCACCCGAAGCGCCCATCCATAGGAGAAGTGAATAATGGCAAGCCTGTATAAGAAGCCGGTGGTTGTGGTCGATCCCAAAACCGGCAAGAAGACGACGACGAAATCCAAGAAGTGGTGGGGCCGCTACCGCGACGAGAACGGCGTCGAACGACGGGTGCCGCTGGCATCGGATAAAACGGCGGCCCAAGTGATGCTCAACGCCTTGGTGACGAAGAAGGAGCGCACCGCAGCCGGCCTGGAAGACCCGTTTGAATTGCACCGGGGGCGACCGTTGGCCGCCCATCTTGAGGATTTTCGCCGGCACCTCGTCAACAAAGGGTCCACTCCCGAACACGTCAATCTGACCGTCCAGCGGATTCGGGATCTGACCACCACCTGCAAGTTTGAACGCATCAACCACATCGCCGCCGACCGAGTCCAGGACCAGTTGGCGGAACTGCGGACACAGGGGCGTAGCGTCGCCAGCAGCAACCACTATTTGCGGGCAATCAAAATGTTCACGCGGTGGCTGGTCCGCAACCGCCGCACTGCCGACGACCGGCTGGTCACACTTTCGCTGCTGAACGGGAAGGCCGACATCCGCCACGAACGCCGGACCCTTTTACCAACCGAAATGGCGAAGTTGCTGGAGGCAACCATGAGCGGTGGCACTTTCCGGGGTCTCGCAGGCGAGGACCGCGTCGCTCTGTATCTTGTGGCTCTCAATACCGGCTTGCGGGCTGCCGAACTGGCCAGCCTAACACCTAGTAGCTTCGATTTCGATAATTGCCCTCCGACCGTGACCGTGGAGGCGGCATATTCCAAGCACCGGCGACGGGACGTCCTTCCTATTCGGCCCGACCTAGCGGCGACGGTCCGAGACCATCTGGGGCGGAAGGGGCTGGCCCACGACGAGCTGCTCTGGCCGGGGACATGGTCGTGCAAGGCGTCCGCCAAGATGCTTCGGATCGACCTAGCGGTCGCGGGCATACCGTACCGCGACGCCGCTGATCGCGTTTTCGATTTTCACTCTCTGCGGCACCAATTCATTTCAAATCTGGCTCGGGGTGGAGCACACCCCAAGGAGGCCCAGGCTCTGGCCCGCCATTCGACGATCACGCTCACGATGGATCGCTACACCCACCTGGGGATCGTCGACCTGAGCGCCGCTCTGGAACGCCTCCCCGCCATCCAGGCTGCTGGCGAAGTGGCCCAGCGGGCAACTGGAACCGACGGGCGGCCCAACCAGGGGCCAGCGGAAATGGTGCCCACAGTGGTGCCGTCTGGTGCCGAAATTGGTGCCAAACAGCCCGCGCCGCTTCTGTTACGGATTGTGTCGGATTGCACCGACAGGAGCCAACCAAGGACCCAAGAACGAAAAAACCCCGCTGCCGTAAGTGGGCAACGGGGTAAGGACTTACGTGCCGACTTGCACCAATCTACATCTCCCTGCATCAGGGAAGACGGCAAGCCGACACAAGCGAGGCCGACGGGGCTCGAACCCGCAACCACCGGATCGACAGTCCGGTACTCTAACCAATTGAGCTACGGCCCCAGCATTTGCTGAGACTCAAATTTTAACGCGCGATTGAGTCCCCGCAAGGGTCCCAGCGGCGACTATGCGGAATCGGTGAGCGGGCAAGACAGGCTGCTCCGATTCTGCGGATTCTACCGAGGAAAGCAACTACTCGCCGGCGGCTGCCGGAATTGAGGGCTAGAGTTGAAGAGTGGAGCGTTCGGATGCTCCGGCCGATTTATGGGAGCCGCGTATGCTGATTGATCAATGGCTGGCGAAACTTTGGGAAGTATCCGTGCATTACGGCAGGATCGCGATGGACACCCCGACGCATTTTGAACGGGCGCACTGGATCACGTTCACCGCCATCTGCGTGGTAGTCGGCGTGCTGTGCATGCGGGGATTTAGTTCGCGGAAGGACTTTTAGCGGACGGACTCGGCAGTGCACTAGAACAACTTCTCGTCCCCTTCACGGCCGATGAGTTCGCGGACCCGTTTCCGATCGGCTGCCGCGGCGGCGGCATGGCCGAGTTTTTCGTGGGCGAGGGCCCGGTGATAGAAGATCGGTGCGATCATCATCTTGTTCAACTTTCGCGTATCGATTTCATATTTGCGGATGTCTGGATTTGTTCTCCCTTCTAGTCCGGATTTGGCGTCTCGAATTTTGAGTCTGTCTGCAATCTCGTTCGCGGCGGGGTCAAAATCCTTGAGCGCCAACTCGTATTTTCCCATCTGATAGTAAATGAACCCGCGAGTATCGAGATAGGCGGCATTGCGTTGGGAAGTCAGGGCCTCGTTGACTTCCTTAAGAGCCGATTCTAGGTCGATCTTTCCAATTGCCTTGGCGTATGCCAGTCCATTCAGTGCATTCGCGCGGGAAGGCATTCCGCTGGTCTTGCTGAGGTTATCGATTCGCTGGGCATCCGCCACGGCTTCGGCGTGGCGACCGAGCAGATGCAAGATCGTTGCTCTCTCTTGCAGGAGTCCCCCTTCTTCGCCAAGCTTCTCAATCAAGTGATTGCAGTCTCGGAGCGCTTCGTCGTACTGAGCGGCGTCTGTTCTCCATTCCACACGTTGCAGAATGAAAGTCGGCTCTTCCGGACTCCACTTCAATGCATCTTCCAACTTAGCTAGTGCCTTCTGCCGGTTTTCTGCAACTTGGGACAGGTTCCCTTGAATCTCGCCATACTCAGCATTTCGCCAGAATTCTCTGGCTGCAGCCATATGCCAGCGGCCGACTTCGCGGGGGGCTTCCAGAAAGGCGTAGATCCCCAGAAACAGGCCGGTGACGAGCATCAGCGAAGTCCAAGGGAACCAGCGCGGCGGGCGTTGGACCTGGCGGGAGGTGCGGGAGGGAGGCGGCTGGATTTGGGGGTCGGCGGGCATGGATCAATTGTAGGGTAGATGCTCTCTGGTTCAAGGTTCCCAGTCCGCGGTTCAAGGTTCAGAGTTTGAGGATTAGTCCGGCCGGATTTGGCGCAGGGCTAATCATGTCCTACGGTTGCCTGGATGCGAATTCTGGCAGGCAGTTCTCGGCTGGCTGCAATCTCTTACTTTTTGGAAACGACGCATGAAGACCGCAATCGTCCCCGAACTCACCACCGAGAACTTTCAGGACCGCCGCAATTACAGCGCTCAGGCCGGTGCCCCTGGCGGCGAGCGGCGGCAGTTCACGAATACCTACGACGAACTCTCCCCCGAAGCCCGCGAACTGGCCCAGGCCATCGACGCCTACAAGCTCATGCATCGCCGGCGCTTCATCACGTATGAAGAAATGCTGGGAGTGGTGAAGGGATTGGGATATGGGAGGTAGAAGGAAAATGGAAATCTCAAACAAATTCAAATTGCGAAATTCTAATTTGGCATGAGAAAGCGATTACAAGCTCATTTCATTAATTCGGAATTCCAATTTGTTTGAGATTTGAGATTTCTCCAATTATCCGCTTCCCCTATTAAACGTCTTCAGCAGCTTCCTTCCCTTGTAAACGCTATACGCTTCCCGTGGCCCCAAAGCTTTCCGCACGTTCCGGATCGGGAAGAAGGTGATGTCGCTGAAATCGGCGATGGCGATGCCGGGGATTTCTTCGCGGGCTGCCTGGGCGATGAGTGCTTTCTCGCCAAAGAAGTAGCCCATCTGCAAGCTTTGCACGTCGCGATAGCCGGCATCATGCAGTCGCCGCTCCAGCCGGACTACCTCCATCAGTTCGGACTTGCTCAGCCGGGCGACGTCGAATTCGCGGATGTCCTCGTGCTGGGCCTGCCAGCCGGCGAAGGCGGCGTAGATGTCGTCGGGGGAAAGGTCGGCGAGGTCCGCGGTGAAGGCGTGGGCCAATGGACCCGCGATGCCGATGTTGCTGTAGGTCCGGGCTGCTTCGTCGAGCGTCAGTTCGTACGTGAAGCGGAACAGAAAGCACTCGACAGCTTTGCTGAAGCCGGGCCAGAACTGGGTCCGCTGGTCAAAGAGTTCGCATTTCGTGGGAGGCAGCCCAAATTGCGTCGGCTCGGCGAGCCAGACCGTCAGTTCCGCTTCGGCTCTAGCGACCGGAGTGCGAAGCTCTGGCGGGACTCTTTCGGTCAGGCCCAGTTCCTTAGCGTAAGCCAGCACCCGCAGCCGGGCGACTGATTCAGCAGCGAGCTTGAGTAGCTCTTCTTTGCCGTGGTCTTCGCCGAGACGCGCGAGGGCCGCGGCGGCTTCGGTCCGGAGCCGGCGATGGCCCAGGTCGAGAGCCTGGTACAGCTTGCCGATGGCCTCTTTGTCGCCGATGAGGGCCAAAGCATCGCAGAGCGACACCGCCAGCGAGACGCTTTGCGAAACCTGGCGGCCAATCTCCGCCATCGATTGTTCTTCGCTGGGGGCTTGCTCCGTCAGCTTGCCAAGCGTCCCCACAAGCTCCCCCAGCAGCTCGCTGAGCTGGCTGCTGATGCCGGCCGCGGGATGCTCATTCACCAGCTTCTGCCGCACGACGAAATTCGCCAGGTCCAGAACTCCCGCTGCCAGAAGCGGATGGGCAATTGCCGCGAGCAGCCGCGGGAACAGAGCCGCTACCGACAATTTTGGATTTTGAAACAGGGGGGTGAAGGCGAGCAGAACATCTTCCTCTTCCCGTGGTGGATCTTCCACCAACAATTCCGCCAATTGTTGTAATTCGGACTCACTTCCTCCCAGCGCCAACCACGCCAGAACCTGCGCCCGCGCCCGGGACGGCGGTCCGAGATGACGATAGAGTTGAACGAGAGCGCCCTTGAGTTCAGAACTCGCTCGCCCAGCCGCCGTTCTCCGCAGAGCAACAAGTTTCCCCAGCACCGCCCGCAGCAGCTCATCCGCCGGTTCATCGAGCGGCACATTTTGCTTCAAGAGTGCCGCCGCAAACTCCGCCTGATCCGGCGGCTCCGCTTCCGCCAGCCAGCCGGAACGCTTCAGGCACCGCCCCCGCTCCGCAGGGGGAAGTTCATTGACACGGCTGATATCCGCCAGCAAAGTTTTGAGCCGGTCGTCCATGATTTTGAATTCACTGCCTACGAAAAAGAAAGCGTCCCGCCACATGGTGGTCGGGACGCCTGATGGTTTTAACCAAATGCAGCGCAAGCTGGCAGCTTACGCTACGAACTACGACAGCGGCTCGAGCTGATAGCCGTTGTGATATTCCGGCTTGATGATGTGAGCCACTTCGGGGGCATTCTTCGCCTCCAGCTTGGCGGCGTCCCACTCGATCTTCTTGCCGGTTACTTCGGTCTGCCCCGGTTCGCCGGCGGCGGCCCACACGGCCAGGTTGCCGAGCAGAATCGTCTCGGTCAGCGGGCCAGCGTAGTTCGGGAAGTTCGACATGGCGGGCTCGCCCCCCTTGATCGCCCGGACCCATTCTTCAAAGTGGCCGGGGGACTTCACGATCTCCACCTTGGGCAATTCTTTGCCGCTGAGAAGCTCGATGGTCTTCTCGGCATAGTCGCCGGGGGCGTAGAGCGAATCCTTGTCCCCGATCACGAGGCAGCCGCTGGAGTCCAGCTTCTTCCCCTTGAGCAGTTCAGGATCCACCTTCTTGCCGCCGTCATACCACTTGAAAGCGAGCGGAGCTCGTCCCTTCCGTTCTGGGAATTCAAAGCTGATGACCGACCAGCTTGGATACGTTTCCTTGTTGTGGCCGGAGGTGACCGCCTGAATTGAGGTCGGGTCGCCAAGGCTCAGGGCCATGTACGGCATGTTGACCGTGTGGCAAGCCATGTCACCCAAAGCGCCGGTTCCAAAATCCCACCAACCGCGCCACTTGAAGGGGAGATACACATCATGATAAGGCCGCTTCTGCGCCGGGCCGAGGAACAAATCCCATTTGATGTGGGCAGGAGTCTCCGGGGTTTCCGTCGGGCGGCCAGTCCCTTGCGGCCAAACCGGGCGGTTCGTCCAAACATGCACTTCCTTGACCGTACCGAGTGCACCGGACTTGATCACCTCAGCAGCCGTGCGGAGGGAAGCGTTGGCCGTTCCCTGATTTCCCATTTGCGTGGCGACTTTGTGCTTCGCCGCGAGGTGGCTCATCAGGCGCGCCTCGTAGATCGACTTGGCCATCGGCTTCTGGGTGAAGCAATGTTTGCCGCGGGTGATGGCGGCGACGGTGGCCACGCAGTGCGTGTGGTCGGGGGTGCTAACCGTCACGGCGTCGATGCTCTTTTCCATCTCGTCGAACATCTTGCGGAAGTCGTTGTACTTCTTCGCGTCCTCGAAGCGGACCGCCGCTTTGCTCAGGTTCTGGTCGTCGATGTCGCAGATGGCGACCATCTTGCCGTTGTTGCCGGCGTCGCCGGAGTCGCTGGCTCCCTTGCCGTTCACGCCGATGCTGGCAAAGCGAATTTCCTCATTGGCGGATAAGCTGACGCGCGGGGCGATGCCCCCCGCGACCCAAAATCCTGCTCCCACGGCAGCCGTCGTCTGCATGAAACGACGGCGAGATTGTCTGCGGCTCATGTCGGTCTCCTCGAAAAGTGTGAACCCAAAATTGGCCTGGCGGCAGCGCGGACAAAGCCCGACGGCAGGCGGAAAGGCTGTTAAATTGCCCGTCGCTGGTCCCTGCGACTGGGGGAAGCTCCTCTCCCGGGCTTCTCCAGGGTATCTTAGGAGGAAGCGGAATTCAAACGGGTATAGTTTGTAACGCTGGAAAGCAGGGGTGGCACGTCCACGGCTTTGCGTGGGCGTGGTCAG
>JBJXFF010000087.1:0-10871 GCA_046153945.1 Pirellulaceae bacterium
AGGCCCCCGGCCAGATCTTCCCCACTGCCGCCACCCAGTTCCTTGGGAAGCTTGTCGAGCGTTTCGGCAAGCACCCGCCGCATATCATCGTGCAGCGCGGCGGCAATCTGGATGGTGGAACCCCGGGAAGCTGCGAGTGCCTTCGCCAGATCAGGCCGCGGGGCGGATTTGATCTCCTTTAGCGTCTCAAGTCGATGGGGGGGGCCCAGCAGAATTGCGTTGTGCACAATCGGCAGCATCTGGGGAGGGGGGGAGCCGGCGATTTTTTCAACCGCGGCGATGACATTTTGCGGATCCATTCCTTTGGCCACCGGCAGGACGAGGAAGTACGAGTCGTCGGGCCGCCGAAAATCGACCGGACCAATAACCGCGAAAGCTTCACTTACGCCGTTTTCCACCAGGGCTTTGCGAATGGCCTCTCCCTTAGTTTCTACTTCTTGCAGGCTGCCGCCTGGGAATAGTTCCTTCGGCAGCGTTTGGGTGACGGATTTTACCGCTGCAGGAAGGTCAAGCTTCTTGAGGTCCACGCGGACCAGCCCAACCGTGTCACCATTAATGAACGGTGCAACCGCCCCCAGGCCGCTGTCCTGAGCCTGTGCCAAAAGAGGCGTCAGTAAACTGGCATAGACAGTGAGAGGAAGTAAGAATCGTTTCATCCGAGTTTCTCCTGGATTCGTTTTCATGAGTTATTGATCAACCTACCGGCCCTTCATCCGCAGCACATATTTTTTTCCGCTAGCTGCTGGAGCCCCCGCTAAAGGAGGAACCGTCAGCGTTGCCACACCGTCACGGATTTCGTACGGGAAAGGCTTGTCGGTGGCCGGATTAAGCGGAACGGGAACAATCGTGACATCTTCCAGCGTTTTGGGCAACTCGCCACCGCTGGCCGCGGCATGCATCCGCAGGGCTTCGATCGTTTGCAGCGCGGCAAAATTCGCTTGCAGGCGGATTTCCGCGTTCATGGCCTGCTGTACACCGGGGAGCAGCAGTCGAGCCAACATGAGGGGATCCGCTACGCTCAATTGGTCCGGACCACCCATGTCCGCCAGCATCCGCTTAAAAGAATCGTCAGCCCGCGTCCCCTGCTGGGAGTAAGGGAGCGAGGTCCATTTGAAGACATTGTGATAGACCCGCTTTTGCGCTCGCGAGGCTTGAATCGCCACCACCTGTGCCACGGGCATCTTCTCGAGTTCCTCTCGCCGGAATCCTTCTTCCAGCAGCCGCTTCTTGGCCTCGGGGTAGACCATCATCAGGCCACCGGTCGCCACGAGGCGGGATTGCCAATCGGGCAGGCGAGCGGAGCTGCCGGCGACTTCTGTGACCTGACTCAAGCTTTCCACCATTAGTTTCTGCCACTCTTCGGGCGTGCGCTCGGCCGTTTCCGCATCCTTCAGGAAGGGGAACATCCGCATCGGCAATTCCATCTCAAACCGCATTCCCCGCCGTATATCGACCAGCGGATGCGGCAAGGATGCCAATGCCCAGTACAGATTGGGGGAGCCAGGCTGTTCAATGATCTCGATGAGTTGCTCTTGCATGATGCTGCAGATGGCGGTGCCAATGAGCCCATTGATGAGTAGCTCTGGCTCGGTAGTGTCCCGGCCAAGTTGCAAGCCTTGACGCACGGTTTCAATCGCCTCGTCGAGCTTTCCACCGCTTACCTCCAGCCGGCCTCGCATTCGCAAGACGCGGGCCAGTTCACGGGTTTGCTGGAAGTCGTGCAACAACAAGTTGATGGTTTCCATGCCACGCAGATCTCGCAGTCGCAAATTAAAACGGCACTCCTCGCGATAAGTAGCCACCCTGGTCTCGGCCAATGCCTGGCGGTAATAGCCAACCCATTTCTCCATCTCCTGCTTCTCCTCCTTGGAAAGCTCGTGGAGCGGCTTGTCGATCCATTCACCGTAATGCTGGCCATACTTTTCTCGCTCTGGCTGAGAAGCCCTGCTAATGACGTCCTGGGCGTGGAGAATGGCCCGATAATAATTCGTGGCCCCATTCCCGGGAGTCCGCTCCAGCGACCTGGGCAGCAACTCATACCTAAGTGCCGGCACGGACTCCGCTGCCGGTGTGAGCGTGAGCCGGAATTCCTGCGGCTGGTTGGGGCTGAATGGATTCCTGGCCGGAGGTTGCTTCTCATCGGGCCGCTGCGGATCATACGGAACGGCTTCCGCCTGAGAGGCATCTTGCGGTTTGGCTGCCGGAGCGCCGTCCGGCCGCTGCGGGTCAGCCACCTGGCCCGCGGCAAAGTTGGCCGCAAGACCGAAGCACGTCAACACGCTCACCAGACTCATTACTTGATATCGTTTCATTGCAATACTCCAGGTCTCACTTGTAATGGGCAAGCTGGAAGCCTACCCCACCCAACTACCACGAGGGCCAAATCCAACTCTTCGTGGTCACACCAGTCTGCATGGGGTTGGTCATCCCCTGCCGCAGCGACTTCGCCGGCTCCAATTGCCGCAGCAATTCGTCTCGCGTGGCGGGTGAATTGGGGGTGCTCCCCTGCGCCAGCGGCTGGCGGAATTCCATCGCATCCACACCCTGGGATAAGGCCAAGCTGCGGTTCCGCAGATATTCATCGTGAGGAGCGCTTGCTCGCAGGAACGGAACATCAGGATTTGGCGCTGTGACGACAGCCTGTTGCTTGTCAAGCGTCGGCGTTGCCGCGGGAGGCGACGAGGGGAAGCTCACGGGCTGGTAGACGATTCGCTCCTTGTATTCCACGCGGACCGGCGGTTCAGCACTCACGCGAACCGCCAGTACGACCGCCAGCGAAAGTGACGCTGCCGTCATCGCGGCTGTCGCGGCGGGCCAATACCAGGGAGTACGAAAGCGAACCGCTGTTTTGCCGTCGGCCTCGACTTCTCGCCGCACATTCGCCACTAGCTCCAGCAGCCGCTCCCGCTTCAGCCGCGGAGTTCGGGGCGCGAACAGCCCCAGCACCCGCTCGGTATCCAGCCGCTCCTCGGGATCGATGGGGCAGGCGGAGAGAGGCTCGCTTTCGCCCGGCGGGCCGTCATTCATTTCGGGCAATTCGCCGTCTTGGTCGGACATGGCAGTTTCAACCTTTCACGCAGGGACTTCAGCCCTGCCTCATAACGCCGGTGGGCAGTGCTGATCGAAGCACCGACCACATCGGCAATTTGTTCAAAATTCAGGCCGCCCCATATCCGGGCGACAATTACTTCTCGCAGTCCGTCGTCCAGCCACTGCAACGCTGCTGCCAACTCTTCCTTCTCGACCGGCGGGCGGTCTTCCTCGCAGGTCCAGGCGGGAACCAGGGCAGCCGCGAGCGTTTCATGCCGCCGCCGCCGCCAGGCGGAGCGAGACATGCTAATGGCCTTGTTTCGAGCCACGCGGTAGAGCCATGCCGTGATGCAACGGGGAAGCTCCTTTTGCCGCGTGAGCTCGATAAAGGCCTCCTGCACGCAGTCGTCCGGCGAGTCCGTCCACTGAGCCGCGAAAAGCACGAGCGCCCCCCCATGCTCATCGAGCAGGCGGCTCAAGGCCTCAGGCGTCAGTAAAGGACTCACCAGGTTTCTCCCCCTCCAGCACCATTATGACGACAAACGGGCGTGTTTTTCCCAGGGGGACGAAAAAAAACGGGTTCAAGGTTCCGGGTTCAAAGTTCAAGGTTCGGAGGGAATTACCTAGTTTTCTAACTTTGAACTTTGAACCTGGAACTTTGAACCCTGATTCTCCAATCCTTGAACCTTGCCCTTCCCCCCCTTACACTGCTCTTCCCACCCGCCCCTTGCCCGGAAGGCCCTCCATGCACACCTTTGACGAAGCCTCGCCCGCCGCACCCGACGATCCCTCCGATAATCGCCCCTGGTATCTGACGCTGACGAAGTATCACTGGTTTGTGCTGACGGTCGCCGCGTTGGGTTGGCTGTTTGACACGATGGATCAGCAGCTTTTTAACCTGGCCCGCGTGCCGGCTATGAAGGCCCTCTTGGCAGAGCCGTCGGCCGCCAATGTCGCCGAATGGGGGGGCTATGCCACTTCGATCTTTCTGATTGGCTGGGCCACGGGTGGCTTGGCCTTTGGAGTGCTTGGGGATCGTATTGGCCGTGCGAAAGTCATGCTGTTCACGATTCTTATCTATTCATTTTTCACCGGCCTCAGCGCATTTTCCTATAGCTTTTGGGATTTTGCGGCCTATCGCTTTCTGACAGGCCTGGGAGTCGGCGGAGAGTTTGCCGTGGGCGTTGCACTCGTGGCCGAAGTGATGCCCGCCCGAGCCCGACCGTTCGCCCTTGGCCTGTTGCAAGCACTCTCCGCGATAGGCAACATCACTGCCGCGCTCCTCAGCATCGGTTTGGGTTACCTTGAGGAAAGCGGTGCCATTGGCAGTGCCTGGCGAATCATGTTCATCATCGGAACATTGCCGGCCCTGCTGGCAATTCTGATTCGCCGCCGGCTGAAAGAACCAGAGCGCTGGCAAGCCGTCAAGGAAGATGGAGTCAAAAAGCAACTTGGATCGTATGCCGAATTGTTTTCCCATCCCACCTGGCGCAAACATGCGATCTTCGGCATGTTGCTCGCATTTTCGGGCGTCGTCGGACTTTGGGGGATTGGTTTTTTTAGCATCGATCTGAACCGGAGCGTGTTTCGCAAGACGTATGAGCAACAGGCCCGCGACAACGGGCAAACGGTCGCCGACCAGGCGTTTTTACAAGCAGCAATCCGCTGGCCAGAAGCGCTGGACGAAATCAAGACGCTGCCACAGCCGGCGGACTTACAAGGCTTGGATTCATTGGGCAAGTCTTACCCCCGACTGCTTTTTTCGGCGCTCTTAGAACTCAAGAAGAAAAAGCAGAAAATCACGAGCGCAGCCGTGATTGATCAGGCCTATGCCACTGTCGTCAAACAAACACGTCCGAACAAGATCGGCGATTTGGCACCAGGGGACCGGCCTCGGCTGGAAGCTTACTTGAGCGAAGGGGCTCCCCCAACGGACAAGTCCGCGGTGGAAGAGAGCGCCAAAAAAATCGGTATTCGAAGCAAGTACATTGCGGGGCGTTTGACACTCTGGGCAGGCATCACATCTCTTTGCATCAACATCGGTGCGTTCTTTGGCATCTATGGGTTTAGCATCATCACCCACTACACCGGCCGCAAACCGGCATTTGCCGTTGCTTTCATCATCGCCTGTGCCAGCACGGTATGGGTCTTTTTAGATCTTCGCGAATGGTGGCAAGTTTTCTACATGCTCACCATCATGGGCGTCTGCCAGTTGTCGCTCTTTGGGGGATATGCGATCTATTTCCCCGAGTTGTTCCCGACCCGGCTGCGTAGCACCGGTACGTCGTTCTGTTACAACGTGGGGCGGTTCGTGGCGGCTTCAGGCCCAACCGTCCTCGGGTTGCTCACCAGTAAGGTCTTTGTCGATTACGACGAACCGATGCGACCGGCCGGTGTCGCGATGTGTAGCGTCTTTGTGATTGGCCTGCTCGTCCTTCCCTTCCTCCCCGAAACCAAAGGCAAGCCGCTGCCGGAATGACGCATGGAACAGCCGGCGAAGGATGACATGCAGGCGAAGGAAGACAGCGTCCACTGGTCGCGGCACGCGGCGCGGCTGTCGGCGGCGAGCGCATTCGTTTGCTTCACGCTGAACTGCATTGTCAATCAATTGATGCTCAAAGATCCCCAGCCGGAACGAGCGTGGGTTTGGCTCATGGCTAACATTCTCTCCGGCTTGATCATCGGGGTGGGAATTGTCAGCGGCCTCCTCGGCGTCTACGGCGGCATCCGGAAAAAATCGGGCGACACAATCGGCATTGCGCTCCTCGGTCTCCTCCTGCACGGGGGCATTCTTTTTGCCGCCCTTTGGCTTCGCGCTGCACTCAAAGCCCAAGCCGGTTAGGATAGTAACCGCAAGCCCAACCCGTCCTTTGCCCACCTCTCCGTCTCTCCTACTCCCCACCTTTCCCATGCCCCGCCTCCTCTCCGCCCTCCTGCTCCTCCTCTCCCCTCCCCTGCTCGCTGCCGAGACCAACTGGCCCATGTGGCGCGGCCCTCTGGGAGACGGCTCCGGCACGGAAGCGAACATCCCGACCAAGTGGAACGGCAAGACGGGCGAGAACATCGCCTGGAAGGTGGAAATCCCCGGCACCGGCCATTCGTCGCCGATTGTTTGGGGGGATCGCGTCTTTGTCGTTTCCTGCCTGGAGGATAAGAAGGACCGGGTGCTGACTTCGCTCGACCGCAAGTCCGGCAAGACAATCTGGCAACAAGACGTCCTCGAAGTCGGGCTCGAGAAGAAGCACGGCCTCAACAGCTTTGCCTCGGGAACGCCGGCGACGGACGGCAAGCTGGTCTACGTCACATTTCTCGCCATGGATGGAACAATGAACGGGGGCCGCACTCCAGGCGACATGGTCGTGGCGGCTTACGATTTTGACGGCAACCAGAAATGGCTCGTCAAGCCGGGCCGCTTCGCCAGCGTCCACGGCTATTGCAGTTCGCCCGTGCTGTTCGAGGGTCTAGTCATCATCAACGGCGACCACGACGGGGACGGCTATCTGGTGGCCCTCGACAAAACGACCGGCAAAGAAATCTGGAAGACGGCCCGCCCCAACAAGACCCGCAGCTACGTCACCCCCATCATTCGCGACGTCGCCGGCCGGATGCAGCTCATGCTCTCCGGCAGCAAAAGCGTCGCCAGCTACGACCCTCGCACCGGCAAACAGCAATGGTACATGGACGGCCCCACCGAGCAGTTCGTCGCCTCTCCCGTCTTCGACGGCGAACTCCTCTACCTCACCTCCGGCTTTCCCGACTACCACATCCTCGCCATCAAACCGACCGGCAGCGGCCACTTGGGAGACGACGCCATCGCCTGGCGAACCATCAAAGCCCCCTCTTACGTCCCCTCCCCCATCCTCTGCGGCAAGCACTTCCTCATCGTCTCCGACATCGGCATCGGCTCCTGCTACCACGCCAAGAGTGGCGAGCTTCTTTGGACCCAGCGGCTCGGCAAACACTATTCCGCCTCGCTCGTCACTTCCTGCGGGCTGGTCTACTTCCTCTCCGATGACGGCATCACGAAGGTCGTCCGTCCCGGCGACTCGCTCGACCTCGTGGCTGAAAATGACCTCGGTGAATATTGCTATGCCTCACCCGCCATCAGCCAGGGGCAGATTTTCATCCGGGGGGAAAAGCATTTGTTTTGCGTGGGTAAGTAAAAGCAAATGCATCAGCGACCGACGACCAATTCATTTAATAGACGATAATTGGTGACTTTTCCGGAAAATCTTCCGCTGCGCGACAATACCATCCGCAAGGAAAATGGCCACTTTGCAACACGGCAATCTGCTCACGCCCCAAAGTGACTCGCGCACAATCGTCAAACTCGGCTTCCAGAAGTGCGCCAATCAACTGCCCCTGTAGCCAATCTTTGGCGCGCTGAGGAAATGCGGGTATTCCTGGTGCTTTCATCGCTTCCTGAATAAGTTGGGCCACGGGATCGGCGAAACTGCGTGCGATGTCGTTCCACTTGGCAAAACGCGAGTAATGATTCGCCGACAACTGGCGGTAGAGCAGCAACTTTGCCTCAATTGCGCACCACGACGTAGCCTCGTGGCTAATGAACTCAAATCCTTCCTCCCACGATTTGACGACCCAGTACTTCTCACCGTCCATGGCTGTTCCCACTCGGCCAAACCAGCGAATTTCGGCGAGATCCGCGAGATAGGACTGAGCATTCTTGGAGTAAGTATGCGTCATACAATCTACCCATCTCTCCTGACCACAAAGTGATACTTCCGCGGCTGGGCCGCTTTCCGCTGGAGATCTTCGAGGGAGGCATTCACCTTGGTGGCATCGGCGGCTAGGGCGGCGAGCTGAGATTCGTCGGTGATGAAGGCCCTTGCCTGAATCTGCGAGAGATGGAGCTGCGAGCGGGAATCGGTGAGGTGTTTGACCAGGGTGGATTGCACGTCCCACGGCCCGCCCGGCTGCCAGGCGTCGGAGGTGGCAAAGGAGATGTTGACACCGGCGGCGAGTTGTTTGTGAGAGTAGGTCGCCAGCTTGCGGCCGTCGGCCAGGACTTCGTATTTTCCTTCCGGCAGCTCCTTCACCGTCAGCAGATAGCGGTTGAGCTGGTCGGGAAACGGGATGAAGCGGAATTGCAGGGCTCCGAAGAGGCCGAAGTTGAGCGGCAATCCCTCATCCAGCCGGTCGAATTCCAGGACGCCTTCTTTTTGGACTACGCCGTCGATCTTGCAGCCCTTGGACTCGCCACTGTCGCCGGTTTTGGCGTTGATGACGGCTGAGGAGACTTCCGCGGGTGCACCGAGCCCCTTGAGAATGCAGAAGGCCATGGCGAGTTGCCCCAGTTCGTTCAGATGAACGCCGTCGGCGGCATGCAGCGTGTGCGGAGATTCCTTGGGCTGCATGTGCTTGTTCGCTTCTAAGAGCCGCCGCTGGATGGCCCGCATGTCGCGCTGCAGATC
Organism: Pirellulaceae bacterium; assembly: GCA_046153945.1. Classification (GTDB taxonomy): domain Bacteria; phylum Planctomycetota; class Planctomycetia; order Pirellulales; family Pirellulaceae; genus SXOA01. Next base: position 8,463 of record JBJXFF010000087.1, read on the forward strand.
GATGGTGCCGCCTCCAAGCTCTTTTGCGGCAGCCAGTCCTTCGTCGCACATCGATTGCAGAAAATCCTTTTCCGCTTTGTCTGGGTCCATCGCGGTGATGGCGGCCGAGCAGATGAAGACTCGCACTTTCTTCTCGTTACAACGGCGGACAATCTCCCGAATGCTCTCCAAATATTTCTGCCGATGCTCCGCGTCCGCCTTCAAACCCCAGCCGATGTCGTTGAAGCCGTAGGCCACGGTCAGCACGGTCGCTCCGCGGCTGAACACATCCTTGTCCAGCCGGGCCAGCCCGCCGGCAGCCGTGTCGCCCCCCTGCCCTGCATTGATGAACCGCACCTTGCGGCTGGGATACCGCAGCAGCGTGTAATTCTCAATCGTCTTGCCATACGACTGGGCAGCCGTGATGCTGTCGCCGAGAAAGACGACTGTGTCGCCGTCTTTCAGGGCGAAGTCTTCGGCACATGCGGGATGATGACAGAATAATGGGAGCAGAATAATGAAGAAGAGCGCGAGGATGACTCGTGACATAGTTTTCACTCCCTCTTAATCTTAATCCTACTCTTAATCTTAATCCTGCTTGGATTTCTCTTCCCTTCTACTCGCTTCATATCGTACCAAAAACTCCGCCGCCTTCTCCTTCCCCATCATCCTCTCCAGCGGCCAATAAGGCCGCGTCCCCCGAGCCCGGCGATTGGGGGGCGAAGCAGGACGGCCGACATAGCCGCATACCCGGCACTCTTCGCGCTCCGCGTCTGGCCAGGAAGCATTGCATGCCTGGCAACGCGGCACGAGGTTCCACCAAGTGCCGCTGACCTCACCCCGTGGATAGAGTCGCACATGCAGCAGCAGACCTTGCTCATAAGCAATGCCGAGGCCGAGAATCAACTGGTTCACCGCGCGAACGTACTCAGGATTACCGCCGTCAGCATTTCGCAGAATAAACTTGAGCAGCAGCGCTCGGGGAGCATCAATCGGCGAATGCATCCACAGACCATACCAGGCGGGCTTGGTTGCCGGGAAGTTCGCCTCCACATTAGCTCGCAGGTTCAAGTGGCCGATAGCTTCTTCGACCGCGGCATGAACTTCGGATTCACTCGGCGGCAAAGGGACCATTCCAAAACAGCCGGCCAGACTCTGGCGATCTTCTCTCCGTCCGGCATTGGCGGGGCATTCGCTACAGGCTTTTTCCGCCGCCGAAAGGCCGCCATAGAGGGATAGTGCGTCGTCCACCTGAAAGCCGTTCGGAGGGGCGACGCAGATTCCCTCGAACACCCTCCCCTCTTCCGCCGCGTCGCTATACGCCCGCAGCGTCCTCAAATGCCGCTCGGTCCGCTCTGGATCTTCGAAGCCGGCAATCTGCCGCAATTCGCAGCGCCGTTCGAGGGACCAAACGAGGAATTCAGGGGTTTGCTTGCCATCCATTCTTAATGCTTGAAATGCCTGCGCCCCGTGAAAATCATCGGGATGCCGTGCTGGTTGCAGGCGGCGATGACTTCGGGGTCTTTGACGCTGCCGCCCGGCTGGATGATGGCGGCGACGCCGGCAGCGGCGGCTTTGTGGATGGAATCGGGGAAGGGGAAGAAGGCGTCGGAGGCGAGGACGGAGCCGGGGGCGCGGTCCCCCGCTTTGGCGATGGCGATGTCCACGGAATCCACGCGGCTCATCTGGCCGGCTCCGCAGCCGATGAGGGAACCATCTTTCGACAGCACAATCGCGTTGGATTTCACATGCCGGACGATGCTCCAGCCGAAGCGGAGGTCGGTGAGCAGGGTCCCCTTCGGCTGAACCTCGGTGACGACTTTCCACTCGGCAGTTTCAGGGTCGGGAAGGACGTCGGCTTCCTGGACGAGCATCCCCCCTTCAATCTGGCGGAAGTTGATGCGGGCAGGCGGAGAATTCAGCGTGCCGACCTCGATAAGTCGCACGTTGGTTTTCCATTTGGGCTTGGTGGTGAGGATTTGTAAAGCCGCGGCATCAAAGCTGGGGGCTACGATCGCTTCGATGAACAGGCCCGGCTCCGCGAGCGCCTCGGCGGTGGCGACATCGACCGGGCGATTGAAGGCGAGAACGCCACCGAAGGCGCTTTGTGGATCGCCTGCCAATCCCTTTTTCGCGGCAAGTGCTAACGAAGCTCCCGTCGCTGCTCCGCACGGATTGTTGTGCTTGATGACCGACGCCGCCGGCTGCTCAAAGCCGCGGACGATGGCGAGGGCGTTATCAAGGTCGAGCAGATTGTTGTACGAGAGTTCCTTGCCGTTGAGTTGCTTGGCGGAAACGAGGCTCACGCCACTCGAACCAGCGAGTTTATAGACAGCCGCGTTCTGGTGGGAGTTTTCGCCGTAACGGAGTTCGGCCTGCCGTTCCAGCATCAGGTCGATTTTTGGTGGAAAGAGTTTCTCGCGGTCGGTG
>JBJXFF010000102.1:0-18423 GCA_046153945.1 Pirellulaceae bacterium
ATAGTGCTGCGTTGGCGGCCACGGGTTACGCTCGCGGAGCGAGCGGACCACAGGAAGTCCGCTTTGATCTCTCGGGCGTCACGGCTCCTTGGACAACTAATGTCGAATCCCTCTTGGAACTCGCCGAGGCTCATCAAATCCCCGTCGAATCCGGCTGCCGGGCGGGGAACTGCGGCACTTGCGCGATGTCGATAAAATCGGGAAAGGTGGCGTATTCCACACCGCCCGGCTCCCCCCCTCCCGCCGGAATGTGTCTCCCCTGCATCTGTGTCCCCAGCGGACCATTGGTGTTGCAGGCGTAGGGACTGCCTTTCTGGACCTAGACTTTTTGAGGCAAACTATTGCCTCATCGTCCCTTCGTTCCAAGTTCCAAGTTCAAAGTTGCAACTTTGAACCTCAAACCTTGAACTCACGTCCCAATGAATATCGCTGCCCGCTGGCTCGCCGCCCTCGTCTCTGCTGCCCTCGCTGCTTCCGCCGTCCGTGCGGAATTGCCTGAAGACCCACATCGTCTGCCGCTGGACCCGAAGCAAGTCCTTGGCCACGAAGCGTGCGAGAAGTGCCATGCCAACGAAGTGGCGACCTGGAAGAAGACGCCTCACAGCTCCACCTTCCTGACGCTGCATCAGAAGAAGGAAGCCAGCGCAATCGCCAAGAATCTTGGCCTCTCCTCGATCAAGCGGGGGCAGGTTTGCATCGAATGTCACTACACGCCGCAGGCGAGCGCAGAGCTCACCCAGGCGAAAGCCATTTCCGGCGTCTCCTGCGAGTCGTGCCACGGGGCGGCCCAAAAATGGGTGAAGTTGCATAGCGATTACGGCGGACCGACCGCTACCAAGGCCCAGGAAAGCGAAGCCCACAAAGCCGAGCGCATCAGCGGCAGCATCGCCGCCGGGATGCGGAATCCGCACAACCTTTACCTCGTCGCCCAAAGCTGCTTCCGTTGCCACACGGTTCCCAATGAGAAGCTGGTCAATGTCGGCAAGCACAAAGCGGGGACCGAGAATTTTGAACTCGTCGCCTGGTCGCAAGGTTTGGTGCGGCACAACTTTCTGGAAAGCAACGGCAAGGTGAACCGCCCCCTCACCGACGAACGGCTGCGGGTGATGTTCGTTGTCGGCCAGATCGCCGACCTCGAATTCAGTCTCCGGGCGACCGCGGAAGCAACTGAGAAAGCGGCCTACGGCATCACCAGCGCCCAGCGAACCGACCGCGCCGCCAAGCGGCTCATCGAGCTGCAAACCAAAATCAACAATCCGATCGTCGCGGAAATCTTGAATGCCTACAAAGAGGTCAAGCTCAAGCTCAACAACCGCGAACAGCTTCTCGGCTGTGCGGTAAAAATCGCAGCTCTTGGCGAGCAATTCGCCGACGAGGCAAATGGCAAAGACCTTGCAAACGTGCAACCACTGCTGCCGGGGGCAGAGAAGTATAAGAAGTAGCGGAGCCCTCCAGGGCAAACCTACTCGGCCAGCCAATTTTCCACGCGCAATACCGGCACTTGTTCGAAGTCCCGTAGATTGGCGGAGAGCAACAGGGCATCATTGGCCAGGGCGAGGGATGCGATTTTTAGGTCTTGTGTTCCAATGCGGACGCGTGCGGTTCGCAATCGCTTGAACTCGTCGGCCGCGGGTTCGTTCCAGCCGACAATGTCCCATTCTCGCAAAAGATTATGAGGTTTTGAAACCGCAGATAGGGAACGATCTGCTGGTGAACGTCGTTGCTGCGTCGAATCAACGCGAGCCATCCGCGGAATTGCTCTTCGAGAGTCACTATTGGAAGGGCTACCGATTCGCCACTTGATCGCAGGCGTTGCTTGAGCTTGGTTCCCTTTGTCTGACGCGGATCAGCCAGAACCGAAAGGTGGTCAGAATCCAGCAGAATCATTTCTTGGGCTTCCGCGAGGCAGTCCTTCGTTTGCGGGCCTTTTGCCGATCCTTTTCGCGCAGCTTCATTGCTTCTGCAAAGATTTCTTGCAGCCCTTCATCGCCCGTTAGACTTTCCACTGCACGCTGCCAGCCTGGTTTGGTTCCGAGCACCTCAGCGCGCAGCGTCGATAATTCATTTTCGAGTTTCGTCAGTCGTTGTTCTAATTCTTGGGTAGTCATCGGATTGACTCTACGTTTCCCGGTGCGAAGTGCAAAGGCCCTCACTCCAGCCCTCTCCCAAGGGGAGAGAGATGCAGAAACCTACGCCTGCGAGATCGGCAGATACCGGTTTGGCGATGTCAGCACCAGGATCGCCGCCGCGGTGCAGAAGGTTCTGCTGGTAATGCAGTGGTGGCCGGTCCAACTGCCGTCTTGGTTTTGGACGGCGATGATTTTGTCCCGGACGGTGGGGAACCAGGAAGCCCAGTCGTTGCCCCCCTTTTGCAGCATCGTTTCCGTGATCAGATGGAAGGCCAGGAATTCCTCGCCGCCGGCTTGCGAGAAGGCAGTGTTGTCCTTGCTCACAAAGGCCAGGACGTCGGCAAAGGCTTTCTTGGCAATCGGCTCTTCGTCCATGCCCAGAGCGTAGAGAACGCGAATGCCCGTCGCATTCTTGTAAAGCGTGTGCATCCAGCTTCCTTGGTTCTGGTTGAGCTGCGACGACATCACCTGCACCAAGTGCTTGGCGGTCAGCTCCGGCGATCCGCCAACCCGCATGCCGGCGTAATGAGCGGCCCGCAGGCAGACCCAGCCCATGACGGTACCCAGCGTCGGTGCCCAGGACTGATTTCCCCAGTGGCCGTCCGCCGTTTGGGAGCCGACGATGGCGGTGATGACCTTTTTCAGCCCGTTGCGGACCGGCTCAGTTTCCCAACCTTCGCCGATGACTTCCGCCAGGAAGAGGGCGGCAAAAAAGCTGTGTGCGTGGCGACCGATTTTGTTCTGGAGCTGCGTCCCTTGCTGCGACGTGATGTCGTCGGTGGGCATGTTCTCGGCAGCCCGCAGAATGAACCCCACGAGCCGCTTCACTTCGTTGCTGCGAGGGCCTTCGACGGGAGTGTTTCCTTGGGCCATCAATGCCAAACCAACCATCGACGAACAGCCGATGTCCGTCGGCTGACCGATATCGACGCCGCAGCCGCCGTCGCGGTGCATCGTTTTCATCAGGAACTCGTCCCCCTTGCGGACCGCCCGCTCGCTCTGCGGAGTGAATTCATTCCAGGCGTCGTCCTTGTCCGATTTCTTGAGCTTCGGTTCCTGCGGCTCTTTGGGTGGAGCTTTTTCATCCTGCCCCATGAGCTGGGCGGTAAAGCCAGGGAGTGCCAGTAGACCGGAAGCGGCCAGGAGCGTACGACGAGAAAGGGACATCGGCAGTCCTCCGACAGACAAAGTTGAGACTACTCCGATTATCAAGGGTGCAGCACCAAGAGTCAACGGAAAGAGAGGAAAACTGTTACAAAGGAGCCAGCGAGGCCGGCTTTTGGGTAGTGGGTCAGTTTGATTCCGCTTTCTTGATAGCCGCCCATTCGTCGGCCAAATTCACAAGGTCGCTGATGCTCCAAACCTTGTGAGTGACGCCAGCTTTCAGAGCCGGGGGCATCCTCAAGGTCTGGTGAATCCGCACAAAGTTATGGTACATGAAGGTGATAGCGATGCTGTAGGCCAGCATTTCCGCCTTCTTGCTGAAAGCGTTTGTGAGCCGCGTAAATCTCCGGTTCTGCATCCTGACGTTCAAATTCTGCCGCTCGATATAGCTGGTGGAAACGTGCTCTAGGTCAGGGCTGCCGATGGCCGTCTCTTTCTTAGTCCCCAGGCACTTCCCAGGGCTATAGCGGGTGTCGGCTTCCCCAGGATTGCCGTAAATCTTGATTAGCTGGCTGTAGTCGATTCCTTGCCCAAATGATTCGCTGACGGCTTCCAGGTAGGCGGCCAGGCCGTCAGTCGTGAGTTGCATCTTGTTATTCACCCGCTTGGCTACGTCCTGCATCAGTGCCTTTGCTGTCTCGCCATCGCGCGGGCCAAGCTTCCAACTGACGATGAGTTTGGTATCAGCGTCAATCGCGGTCCAAGTCCACATTGATCCGACGCCCGGCATGTCCTTCATGGCGTCTGGCACGTTCTTCTCTTTCGCGTAGCAGAAACACCAGATTTCGTCGGCCTGCACGCGCTTGCAAGTCAGGTTCTTAATGGCCCGATCCTGATATTCCAGGCAGGCTTCCCCGACTTCGCGGGTGAGCTTCTGAATGGTGTTCTTGCTCGCGCCGGTAATGCGGACGGTCGAGCGAATCGAGCAGCCCTCAACTAGGCAGCGGATGATGGCACAACGGGTTTCGTGGGTTAGCTTGTTCATGTCGTCCATTATGCTTGAGCGGTCAAGCATTGTCAATAGCTTGGTCATGTTTCTGTAAGTCATTAAGTGGCCTGGGTTTGCGTAGTTTTTGACACTAAATCGGCTTGCCGGTTCGCAAAATTCTGTTATATTTTTCCTTCCCCAGCTTGTAATTGTGTGATATTCTTGGTGTAATCCCGCCGACAACACGAACACGGAGGAGTGCGCAAGTGTCTGACCTCTTCGGAAATTACTACGTGAAGCCGACCGCCAGCGCTTGCGTCAGAGCCTTTAGGGTCTGCAACGGAAAGATGGGCGATTATCAGAAGATCAGAAAACACGCACTCAATTTGGCCTTTTGGCCAGATGACGCGGATTTGAATTGGGACTGGATCAAGTCGCTAGAGACCAAGAGAGTTGGAGAGCTGCGAATCGATGAGCGAATTGCAGGACATAACAACTTACGAATTATTTTCTTCAAAGCTAACAAACTTTTACCAGGAGACACTATGCCACGAATTTGGACGCTGACAGTTTTTCAAAAGAAAAGCCAAGATTTTAGTGGCAAGGAAATTGCTGCCTTTCGTGCGATGAGAGACATCGTAGTTGCACGATGGTACGCCGACATACCAGGCGCATAAGGCCAACCCATCTCCCAACATTCCTCGCTCTAAGAACGGAACTTCGCATGACCGACGTACAAGAAACCCCTGCTTCGCCAGAAACAAAATTTGACCCGTTTTCCTCCGCGACCATGCTGCGCGCATTCGTCGAGTGCAGCCGCGAAATGCAAGAAGTCGCGCTAGAAATGAGCGATATTCTTTTGGACAAAGAATCGACTCAAGACGAGCGCGAAATGGCGTTTGACGCAATGATTCAGGCGCTTTTCCCCGGCATGTCTATGGATATTCTGGAGGGCTATCGACAGCACATGAAAGGTCACGAGGCTGCCGAGGCCGCGAGCGCCTTGCATGAAGAAGAGCGCACTTTCGCAGATCGCGTGCGCACCGAAATGCGAAAGAAGGATGTCACCCAAGAACAGCTTGCCAAGGCAGCCAATATCAGCCAGCCAGCGGTTTCAAACATTCTCAATCGCCACTGCCGTCCACAACGCAAGACAGTTGTTAAATTCGCAGAGTCTTTGGGGGTGTCACCCAAAGACTTGTGGCCTGATTTCGACCAAGAAGGTTAATTATCCGCCCATCGTTTAGCCGCCGCTTTCTTGGCGATGGCCTTCCGTTTCGCGGGCGACAACTTAGCCGCCCGCGCCTTCCCGCCCTTCAATCCCCCCAGCCGCCCCAGGGCGACTGCTGCGGGGTTCTTCTCGGGCTTGGCGGCAGCCGGTTCCGCATCCGGTACAATGGCGTCCAGCACGCTACGGGCGAGTTGCTGGGTGTCTTTTTGCTTGCTTGAGCGTTTAGGCATACCGGGATTATGCGCGGCAAGGTAGGTTGAAGCAAGTCCCAAATCCGAGGAGAGTTAAATGCCCCGCTTTACGATTCGCGAAGTGATGATGGCGTTTTTGGTCATCGGCATGGGGCTTGGCTGGTGGGTGAATCGCAGGCAGTGGAAGAATGCGGAGGAGTACGCTCGATCTGAGTCGGAAAGGCTCGAAGAAGCAGCCGGAACGCTAGAACGAATCCTGAAGCTTGAGGGATACGCGGTTGAGTGGGGCGATTGGCACGAGGTTAGGGTTACTACCCCAGACAATCGCGTTCGCCAGTTGAAAACCTGGACCTACATCACAAGCAAGCCCGTCTACCATGTCACCGACTAAATTCAAACTGACCCACTACCGGCTTTTGCTTATACTGCCGTTGACTCGATAATTGGCATGGCAACTCTTACAATCGTAGGACGCCCGCTGCTGTTTCTTGCGTTAAGCCGTTCCGCCCGAACCAAGTTGGTCATGAAGGAATCCATTTCACCAACTCAGTCGGCGACAGCACCTCTCCCCTTGGCTTTGGCGTTATCGCGCGACCAGCTCTTTGGCCAATTGGCACTCCGCAGCGGACTCGTGGATGAAGCGACACTTCGCCTGGCTAGCTCCCGGCAAGCGACGAAAAGAGACCGGCCGCTGGCGGAGATTCTGGTGCAGAGCGGTTCGCTCTCGGAGAAGGCCCGGCAGGGAATCGAACTTTTGCTGGAGGAGCATTTATCCAAGCACGGAAGCGATCCGCAGGCCAGCATTTCTTCCATTGCCAGTTTCGCAACAGCTTCTTTCATTCCGGCAGCCGTGTCTGCGGTGGATTCTCCCACCGAAACGCATTTGCCGGCCAATGGCGATGGCGGCGCGCCCACGAAGCGATTTGGGCATTATGAATTAATCGAGGAGATTGCCCGCGGCGGCATGGGGGTGATCTACAAAGCTCGGCAGACCAGGCTCAATCGGCTGGTGGCGCTGAAGATGATTCGCTCGGGGGGCCTGGCCAGCCCCGAGGATGTGAAACGGTTTTATGTCGAGGCGGAGGCTGCTGCCCGGCTCGATCATCCGGGGATCGTGCCCGTTTATGAAGTGGGGGAGATCGAAGGACAACACTTTTTCTCGATGGCATTCGTGCCGGGGGAAAGCCTCAGCAGCCGGGTGAAAGCCGGCGGTCCGCTGGAGCCGAAGCTGGCCGCGCAGTTGCTGCGGACCATCGCGGAGGCGGTGCAGTACGCCCACGACAAGGGAATCGTGCATCGAGACATCAAGCCCCACAACATTCTGCTCGACGAGAACCAGCAGCCGCGGATTGCCGACTTCGGCCTCGCCAAGCATGTTCACGGAGTGAGCGAATTGACCACAACCGGTCAAGTCATGGGAACTCCCAGCTACATGCCCCCGGAGCAGGCCGCGGGTCAAACTGCTGAAATTGGCCCGGCCGCGGATGTTTATTCGCTCGGGGCCACGCTTTACTGCTTGCTCAGCGGCCGGCCGCCGTTTCAAGCCTCATCGCTCGCGGAGACCATCCGGCAAGTCCTCGACAATCAGCCGGTGCCGCTCCGCACGCTCAATCCCGAGATTCCACGGGACTTGGAAACGGTCTGCCTCAAGTGTTTGCGGAAGGAACCGATCAAGCGCTATGCGAGCGCCCAGGAACTGGCGGACGACTTGTCGCGGTTCACCGCCGGAGAGCCGATACATGCCAGGCCGGTAGGCGCGCTGGAACGTGGCATCAAATGGATGCAGAGGCGGCCCGTCACCGCCGCACTGGGAGCGGTCAGCATCGTCGCCGCGTTTGCCATCGTCGGAGCCGGCATTAGCCTGGCTTATCAGTTCCGGCTGTCGAGTTTGAACAACTCCTTGGGGATCAAGAATGAGGAACTCGACACTGCCCAGAAAGCGACCGCAAAGTCCCGGGATGACGCGAACAAGCAGCGGGACGCAGCCAATGATGCCAAAAAGCAATTGGCCCGGCATCGTTACGCGTCCGATGTCGCGATTTCGGGACGAGCGTTCCGAGAGGGTGACATTGGCCGCATGATGGGGCTGCTGGAACGACATATTCCCAAGGCGGGCGAAGAAGATCTCCGCGGCTTTGAGTGGTATTACCTGCGGGGACAGGAGAGGCAGGAGTTGTGGCGCTCGGAGGGACGTCATGCCCAGCTTTCACCGAATGGAAAATACCTCGTGATGGGATCGACGGAGGGAATTGAACTCTTGGAGCCAATGACACGGAAATTGATTCGCAAGTTCCCCGGCTTCACCGTCCAATCCGGCACCGTCGCCTTCAGCCGCGACAACCGGCGAATGATTTTCTGCGTGGGGGAACATGAAGTGGCCATTTGGGACGTGGAATTGGGAACGGAAGTGACGCGCCTCCGGGCCGATGATATGCTTCCGGTTTCCGCCGGCCTGAGCACCGACGGCCTGCTGGCCGCCACTTGCGGCACCGACACAGATCACTCGATACGGCTGTGGGACGTCGCGACCGGCAAGCAACTCCAGATTTGGTCGAAGCGGGGAGGATATTATTCCCTGGGAGAATTCTCTCCCGATGGTAAACAACTCGCATTTCGGGATGGCAATTCGATCAAGGTGCATGATGTGCAAGAGAACAAACTCGCCTGGTCGTTGCCGTATACGCAGCGCAGAATCACCGAATTGAAATACCACCCGGAGGGGAAATGGCTCATCGCCGTCCATGACGACAACACCGTAATGTTCCTCGATGCGGCCAGCGGAAACTCAATCATGCCGCCCGTTCTCTCTCGCGGCTTGCGGGGAAACGCGATTGCTGTGACTCCTGACGGCAAGTTCTTCCTGACAGGTGTCAACGCGAACAATACCGTTCGCTTGTGGGATGGCGCAACGGGTGAAGAACTCTCCAGCCGCAAGGGGCATCTGCAAAGACCCACAGAAGTGAACCTGCATCCGAGTGGCGAGTTGGCTCTTTCGCGGAGCCTGGACGGCGGCATTCGGATGTGGGACATGCGCGGAAGTAAGGAATTCGAAGAACTTAACGGACTCTATCAAGCTATTGGCGAATTCTGCTATTCACCCGCAACCGGGGTTCCGCTGTTCGGCTATGTGGAAGGAAACCGCAAACTTGTGGTGACCGATGGACGGCAGCACCGCGTCGTCACCGGCGAGAAAGACCAAATCTATCATTTCGCCTTCAGTCCCGACGGAAAGCAGGTCGTCGCCGTCCATTACAATGGTGCCGCGGATTTTTGGGATGTCGCCACCAGCCTCCGCCTGCATGGCCTGCAAGAGCCGACCGGGCATGTGCTGGATGTTGCCTTCAACCACGCGGGAACGATGGTGGCGACCGTGAGTCACGACAATACGTACCGAGTCTGGGATGCGAAAACGGGTCGGGAACTGCATAAGTTCGCCGCACCATCCACGAACAACGGCATTGTGAAGATCTACTTTCAACCTAAGACCGATTACCTCGTCGTCGCTCAGGCTTTTGACGGCTATCAGGTGGTCAAACTAGGGGAGAAACCGGAAATTCGAATAATCAAAGACAAAATGATGACCTATCAATTGGCCTTCAGCCCGGATGGCAAGCGAATCGCCACCGGGGGCGGAGGAGCCTACGGAATCGTCGTCTGGACTTTTCCTGAATTTGAGCAAGTTCAAACGCTGCTGGGCCATTCCGACTACGTTTCCAGTTTCCGCTTCAGCCCTGACGGCCGGCGGCTGGCGTCGATTTCCCAGGACAAGAGCATCAAGGTGTGGGACCTGGAGTCCGGGCAAGAACTCCTGACCCTGGCATCGCCTCCAAACCGCGATGTCTCTTTCAGTCCCGACGGCCGCAGAATTGCCACAGCGGGCGGCAACAGCATTTTGATTTGGGATTCGGCGCAGGGCTATGGCGAGCCGCCGGGCGCGACCAAATGATCCGCTGGCCAAATGTGGCTTCAGTCGAACTACTCCTCTCCCGCTACAATGTTCGCAGGAAGTTGAACTTGCGGGGCACGAGCCTGTCTATTTTCAGGGGAGATTTATTGAATGATGCGACAGGCCGGAGATTTTTTGACTTTGCTCATCGGCGTTCTGGTAGCGGCGCTCGGAATCGCGAGCTTTTTGTTGCCGAGCCACTTCATCGATGGCGGAGTCACCGGCGTATCGATGCTGCTGGCACGCCTTATGGGAATGCCGCTGGCTTTGCTGCTGGTCATCGTCAACATCCCTTTCGTCGTGGTGGGCTATTGGCATGTCGGCAAAGGGTTTGCGGTGAAGAGTTTTGTGGCCATTATTGGACTCGCCGTGTGCCTGGAGTTAATTCCGTTTCCCGTCGCCACTTCGGATAAGTTGCTGGCGGCCATTTTCGGCGGATTCTTCGTCGGCGCCGGCGTCGGCCTCGCGATTCGCGGCGGCGGCGTCCTGGACGGCACCGAGATCCTAGCCGTGGTCTTGAGCAAACGGACGTTCGTCACGGTCGGCGAGGTCATCCTGGGACTGAACGTCCTCATTTTCTCGTTCGCGGCCTTGTTCCTGGGAGTAGAGCCGGCCCTCTATTCGATGCTGACGTACTTTGCCGCTTCCCGGACGATCGACTACTTGCTGCACGGGATCGAGGCTTACAACGGCGTGATGATCTTCTCCGGGGAGCATGCATCCATCCAACAAGCCATCCTGGCGGGAATGGGGCGCGGCGTGACGGCGTTCAAAGCCCGCGGGGGCTACACCGATACCGAGCAGGAAGTTCTATTCTGTGTCGTGACCCGGCTGGAACTCACCAAGCTCGAGACAATCGTCAAGGCGAAGGACAAAGGTGCGTTTATCGTCGTTTCACCGATTCACGAAACGAGCGGTGGCGTCGTTAAGAAGCGGGTGTTTCATTAGCTCGGGTGACCAACATAGAAGCTATGCATACCTAAATGCAGGTAACACAGCCGTCGGGAAGTAGACGATCATTGTCAGCACCATGCCAATTACCAGCGGAACTAGGACCGATACCAGCATTCCTGCCAGCAACATGCCGAATCGCCCTGGGACGTCTTTGCCAAGGTCGTTCATCAGCCGCGTTCGTCGCTGAAAAGCGATGCAGGCAAGCAGCGGCGTAAAGCCAAGCAGTCCAAGGCCGTAGGCAGGGAGTAACAGAATGGCGGGAAGCGCCAGAAATACTGTCAGAATGAGTCCGCAGGTCAGCCCCACCCCCAAGACACCCGCCAGGAAGGGGGCGATCCGCCGGGCCGATTTCCCGGCAAAAAGCGCCAGCAGAAACACCGCAATTTGAAATCCAAGCAAGGGCCAGGCGAAATACGCGACGGCGCGGATTTGGAGGTGCTCGCGGGAGTAGAACCCTATGGAGTCGAATCCGATTTCTTCCTTAAAGAGCAGCGGATCGAACACCAGGGTGACCACCGGCATCACCACTCCCCACACAAAATCAAAGATCTTGCATTGCCGTGCCCTTTGCCACGGCGTTAACCACGGCAGGGCCACGACGGTGAGCAGAAACGCCGCGCTGAAGGTCCAGACGGCACCAAAAACGCCGAGATTGCGGAACAGTGCCAGCATCAGGGCCGCTGCGGTTGTCAGGAAAAACAGCTCGCGAAGTGAGAATTGCAGTTGCTCCACGTCCTCCGGTCCGAATTCCGCCGTTACCGGAACGTGCAGCATGGGAAACCGCTCCGCCAAGGTGGGGCGGGGAGGCTCTGATCGCTCATAGTCGTCGAGTGATGGGAGACCAGCCATGTTGAAGAGTTCGCTGCCGCCAGCAAAAAATCAGGGTGCGGACTGCTCCGGCGGCACTGTCCGGACTGCTTTTCCCGGCGGCGCGGCGGTGAGATGGAGAGCGACCGGGCCTTTTTCAGGCGTCACCGCGGTATAGAACTGCTGCGGGGAAGCCACTCGCGATTTGCCGACATGGCTGACGAAGTCGCCGGGGCGGAGACCGGCTTTCCAGGCGGCGGAGTCCCGCTCGACGGCGATGACGGCGACGGAGCCCTCGGGGTCCAGGTCGCGGCTTTGGTCCCGGAAATTGGGGGCGGCGGTGGCGTATTCCACCTTGAGCCCGCGCCAAGGGCTATCCACCACTTCGGCAAACGGCGTCCGCGGCCCTTCCACCCGTTTTTTGGAAAGGACCACCTTGGCAACATGCGTCTTCCCCGGCTGGCTCGGCCCGCTGCCGCGGACGACGGTGAGATTGACGCTGGTGCCGGCGGGCATGGCGCTCAAGCGGCGGATCAATTCCAAATCATCGGCAATCTGCTGGCCGTCCACATGCGTGATGATGTCTTCCCCCCGGATCCCCTCTTTGGCAGCCGGCGTGGCGGGGATGACATCCATGATGCGAGCCCCGCGCTTCCCTTGCTGCCGCTGTTCCATGCTGAGAAGCGTGGGGGCGACGCCGAGAAAGCCGTACTCCGGCATCCGGCCGACTTTGAGTTGCTCCAGCGCTTTGCGAAACTCCTCATCCACCGGAATCGCAAAGCCGCCCGCCTTTTCGTAGCCGACCAGCGCGGCCAGCGACGTCGTGAGGCCGACCATCTCTCCCTTGAGGTTGACGAGGGCTCCGCCGCTCGTGCCGAGTTCCAATTTGGCGTCCGTCTGAATGAGCGTGCCGTAGTGGTGCAACGTCTCGCGCCCTTCCGCGGGCCGCGCTGCTTGCTTCGGTGCCGGCGCGAGCCGCGAAAGGTTGGAAACAATTCCCCAGGTGGCGCTCGGCTCGCCGTCGCGGGCGATGGCGTACGGATTGCCGAGAGAAATGACAATCTGTCCCTTCTTCAGTTCCTTGGCGTTCCCCAGCGGCATCGGCTTCAGGTCCTCGGCGTCGATTTTCAAAATCGCCACGTCAAGCCAAGGGTCCGCCGCCCGCACGGTCGCTTTGTACGGCTTCTTCTGAATCCAGACGATGTAGTCGCTCGCTTTGATGTCCCCCAGCACATGGTAGGCGGTGAGAATCAGCCCCTTGGCATCCACCACCACCCCCGTCCCAAAGCCATGCGGCACAAAGTCCGGCCGGAGAATTTCCCCTTCACCTCGCAAATCAGGAATCACCGGCGGCTCGTCCCCGAGCGGATCCCCAGCCGCCTCTTTGTCCCGATCCTTCCGCAGCCGGCTAATGGCGACGACCGATTTTTCTGTCTTCGCGATCGCGTCGATGACCGTCGCTTCGACGGCCGCGGCGGCTTGGAGGGCGGAGGGCTCAGCGGGCTGTTCGGCTTGCGCGAGGCACAGACGCGGCAGGAGCAACGTCAGTGCTACAAACAAGCGAGATGGAAGACTGTTGCGGTAGGGGAGGGAAGTCATTCTCTCATGGTAGCAAATGGCCGAGTCTCCAGGCAAATCTCGGAGTGAAGAAAGGACTCACGCCAAGGCGCAAAGAACGCCAAGGAAGAGGAAGACATGCATTCCATAGCCTTTGCGAGCTTCGCGCCTTGGCGTGAGGCCTCGTTCCTCCTCTATTTCGAAGGGCGTAAGGGTTCTTCTTGAAGGCCATTCACCACTCGACTTACGCCGTCTTTCAGAAGCTCCTCCCCGAAATTCAGGATCAGTCCAAGTCTTTTGTCAGCCAATCGCAAATACGTGAGCAGCACCTTCTTGGCGACTGCCGCCACTTTCTCCACTGACTTAAGTTCGACGATGACCATGTTTTCGACGATGAGGTCTGCTCGGAAGCCGATTTCCATTTCAATGCGGTCCCACTTCACAGGGATCGCTACTTCCTTTTCTACATTCAGACCCTTCTTGCGAAGCTCATGCGCAAGAATGATGGTGTAGACGCTCTCCAGCAGTCCTGGTCCAAGCCGACGATGGATCTCCATGGCAGTATCGATAATGGTACGAGCAATTTCGTTATGCGTCATGGAGAAATCCTTTGGAGAAGTTTTTCGTGGGGGTTCGGCGGCTTACGCAGCGCCACAATGAACATCACAATTGCAAACACATGCAATCCGCACATGTCGAACAGCGAAACCACCAGCGCGGACCACATCAAAACAGGTTTGGAGGACAAGAGAAGTGCCGCAATCCACAACAGGAGCGAACCAAAGATTGGAATCCCGGAAACATGCCGATAGGTTTCAGGCTTACCGCCGCGAAGGCGTTGCAGCGGGTAATTCAGAAAGAGGAGGAAATTGAGTAGCGTCAGCAGTCCCCCAATCACTGCTAGGCATCCGCCAATTGCTATCAGAACCCACATATCGTTTATTCCACTTGTGAAGCCGATTCACCGACTCCTCCACCAAGCCACTGCAAAGCCGCTCATTAGCACTAGCACGGCCCACAGCGCTTGCCAAGCCAGGTTGCGAGAGACGTAGTCGATGCTGCTCAGCATCATGTAGCCGCTGGAGAGGCAGAAGATGGCGGGAAGGATGGGAAACAGTGGCAGCCGGAAGAGCCGTGGTCGCTCTGGCTCGCGGTCGCGGAGCACGATGAGGGCGAGGCTGACCAGCACGAAGAAGCCCCAAAAAAATGGTCCGGTGAATATGACCAGTGTTTTGAAGCCGTCTTTCCACAAACCAAATCCGACGACCAGCACGATCGTGACAGCGGCTTGGACCACCAAGGCGCGGATGGGAACACCGAGCTGCTCGTTCCATTTGCCAAGCCAGCCAAAAAGCGGGTCGTTCTTTCCCAACGCATAGCAAACACGGGCACCCGTGAAGATCATCCCGTTCATGGCTCCAAGGCAGGAGATACAGATGAGCAAACTGATGACGCGGGCACCCCAAGGCCCAAACCGGGCACTGAGCACGTCCGAAGCGACCCCTTGGGACGACAGAAATCCAAAAAGCCCCAGGCCGCGAGCAAACGAGAAATTGATAAGGACATAAATGGCAGTGACCGCCAGCGTCCCCATCAGCAGGGCCCGCGTGATATTCTTCGCCGGATTCTTCACCTCTGCAGCCACGTAGGACATGTCGCTCCAACCGCCGTAAGCGAACATCACCAGGATGAGTGCCAGGCCGAGACTCCCGCCACTCGGGGCTTTGGCGGTGGGAGCCGTCTCCGGCGGGGTTAAGGTCAAGGCCACGAGAATGATGACAGCTAGCCCGGCGACCTTGAGCAGCGTCAAGATATTTTGAGTCCACTTGCCGATTTGCAGGCCCAGCAAGTTCGTGACTGTCAGCAGCGAAATTGCCCCTGCCGCGAGCAAGGCGGGGACGACGGAATATGCTTCTTTGGCCGCTGCCGCATCGGGAGGAGCGTCCGGTGTGATCAGCTTCATGGCGTAGGCCGCAAAGACAAACGCAATCGCTCCGACATTTCCCGGCCGAATGATCCAGAATTCGCACCAGGCGAAGGCGAAGCCGAGGGTTTTGCCGAAGGCCCGCGAGATGAAAAAGTAACTGCCGCCGGAATCCGGCCAGGCGGTGGCGAGTTCCGCATAGCAGAGGGCTCCAATCAGGGCCAAAACGCCGCCGAGCCCCCAGATGCCGACGATGGCGAGCTGAGAAACGGTCGCCTGTCCAGCCGCCGATAAGGGCTCTTGGTGACTGAACTCCCGCCACTGAGCCACCATGTTTACGGCTGCCGAAGAAGCGTTGAAAGAAATGAAGGGGGAGCTTTCGTAAATCGACGCTCCAATGATGATTCCCACGATGATGCAGGTGCTGTCCAGCAGCGAAAGCTGATGGCGAGGGGCGGCTTCTTGCGGCTGTTCCTTCATCGCCCCACTATAGCGTTTGTCCGTAGGGTAGGCTTACAGCCTGCCCGGTCACGATTTTTGGGCAGGCTGGAAGCCTACCCCACGGAGTGAATCACCACCGTCTTCCGCTCCGTCATCTCCTCAATCGCATACTTCGGCCCTTCCTTCCCAAAGCCGCTTTCTTTTAGGCCGCCGTAGGGCATCAAGTCGGCACGCCAGGCGGGGCCCCAGTTGATGTGGAGGTTGCCGGCATCGACTTCGCGGGCGAACTTGAGGGCCGAGTCGATGTTCTGCGTGAAAATGCCGGCGGAGAGGCCGTAGCGGGAATGGTTCGCGAGGGCGATCGCTTCGTCGACGCTGGCCGCCTTCGAGACGCCGACGGCTGGGCCGAAGAGCTCGTCCTGAAAGAGCTTCATCTGGGGAGTGACATCGGCGACGACAGTGGGGGCGAACAGTGTTCCCGTCCGTGAGCCGCCGGTAATGACACGCCCCCCTTGAGTAGCCGCTTCCTTCACCCAGTTTTCCACGCGGGCCGCATCTTGCTCCCGAATCATGGGGCCCATCTTGGTTCCTTCGGCCAGTGGATTGCCGGTTTTCAAATTGCCGATCTTCGCTCTCAAAGCATCGAGCAGGTCGCCGTAGATTTTTCCCACACCAATCACCCGCTGCGTGGAGATGCAAACCTGCCCCGCGTTCCCAAAGCCGGTGGCGAGGACGGCATCGGCGACTTTGTTCAGGTCGGCATCTTCCAAAATGATCAGCGGGCTGTTGGAGCCAAGCTCCATCGTCACCCGCTTGAGCCCCGCCATCGCGCAAATCTGCTTCCCCACTTCCACGCTGCCGGTGAAGCTGATCTTCCGCACCCGCTCGTCGCTGCAAAGCAGTTTGCCAATCTCACCGCCGGAGCCGACCAGGCAATTGATCGCCAGTGGCGGCAGTCCGGATTCAAGCAGGATTTCCACGAGGCGGAGAGCGGAAAGGGGCGTGTTGCTCGCCGGCTTGAGAATGACGGCATTGCCGCCGGCGAGAGCCGGGCCGACTTTGTGGCAGACCAGATTGAGCGGAAAGTTGAACGGGGTGATCGCCGCGACCACTCCGCACGGCACGCGGAGCGTGAAGCCGATTTTGCCCACGCCGCCGGGAGCGCCATCAAGTGGCAGTGTTTCCCCGCCGAGACGTTTGGCCTCCTCCGCGGAGAGTTCCATCGTTTCGGCAGCTCGCCCTGCTTCAAAAACACCTTCCGCCAGCGTCTTCCCCTCTTCCAAGCTGATCAGCCGCCCCAGTTCCTGCTGCTGGGCGAACATTTTGTCGGCGGCTCGGCGGAGTATTTGAAACCGCTCGTATCCCGGCACCTTCCGCATGATAGCCGCCCCTTCGACAGCGCCGGCCAGAGCGGACTGGATGTCGTCCGGCGTGGCAATGGGAACGGTATCGACCAGCGAGCCGTCGAACGGATGGCGGACCTCCAACTTTTTGTCGCGATCGACCCACTGGCCGCGGAGGAAGAGCTTCATGTCAAGACTCCACTATTACCAAGGAAAATCGCCAAGATTCCGCCCCAGCCGGCGAATGAATGAGCGGTCCAACAATATCACCACTTCGGAGCAGCGCCATGTCAGCCAGTATGACGTCATCGGTGACAAACGTGGAGCGGCGGGATCTCATGACAGTGACGCTGCTGCTTACGGTGACGTTGACCCTCTATGGTTTTTATCTCGTTTATCAGTGGGCGAAGGATCTCAGCCAACTTACAGGCAAGGACCGAAATCCCGGCATGGTGTTGCTAGTTAGCATTCTCACGCTAGGGGTCGCACCACTGATCTATGAATACGTGTTTGCCTCGGAGGCGGCCGCCCTGGAGCAGCAGCGTTTTCCCAAGCGGGCTCCGTCCTCGCTCCCCACTTGGATTCTGATCCTCAATTGCTCCACCTTGCTCTGCTGCCTCACGGTTGTGCTTGCGCCGCTGGCGCTCGTTCTGGGCGTCACAGCCAGCGTGCTTGTGCAGCACCAGTTCAATCGCCTGGTCGGTGAGTAAGCTGCTTTTTCGCCGCTACTTCTTTACCGAGGTGACCACGGTCTTCACAGTGCTCTCCACGGTGACCGTGATGATGGTCTCGCGGTAGGGTGCCTCGGTAACGAGCGTCTGCGTCTGCTCGGCACTCACCACCCGGCCCAGTTCGGCGGAGAAGAGGGCGTGCCCCGTCTGCTTCTGCTCTTTCAGCGTCAGCTTCAGGCTCTTCGGCCCTCCAGGAGTGATCTGCAGCGTCGAGGTAAAGTCGATTTTATCGAGCTTCTGGCCGGCGGCGTCCGCTTCGCCGCCGTATACGAATTCGAGGGATTGCTTCACCTTCCCATTTCGCATCTCGACTTCCCGTTCGCTATTCCACTTCGTTTTCCCCACTTCCGCAGTCCCTACCGAACCCTCGGGGAGCAGGATGATGGACCGTTTCAGCAGCTCCTGCGTCGTGCTGTCGATCTCCTTCTTCCCCGGGGATTTCCAGTGCTGAGCTAGCTTGGGAGAAGGCTCGGCGGAGAGAACTTCTCCCCGGGTGTTCATCGTGACGAGCAGGCTTGACCCCTCTTCAAATAGCGGCTTGACGGCTGCGGCGATTTCCTTAGCGGTTCCGACGGGGGTCGCTTTGGAGGCAGAGTCGTAGGCGATGGGGGCCGCGTCCCCAAGCTGCATCTTCATCGCCAGCCGTTTCACGGTCTGAGTGATTTTGGCCTGCTTTTCGTCGGCGGAATCGACCGACCAGAGAGTTTCAAACGTCATCTCCTCCGTCATTTTCACGGGCTTGCCCGCGATGGTGGTCGTGGCGGTTTTCTGCTGGGTAACATTCACCTGCAACTGCTCGCCGGCCTTGAGCTTCCAGCGGAGAGTTTTCTGGGCCAGCACCGGAGAGGCCGTGATGAGCAGGATGGCGATGCTCACCACTATTCCGACGCGCCAGCGAGGGAGAAACGGCACTTCCTCGCTGGCGCGTCGGGCTAGTGAGGTGACGGATTTCGCAAAGATTTTCATCGCAACGTCCTGGATCTAGGAACGAAACCTCTCTCCCGGTTTTAGCACAATGGGGCGAGCGGGGGGCGTGAGCCCCCTGATATTATCGCCCGTTTGGAGCGGTGATTAGTA
>JBJXFF010000106.1:0-6542 GCA_046153945.1 Pirellulaceae bacterium
CTCGAAGCCAAAATGCTCGCCTTGCAATCTAAATCCCCGTCACTTCGTCTGTTACACCTGCTATCACTGACTCTCCACCCTCCTGAACTCGACACTCCGCATCACCGTAGATACGGGTAATACTGAGGGCGGAGCCTGGGCACGAGTTGACTGCCTACTGCCTACTGCCTACTGCCTACTGCCTACTGCCTACTGCCTACTGCCAACTGCCTACCCATGTCCGCCACCTCCCTCCCCTCCCTCTCCACCGACCAACTCGCCGCGTTCGTGGAACTCGCCCGCCAGGGGAGTCTGCGTACCGCGGCCGAAACCCTGTTCATCACCGAGCAAGGAATCCGCAGCCGGCTGATTGCTTTGGAAGAGCGGCTCGGCGTCGAACTTTATCGCAAGAGCCGCGGGATGCGGAAGACAACACCGTTGACTGCCCAGGGGAAGCGTCTGCTGCCGCATGCGGTGGCGTTTTTAGAGCGGGCCAGGGAGCTGCGGGAACTGTTCGCGGCGGAAGAAGCGGCTCAAGAAGTGGACGTCGTCGCCAGCCAATACCTCATCGCCTATTCGCTCATCGACGTCGTCCGCCGCTTTCATGCCGAGAATCCGCAAATCCATGTGCGGCTCAGCGCCCGCACGGAGCTGGAAATCGAAGAAGCCCTCCGCGACTCGCTGGAGTTCCACTTCGGCGTGGCGGCACCGTACGAGTCTTCCCCCGATCTGGAATATCACCATCTCTTCGCCATGGACTGGTCGGTCATCGCCCCGCCGGGACATCCGCTGCTCAGTCGCCGCCGGCTCAAGCTGGCCCACCTGCAAGATCAGCCGCTCATTTTCTATGAGCGGGGTTCCACCGGCCGGCAACATGTGGTGGAAGCGTTTCAGCACGAGGGACTTGTACCGCACGTCGAATTGGAAGCGACCAACACCGACCTGATCGTCCGGATGGTTGAAGCGGGCCTCGGCATCGGCATCGTTCCACTCCACAACTCGGGCGAAGTCACCCGCGGACGCCAGGTGGAAGCCCGCAGCCTCGGCAAACAAGTCCGCCCCATCTTCAGCGGCGTCCTGCTCCGCAAGGGAGAGCGGGTGAGCAGGGCGGCGGCGACGTTCTTAAGGTTCTTGGGGCTGGTGACGATTGCGGATGGAGTTTTGGAATCCCGCGCCAAGTTTGCGGAAGAGAAGTTTGTGCGGAGGTAGGCGCTAAACGGCGAAAACTTCACTCACCGCCATTCGCCACCCCGGCACCGCAGGCTCGGCTTCCGCGATTTCGCCGAGATGATAAAGAACCTCAGTGTCCGGCGAAGTCGCCCGATAGACAGCCACGGTTTGAGCCAGCGGGTCCACATCCCACACAACTGCGGTGCCGGCTTCGAAGTAGTCGGCCCGTTTCGCGGCAAGCATCGCTTCCGCGGAGGGACCGTAGTCCCCTTCGCTCCGAACTTCGGCGGCGAATGCCGGTGCTCCTTCGACGAACCGCATCTTGTTGCGGGGGGCTGGCCCCGTGTGAAAAGAGGCGTCCGGCGAAAACGACTCTCGGCCGCTGGTGAGCGGAGGGGAGAGGGCGTAGCCAATGCCGTCCGCATAAGCGACGCCGGTCCCGGTGGTTTTGGCGTACTGGCGGAGGCTCATCGCAATTTCGAGCGCCACCCGGGACGGAAGATCGCCACTGGGCATGTGCTGCACAATCCTTCCGGCAATAAGTTCAGCCTTCCCCTCAGTGAAGTAGAGGTCGTTGAGGGTGGCTGGACTGGGGATTACGGTTGCCATGGACGAGAAAACTCCGCAGGAATCGGCTCCTTGGAATTATACCACCGCCAGAGACCCAAAAACATAATCAGCAGGGTTGGCCGGTTGGAAGCATATCCCACCGCCGTGACACGCCATCCACCGTATTGCACTAGAAGAGAAAGGGAACCCGCCATAAGCCGTTATACTGCTGCGGGGAGACCAACTCATCCCAATCGCGAGTCAGCCATGCAGGTCCGCTTTTTACTGGCAGCAATCTTTCTTGGCATTTCCAGTTGTTCCTTATCCCTCGCGGACGACGACAGCCGCGTCTTTGACGACCTCACCGCGCATGTATGGCTTCGTGGGGAGCCGGGTCAGTTTGGCTTCGCGGAGTCCATCCGCTTGCGCCGAGGTGGTGAATACCACTGGCAGAGGAGGAGCGACATTATCGAGCGGGACGACCAGGGACGATGGGCCCTCGTAGTCGGAAAGAAGGACCACTCCCTGCTGCGCCTGTCAAAAAGCGCGGAGGCACCGCTCCGAATTGAAAAGGACAAGCTCTTCCTGGGTTCGATTGCATTCGAACGAGGCGAGAAGATTGTCTACGATGAAGCGGAACGCAAACTCGGCCTGGCCGATCTGAAACCTGTGGAGGCCAGCGAGAACTTTCAAAAGCTCACTCGCACAGCCTGGGTGAAGACAAATCCGTTTGATGACTACCGCGAGCCGCAAAAAATTGAGTTCGACGCAAGCGGCGGATTTTTGGCGAGTTACCGCGGCGACGAGTGTCGGACGAAAGGGATCTGGCAATTGATCGTGGAAGGGGAGTTCACAAGATTCATAGCGCGCACCGAGGAAAACAGTTGTGACCTCCGGGGGGGCAGCGCCATGCTTCCCAGTGACCGGCTGCGATTTGTCGACGATCTGATGCTGCTGGGCGCGCCCTATGCGCCGCTTGATAAGAAGCCTAAAAGAAACGTCTTTATCTTTGACCGCTACGGGAATTCGGTGCGCACGCGGGGCGAGTTTGACGGTTCCTTTACCAAGGGGCGCGCGGTTCGCATCGATCTGACTCACGAGGGTGGTCCGATCAAAGAGTACAAGCTGGTCTCCCTCGACATCGGTTTTCAAAAATGCGAAATCGGCAAAAGTGGAATCAAACCGATTGGCAAAATGGAGGCGGTGCTTCACAAAGACCTGGCGGAGACGATCGTTACCTGGGCAAAGCCGCATCGCCAGACAGTCGAGTTCACACCCCCCTTGGCTGGCAGAGTCATTTTTCAAATCCAGCTCAAATACCAAAACTTTTCGCAGCCGTTTGAAGCGCC
Organism: Pirellulaceae bacterium; assembly: GCA_046153945.1. Lineage (GTDB taxonomy): Bacteria > Planctomycetota > Planctomycetia > Pirellulales > Pirellulaceae > SXOA01. The sequence continues at coordinate 3,048 of JBJXFF010000106.1, forward strand.
GCAGAAGTACGTCATGCAGGTTCAGGAAAAGTAACGACCGGTAGCAAGTTAGATGTGTCGGGAAGGAGTTTTCGCGGCTGTGTCTTCACCGCCGCGATGCTGTAACGGCGCGAAAACACCTCCCGACCCCGACGTGCTGGGCAGGCTGGAAGCCTACCCCACGTTAGCGTGCCTTGCTCTTGCCGCCGGTTGAACTGGTGCTCAGGCCGAGGGCTTTCTTCAACTCCGCGTCCAGCTCGGCGGCGTGAACATTGTTGTTCAGGACGCGGCCTTGCTTGTCCACGAGGAGCATCATGGGGAGGGTGAGGATCCCCATCTCGCTGGCGAGGCGGCTATCTTCGATGCCCCCTTCTTCAAAGGCGTGGGGCCAGGGGAAGCGGTTGGCGGCCAGGTATTTGGTGGCGTCGGTGGCGGAGCCGTCGAGATTGACGCCGAGGGGTTGGAAGCCGTTTTTGCCGTATTTGGCCTGCATTTCCTTGATGAGGGCCATGTCTTCCTTGCTGGGGCCCCGCCCAGGTGGCCCAGTAGTGAATCAGCACCACTTTGCCGCTGTAATCGGCCAGATTCACCGTGTCGCGGCCGTCGATGGACTTGGCTTTGAGGGTGATTTTCTTGCCGACGGAGTCGAGCCGCGTTTTGGCTCCGGTTGCCTTTTTGGCCTGGTCGGTGGAGCCCATTTCCGCGAGCAGCCGGTTGTACCAGGTGAGGGCGTCCTTGGGCTTCTCGTTGAATTCATACGCCATGCCGAGTTGCAGCATCGCCTCGGCTGCTTCCGGGGCGGCTGGATAGTCCTCGATGATCTTCTCCAGTCCGTCGATCCAATTTTCACTGATCTTGGCGTAGTCGGCCTCTTCTTTTTGCCCTGCGGCGTCCTTCTGTGCTTGGAGCAGGCGGTACTTCACGAAGGGAAGGAGCTGCTTGGAGCCGGCGAGCGAGGCCGTTTTTTCGGCGAGTGTCTCCAGACGTTTGACGCCATCGGGATAGTTGCCGCCTGTGACCGCCGCACTGATGGTCTCAGCATATTGGCGGACCCAGTTTCCCTTTTCCTCCGCAGTGGTCGCGGACTTGATGAGCTTGTCGAGCAGGTCGGCCCGCTTGTCGTTGATCTCGGCTTGCTTCTCGGGAGAGGCGCTCGCCAGCGATTTTTCCAGCGTTTCGAGTTCGTCGTAGAGCTTGCGGGATTCGGGGGAGAGATCGCCGGTGCTGGTCGTCGCTTCGGCCGCGCTGCTGGAGCCATTGCTCGGCGTGAGGAGTCGGAAGGAGGCCGTCTTGGCGATTTCGATATTCTCGGGGAGTCCGAGGACGCGCCAACCGTCACCGACTTTCACCATCGAGCCGATCATGAGCTGCGAGTGTTTTTTCTCTTTGCCGCTGGGAGTTTCCACGACAGCGGAGGCGTCGTCGTAGATGATCAGGTCCTTGGTGTTGCCGTCGGTGCCGGCGGGAATGACGGCGGGGCGGGAAGCGCCGAAGTGAATCCACTCGGACTTGGCGGAGATGATTTTCTGAGCCTGGCAGCGATCGCTGAAGCTTTTGAGCGAAGCGTCGACGCGGGCTTTGATCTCAGCGGTCTTCTTGTCTGCAAGGCCGAGAGATTCAAGGTCGTCCGTGGTGGGGAGGAGCCGTTTGAAACGGGCTAGGTCTTCGGTCGCAATGGCGGCGACGAGTTCGGCGGTGACTTCTTCCGCGGAGATGGCTTTCCACGAGTCGATTTTGCCGTCCTGGTCCTTATCGATTCCCCACCGAGTGCCGGCGGTGCCGAGCCAGCGGCATTCGTTGACTTTGTTGTTGTGGTCGGTGTCGATGTCGCGATAGATTTCGATGCCGTCTTTGAAGTAGCACCACTGATCGACCTGGTTGTCGCCGTTGGTGTCGAGGAACCGCCGGAGCACCTCGCCGCTGGGATCCTTCACCACGAAGCCGGAAATGCCGCCGAAGGTATCGACATCGAGCGTGCATTTGCCGATTTCCGCCTTGGTCGGGAGATCGTAATCGACGTCCGACTGTGTCGGCGTGATGCTCAAAGCCTCAGCGGGCGTTGGCTTGGCGCTGGCCGTCGCGGCAAGCAGGACGGGAGAGAGGGCTCCAGCGAGAAAGGCAATTCGGCGCAGGTTCCGCAGCATGACTTCCGTTCCTTAATGCGTTTTGAAGGGGACGTCCCGAACCAGCGGCAGCGGGCGCATCTCCTTGTTTTGTTCGGCAATTGGCGGCTGCGAGCGAACCAGCAGCCGTTAACCACTGATTGTAGCGATACGGACTTTCCGCAAAAGAGAAGATTCTGGAGAGGAGGGTCAAGTCCAAGCCGGCGACTGCCGAAAATAGGCAATTCGCCGGTGAGTTCCGGGACTCAAAACTGGCAATTTTGCCCCTTTGACAGTGAACTTAGGGCGTTTAGAATCAAAGGTTTCCCCCAATGCGACCAAATGGGGGAGCGGGAGAGAATTGGGGCGGTTAGCTCAGTTGGTTAGAGCGCGTCGCTGATAACGACGAGGTCAGAAGTTCGACTCTTCTACCGCCCACTTGGAAGGCAGGAGTCAGGAATCAGGGGTCAGGAGTCAGCTTCAAACCTGACCCCTGACCCCTGACTCCCGACCCTTGTCCACGGGGACGTAGCTCAATTGGGAGAGCACTGCCTTTGCAAGGCAGGGGTTGAGGGTTCGAGCCCCTTCGTCTCCACTGGAATCGGGAGGGGACGGTAGGCAGTAAGCAGAATGCAGTTGGCTGGGTACAAAAAACACTGGGAAAACAAGGGTCTTTTGGCCACTTTCAAGATTTCGCGAATACGCCCCTTGCCTCGGATTCAAGAACGCGTATAACTACTGACGAAGATGAGTTCTTCGCCGATTTTTCGCTGTTTGAGAGAATAACGACCTTCTGGAATCACGAATGACACAGCGAAAAAATCTTTTCCGCCGGGTTGACGCCCTTGGCCCAAAGCCATAGGATTGCTTTTTCCCACTTTGCGGAGCCCCAGCTACTGAACGAGAAGCTTTTTCGTCGTTTTGACGGACCAGCTTCCCATCCAGTGGGTGGCATGACGAACAGGCCTTCGGGCTTGTAAGTCGTGAAATGATCTTTGACAATTTGGTTGTTGTGTAGATGGCATCTTCGTGAAGGTGCATCGATTTGCACGTATCAAACTCGCAAGGGTGAGGTGCGGGCAAGGAAATGTATCTTGCACGGTCTCTTAGAAAATAGCGTTGCTCGCATTGGTCGAAAGGCCGGTGCGAGCGAGACGAATCGAATGAGCTATCGTTACTTGAAGAAGAGTCTGCTCCCGCCGTGAGGCGCGGGCAGGACTCGAGAGTGGTGTTGTCACAGTTTCTAATTTGAAGCGACTCGTTTAGCAAGCTTCGGCGAGCTAAGGGAGGGGCAGAGAGTTTTGAATATTTGTGGTCAAGCTACTAAGGGCACATGGGGGATGTCTTGGCATTAGAAGGCGATGACGAGCGTGGAAGACTGCGATAAGCCTGGGGTAGTTGTCAAACAAACGTT
>JBJXFF010000118.1:0-39006 GCA_046153945.1 Pirellulaceae bacterium
CCTGCGTCGTCCCCAGCGACTGGTCCGCCCAGCACGTCCAAAAGCCGAACAACCCCGACACCGTCCGCGACCTCAAGCTGGCCCTCGACGCCGTCGTCCTCAAAAAAGGGGTCTACAACCTCGTCTTCCACCCCCACGGCTGGATCCGCTCCGAGCAGATCGTCGACCTCATCGACCACGCGGTGACGAAGCACGGGAAGAAGGTGAAGTTTTTGACGTTTAGAGAGTGTGCGGAGCGGCTGAATGAGAATTTGCTGGTTGGCTCTGCAGTTCGGTCAGCAGTCGCACGAGAGAATCTGCCAACAGTCATGGATAGAAATGATGACGGATTCCTCGACGTTATCATCATCACGAAGTTAACACGAACTTGGGATGGGAAAAAATCGAAATGGATTGATAATGAACGAAAGAATGAAATCGTCGCTCTGCACACAATGCTGCCGCAGAGTTACAGGCGGGATTTCGACGGCGACGGTCACCCCGAAACAATAAGGCGAGACGATGACGATTCCATTCAAATCCTTGCTCTAAGAGGTGCGAAGCAAGGAAACGCTGCGTTTACATTTCCTAATGGAACCGCTACGCATTATGGGCAAATACGCAAGGACGTGCGTTTGATAGACGTCAACGGCGACACGAAGCTCGACTGTCTCTTCTCCAACTCCGAGCGCTATTCCCTCTTCCTCTTCAAAGACATGAAAGCGGGTTGGGCGACCAAAGTCTTTGACGAAGTCCGCGGCAAGGAAACAGGGACCGCGCCGGTCATTCCGCCGTTTGTCCGGGCCGACGGGACCAACAACGGCGCGTTCTTCCACTCGGGAGCCCTTTGCGTCATCAACGAAGACACCGCCCGGCTGCCGAACCATGTGCAGATCATCACGTTCGCCGAGATGCTGGCCTCAAAACCGGCGAGCGGGGGGCGTAAGCCCCCTGATACTAAAGCCCCCGAGAAGCCGTCGCCCAAAGAACAAAGCAATATCAGGGGGCTTACGCCCCCCGCTCGCCAGGACACCGACTCCCCACCTCCACTTTCTCCCGCCGAAGCTCTCGCCTCCTTCACCCTCCGCCCCGGCATGAAGATCGAGCTCGTCGCCAGTGAGCCGCTGATTGTCGATCCGGTCGCCTTCGACTGGGGACCGGATGGGCGGCTGTGGGTGGTTGAGATGCGGGACTATCCCAACGGTCTCGACTGGCGCAAGCCGGGGGATCCGATTGGGAAGCCAGGAGGCCGAGTGAAAGTGCTCACCGACACCGACGGCGACGGCAAGTATGACGACGCCAAACTCTTTCTCGATGACGTGCCGTTCCCGACCGGCGTGAAGGTCTGGCGGAAGGGAATCCTCATCACGGCGGCTCCGGACATTCTGTATGCCGAGGACACCGACGGCGACGACAAGGCCGACGTTCGCAAAATCCTCTATCACGGCTTTGGGGAGGGGAACCAGCAGCACCGGGTGAATGGGCTCCGCTGGGGGCTCGACAACTGGCTGCACGTCGGCAACGGGGACAGTGGCGGCCAGATCAAATCCGAGCTGACCGGCGAGCAGGTCAACGTCGGCGGGCGGGACCTGCGGATTCGCCCCGACGAGGGGAAGCTGGAAACGACGAGTGGCAACACTCAGTTCGGCCGCGAGCGGAACGACTGGGGGGACTGGTTCGGCAACAACAACAGCAACCCCATCTTCCACTACGTCCTCGACGACCACTACCTCCGCCGCAACCCCCACTCCGCCCCCCCCGCCGTCACTCGCCACATCCAAGCCGCCCCCGGCGTCGCCCCCGTCTTCCCCAAAAGCCGCACATTGGCCCGGTTCAACGACCTGCACACGGCCAACCGGTTCACCAGCGCGTGCAGCACGATGATCTACCGCGACAACTTGCTCGGTGAGGACTTTTACGGCAACTTCTTCACCTGCGAACCGGTCCACAATCTCGTCCACCGCGAGCCGATCACCCCCGACGGCGTCACTTTCCGCGCCGAGCGAGCGGCAGATGAGAAAGAGAGCGAGTTCCTCGCCTCCAGAGACAACTGGTTCCGCCCCAGCATGGTCCGCACCGGCCCCGACGGGGCGATCTGGATCAGCGACATGTACCGCTTCGTGATCGAACACCCCCAATGGATTCCGCCTGAAACGCAAAAAAATCTCAACCTGCGAGCGGGGGACGACAAAGGGCGGATTTACCGGGTCTATCCCTCCGAAACACCGCCGCGAAAGGTCCGCTGGTTCAACAAGATGTCGAGCCAGGAATTGGTGGCTCAACTGGAACTGTCCAACGGGATTCTGCGCGACCTCGCGCACCAGATGATTGTCTGGAATGGCGACAAGCGCACTTTGGCATCGCTAGAGACGCTGGTTAAGAAGAGCCTGCTCCCGCAAGCGAGACTCCATGCTTTGTGTGCGCTGGACGGACTCGGCGAATTGAAAGAAGAAACTCTGCTCGCCGCGCTCGGGGACGAACAGCCCGCCATCCGGCGTCACGCGATTCGTCTCTCGGAACCCCTTCTGGAAAAGTCTCCAAAAATTGCCTCTGCGGTCCTCAAGCATGCGGAAGAATCCGATCCGACGATCCGATTGCAAATCGCTTACTCTCTCGGCGAGTGGAACGATCCGAAGTCCGCGCGCGCGCTGTCCAAGATCGCGCTGGCGAGCCAAAACGATCCCCATATCACCGCGGCAGTGATGAGCTCGGTGCATAAGGAAAATGTGGGTGAAGTGCTGACGGGTGTGCTGGCGGGAAATCGCGGGGAGCTTCCGCCGGAGAAGCTCGTGGAAAAACTGCTCGGTCTGGCTGCTGCGCTGGGGGATGACCAAATCGTGAATCGGGCTTTGGCAAAAATCGTCGCGCCGCAGAACGGATCGTTCGCGCCGTGGCAGTTCTCCTCGCTGGCCTCCCTGCTCGATGTGCTGGACCGCCGGGGGCTGAAGCTGGCCTCGATTCTGGACGATGGTTCGAAGCCGAAGGTTCAGGAGCTTTACAAGTTTGCCCGGGCCACGGTTGGCGTTCGCCCGATGGGTGTGGAGACTCAGGAGATTACGGCTGCTCAAGTCGGCATGGCTCGCATCCTGGGACGGGGGCTCGATGGGGAAGCCGACGATTTGAAACTCCTCGCCGTGCTGCTTGCGCCACAAAATCCAGCCCAGCTTCAGGCCGCCGCCGTTGGTTCCTTGAGCCGAATGAAGCAGCCTGAAGCCGCCGCGGCCATGCTGGAAGGCTGGTCCTCGCATACTCCGGCCCTTCGCAGCCAGATTCTCGATTCGCTGTTTGCCCGCGAGGCTTGGACTGTTGCTCTGCTCGATGCCGTGGAGAAAGGAACCGTCCCCGCCTCGCAAATCGACGCCCGCCGGCGACAACAGCTCTCGTCGCATGCCAGTAGCAAGGTCCGGAACCGGGCGGAAAAGGTGCTCGCCGGGGCGGTCGATGCCAACCGGGCAAAAATTATCGAGCAGTACAAGCCGGCGCTGACCGCGATGGGAGACAAGGAAAAAGGGAAAGCCGTCTTTGCCAAGCGCTGCGCCAACTGCCACCGGCTGGAAAACGTGGGGCACCTCGTCGGCAGTGATCTGTCGGCAATGACCAACCGCACTTTGGACGTCTATCTGATTGCCATTCTCGATCCCAACCGGGCGGTCGAAGACCGCTATCTCGATTACACCGCCCTGACCAGCGACGGCAAAACGTCCAGCGGCATTCTCAGCAGCGAAACGGGCAACAGCATCACGCTGGCTCAGCCGGAGGGGAAGCAGGTGCAGATCCTGCGGAGCGAACTGGAGCAATTGAAGAGCACTGGCAAGTCGCTGATGCCTGAAGGGGTCGAGAAAGACATCACGGTCGAAGAGATGGGACACCTCCTCGCCTATCTCCGCGGCAGCGGGGCTCCGCCGAAACAGTTCCCCGGCAACAAGCCCGAAGTGGTCCGCCCCTTCGTCGACGGCTCGATTCGCCTCCTGGCGATGAACGCCCGCATTTATGGCCCGACTATCGTCTTCGAAGAGCAGTACCGCAACCTCGGCTACTGGTCGAGCCAGGAAGACCACGCCGCTTGGAACCTCGAAGTGGAGCAGGCCGGCGAGTACCGGGTGCAGCTCGACTACGCCTCTGCCGACGGCGCCTCCGGGGACAGTTACGTCATCTCCATCGCCGGCCAGACCGTCGGCGGCAAGGTCACCGGCACGGGCAATTGGGACACCTACAAATCCTTCACCGCCGGCACAGTCAAACTGGCCAAAGGCCCCGCTGAGTTATTGATTCGCAGTGACGGAGCCGTCAAGTCGGCCCTCATGGACCTGCGGGGGGTGCGGTTAGTGCCGGTGGGGAAGTAACGAAAGAATAGCGAGCCGAACAAGCGGCGAAAGTCAGTTAATCACCGGCAGCGTAATTGGTTCGCCGTCGTCTTTGAGTTCCGGGGGGGTCGGTTTGCCGATGTAGACGGGCGATTCTTTGTCTGCCGGCTCCACTTTGACCTTGTCGCTCTCGTAAGTGAAAGTGCCGGTCAGGCCGTAATGGATGATCGTACTTTCTCCGTCGACTCCATAGAGCAACAGCCGTCCCTCTTTGAGGGCCATGCGGAAAGTCGTCTTTGGCTTGATGGTGAAGGCGAGGGGGCGAAGTCCTTTGGTGGTTTCGCCAGCGAATACAATTTCGGTCATGTTGCCTCCCAAGAGCTTGTCGACCGTGGCCTTTTTCACGATGGTTTGCACCGCATTGAATTCCCCTTCAAACACCGCCCGAAAATCGCCGCTGGCCAGAGGAATAAACAGAATCCGCCGAAGCACGACTATCAGGCCCGGATTGGCGTCCTCTTCCTTGAACAGCGCTGATTGGCCGCGAGCGGCCTTGAGCGTGGAAAGGGTGCTGCTCGCGTCCGCGCCGCTCTTGTCTTTCCCGTCGGGAAAAATGCGGAAATAAGGAAATGGCTCAACCTTTGCCTTCTCCACATCGGCGTGCGTGAACGTGAAGGCCAGGACGGGATTCTTCTCTGCTGCCGCGGCACTAGACGCTGCTAAAGCGATGAGAAGGAAAGCGGCGGTTAGGCGTACCAAAACCATGCGACATCAGGCTCCAGAGCGCGGGACTGTCTTCCGTCCGCACTTTCATTATAGCATGCCTCGCTCGGGCCACAGGCAGCCTCTCGGCCGCTGTATAATCTCCCCCGAGTTCCCGCTTCCATCTTAATGACCGGAGAGGTTCTGTTATGCGAGCAACGAGTGAATCTGGTCGTCTGGCGTCCTTCTGGTTGCGGTTCCTGGCCGCATGGGCAATTCTAGGGATCGCCGGTTGCGGGTCGTCGACGAAAGGGGGTCCCCCAACTCCGCAGCCGGCCGCTGTCGGCTCCACGAACGGCGCGAGCACTAATGCCAAGACTTCGACCACTACGATTTCTCCAGAACTAGTGCAAAAAGTGAATGATCTGGTTCGCTTGCATAAAGAATACGCGGCGATGTCCAAGGGTGTCCAAACCTTTGATGACTTCAAGAAGCAGTCGGATGCGCTCAGCAGTCTCGAACAGCAGCTTTCGTCGTTGGTGGAGGACATCATGATCGCCGAAGCCAAACTATCGGCCGCCGAGAAAGCAGAATTCGACAGCAAGTATTACCTTCCCGCCAAGCCGGCAATTGAGGAACAACGACGGGAGAAGCAGCGAATTCAGGGGCTGATCCGCTAAGACATCTGGCGCACTGATTGAGGAGAGACCCTATGCGCAGTCGCATTGTTGGAGTGGCTGTTTTGATGGCGATCGCTTCGGTGGCAGCGACAGCGCTTTGCGATTCGCCGGAAACGAAGGTTCCCGTCGACTTGAAGAATATGCCCGTGGGTACCTGGGTGAAGCTTAGTCCGCTCCAAGGGACGCCGCCGTCGCCGCGACTGGGGTATGAAGGTGCATGCGCGTGGGACGGAAAGCGGGGCGCGATGATTCGGTATGGAGGACACAATCAGGGAGGTGGTGGGGAGCAGGGGTCGGAGATATGGACGTTTGAGCCGAAGTCAGCGGTGTGGATGCTCAAGGAGCCGAACATGTCTCCCCCCGGCATCTGTTGCGGTCAGCAGAATTTAATCGACCTGACGAGCGGCCGGTATCTTCGCTTTCCCGCGTTCAGCGCCAGCCATGGATGGCAATGGTGGCGGGAGGTATATCTCAATGATGCGTCGGTCTGGAGCTATGACCTGCCGCAGAACCGGTGGCGAAACCTTCGTCCGCTGCCGGCGGCTCAGCCGCGGCCATTGCGGTGTGCTTCCTGGGATGCGGAGCAGGAGGTGGTGGTGATGTTCGGCGGCGAAGGGAGCCATGAGGGGACGTGGACCTATGACCCCTGGGAAAACACCTGGACTCCCAAGAAGCCGCCGTTGGAGCCGGCACCCCGGAGCGGCGGAAACATGGCCTATGACGCGAGGCACAAGGTTCACGTCCTCTTCGGCAGCCAGTTTGACGACGACCAGCACACCTGGGTTTACGATTTGAAGGCCAACGCATGGACGGCCTTGGCGACCGAAGGGCTGCCGCCGACCAAGCAGAACGATGCGGTGCTGACTTATGACTCGAACGCCGGCGTGGTGCTGGCGGTGATCAAAGTGACGACCGGCAAAGACGACGATGCGGTCAATCGGCTGGAGACCTGGACGCTCGACCTCGACACAAAGAAGTGGAGCCCGCTCAAGCCGGCTCGCGAGCCGGACCCGACCAGCAGTCGGGCCCGGCAACTGATGTTTGCGCCGGAACTGGGCTTGGCGCTCCTCGAGAATCGGCCGAGCAATTCCAGTGGAGTTTCGGAACAACAAATTTGGGCGCTCCGCCTGCCGGCGAAGCCAGAGGCACAGCGAGGAAGTATCAAGCCCAAGGTCCGTGAGAATCCACCTGTCGTGGAGGACGTGGCGGTTTCGGTCGTAAATGAGCGGCAGGTGGAGATTTGCTGGACGCCGGTGCCGGGGAAGGAAGTTGGTTACTTCGTCGATCGAGCGGCAGTGGAAGTTGTCACCGAGGATCAGCTCAAGAGACTGAAGGGGCAGACTCCGCCGCTGGGATCGCCCAGCGTGGGGGCGATTCGCAAGATTGGAATTTTCGTGCCACTCAATTACGACTTGAAGCCAATCAGCGCCACTAGTTACACGGATACTGGTGCCGATTTTACGAAGCAACCTGGCGTCGGTGGTGAACCGAGTTTTGAGCGAAAGTTTCACGACGAAGAAATCGACGCAGAGGGGCGAATCTATCGCCACGGGGTTTACGCATACCGCGTTCGGGCCGTGAATGCCGCGGGAAAAGTGAGCGGGCCATCGGCGGGGGTGCTGACAATCCCCTCCAGCCCGCAGTTTGTCTTTGCCAAAGAAGAGGGAACGACATGCCATCTCAAGTGGAAGCCGAATGCCGAGAAGGGAATCCGTGGCTACCGGGTCTATCGGATGGATGGCCGTTACAACAAGGATCCGATCGCCCGCCTAAATGCGGAGCCGCAGGGGGAATTGACCTTCACCGACCCAAACGCGGGAAAGTCATCGCGGCGCTATTACATCGTCGCCGTCGACGCCCTCGGCCAGGAAGGATTTCCCAGCAGCCCGGTCTGGTTCAACCGAGAATGGGAGCAATTCTACAGGCCGTTTGTGAAGGAGTGGCACCAGTAAAGGGTTCGTGGAAATCAGCGCTCGAATCTAAACGTGTCTTTGCCCATTGACGAAGCGTAGAAAATATCGGCGATGGGATCCCAGGCGTAGTTGGGGCCGACGAGGCCGACGTTGAAGCCTTCGGGGAGGGGAGCGGCGAGTTTCCAGGTATCACCGCCATCTTTGGATTCGTGGAAGCCTTCTTTGCCGATGACCACGATGTGTTTGGAGTCCTTTGCCCAGTACGGGCCTAACACGGCATGGACTGGCTTGCCGCGAATGGCCCAGGTCTTTCCCTTGTTTGTGCTAACGAGCAGCCCCTTCTCCGTTGTCCAGTAGCCGACTCCCTGGAGGGTTCGCATAACGTAGCCGCTCGGGGTGATGTCGGAGACAGGTTCCCAGGTGGCACCGCCGTCGGTACTGCGCACGAGTCCCTTCTCCTTTTCCTTGCGGCAGACGAGGGTCTGGGAATCGAAGAGGCCGACGGCGACAAATCCCTTGGCCAGATCCTTCCAGGTTTGTCCTTCGTCCGTGGAGAGGCAGAGCATTCCGCCGCTTTCGTGACGGAGTGACAGGAAGCACTTGCCGGAATCGTCCCAATCGACCGCTCCGAAATCAAGGTGGCTGGTTTTGGAGGGGGTCCAGGTCTTGCCCCCGTCCTTGGTCAATGCGCTGCCGCCATAAATCATGAAACACATCAGCCGCTTGCCGGCGGGATCGAAATTGAGAGCGAAGCCGGTTTCGCAGCGGCCGCCGATGGCCTTGTCGTCAACGCGAGCGAAGGTATTGCCGTGATCGGTGCTCTTCCAGATTCCCTGGTCGGGGACGACCATGAAGAGGTCGCCCGTCGTGGAATCAACAGTGACGCCCGCTGTCTTGCCGGGGTAGCCGGGTTTGAGTTGGGAGGTGACTTTCTCGGAAATGGTGAGCCATTTGCCGCGCTCTTGAGCGAGGAGCAGGCTCGCTGTGAATAGGTAGGCGACAATCGTGATGGCGATTGTGTATCGGGATGGAGAGGTGGAGAGAGAGCTCGTGGTCATGCCGTGATTATCGCGGGAGCGGGGGAGGATGCAAGGAGAATTTGGGAGAGGTGGGGGGAGGAGAAGGAGTAGGAGTAAGATCAAGATTACGTGGCGGATGGGACACCTCCAAGAAACACACAAACCCCCCGGCTTGCATGGCATGCCGGGGGGCCTGTGTTATCTTGGGAGCGGGACGGAGGTTTCGCAGTGGTGTGTGCGGTTCTCAGCCCTCGCTGGATTGGCAATTACTTGCCGCAACCGCAGGAAGGAGCAACCATTTCGCAGCCGCAGGTGCTCTTGCAGCAGCGGGGCTGACGGCAGCAGCGTTCCTTGGGGCAGCGGGGCTCACGGCAGCAGCGCTCTTTGCAGCACTTCGGCTGCTTGCAGCATTTTTCCTTGCAGCAGCGGGGCTCACGGCAGCAGCGCTGCTTGCAGCACTTGGGTTCGCAACCGCAGCTGGGGGCCTTGGCTTCGCAGGTCGGAGCGACAGCGGCGCAGGTGGGGGCGGCGCAAGTCGGGGCGGCACAGCTCGGGGCGGCCTTCGTGCAGCTATTGTCGCAGCAACGATTCCGGTGGTGGCAGCAGCGTTCCTTGTGGCAACGTTCCTTGCAGCACCGGGGCTCACGGCAGCACTTCGGCTCGGGAGCGCAGCAGGTGGGGGCTGCATCGCAGCCACACGAGCTGCCGCCGCCGAAGAGGCCAGCAGCATTGACGGAAGAGGCGATACACAACAGTCCGGCAGCCAAGGCCGCCACGATAACGCGATTCATTGCAGAACTCCTAAAAACGGAACACACGGAGACGGAAACGGAAACAACCTGTCGCCGGAACCGCCGGCCCCGCGATGTTCTCGTAGGTGCGGCAGGCCGAGACGCTGACGTTCAGCGACCTTCAGCTACAATGCTGAAGCTAAGGGTGCTATCGTCCCCCCAGTTTTCCGCTCTTGACTTGTCCGCAGCGTTCCCGCAAATTTCCTGGTTTGCCGGGCCGATTGCACAACAGATGCCTGCCACGCAGGTTCTGACGCTAGCACGGCCTTTTCCGTGAGCGCCGCCCGACCGGCTGGCCGATAGGTTGTTTTCCCGCGAAAGTCGCGGGACAGTGGGCTGCAAACGCGAAAGGTGGAAAGCCGAAAGCGGTTGGCCGAGTCGCCAGCCGAACGCTGGCAAGATGAACCGCTGCCGCGTGTTGTGAGGAATCAACTACCGCAAACCAGTGAAATAGGTCGGTGCGGTTTCGCTCTTCCCCGCTCTTTGCCGCGTAGAATATAAAGAGCGGAAATCACCCCTTGGAGAACGCGCCCTCTCGTTCTCCTTTCAGGACATTAAACTCCCCATGACAACCGCACTATTAAACCGCAGCCGCTTTGCACCTTCCTCCAATGGAAGACCGCTAGCGGCCGAGTTTCTGACTGAACTTCCATCCGTCATCGCCGAACTGGCCGCATCCGCCGAGAAGGGGAATCGCCAGGTGCTGGGGCGATTGGCCCATCAACTGAAGGAATCAGGGGAGTTAAACGGTTATGACGACCTGACGCCGTTCGCAGCCCGGCTGGAGCGGGTCGCGGTTGGGAACGGCACTCCCTTGGACATCCGCGTGGCGCTGGATGACCTAATTGCGGAATGCGGGAAGATGCGAGCGGGATGTGCCATATAGTTGTCTGCACACTCCGTGTGCAGACTGGCCGCTCACGGAGTGAACGGACTACTTTGCCGCTTCACTGAGCGTCACCAAATACGGAACCGGTTCGCTGCCGAGGGCGTTGAGCACCGTTCCCCCCGCCGTGAAGCAGTGGCTGATCCAGCCTGGCTTCCCATATTTCTCCAGGGCGGTCCCTCCCTCTCCTCCGCCAACATAAACCGGATGACCGGCATCCTTCAGTCGCTTGAGCTGGCTGATGAAGGCCTTGGTGCCGGCCTCGAATTTGGGATCCTCGAACATACCGAAGACACCGTTGTGGAAAGCGACGGCATTTTTGGGATTGGCCTTGTTCTTTTCGATGAACTCGCCGATTTTGGCTGCGAAGAGGGCGGAGGTCTTCGGCCCCACGTCGAACTGCTGATCGGTCGGCTTCAAAGTGTCCGCCACGGAGCCGTCGGCCAGGACCGAATCAATCGGCAGAACGAATTCAATCCCGTGTTGCTTGCCAGCGGCGAGCATCCGCTGAGCCTGCTCCACTCGCTCCGGGGGAATATAGTAAGGCTTGTCCTTATGAGCCGGGTCCTCGGCCACACCCAGACAATACTCCTTCCCTTCCAGCAATGCCGCCGCCTTCCGTAGGGACATGGCCAGTGAGCCAGCACTGAAGATGGTGCTGATCGTCCCCCGGGCAATCATCGCTTCCAGGTCGTCCAGCTTGTCGATCTTGATCCCGCTGAACACGACCAGCTTCGCCTTCAGGCACTCCATCATCGGCTGTTCAAATTCGCTGGCGATGTAGTTCCCCAGGGCCACCCGTTTCATCGCCAGCGGGACGATGGTGCTGGATGTATCGAGACTGCCGGCGGAGAGGGCTTCGTTCACATAGACGTCGCCAATTTTCTCTGACAAGGAATTCGCCAGCGCGGCCAGTTTAGGGGCCAGGGCCGGCAGGGCGTCTTCCTTCGCCTTCCACAGCACCGTTTCCAAGTCATAAGTCCGCACATTCTCCAGCATAAGCACGCTGCCCGGCTTGGCCTCCTTGATTATCGCCGCCGCTGCGTCCTTCACGGTCCCCGTCGCTTCGTCCAGCCAATCCGTGATGACCGGCACTTCGCAGCCCAGGATCTCGCCCAGCCGCTTCGCAACCTTATCGAGCGAGCCGATTGGCTTATCCTTCTCTTTCCGCCCCCGATGGCCGAACAGAACCTGCTTCCATCCCTTTTGCCGGCCGAAATCCAGCGTCTCCTTCATGCTCCGCAGCCGAATGTCCCCATCGCCGATCGTGGGGCCGGGTTTGGCATCCACATCGCCGCGGACCAGCACCGTCGTTCCTGAAGGAACGTCCGCCAGCGACTCCAGCCGTGGAATGGCCTTGAGGTAGTCGGCTAGAGAGAGTTCTTCTCGAGGGGCGAACCTTTTGAGGACTTTGGCGAGTTGCAAGACACGGTCGGCGGAGACGGGCATAGATCATTCCTTGGTTAGAAAGTTCAATACCAAGAATATCCGTTCAATTGATTTTGGCCGAGGGGGAGGAAATGCAGACTCCTACCGCCGTGGCCATGCGACACGTAACCAAAGTGCGGCAGCCGCGAATCCAAAAGTGCTGCCCATGGTCAGCAGGAGTGGAAAAAAGAGCCATGAGTTGCTATGCGGCGAATACGTGAAGGCTCCAATTGGGAACACTACGGCCGTACATGTAATTCCGAACGCGATCGTAACGGACAATGCAATTACGAAGGAAGCAAACATCGTGATTGCCAAGCGCGCGGGATACAAACGTGGTACTGGGTTTGGCTCCTGATTGCCTACGCGAATGGCGGCGACCGTATGTGTCGCCCAAGCGTAGCTCGTAACAAATGCCCAACCGACCCACAGTCCGGCTTCGGCATCTCTAAGCCAGAACCCAAGGTCGATCAACGCCAACGTCAGCATGATAAAAACTGTGCGCAGCGAGAATTGCCAATCTCGCGGCTCCGCCGTCGTCGCATTGGCCCGAGGAGCGGACAGGCCTAGCCATAGTCCCCACGACACAGCACCCAGCGGTATCCCTATGTAGAGAAAAAGTCGGGGAGCCCTGGGAAGAATTTGCATTGTGGGAAAACCGCGATCCAGCAGCATGACTGGGGTCATTACAACGCACAATGTGATGCAACCTGCCAAAAGCCCCCCGATAACCCGCCTACAAAACTGTTGCCAGGGTGCAAGCGACGCACGGGCCGGGTTGCCGTCTTGTTTTAGCCAATACGGTAAAAAAAAGGCGCAGACGGCAAGTAGGATGAAGGAAATGCCGCCGCCGACGAACATATTCCAAATCAAGCAGCGGATGCAAATGGCAATGGCGATCAATACGCTCGATGCGTACAGAATTGTCAGTCGTCCGGAACTGTGATCGGAATTGGAGAAACTCAAGTTACTTCTCCTCACCGACCAAGCGTTCCACCCCATCGGCAATCGCAATTCCGCTCAGCACCATGTTGGGGACGAACTGGGAATGCGGGCTGACGAGTGGGGCGAGGTGGCGGAGGTCGCCGCCGGTGACGAAAATGTGAGGCTGATCTGACAGGCCCGCGGACATTCGCTCGATGACTTCCCGGACCGCGCCGACCGCACCCCAGAAGAGGCCGCTGCGGATGGCTCCATCGGTGTTCTTTCCCACCACGGGGGGCGGCTGGTCCTGGCCGGTGAACGACGCGAGCGGCAGTTGGTTGGTTCCCGCGGCCAACGCTTGTGCCGTCAGTCGAAAGCCGGGGAGGATGACGCCACCTTCGAAGGCCCCGTCGGCACTGACGAGATCGACGGTAATGGCGGTGCCGGCGTCGACGACGATGGTGGGACTAATATCAGGGGGCTGACGCCCCCCGCTCGCCAGGAACTTAGCTGCCACTGCGGCGGCCAGGCGGTCGAGGCCGACGCGGGCGGGGAATTCAAGTCGGACTTCCAACGGCAGGTCGCGATACGTGAGGATTTTGAAATCATCTTGCGGCCGATTTGCCCGCACCCAATTCTCCAGCAGCTTTTCCGCTTCGCGATGAACGCTCGCCACCCGCCACACGACTCCCTCCGCAGGCAACTCTTTTACAACCGTTTCCGGCAACGGCTGAGCCGTGGCACAGTCCCGTACCAACGAGGGAACTGGCAATTCGCCGCTCCCCTTGGTCATATCACCAAACCAGCCAAGCTTCGTGGAGGAGTTGCCAATATCGACGGCGAGGAGAGGGAGCATTCTCGTATCTTACCCTGACAGCGCGGCGACAAAACTGCCGCACTTGGCGAAAAAATCGCCGCTAACCAATGCTAGGTAGGCGAGTGGCAGAATCATGGATGGCAAAATCATGGGAGCGGATGGTCGGCAAGTTTCGGCTCAATTCCACGCGGCAATTTGCCCGCCTCCTCATGATTCTGCCATCCATGTGATTTTGCCAACCCAACTCCGTTTCGCGCATTCCGGCTCACTTATTGCTAGAATAGTGCCAGTTCCATTTCCCATTTTCTAATATTCCTCCCATGAAAAAGCTCCTTCTCTTCAGTTGCGTCCTCACCGTCATCGCTGCCTCTCCCTTGCAGGCCGAAGAGCCCGCCAAGCTCGATGCCAAGACCCACGAGCAGATGGTGACCAAGGGAATCGATTATCTGACGACGAAAGGGCAGGCCCCGGACGGTTCGTATAGTGCTCAGGCGGGGCCGGGAGTGACGGCACTCATTACGACGGCCATTTTGCGGGCAGGGCGGTCGCCGGATGACCCGGTGGTTGCCAAGAGCCTGAAGTATCTCGAGGGCTTCGTCCGGGAAGATGGCGGCATTTGCAAGACGGGGAGCAAGCTTCCCAATTACGAAACCTGTCTCGCCGTCCTCTGCTTCAAAGAAGCGAACAAGGACGGTCGATACGACAAAGTCCTGAAAAAAGCAGACGCCTACATTAAAGGGGAGCAGTGGGACGAAAGCGAAGGGAAGGACAAAAAGGATATCAACTACGGCGGAGCAGGTTACGGCGGCAAGTCGCGGCCCGACCTTTCCAACACGGCTTTTTTGGTGGATGCCCTGAAGGCGACTGGCAACAAAGCTGACAGCGAAGCGATTCAGCGAGCCCTGCTGTTCGTTTCCCGCTGCCAGAACCTGGAAACCGAACTGACCATCTCCCCCGAGGCTCTTAAGAACCCCGACGGCGGCTTCTTCTACACCCCCGCTGCCGGCGGCTCGAGCCCGGCTGGCGAGACAGCGGATGGTGGCCTGCGGAGCTATGGAGCGATGACCTATGCCGGGCTGAAAAGCATGCTCTATGCCGGCGTCGGACCGGAAGATAAGCGAGTGAAGGCCGCCCTCAAGTGGCTCGGCAAGCACTACAGCGTGGAAGAAAACCCAGGCATGGGGCAGCGCGGTGTGTACTACTATTACCACACCTTCGCCAAGGCCCTGGACGCGATGGGACAGAACGAATTCCCCGACGAAAAGGGAGTCAAGCACAACTGGCGGAATGAACTAATCGCCGAACTCGCCAAGCGGCAGCGGGCGGACGGCTCGTGGGCCAATACCGAAAAGCAGTGGATGGAAGGGGACGCTAACCTCGCCACTGGCTTCGCCCTGCTCACGCTCTCCTACTGCAAGCCGGCGAAGGAGGCCGCGAAGTAACGGACTCTCGAGCATGGAGTCTTTGAGCCTGATTGCGGCCACATTTCAACACCTCCTGACAATTTCTATTGATAAATTGTCCGGCAGGTGTATGATACGGATTGGAGTGGCTTGATTTTGCAAATTCAGGTCCCGGCAGGGCGGCGCGGGGCCACGGCAGGCGACAAGGATTGGAGCGATGTATCAACCCGGCGACCGCGTCATTTATGTGGCGGAAAAACACAGCCCCCACCCCGGACCACGGGCCGAAGCGGTCCAGCCAGAAACCAACGGCGAAGGGTATTCTTATCGGGTAAAGAAGTTCTGGGTGGTGCTGGAAGTCCAAAGTGAATCGCTGATTGTCCGGACCCGTCGCGGCAAGCAGCGCAGCGTTTTGACCAGTGATCCCCGCCTTCGTCCCGCCCGCTGGTGGGAGAAACTGTTGCAATCGGGCCGCTTTCCCGATCAGCCGGGTGACCGCGAAGCCCCCAGTCCGAGCCAACGGGCAACCGCGGGCTAGCAGTTTTTGATCGCCGCGATTCTTGGCCTTTCTCCCGTCTCGATTCTCCATTGACCGCCGGTCGCCCCTTTTCTACTCTTCGGCCCGCTGGGGCGGCATTGCGCGCTTCCCCCGCTTAGCGACTGACGGCTAGCCCGTCAGCTTGGTTACGCGAATTCAAACCCAACCATTCGTGCACTTGCGGCTCTACTTCCCGATACTGCTCGCCTCCTTTGCGTGGCTGTGTTCGGGGTGCGCGCTGCTTAACACGGCAGAGAAACCGGCAGCCCCCTCGCTGCCGGCTCCGCCGCTGCCGACCAACAGCGTGGTGCTTGAGGTGGCGTTTGCCCGCATTCCGCTCGCGGATGACGCGGCTTACCACGACATCTGGTCGGAAGTCGACGAACAGCACTTTCCCACGGAGCTCCGGCGGCAGATGTCGGCCAACGGGCTGCGCTGTGGAATCGTGGGGATGCAGTTGCCCACTAAGCTCAAGGAAGCCCTCGACAATAGCCAACCGGGAGCAGTCGAACGGGGCGAAGATTCCGCAGCCGATCCAGAACTCGACCGAGCTTCCCGCCGCATTCAATGCCGCAGCGGACAACGAGCTAAGATCCTAGTTACTAAACAGCAGGATACACTCTCGCTGCTCGTACTGGAGGACTCCTGCGTTCGTGGCTTTCCACTCTCTCAGGCCCAGTGCTTGTTCGGTCTGAAGACGTATCCGCAGGGAGATGGAAGAGCAAAAATTGAACTCACGCCCGAAGTCGAGCATGGCGAAATGAAGACGCAGTTCATCGGCCGCGACGGAGCTGTCCAACCGCAAATGGGACAGGACAGGGTGGTGCTCGACAAACTGCGTCTGTCGGCGATGATCGCGCCGGGACATGTGCTGATGCTGTCCACCACACCCGAAGCGAAGGGCGTCGGCAGCAGCTTCTTCACCGAAACCGACAGCGGCACCAGCTACCGCCGCATCCTGCTGGTACGGCTGGCGGTGACGCAGTACGACGATCTCTTCGCCCCCGACCAGATGGTCACGCCGCTGGCGACGCCGGCGGAGTGAAAGCACGTTGTTCGCAAGGAGCGAGATTCAATCTGCGTCCGCCACGTTAGGCAGCATTACGACGCCGTGCAATGGTTCGGACCAACACCTCGGGATCTACGGGCATTTCCGCGACTTTGCGGCCCCAGAGGATCAGGATATCGTCGAGTGGACGGTCTCGCCGCGGATTGCTCGTCGGCTCGAATCCCGTGGCACGCAGGACATTTCCCAGCGTTTGTCCGCTGAACATGATGGTGTGATACCCGACGCGAAAGCCGTTCCATTCGCGGCCGAACGAATGATGAGTCGGCCCCCAGAGTTTGGGAACCTTGATTACCACCACGCCGCCCATCGGCATGAGGCGATTGATCCTGGCGAGCGTCTCGACCGGATCGAACAGGTGCTCGAGCACCGCATCCAGCGTCACCACGGCGAACCTATCGTCCGGCTCCAGCGCGGCGTCTTCCAGAGTGGCTTGAATAATGCGAAAGCCTTTTTCGCGAGCTTGTTGTGCGGCGAACTCGGACGGCTCCAGACCGTGACATTGAAAATAAGGTCGAGCGGTTTCCAGAAGTTGCCCCGTTCCGCAACCAATGTCCAAAAGCCTGCCCGTGGGCACCAGTTTTCGAGTCTGCTGGATCAAACGAGACTGAGCTGTGCCAAACAAGTAGTTTTGAAAATTCACCCGCATTTCTTTCAACGTCGGGTTACGTCGAACTTGCTTACGCTGCGGAGACCACCAATCACCATTGGACGGCAGTTGCTGGGGTGTCGGGATGGGATCCAGAAACGCGAGCTTGCACTCGCACTCCCAAAATCCAACCGTAATTGAGGCCGAGTTTCGGGGATGTTCCGGCCCCCATTCATGGAGCAAGCGAAAGTTCGTGCTGCCGCAAAAAGTGCAAGTTCGCCCTGTTTCTCGAGGATTCTGCAGTTTGGACGTCCCCATGTTCAGCTTTCGCAGCATGTTTGCGGTTACAAATTCGGGGCGAATGATACAGATGGCATGCTGGGCAAGCAAGGCCAAAGTGTCACCGGCAAGTGGGAGTGGTTCTTCACAATTTGGAAAGATCACGAAAAGTTCCCGCCAACGTCACGGGACGAAACTGGCCTCTGCCAAAAAAAATGCCGCACCTTGCAAGGTGCGGCACTGAATGTTCCGCGGGCAGCCTTTGAGGGCCGTTTCAAACTAGCGATAGCGGGCGGCGAACCGCTGGGCAACGGGACTGAGTTCGGCTTTGAGCGACTCCAGTTGCTTTGCAGTTTCCGCGTCGGCATCCATGATGAGTTTGCGGATTTCTTCCCGAGCGGAGGCATGCCCCAAGTCGCTTGTTTTCATCAGGTTTTGAACCTTGACATTGAGCTTGCTGCAGAGCGGGACTTCGAAGCGAAACATCTTGAGGATGGAAACCGAGAGTTCATCGGCTTCCTTCGATCCTAGGGTGCAAAATGGAACGTAGCCGGCAGCCAGCTTCTCTTCGGTTAGAAGCCACTTGTGGTAGGCCCGCTCCAGCGTCGCCGGATCCTTGACGTTGCCGTCCGCCACATTGTTCAGGACTTGCCGCCATTCACCCGCCGCCTTACTCACCTCCTCCGTGCAAGCGAGCAGGGCGGTAGTCGCGGCGGCGACCTTGGCCTTACCCGCATCCTGCGGCATCGGATTGCGGGCGGCGATTCCCTGCACCGCCTTGATCAGCCCTTCGGGGAACTCCGTCAGAAATTCGTCCTGCGTGTAATAGCCGGTGTAGCGAACCACTTCCTTCAGTTGCTCCTTCTGGGCATCCATGAGGACGACCACGGGAACGTCCTTGATTTGAAGCGAATCAACCACCTTCTTCACCTCGGGGTCCACGGAGTTTCGATCCACCCGCACGAAGATCGCATGCGGGGCGTAGCAGCCCAGGACTTCGCCATTGAGCGTCTCTTCCGCCATTTTCTTGCAGAACGGCGTCCGCTCGCCGCTGAGATACTGATCCAAATGCACGACCAGCGGCTTCCCTTCCTGCAGCGCTTTTTGATAAGCGGTAACGATGTTCGTCCCCCAGTTGATCGGCCCCTCGGCTCCCTGCAAGGTGTTTCCCAGCGACAGGGCCAGGGCCAGAATCACCATCCACACGGCTACGATGCTCTTTTTCATGACTTGTCTCCTCGAATTCGGCCCGCGGCATTGCCGGCGCGGCCAGGGTCAGGTTTCGGCGGACGAACATCGCCCAACCGTTGTGACTGGCAAGCGGTCTGGCTTGCTTGTCGTCCCTGGTACGGGAGGCGGGGACAGTTCCTGACAAGAATTCGGAGAATTTTTGAAGGCGGATTTTAGAGCCAAAAAGCGAGCGCGATCAGCATGAAGAAGAACATTACGGCTCCGCCAATAGTCAGGGCGAGAATGAGCGGCCACATAGGAGACGAGGCCAGCCCTCCTGCTTTGCGCCACTGCTGCCACAATATCGCAGGGGTTGGTGCCGGAGTCGCTGCCGCCTGGCGGCATACTTGCGTCAAACTGGACCAGCACCCTTTTCGTTCCACCGGAACGACATGCTCTAGGAGCTGGTGCAGAATGAGGGGGGCTTCGAGGGCGTCATTGCGGATCGGTTCCCGTGGCGCTAGCCACGCTCGTCCCAAATCCACCACCAGCAGCCGGCCGTCATCGGCACCTACCAGGCTCCGCAGTGCCAACTGCCCATGCGGCAGACCGCGGCGATGAAGGGACTCGAGCGCCGCAAGCAGTTCGTTTCCACCCCTCACAATGGCCGCCAGCGCCAGCGGTTCGTCCGCCGGCACCTTATCCATCCGCCTGCCAGTAACATAGTCGTGAACGATGTACGGAGCGCCGTCTAAAAATCCCACGTCTCGCACGCGGGCGATGTTGGGCTGCTCCACTCCCAAGAGGACCCGGGCCGTCGAAATAAGGGGCTCTTGTTCGCTGGGAGTTGCGGCTTTGAACTTCTTCCCCACGAGGATGCTGACCTCCGCATGGAGCAAGCTGTGAAGTCCGCGATAACAGACGGAATCCGCATCGTCGCCGATAACACCAACGATGACATATTTGCCAATGGCAGTGGGATGTGCCGAATTGACCGGAGGCGCGGGGCCGACGGCGGCTACAACTTGCCGCATGGTGGTGGTCTGGCTTTCGATCTCCGCAAGCTGCTTCTGGCAGACGTCGCAAGTGGCGACGTGCTGCCGGACTTCCTGGCTCGCCTCATCCTCGGAGGCCAGAGCATAGAGAACGTCGATCGGCGGGCAGGGCTCGCTCATGCATTCCCCCCTCCATCAATGGCCCGGCTGCGGGCAACGATTTCCTTTCCCATGCGGGAAGCATGTTGATATACCAGAGCGACGGAGATCCCGAGTTCCGCGGCCACCTCTTTGGCTTTGCGCCCTTTCAAATACTGCTCTTCAAATGCTCGCCAGGGGACGGGGTCATCGCGATGCTCGGCCTTCATTTTGGCCAGCACTTCGGACAGCAGACCCTGCTCGTAATTGTCCTCCCATCCCGGACCGCCGCCGGTTCCCGGGACCTCCGGTGGAAGCGGCTGATTCGACTCGTGCCGCTTGTTCTTTTCGCAATGGTCTGCCAGGGCGTTCATAGTCAAAGTGTAAAGCCAAGTGCGAAATCGGCCGCGGGCGGGATCATGTTTGTGGCTCCCCAGCGTGCGCACCAAATTTACGAATACGTTTTGCACGACCTCATCAATGTCCGCGTCTTGCAACCGCCGCGTACGGGCAATGCCCCCCAAATAACTGCGGAGAATATGCGAGTAAATCCGATGAAAAGTATCCCAGTCTTCCTGGCTTTGCGCGCTCCCCAGGCGCTCCAGCAGCGATAGATGGGTCGTATCCATGCCCGCCATTCTAAAGGGGTGGGAAGCTTCAGGGGGCCGCGCTCGCTTCAATCGGACTGCCGTCCAGGATATCGATGCCGTCACTGTTCCAAACCACCACCCGCTGGCCGTCGGGCGTGAATGCGGTGAGGAAATAGTGGTTCTTAGGCAGCGGCTTGATCAGGACGAAGTTCGTCTGGGTATCCACGAGCAGCAGTTCATTTTCGTTTGTCCGCAACTCGATGGCCCGCGACCCATCCGGCGACAGAACCCGCGTGACGCTTAGGTCCACCTTGGTCAGCGGCATGGTCTCCCGTCCGCTGGAGGCGTCGAATTTCCTCATATGACCTGTCTCTCGGGAATAGGTCTGCGTAATGGACAACTCCAGTTCCTTTCCCTGGCGGCCAAATTGCAGATCGGCGAAGGTGCCGAGAGGGGCCTCACCGGCAATTGCAAATTTGTGCGTGCCGCTGGCCAGGTCCCAACTATCGATGTGGTAATAAGTTGGGGTAACCGCGCGGGGCAAGAACAGAAACAGGTCCCGCTTAGCGGTCGGCTCCCAATTCCAGGAGGTCTTCCGAGCCAGCGAACGTCCGTCAGGACTGATGGAATAGCGAACTCCTTGGTTTAACTCGTGTTGCAGCGAGGAGCCCCCTGTGAATGCCCGCGCACGAATTCCTTGCGACCACGAATTTGCGGGCATTGTCGCGGCGGACTTGCTGGCATCAAATGGCGGGGCCGCAAAAGTCTTGGCGATCTTCTCACCGGCCAGGTCCCAAGTTCGCAAGTTGTGATCGCGGTAGGCAGCAAGCAATTGTTCCCCATCTGCCGAAAACTTGAGGTCATCAATTTCAATCGGCTTGGCTTCCTTCCCAATCGTTAGGGCGGGAAGTGTCTTGACCCGCTGAAGGGTTCGCAGATCCCAAATGCGAATTTCGCCATGCTGAGCCGTCGTCGCCAGAATGGGCTTGGTGGTGTGAGCGGCAAAGGTGTGCTCCCCCGGCAGGTGCCGCACTCCTGAAACCGACTTGGTCAGGTTCCAAACTTTCACGCTCCCGTCAGTGCCGCCGGAGAGCAACTGGTCCCCACTGAGAAACGCTAGCGACTCCACCTGCGGCTGATCGGATCGCAAGATCTGCGAGGTGCCGCCGCTGGCCGCCGTATCCACCACGTTAATGGTCCCATGGTAATTCGCATGCGCCAGTCGCTTTCCGTCCGTCGAAAGCGCAAATGCCTGACAGGGGGTCTTGTAGAGTTCGGCGAACGGCTCACCTTCCTGGGGAACCGCTTCCGCGACTCCGGCGGCATTTTTCCCCACGCGAAGCGCCTTCCATTCGTACAAGCCCGTCGCGCCGGAATTTCCCGCGATCAAAAGGGACCCATCCTGGCTAGCCGCCAGATAGTCCCAGGACATAGTGGACTCTCCGGTAGCGAGAGAACGGGATTCTCGCAGGCTCCGATCCCAAACGAAGATCTGCCACTTGTATTTCTTGGCCACCTTTTCCTTTGCGAGCGTTCCAAATACATCTGTGGCACCGAACAAACCTAAGGGACTGTGGTCAAACGGCTCCGCGGCCAGAACGAACAGCTTATGCTCACTCCCCGCAAACGTGACAGCCGCCGCCGGAAACGACAATTCTTCCAGGCGATGGATCGATTGCAGATTTCCCTCGGCCGCGTCATTTTCGAGCCGATAAATATTCACCTCTTTGCCCGATCCGACGGCCATCACCTGTCCCTGGGGAGCGAAGTCGCTGCAAACCATGCCGGGAATCTTGTGCAACACTTTTGCATCCGCCGTCCGGTAGAGTTGCAGTTCCTCCCAAAGGCCCAGCGCAACGTATTTTCCATCGGGGCTGACCGAGGATTTGCGTCCGGCAGTCGGCAGTGTGGCGAGTAGTTTCAGACTCTCGGAGTCCAACAGGCGCAGCGAGTTGGCCGCATCCGCGGAAAACAGATTGGCTAGAAAAGATTTCCCATCGGTGCCGGCCCGCAGTGAATTGACTTTCCCCTTGCCGAGGAGGATCTGCCGATCTGTTCCATTAGTAATGCGCCGGCAGAAGTGCCATTCCATCCCCCGGTCTTGCTCGCGGCAGCGGTCCAGATATTTGCGGGCATCGACGAGCCGGCCCTGAATGATCTCGCGGTCCGCATAGACCATAAACAACGGATATTGTTGCTTCTTAACTTCCTCGTTCGCCCGTTGAGTAGCCTTGTTCGCCGCGTTGGCCTTCTCCGTTTCGTCTTTGGCCGTTTTTTCGTTTTTCTTCGCGACAGCCGCAGCCGCTTCCGCATCCACTGCAAACTTGAGCGTGCCACCGAACCCGATCGCTCCAATGAAGAATACAGCCGCGATCAGTGCGGCAATTGCCGGATTGCGCCGCGACCAAAGCCAGGCTCGTTCCCAATCTCCCACGGAGCGGGCTTTGATGGGCAATCGCTGGACAAAGCGGGAAAGATCATCGGCCAAAGCCTCGGCGGAAGGGTAGCGACGGGTTTGGTCCTTCTGCAGACAGCGAAGGCAGATGATCTCCAGGTCTTTGGGAATGGTTTTCACGATTTGCCGCGGCGACGTGGGCTCGCGGGTCCAGACCTGTTCCAGAGTCTCGCGCGAGGACTCCGCTTGAAACGGGGGCCGCCCGGTGAGCAGTTCGTAGAGAATGGCTCCCAGAGCATAAATGTCGGTGGGCGGGCCGATTCTTTGGGCCTGTCCGTCGCCCCAGGCCTGCTCGGGAGACATGTAGCCAGCAGTTCCCACAATCACTTCGCTCTGGCCGCGGGTCACATTTTCCAATCTTCGGGCGAGCCCAAAATCGGCAATCTTCGGCGTGCCGTCGGGAGTCAGCAAAATGTTCGCCGGCTTCAGATCCTGATGCACAATGCCCCGCAGGTGGGCGCAATGCACGGCGCGAGCCAAAGTTTCCACAAGTTTGGCGGACGGAATCGGCGGCTGGGGTTTGCCGCTGATTTTTGCCGCGAGGCTCCCCCCTTCAACAAACTCAAAGGCCAGATAGGGCCGCCCATCCTGCTCACCGTATTGGAAAAGTTGGACGATGTTCGGATGCTGCAAGGCGGCAGCCATTTCCGCTTCGTAGTGGAATCGAGAAAGGTCCTTCGGATCGGCCAGGTCGGCATTGCGAATCAATTTGATGGCGGTGTCTCGCCCCAATGCCAAATGCCGGGCCCGATAGACAATCCCCATCCCGCCCCGGCCGACGATGTCCCGAATCTCGTAGCCGTCAATCTTTGTCGGTCGATAGCCGACGGCTTCGGCAATCACCGGTTCGGGAATGGGTAAAGCGGAATTCATGGCACACCTCGGGGAGTTTCCTTCTACGATAACCGCAAAGACGCAGGGCGGAGCAGTGCTCCGCCCTACATTAGGTTCCGCTAAGGCTGCGGGACAATCGTCGGCAGCGGAGCTGCGTCCTGATTGCCAAAGTTGCCCAGCCCAGCCGGCTGGCGGCCGAACTTAAAGCTCGCCGAATCCTCCAGGGATTTGAACCTCTCGGAAAGCGGTTCGTGTTTCACTCCCGAGTTGAACTGGACCTGAGGGAGCGGGAAGTGGGAGGGCTTGAACTCGTGGTGGCTCTTGTGGTTGGCCAGGTAGATTTTGCCGGCCAAAAGCCCGATCCACAGAACCCACCACAGATTACCGCCCCAATCGCTGGAATTTTTCATAGTCGGCTCCTTTGCACCAGAGGAATGAAGTTGTTTCATCCCTGGTACGGGGCAAACGGGAAATCCTGACAGAATCTGCTCAGGATTTTCCGGGCCGGACAAAAGAGGTTGTCCGGCAAGGAGTTAGGATGTGTCCGCTAATCGTCCCTGCGGCGGATTTTAGAAGATCCCTTCTCCAAATCCCTTGCCCTTGGGCGGAGACGAAGGTGACGAAGGAGGGGGGACCGAAGGAGCAGGGGTGGCCTCGCGCCTGGGTTCGTTACGGATTGTTTCGCGCGTGCTGGCGGGAGGAATATGCGGTCCGGGAATGGCGGAGTCCGGTCGAGTGGGCGCTTGTTGAACACCAGACGCAGGCGACGAGGGGGAAGCGGCCTGCGTGGAGATATGCGGTGCAGGGACCTCTCGTTGTGGCGGTTCCACATGCGAACCGGCCGGCATGCCCGCTGAAGTGCCGCGGCGCTCTTCGGTGTAGGCGACGGGATCAATATCGTCGTCATAGTCTTCGTCGTAGCGGCTCATGTAGCCGGGTTGTTTGGCCCGCTCCTGCTCAGTGCGGTACTCCGCGATGACCCGGCTTTGAATCATTTCGCGGCAGGCCGAGTTAATCGGATGGGCAATGTCGGCATAGAGTTTGGCCCGCCCCTCGGAATCCCGCAGCAGGGGAGCTTCCCGCTGCCGCGTGCCGCACTGGTTGCAGTAGCCCGCCTTGAGATGGTTTTTGCTGCCGCAACTGTGGCAGTGGCCGGTCAGCTTGCGGCTGGGCATGGCAACGAATGGGCCGCTGGTTCCTTCAATAATTTTCAAGTCCCGAACGACGAAGCTGTCGTCGAAGGTGACGGAACAAAAGCCTTGCAGGCGGTCGTCCGAATCTTCCATCAGCTTGATGCGAACCTCGGTAATTTCCATGGCGCTACTCCTTTGGGTGCCACGCTCATTCCTGAACGTGCGAGGTGTGTCCTCATTTTTCCTAGACTCGATTCCTATCCGGTCGTCGTTGTCGCGGTCACCATTCCCACTCGCTTGCTTCGCAGTCTGCTCGCTACGCATCGGGCGTGCCGAGCATTTTCGCAAATGCCAAAATAACTTGAACCGCTGCCGCTCATTTGCTGGGCAATGCAGCCCGCGTCTGCGAACTCTTTTCGCAGCCGGCCAATCCAGGGGGTGAGCTGCGCGGCCGGCTCCTCCAGGCGATTGACCAGGGCGGACTTGATGTCCTTCCAATTGCCACTTCGCAGATCCGATTGTAACTTGTTGACGCAAACGGGTGTGCTGGGCGGCCGGCAATGCTTGTAAACTTGCGGTGTCGAAAGCCCGACCGGCGGCCTGGCGACCACGACATGCAAATGAATCGGCCCCACGTTTTCAATCCGCTCTCCCCGGCCGCGACAGATCGCGCTGCCGCTCCCTAGAAAGAATGGAATATCGCTGCCGAGTTCCGCAGCCAAGTCCATGAGTCGCTCGCGAGGCCAGTCCAGTTGCCAGGCAATGTTCGCCGCCATCAGCACAGCGGCGGCATCGCTTGACGCTCCTCCCAGTCCTGCTGCCGATGGAATCCGCTTAACAAGGCGAATCTCCGCCCCTCGCTCACAGCCACTCCGCTCCCGCAAAAGGCTTGCCGCTTTGTGGACGATATTTTTTTCCGCCGGGGGAAGATCGCCGAGTGAGCATTCTTCCTGACGCGGCTGGTTTCGAACCAATCCCGCAGCCCAGCGACAATCGAGCTGGACTTCCGGCGACTCCGAGGGACAGAAAGAAAGCGAATCGTACAGCCCGATCGGGCTTATCAGCGTTTCAATCTCGTGGTAGCCATCGGGCCGTTTGGCCAGAATTTCGAGAAAAAGATTGATCTTGGCGGGCGCCTGGACTTCGACTCGATCTGCGGCGATACGAACAAGCATTGACCCTGCTGCCATCCTGAGAAGGCGCGTCTTCTGTCAAACCCTTGTGACTCAAGTCGATGGGGAACGGCCGGCGAAGAAAATCGTGTTGCAGCATCCAGTGAACCGTTCCACCACACTCAGAATTGTACCGATGCCTCGCGCGAGGTCAATCTGAAAGAGCGACATTCGCCTTGTATCGACAGGCAAAAAGGCTTGTCGCAGCGTCATTCCACTTTCTTGTTGAAGAACTCTTTCTCGATGCCCTCGTGGTCATAGTCGTCCACGGCCCAGCGGCCGTCCGCCTCCTTCTTCATCTTCAGGATGATGCGGCGGCGGATGGGAGCTTCTTTGCTCGCGCTGGCCGTCATCCCTTCGTACTTGAAGTCCCCCGCCGCGGCTGCGAGGAAGGAGACTTTGGCGGAGCGCGGCTCGTCCTTCGCGTTGACTTCAATCTCCGGCTGCGAAGTGATGCGGCACTCGATGAATTTGTAGTTCGGCAGTTCGGCCTGCACTTTCTGCTTAAGCTGCGGTGAGCCGGAGTAGATGTGTCTCTGTACCGCCTGATGGTCGTTGGCTTGCACATCGCGGGCAATCTGCACCACGGTTGCCTCCAGCGCTTCCCGGTCGGTGACCACCACCCGCTCCATAATCAGCAGGCCGACAAACAGGGCAAACGCAACCGCCAAGGCATACAGCATCTCCTTACGGCCACTCATCACCCAGCCGATGGCGATGGGGATGCAGAGCATCAGTCCCATAATCGCGATGGAGACCGGTCGGTCGAAGAGCCAGTTCATGAGTTGCTCGTTGTGCTGGGGGTCGGGAAGAGTTTTCGCGACGTTGACGGCATGATAACCGAATGAGCAGGACCGCGAAAACTTTTCCTGACCCCGTTTGGGTGGCGGGCCGACCCACGGATATCCCCAGCGAAGCCACTGGTGAGTCCCAGGCGTTTGGGCCAGCAGCGCGAACGGGTTCAGGAGGAGTTTCGCGGCTGAGTCGTTCCTGGCTCCAAGTTCATTGGTCGCGAAACACCTCCCGACCCCTGCGAAGCGGAAACTTTGCGCCGCGTCCACCAAAACACTCCCCAAGCAATCACCGTCGCTGTGGAGAGTCCCGCATACAGAGGCCAAAGGGTGATGATTGTTTCATCCGGCGTGGAAAGTTCAATGTCCGGCTCCTCGCCATTGCGAATCTGCATCGCCCGTTCCCGCCCCTGAAACTGCTGCTCAAGCTGCGCCTGCCGAGCGGCGAACTTCGGACCCGCAAACGACAAAGCCACCAGGGCAAACATCCCAAACAAATAACCCCAAAACCACGGCGACTCCGTCACCGCGCTGTTGCGCAGCGTCAGCAAAAACGGCACGCCGGCAAAGAGGACCAGCAGTGGCAAGAGGAAGATGGAGTAGGAGAAGGGCATGCGCTCATTATAGACGAGGAATAGCGAAGGGACTTACGCACCTATATATGGAGAGTCACTGAATTGATGGAAAGCCTCACGCGAAGCCGCGAAGGGCGGAAGGGGAATGCGGGACTGGCGGATAAGCTGGCAGCGACGTCTTGATGGAACCAATTACTCGTCCGCTTGCATCTCTTCGCGACTTTGCGGCTTCGCGTAAGTCCTCCTAATCAAGCAATCGCCCCCTTCGCCGCTCCCTCAGTGCCGTTTTCCTGTTCCTGGACCCCGATGAGTTGCAGGATGGGGGTCGTCGCCATCGTGGTGACGATCGCCATGATCACCATCATGGCAAAGACGGTGGGGGAGATGATTTTCAACTCCAGGCCGATGTTGAGGACGATCAGTTCCATCAGACCGCGGGTATTCATCAAAATTCCCAGGCCGGCGGAGTCCCGCCAGGAGAGCCCTGTCAGCCGGGCGGCGGCGAAGGAGCCGCCGAATTTGCCGGCCGTGGCGACGGCAATGATCGCCAAGCACCAGAGCCAGTTTTCCCAGCCGTCGATGAGGCCAATTTCAGTCCGCATGCCGGTGTAGGCGAAGAAGGCGGGCAGGAGCAGCACGGTTACCAGGTCTTCCAACTTGTGGCAGAGGTCGATGGCGATGCGGCTGTTGTGGGGGAAGACGGCTCCGAGTAAGAAGGCTCCGAAAATGGCGTGAATGCCGATGAGTTCCGTTGCCACGCAGGAAACGAGCAGGGCCACAAAGATGAGAGCCAGCACTCCCTGCACCGGCGATTCGTCGCCGAGGCGTGCGAGCAGCCAGGTGATGAGCGGTCTCACGGCGAAGAACATGAAGGCGATGAACAGCAGCGTCATGCCCACCACCGCAACCGCCCAGCCGAGATCCGCCTGGGCCACGCCAACCACGACCGCCAGGAGGCACCAGGCAGCCGCGTCGTTCATGGCCGCACATGTGAGGGCCATCACCCCAAGCGGCGAGCGGGTCATTTTGCGGTCTTTGAGGATGCGGGCCAGCACGGGAAAGGCTGTGATCGACAGAGCAGCGCCGAGGAACAGCGCGAACTTGATAAAGGGAATGGTGTTGTCCGAGTAAGCACCGTACATCGCCATCGCCAAGGCAATTCCCAG
Source organism: Pirellulaceae bacterium (assembly GCA_046153945.1). Classification (GTDB taxonomy): domain Bacteria; phylum Planctomycetota; class Planctomycetia; order Pirellulales; family Pirellulaceae; genus SXOA01. Next base: position 28,338 of record JBJXFF010000118.1, read on the forward strand.
GGCAAACGGCACCACGATGCTGGCGACCGCCGTGGTGAGAATGGCGGCTCCCCGCTCCTGCATCACCCGCAAGTCAAGTTCGAGTCCGACAACGAACATGTAGAGAATTACGCCGAGTTGGGCGATAACTTCGAGCCCCGGCCTGATCGAGTCCGGAAGCAGGTAAGCCTGAGCCGCGGGCGAAATCGCCCCTAAGAGCGATGGACCCAGCAGAATCCCGGCGATCACCTCGGCGATCACCGGCGGCTGTCCGAACCAGCGGAAGATGAGACCGAGCGCCCGCCCGGCGACGATGACAGCGGCGAGGGCAAGGAGGAGGTGGAACATAAGAGTAGCCCGCACACTCCGTGTGCGCGGCATGCAAAGTCCTCAAGTCCGCTCACGGAGTGAGCGAACTACTATTCGGCCGCGACAGCCTGCGGATTGGCAGTCGGCATCTGCTTGAGCGAATCGATGAGGGGAAAGACGATGTCCACATGGTCGTCGAACAGGTCGCCGATCAGGAGGTCGGTGAGGAGTCCCTTGTGCTGCGGATAGTGCTTCACGAACCGGCCAAAGCTGAAGCCTTCGTAGAATTCGATCACCAGCCGCCGCATCCGGTCCATGCCGCGGAAAAAATTCTCTTCCCAAGTCCGAAGCTGCTGGCTGCTGGTGTCCCCTTTGGCGAGCCCTTCGCAAATGGCGTCCGCGGCAAGCTGGCCCGACTTGAGCGCGAGCAGCACGCCGGAGGAATAGAGCGGGTCGAGAAAGCCGAGCGCATCGCCGACGAGCACCCAGCCGTCGCCGGCGGCCTGCTTGGCGCGATAGGAGTATTCCTTGGCGGCGAAGAACTGGCTGCAGCGCTTGCCCAAGGAGATTCTCTGCTTGACGGCGGGGCAGCGCTCGACCTCTTCGAAATAGACCGCCTCGAAGTCCTTGCCTGGCCGATTTTTGAAGAGATACTCGTAGCCGGCGACGACGCCGACGCTGACGATGTTGTCGTGCAGCGGGATGTACCAAAACCAGCCTTGCTTTCCCTGCACTTGCAGAACGATGGTCGCTCCTTCGTCTCGCTCGGTATCGCGGTAAGCTCCTTCCCAGTAAGTCCAGCAGGCTGCTTTCTTGAGCTGCGGATCCCATTCGCGCAGATTGAGGCGGCTTTGGATCATCGAGCTTTGGCCGCTGGCGTCGACCACGATGTCCGCGTGGACCGTCTCTTCCTTGCCGTCTTCCCGCTGGATGCGGACGCCAGTCGCCCGGCTGCATTCGAAGAGGACTTCGAGAACGCGGACCCCTTCCTGCACGTCCACGCCATGCTCGCGGGCGTTTTGCAGCATCAGGTGGTCGAACTCGCTTCGCCGCACCTGCCAGGTCTGCGAACATTCGTGCGGCTTCTGGTCCACGAAGTAGAACGGCTCGCTGAGCCGGCCGGACTGGCTGACGAACTGGACGCTGTACTTCTTGACGTAATGACTGGTTTTCATCTTCGGCAACATATTAAGCCGCTGAAGAATCCAATAGGTCTCCGGAATGAGCGACTCGCCGATATGGAAGCGGGGAAAGTGTTCGCGCTCGAAGAGTTGCACCTGGTGCCCCTTCTGAGCGATGAGCGTGGCGGCCGTGGTTCCGGCGGGGCCGCCGCCGATGACGATGACGCGGGGATTCTGGGGCATGAGATCCTCGAAGCGCAAAGGGACTGTCGAACGAGCCTTTAGCTTAGTGCATCGGACTAATACATGTCAAGACAATAGTTGTTTAGACAAGTGTTTGGCCGGCTGATTCTGGTTGGGATAGCCCAGAGCGGGCTATTGGGCGATGCTTTTGTCGATCACTGCCGCCGTGCTGGACGCATCAAAGCCAATGATGACCGAGGAGCCGCGGCTGGAGTGTTTCCACTGTTTCCAGGTCAGCTTGCTGTCCTCCGGCTTGGCGCTGGGGCCTGGCGCGGACGCTGCGCCTGGACCAAGCAGGGCCTCGACATCGGCGAGCTTCATTTCGAGTTGGACCTTATCGAGATTGGCCTTGGTTACCTTTTCGTTCACCGGGCCGCTCGGGCCGCAGCCGAGGACAAGCGAGAAGGCCAAAATCAGGGTGGCAAGACACGTCAATTGAACGGAGCGGTCATTCATCATCGGAGCATCCTCGAAAAGTACTAGGACAAAATGGATTAGCGAAAGTTCTCATCGAAATAGCCAGCTCGCAGAACTTTCTCCTCGGCGGGAGCGGCAGCGTCTCGTTTGGGGTCAATCTGCAAAACGGCCCAATCTCCCCAGCGGGGGAAGAGGAGGTAGTTGAGCTTGTTCAATTCGGCCTCACGAAAGGTGTGGCCGCTGTTGAGGACGATGTAGCGTGGATATCGCAGTGGATTGGGCGCGATCAGCGCGGGAATGTGATCTGTTGCGGAGTATTCTTGCTCAGCCAGCGTGAGCTTTTCACTAGTCCATTTCAGCGGCAATTTGGGCAGCGCCTTGGCGATCCAAGAGTTGCTGCCGGGATCCCCAAAGAGGATCAGATTCTTATGGGTCAGGTCCTCTTCCGTGACAGCCGTGTCGTTTTTGACAGGCAATTCGCCGCGGAAGTAATGATGCCATTCCTCGGCAAATCGCTTCAGGCTTGCCTTCGCGTAGTCGTCGGCTGCCTTGTTCCAAGGCTTTCCGGTTCCCCGCACGCAAAGAAAAGGCTCCATGAACGCAACGTCAATCGGACCTGTGAGACCGGGTCGTTTGCCCGAAAGTGAAGAGCGACGATATTCTCCCAAGAATTCCCATGCTTGATCCTTCCGTCCCAACATGATTCCCGTTGCCTTCTCCGTGATCGACGTCGGCACATTGAGCTTCGTGTCGCCGACGCGAATCACCTTGGGAATTCGTGGCAGGCTGCCCGTAAGAATTGCAAACTTCGTGATGTTTTTCGGCTCATCGATTTCGACAATCTCATCTTTGAGCCTCGCGGAAATCTCCGCTCGCGCGTAGTGCTTTTCCAGCCTCAGCACCTCCAGCCAGTGGCAACCGCTGTATTTGAGGGTCCAAGTGACAAACCGGATTTCGCTCGGCTGATGATTCAGACCCTTGTCCGCAAATTCCTTGATCCGTTTCATTTGCTCAGCATGAGTGACCGGGTCGATGACGTGGCCGGTACCGGGGGAGATGAGATTGACCATCGTCAGCCCTTCTTTCTTCATCGCCTCTCCCATGATGACGTGGGCCTGAAAGAAGACGTCTTTCTCGCCCATGCAGGCAATGGCGGGGACGACACCGGCATTAGCCGCGTAATCGACGCTATCGAGCATGTGCAGGCCTAACTCCTGATGCTCCGGCAGCGGACCAACTTTCACGAAATTGGGGAGCGGCGTTTCGGAGAACTTGTGCGTATCGACATAGCCGCAGTAGGGACCGAGGGCGACGAAGAAATCCGGATGTTTGAGCCCCAGATGCCAACTGCCGGAAGCACCCATGGACATGCCCCGAAGGACAATCCGGTCCTTGTCGATGTTGTAGCGATGGCAGACGTCGGCAATCGCTTCGAAGACGTCTGTCTCCCCCGCCCACCGATAGCAATTCTCCACGCGGCCCAGCGGGTGCAATTCAATGTACGGGGCATCGGGCGGCGTGGCATTTTCCCCGTCCCCTTCGTCGAACCGGGCCATGAACCGCAGCTCGCTCATTCCCACGGGTCGCGTGCTGCCGTGAAGTACGACATCCAGCCGAATCGGTTTCTCGGGATCGTAGTTCTTCGGGACAATCAGGCCGTACGGTTGCACGGAGTCATCGACGCGAGACTTATAGCCCAGGGCAACTTTACCGCGGCGAGCCAGCCACGGAGACTTTTTCTCCGCAATCGCCTTGGCACGCTCTGTTCCGCGGCTGACCGCCTTCTTAAGGAGCGCCACATCCGCGGCCGAAAACTCCATGTCGTATTTCAATCCCCAAGCCAGTCCTTTGGCAAAGATGGCGGCATCAGCGAACTTGACATTGTATGTCTGGGCATCCAGCGTCTTCTCGAGCGTTTGCAGCGAATCGGCAAGTCCCTTGCGGTCTTGCTCCGTCAACGGCTGAGGTGTCTGCCCCCATGCGAGCCCCACGAGCAAGAGTTGCAGAACCGCGATGCTCAGGGTCAGGCGTCTCATGTTGTCTATTCCTCCGCCACGTTTACATACACCTTCAAGGCCGACTTCTCCTCCACTAGCAGCCGCATCATCTCCTGATAGTTGTCCAGGCCATTCACCGGGTTGGTGAGAATCTTTTGCAGCACGCCCGGGAACATCATTTCCCCGAGGGCCAGATCCTTGATCCCCATTTCAAAGTGCTCGCGATTGCCGTTCACGGAGCCGAGCAGAAGTTTGTTGCCAAGGACCCATTCGATATTGATCTTGTCAGCGGAGATCTCGTGAACTCGCTTGCCGCCAGTAATGCTGACCCAGAGCAGCACGCCGTTGTGTCCCAAATGCTGCATGGAGTTGAACGCAACTTCGCTGCTGCCGCTCGATTCCAGAATGATGTCCGCCTTGCCGACTTTTTTGACAAGTTCCTCCAGTGGCGTCTCCTGCGTGCTGACGTAAGTCGCTTCCAGCCCCTGCACAATCTGACTGCTGAGGGTGCCCGGCTTGCTGCGGGCACAAGTGTAGACATCGAGCCCCTTGAGCTTGAGGACGAGCGTCGCCAAAAGACCGATTTGCCCCGCTCCCATTACGAATGCCCGCTGCGGCCGCCAGACCTTCATCCGTCGCTGGGCTTCGTAAGCTTGAAATACCGCCTTCGCCGCACAGCTCATCGGCTCCATCAAGACGTGCAGGTGCTTCAGCCCTTGCGGCACTCGGACGATGTATTCTTCCTCATCGACAAAGTACTCCGTCAGATAGCCATGCCGCAGGTTGATCCCCCGCTCGTAATACGTCTCTTCGCTGGTCATGTCGTTGGTGCCGATCAAGTCATAGATCGAACCACCGGGACGGCGAACGGTGGCCGTGACATAGTCGCCGGGACGGACGCGGCGGACGTTGGGGCCGACCTCGACAACTTTGCCGAACGACTCGTGCCCCATCACCAGATGCTTGTCGCCCGTGGGAGCATTGCCATACAAGGCTTCGTTAATCTCTCGGTCGGTAGCGTCGACGCCGACCTTCAGCACTTTCACGAGCACACCTTTGCCATCAGGAATCTGCCCGACCGAAGGACGCGGAATTTCTTCCAGGTGGACGCTGTTTTTCTGGCCGGGATAGACGGCGATGGCTTTCATGGGAGAGACCTGAAAAGGAGAGGATGCGAGGGAGCTATCGTAACAAATGGCGAGCGGGGGGCGTCAGCCCCCTGATACTATCTGCTTGCCTGCCGAAAATATCAGAGGGCTTACGCCCCCCGCTCACCTAGCTTTTCCGCCGCCCAGACCGCCAGCTTTTCGCGGAAAATCTTGGCATTGTGCCGAATGTCCGTCGGCAGTGTCTCCATCAGGAATAAGTCGCGGATGCCCGCCGTGTGTGGATGTTTCTCGCCTAGAGCCGCCAACTCGACAATCAGCCGCTGTTCGTCCTGTCGAGCCCGCGGCCGCTTCTCCGGCCAAGGCTCGGCAATGATGACGGGCCGCTGCTTGCCAGGGGCACCGACGCCGACGAGGGCGGAGCGATAGATCCGCTCGTGTTGGTTGAAAATAGCTTCGCAAGGAATCGTGAAGAGTGTGCAGCTGGCGGTCATGACTCGATGGCTTTTCCGACCACAGAACCAGAATCGCTGGCTGTGATCATCAACACTTGCGGCATCCAACGCTTCGAGATAACCGACGTCCCCCATCCGGTGCCAGAATTTGTCGCCGTCCTTGATCTTGTGCAGGGCATTGGCGTCGGTTCGGGTCACATACTCCGTCGTCACCACTCCTCCTTGAACGATGAGTTCCCCAATCTCTCCAGCCGGCAGGACCTCGGCAACGGAAAGAGTGGCAAGGGGTCCATCGGTGATCCGAATCACCTTCCACTCCATGCCAGGAAACCGCCGACCGACGCAGGTGCCGGCACCCTCCGCGCTCTTAACGGCCGTCTGCGACAAAACTTCGCTGGCCGCAATTGAGGCCACCGGCAGCGACTCCGTCGCGCCATAAGGAGTATGGACGTCGCCATCAGGCGGAATGGCGTTCTTCATGCGCCGCAACACATGCGGCGGAACCGGGGCACCGGCGGAGAGGACCCTTTTCAACGACGGCATGACAATGCTTTGTTCTTCGCAGTAACGGCCCACGACATTCCAGAGCGCCGGCGAGCCAAAGGCCTGCGTCACATTCCAATCGTTGACGTGGTCAATGATGTTCCGCGGATCGACCTTCGCCGGCCGCGTCGGGTCCATCTCGGGAAGGACAGTCGTAACTCCCATCGCGCAGTTGAACAGCGCGAACAGCGGAAAGCCCGGCAGATCAATCTCTCCCGGCTGAATGTGGTAGAAATCTCGAATCTCGTCCACCTGCTGGTTGAAATTGCCGTGGCGGTAGAGGACTCCCTTCGGCGGACCCGTGCTGCCGGTGGTGAAGATGATGGCGGCGGGGTCGTTTCCTTTCGTTGCCACTTGCTCAAAACCATCCAGCTTACGAGCACGAAGTTGGGCAATCGTCCTTCCACCCCAAAACCAACGCCGGCCGATAGTGACGTTGTACTTCGCCTTGGGAAATCGCCAGCGGAGTATCGCTCGCACTGCCTGCGCCAGCGGAATACCGACGAACCCTTCCGGCTGACTCTCGGACAAGCACTTCACCAGGTTGCCGCGCCCCGTTCCCGGGTCAATCAAAATCGTCACCACTCCCGCCTTGAACATCGCGAAGGTGAGCGAGATGAAATCGATGCTCGGCGGCACGAGCAGTGCCAGCCGCGTGCCGGGGCGGACACCCATTGACTGCAAGCCGGCGGCGAGCAGATTGCTGTCGTCGTCAAGCTCCTTGAACGTCATCTGCTGGTAGCGGAACTTGCCGGCGGCATCGCGACCAAGAGGCATGGCAATCGCCACTCCACACGGATCGCGACGAGCCGTTTCGCTCAGGCGGAAGCCGACGTTGATGATGCCAGTGGGCGAAGTCATCGGGGCTTGCACCTCGCCGCCACAAGCTGCAGCACCTTCGCCGCCACATCTACGTCGAGAGTTCGAGCCAGTGCTTTCCAGCCGGGGACCGCATTCACTTCCAGCAGGTAGAGCCGGCCATCTTTGGCAGGAAGTACATCAACACCGGCCAGCGGAGCGCCGACGGAGTCGGCTGCGCGGTGAGCAAGGTCGGTCAGTTCGGCTGTCAGCTCTAACCGTTCCGTCTTCGCCCCCCGGCTGACGTTGGTGCGCCAGTCGAGCGGGTTGCGGCGCTTCATGGCTAGAATTTCGTCGCCGAGGACGAGCAGCCGCAGGTCGCACCCTTCGTGCTCGATGAACTCTTGCACGTAGAGAACCGCGCCGAGTTGGCTGAGCATTTTGAACGCTCGCAGGGCCAGCGCGGGATCATCCAGCCGCGTGATGCCGCGCCCCTCGCTGCCGAATAGCGGCTTCACAACGACGTTGCCGCCGAGCGATTCGAACGCAGCCATCGCGTCGTCCGTCGTCTGGCAAGTGATCGTCCTCGGCGTCAGCAGCCCAGCCGCTTGCAGCCGAGCCGAAGTGAGGTACTTATCGACAGCCGCTTCCACTGCCCGTGCGGGGTTGATGACAGGTATGCCCTGCGCCTCCAGTCGCGCCAGGCAGTCCATGCGAAACACGACCTGTTCCAGCGAACCTGGCGGCATTGTTCGCACCAAAACCGCGTCGAAGCTCGTCAGGTCCTGTTCGCCGGAGAAAATGCGCGGCTCTCCCGTTCCGCCAACGTCCGCGGTAATCTGGCTGAAGGAGACTTGCGTCACTTCATGACCCAGCTCACCAGCAGCTCGGGCCAAATCCCGCAGGTACCAGCTATCGGGATCGGCAAGGACAGCGAAACGCATGGGTTAAAGGGGTCGGGAAGGGTTTTCGCCGCGAAAACTCTTCCCGACCCCGTCCACTACGAAGATGAGGAAGTAAAGGATTTCTTCAGCGCATCCGGCCGAAGCTGGCCAAACCGATGGAACGTGCCGCTATCGAGGTTGACGAGGTTGACCACGCCGGGACTGAAGAGCAACGGATCGATCTTGTAAAAATCTTTGCCGGCCCGCTCGAAGATGGCTGCGAAAGGCTCGCCATAATCTCGGGAGGCGGAAGCGGGAATCTGCGGGCCGAGCGTTGCCATGGTTTCGTCGTCGCCCCGAATCCACAGCGTCACCTCACCACCATAGAGCACCGCGTCGTTCGTCCGTCCGATTCCGGCCAGGTCGTCCTTGGCAATCGGCGGCAGCGGAGCGATGCCGAAACCGCTTTGTACGCGGGAGAGATCGAAGCCCAGCTCGTGCATCTTGTGCAGCGCCGTTTCCACCGTGCGGGCCACCACCTGCACACTCCCGGCGATGCTGGCGGTCCGGGCGACGAGCAGCGTGAGGTTCGCCGGCTCGATTTTGCAGTCGGCGGCAATCTTGCGGCAGACATCGTCGGGGGGAAGTTTGCTCGATTCGAGAACGCCGACGGCATGAGAAGCCGTCTCGCGATAGCCAATGTGATCAAAAATCTTTTCCTTCCCAGCCGCCGCTCGCATCGGGCCGGAGCCCATCGCAAAGAACTTCTCGCCGGCAATCTGCCAGCCGGCGTACTGGCTGGCCATGCAGGCGGCAATGGGCTGGTCCGTATGAACCGCGACTGCCGGCCCAGACCAAACGTCGGCTGAACCAGGGACAAAGCTCACGCGCCCCAAATCGGCCAGACAGATTTCCGCGAGTTGCCGTCCGATTTCGAGCCCCCCGCTCGCGTTCACACCGCAATCGATCACGCGCGCCCCGCAGTCCATCCGCAGGACTCCCGCATGCATGTGCATCCGCTGGGCGAGATGCTCCGCCAGGAGTTCGCAGCGGCGATGAGCAAGTTCGTTGAGGGAGAGCATGGAGAAAGTAGGCAGTAGGCAGAAAGCAGTAGGCGGGTGTTCCTACTGTGTCTTGTCATCTTAGGCAGCTAGTCGGATGGCTGGAACGGGCCATTGATAATGAGTACATAATGCGCCATTATCCCTTTGCTTACTGCCTTCCGCCTACTGCCTACTTTCCAGCGACTCCCGTGGCTTCCCTCACCATCGAAAATTACGTCAAGGCCATCTACCAACTCTCCGCCGAGGGGGGCGGGGAAGTTGCCGCGACCGGCAAGTTGGCGGAGACACTGGGCGTCTCGCCCGGCACTGTCACCAGCATGCTCAAGACGCTCGGGGAAAGCGGACTTGCCCAGTACACACCCTACGAAGGAGCCCGGCTGACGGACTCCGGCCGTTCGCTGGCCCTCCGGGTTCTGCGGCGGCACCGCCTGATTGAGTTGTTCCTGGTGCAGACGCTGAAGCTCACCTGGGACGAAGTCCATGCCGAGGCCGAGAATATGGAGCACGCGGTGAGCGACCTGCTCATCGACAAGATCGACGCCTTCCTCGGCCATCCCGAAAGCGACCCCCACGGCGACCCCATCCCCCGGGCCGACGGCACCATTGCCGCCACTGCCGGCGAGGCCCTCTCCGCCCTCGGCACCGGCGAGCAGTTTCGCATCGTTCGGGTCAGCGACCAGGCCCCCGACTTCCTCCGCTACCTGGCCGAAACAGGGCTCCGGATCGGAGCGGCAGGAACCATCGCCGAAATCCGCCCCCAAGCCGGCGTCATCGTGCTTTGCATCGGCACCCGCGAGACCGTCCTCTCCCGCGAAATCGCCGACAAGTTGGTCGTCACCAGAAATGCCCCCGACCGGTGAGGGGTTTCCGAAGGATTTCGTCAGTTGGTTCCCTCCCATCCAAACTGCAGTCTACTAGTGAGGGAGCCGCCAGCGTAGTTAGGCGGGCGGCATGATGGATTTTGACGTGATTTCAGGCTGGATTTAGCAGAAGAACGGTTCGGGTATGATGTCCCAATCCGCTTCATAGGAAGCGGTTGGGTCATAGCTAATCGGGAGCAGCACAATGTCTTGGTGGAAGAATCTGTTCCATCTCGGAGCCAAAGAAGTCCCGTACGGTCTCCACACCGACAATCCGGTACTGTGCGGTGGTGGAGTAGACGCGGAAATCGACTACTTGGAACGGTTACGCTGTCCGATGGGCCGACCAGTTCGCTTTCTTCGCCAAGGGTCACTTGGGAGGTCGGCGATCGGGTATCTGGATCGATCAGACGTTAAGTTGCATGTGTCACCGGGGACCTATCGACTAACGAGTAAAGCTGACCCGCGTGAGCTACCGCTCGATGCGTACATGATTGTCTGCGAATGTGGCGACCACGCCGAGCGGATTTTCATAGACATGTACTTTCGAGGCCCTGAGTTGCCAATTGCAGCAAAAGGCTGGACTTTATTGGAAGGCATCTCACCTGCTACTTTGCTGAATCCGCCAGCTCCTTGTCCGTATTGTGGCCAACAGATGCGTTCGCCCCGAGCACAACAGTGTCGGTTCTGCGGGATGGATTGGCATGATCCAAACAATGTCCACAAGCGAATGGGCAGAGCTGACTGAGTGGTACTGGAAAGCGGAAAAGGGGTCAGGCCTGAATGGCGTTAAGTTAGTCGCAAGGTCTTGTCTCTAAAAGATTAACGAATGCTAGCGTGTATTGCTGTCAGTGTTAAATAATAGCGCGCAAAGCCGAGCCTCCGGTAGAAAG
>JBJXFF010000126.1:0-30635 GCA_046153945.1 Pirellulaceae bacterium
ATTTCGTACCGGAGTCCTCGATTACGACTACGTTCCGGCGTCATGGCGTGGCCCGTGACTTGACCAGCCGCAACGACGAGACCGTCGCTCCTCACGTGAACCATTTGTCCCCAAGTGGTTGATAGCCCAGCGGTGGCTCGCCGAATTTGTCGAATGGCTCACGGAGCGGAGTTTGCACAAGACACGTCTTGTCGAGGTAGCCTTTGGAATCCCGAATGTCGTATACCACGGCCTCCGCCTCGGCATCGGTGATCGTGAGGAAGCGACGGTCTCTCGACAGCTTGACGATACAAAAGTTGCCGACGAGTCCCCAACGGTTATACGGTAATCCCAAGAGTAGTCCGCTGTCGGCCACGAACACGAACAGCTTGGGCTTGTTAAGTTGCGTCGGGTACGGAACGCAGTCGATCACATCGCCAATGACCTCACGAATTTCGCAAAGGCCGTCGAATTCTCCTATGGTACAAAACGGGTTGTCGTAACGAACAGCGATTCCAATGGGCATGTGCAGATTCTCCTATGCAGTGAAATGATGGAAGCAACGGACATTCCTCGAACGGCTCAGCGGGATTGTTTGGCTCATGAGTGGTTACTTGGGATGGCTTGGGTCGCTCCACGAAGCAACTCTTGGTTCTCGCATGAGCCCAAATCGGCCTACGTGCCTTGGGTTGTAGTGATGCCCATTATGGCCGTGTGGGGGCATCACTAATGTGAGTATTCTACGAGCGATTGGAGAGCTGGTAAAGGGAGCCCACTAGAGAAAGGCGGAAATGTTGCAATCCCCCGAAAGAGTGGAATCCAAAGCGGTTAGCGTCAATAAAAGGGCACAATACCTTGTCTCGTAGGGTCATTATGTGGGCATTCTTTTATTGATATCTGGACATTCATTAAGATGTATAATAAGATGCCCATCTTATAGAAATGCCACGACGCATCGGCGAGGAGAAAAATGAAAAAGCTTCTTTCGAAAGGGAAACTAGCCGTCGTCGAGGAGGCGGTCATGTCTGTCGAACCTGCCACAAAATCAGCGGCCATTTATCAAGCGCTTCTCGAACTGGGTGACCCTGACGCTCCCGCCTCTGATGTGCGGGAACATGTCCTCCAAAAGTGGCCAGGATTGCGGAAGGTGATCGAAAAGGAGAAGCATTTCAACTCCTATGTGACGCAGAACCGAGACCGAGCGGCACGTGGATTGGGAATGGAACGAATGAAGCGGCAGGGCCGACAATCAGATACTTCACACGCCGTCTCACCGTCGAAGGGCGATCATACAGTCAGAATCGGTGACATCCTTGACCTGGGAAAGATCCGCTCAAAGCTGAAGGATAAGCACGATCTAGTTGAAGTTGTTGGCCTTGTAGCAGGTCTCGGCTCAGAGACTCGGCTGAAGAACATTCTCGCAAAGTACGTTGAACTCATGAAGCGACATGATGAAAACCCCGAGAAAGTCGAGCAGTTTCTGCGAGACATTCAAGACCTCGGACTTCAACTCGACTGATAGCCTCAAAGTGCAGGAGTAGATTTGAGGCCGAATGTTTTTCGCTCGAACGGCGGCTTTGCCCGCATCTTTACTCGGTCCAAGAAACTCATTTCGTTTTTGTGCCTGAAACTTTGACTCTCGTCACCATGCAGCGAGTTCGCCAGCGTCGTGCCAGAGTTCGTCATCCAGATGTTGCCTGTAGTCGTATTTTGGCAAAAAAACTGGACCTGCAAGTCACCCACGCCTATAAGGTTACGGGCGCATTTTTTTGGCGAACGTCAAATGGGACGTGAAGATGGACCGGAAGCCGCCCGAGGAAGAAGCGTGAGGTGACTGGAAGTGGACAGAATAGTAAATCAGGCAGTTGGGGGCGTGCTGTCGGTCAAAGAAGCGGCAGCCGAGCTTAATTGCTCGATCTCGTTTGTTTACAAACTGCTACGGCACGGTGAACTAGCTTTTGAGCGTCGAGGACGCCGAAAGATGCCGATTTCTAGTTCGATCCAGGAATACCGATTAAGAAACCTCGTGCAATCGCAACTTCCTCCTATTTCGACATCTTTGCCTTCGACGGCGGGGCGATATTCCCATCTCTTTCAGAAGTCGCCGAAATGAACGGCCCTATTTGGGAAGTCGCAGGCCCTTGAGGACGCTGTGAATGGCAGCGTGCTCGTCGAAAAGGTGCCCGTAGTGCTTGCGGATCATCTCCAGGTCTTTATGACCAAGTAACTCTCGCAGGTATTCAAGTTTGTCAGGAAATTGTTTGATGAAATTGGTTGCAAATGTATGGCGGAGACCGTAAATGAACACATTACGCTCAGGCCACTCCAGACTCTTCGAGTGCTGGAACTTGTGTTGCATTTGGTACATGTACACAGCCAGTGTCTCGGGGGACCAGGGAGCGCCATGGGAGTTGCGAAAAATTGGACCCTCCGGCTGTTCCTGATTGAGACGTTCAACCAGGGCGACTGCTCGGGCAGGAAGCCAGATCCTCTTCACGTACTTCACTGCACTCTTTCGTGCTTTATACAGCGACTCCACGTCCCACAGTTTGAGCGACTTCAAGAAGTGCTTGGCCTCCACCTTGCAGATGGTAGAGGGTCGTGCGCCCGTCCAAGCAAGAATGCGTACTACATTGGCGAATGCCGGATTTGAATTTCGCACGACCATTTCAAAGACGGTTTTAGACCAGACGGCGTCCCCACTTCGACTTTCGCCCTCGGGCAGTTCGAGGAGTCCTTTGAGCGGATTAGCCGGGATCATTCGAATCCTTCGGGAGGCGGCCCAATTGAGAACTGCAAGTATTATCGACTTGTACAGGCGAATCGTGCCTGGCTTTTGCGTCTCCGGCTTGCTGTTGATCCATTCGTCAACATGCCTGGGCTTGAGATCACGAACCTTGAGGTTCTCGCCTACGGCCAGGACAAACTCCTCAGTGCGTGCTTTGCAAATTCGATAACGATGCGGAGTATGTTCTGCCTTCACATGGCTGAGCCAATGGTCGGCAAGCTGGGCAAACGTGGGATTGGCCTCTACAGGTTCTGCAAGATCGAACTTGCGGAGAAGGAATTGAAAGCGTTGCTCGGCTTTATCTCGGTCCTTGCCGAGTCGGTGGAATTTTCCAGCAATCGTCACAGCGTACTGCTTCAGACTCTTCGGAAAGTTCAAACGGGGCTTCCGTCCTGCCATCGAAATTCTCCCTTGCTTTCGTCCGGCTCGCATGAGCCGTATCCATTCTTTGCGCCATTCTTTGCGCAGGTAATGATTCCTGACGCAAAGAATAGGTAGCGAAATACGGAAAGACAAGGAAAAATGAAGGAAAGCCGCCCGTGGCTAGTGAATCCAGCCCATGAAGCCGACGCCGACGAGACCGATCTGGAGCATGGAAATTCCCTCCGGAAAATTTCCCATCATAGAGAAGTGAATCCCCAGCGAACATCCAGGGAAAAACCCCAAGAAAATGCTTGCAAGTCGATTCGGTGTTCACTATTATTTGCCCTCACGGGGCGGGATTCTGCTCTCCTCAAATTCATTCTTTCCTAGGGCGATTTCTCGCAGGGAGATTCTAATGAGTGACGACGAAGGGGGTTGGGGCGGCGGGGTTGGCGGCTGGCTAATCTTCATTCTGATTTTCGGAGTGGGGAATGTCATCCTCTATTACACGACCGGTATCGTCCTCATACCGAAGTAGCAGGACTCGCCGCTTCGCTGACGTATAGTTCGCATGAACAGCGAAGCTTCGAATTCCTGTGATTCTTCGGTGCGCCGCGGGGCTCGGCTATTTGCCGAGCCGATCTTCAGTCTGGCCAATACCGCGAAGCCACTTGTGGATGGTTTCCGGTGGGTGCCGGCGGCCGTTCTTGTCGGCACGGTTCCATTCCTACTATCTGCACTCCTTCAGATTCCCGGTCATCAGTGGCTTTCGGCCGTGCTGCTAACGTGGTTGTGTCTGCCGCTGCTTCGCGAGGATCGTTGGGGCGCGGGTGTTGGGACCATGGCACTGGCGTTTGCATCGCATTCACTTTTGGTCATCGCCGGCTCTCGGTTCTTTCCCGATTGGACGGAGCCGATCCTTCCCAGCGCGGCCGAATATTGGGCCAAGCAGGAGCGCTGGATTCTGACGGGTGAGGATCCGGAGTACGAATGGATGGCCTGGATCCCCGCGCATCTGAAACTGCTCGCCGCTGCGACCCTGTGGGATTTTTCTTCACTGGGACTGCTGACGTTTCAGCACGGCTTCTACGAAGTCGATCTGATGAACTATTACAACGGACGTCTGCTGGAAAAGAGCGCCAATCCGGTCTGGTCGTTGACGCTCGGCTGGCACATCTGGTCGCTGCTGCGGGGAGCGGGTTTCTTGGTGCTTACGTTTGAGACCTGCTCACTCGCGATGCAATTCTGGACGTGGACTGCCAACTCCACTCCGAGGCGGAGAGCGTGGCGTTGGTCCATCGGCCTGGGGCTTTTGCTGTGCGATGCGGGCGCAAAAGCCTGGTTACTGGGGCCGGTTCGCGACCAGCTCTTCGAGAATTGGCGTTAAGCCGGCCTACCCCAGCAATTTCTTGAACCTGGCATACGCCTCGTTCCAATACGCCGGATGCTTGGGAGTATATTCCTGCACTTGGAAGCTCGACTTGATAACTTCCCTCGCCTGGGCGATCGAGCCGACCGCGCCGCTGGCGACGGCTTGCATCATGACATTACCGATGGCGGTGGCTTCGACGGGACCGGCAACGACATGGCGGTTGCAGGCGTCCGCGGCCATCTGATTAAGCAGCCGGTTTTGTGTCCCGCCACCGACGATATGAATCGTATCCAGCTTCCCCCCCACAAGTTCTTCGAGGAAGCCGAGCACCATACGATAACGGAGCGCCAGACTCTCCAAGGCGCAGCGGATGACCGCCCCCTCCGTCTCCGGCACCGGCTGACCGGTGCGGGAGCAGTAGTCGCGAATTGCGGCGGGCATGTCCTTGGGTGCCGTAAAGCTCGGATCGTCCGGATTGATGAGGGAAGCCAGCGGCATAGCTTCGCCGGCCCGCCGGGTCAGTTCCTCCCAGCCGTATTCGTGGCCATCTTGCTTCCAAATGCGGCGGCACTCCTGCACCAGCCAGAGGCCGGCGATATTCTTCAGGACGCGGGTCGTTCCGCCAACTCCCCCTTCATTGGTGAAGTTGAGCTGGTAGCAGCGGTCATTGATGATCGGCTCCGGCGTCTCCACACCCATCAGCGACCAGGTGCCGCTGGAGATATAGCACCAGTTCGGCTTCTCGCCCGGTTTGCTGGCGGCAGGGACCGCCATCACGGCGCTCGCGGTGTCATGCGTCCCCGGCAGCACGACTTGCACGCCGGCCAGGCCGGCATCCTCGGCAAGTGCTTTGCGCAGCGGTCCGAGCTTCGTCCCCGGCTGGAGGAGCGGACCAAAGATGTGCGTGGGGATGCCGAACTTTTTGAGCAAATCGCTGGCCCAACCTTTCGTTTTGGGATTGTAGAACTGCGTGGTGGAAGAATCGGTGAACTCATTCCCCTTCACGCCTGTCAGCAGCCAGTGGAACAGATCGGGCATCATCAGGAACGACTGCGCCACATCGAGCAGCGGAGAGTTTCCCAGCTTCATTGCTAGCAATTGATAGAGCGTATTGAACTCCATGAATTGCAAACCGGTCTGGGCGAAAACTTCCTCCCGCGGGACGATGGCAAAGGCCTTCTCAAAAATGCCGGCCGTGCGAGCGTCCCGATAGTGATAGGGATTCCCCAGCAGTTCATCTCCGCGCCCCAGCAGGCCGAAATCCACCCCCCAGGTATCCACACCGATGCTGGCAATCTGGCCGCCATAGACTTTGCCGCCGGCTCGCAGGCCGCGCTGAATGTGGCTCCACTGGCTGAGCAGATCCCACTGCATCCGCCCGGCGAGCGGCACTCCGCCATTGTCGAAGCGATAGACTTCTTCAAGCGCCAGCTTGGCACCATCAAATACGCCAGCTACCACCCGTCCACTGGACGCCCCTAGATCAGCCGCGAGAAATACTTTTGCCGCATCCGCCATAGACCATCCCGTGACTTCTCAGCCCCCGTTGCCAGAGAATTTCCGTTCAGCCATCGTGCCGCGCGTTAGTTGGAGCGTCAAGTATGAACAGAATTCACTGAGATTCCTCGCATATTTGAGGTGTCAGGAAAATCTCAGGTGATTATTGAAAATATGTGCAATCTTACCAACTTGAGCAACGAAACCTTTGCCACCCGAGGCGGTTTCATGCCTTGTGCTTCTGGAATTCAGGGCACTTGAACTGAGATCATAGGTCGTCGCGAATGGGGGGGGGCGCGGCCGAATTTGGAGCGGTACTTCGCGTGGAAACTGCATTGGGACCAGAAGAGTCATTTCAGATTTATCTGTTAGCTAGCTCATCTCTAGGCATACTGCTGGTAGCCAAGGGCCTTGTCCAATTGGCCTTCCCACGGCTGAGGTTGCCCAGGCATGTGGAGATGATTGCCGCCTGTGCCGCATTCGTGCTGACTTCTGTTTTATTCTTGGACGCCTTTTTCAACGGCGGCGTCGTCTTGGGCGAAACCGCCCCCGTGCTCCCCACATTCGTGCTGGTATGCGGCGCTCTTCTGCTGGCCGCTCATGTGAGTTTATTGCTGCTGGATTCGGAACGCAGAAAGTTTGCTTTTCGGGCGGGAGCTGCGGTGGCCGTCGCCCTGACGCTTGTCGCCACGGCTTGGTCCTCCCACCGCTACAGTTCTGGGAATCTGAGCATCCAGATGGGCAAGGCGACGGGCATACGCGCCGGTGAACTCCAAGAGATTCCCGACTTGGTGGCCGTGACCGATCGGCGCCGTGAAGTGGAACTCTATCGCTGGGTCAGAGGTGGAAACGACGAACTATCTACCGCGTCCGTCCAAGGGGACTCGGAGAACACCCGGGCAAATTGTCATGGTTGGGTGTTTACTGGCGGAAAGCATTTGTTGTGGCGCGACGGTGTGGCGCGGATTCTGGAAGACAACGGGTATCGGAAATGCGAGGACCCGCGTCCGGGTGACTTGATTGTCTACCGCGATGACCGAGGGGAAATCTTGCACACGGGCCTGGTAAGGGCCGGGCTGTTTGGCGGCATGCTCATCGAGAGTAAGTGGGGATTGGAAGGGCGGTTCGTACATGATCCTAAGCAGCAGCCTTACGGAAACCGTTACAGCTATTACCGCTCCGCGCGACAGGGTCATGCCCTTGCCACTCGTGCTGCCAGACCTTCGATGTCTATCGTTGATAATCGCCAGACACCGTCCGCGGGTTTAGGAAAGAGATCTTGAAGTCGGCTGTTCTTCCAACAGCAATGGGAAGAAACGCCCATCCATCTTGTGGCCGACGGGGATGGGGGGAACCCCTTGCAGCAGTTCTTCGTTCTTGTCGCTCATAACTCCATCGCGAAACGCGTTGATGACGGTTGCCCGGCGGGGGCGCTCAGTCCGGTTCTCAAAGCTGCCGTGGACCATCAGCGGGTGATGGAACGAACATTCTCCCTTTTTCAACTCAATGGCGACGGGGCGCTGGAACTGCTCCCATTGCGCCGGCGAGAGGACTTCCTGAATGGCGTCCATATTTCCCGCCAGGCCGGTGATGGGGAGGAGCGTCCAATTGTGACTGCCGGGAACGTAGTGCACGCAGCCGTTCTCTTTGGTGCTGTCGTCCAGGCCAATCCAGCAAGTGAGATGGGCCATCGGCTTGGTGCGAGTCCAATACGAATAATCCTGATGCCAGGCCACCACGCCCCCATGCTTCGCCGGTTTGCAAAAAAGCTGGTCGTGCCAGAAGCGGACCGCTCCACCCAGTAGCTGGCTCGCGGCGACGGTGAAGGCCGGGTGCCAGAGGATGTCATGGAATCCCGGTCGAAGCCGCCACGCCCCGAGAGCATGGAACAGGACGGTATCCGGCCGGCTCGATTCGTTGCTGTGGTACTCGTACCACAACTCGTGCCCTTCGTGATCCGGATTGAAGAACTCCGCCAGTTCTGTCCGGAGTTTTTCGATCTGCTCGTCGGTAAGGATGCGAATTCCTTTCAGGTAGCCTTGTTCGTGATAGAACGCAACCTGCTCGTCGGTCAGGCGGTACTTTTCCCAATCGGCCTTGGTCTTGGGAAGTTGGAACAAATCGCCGACGAGGTCGTGACGGAGAGAGAGGTCGGTGGACATGGGGAATCCTCTGGGCGAGCGGGGGGCGTCAGCCCCCTGATACTAACGGCCGCTCGCCGGTGACTGATTGAGACGGGCACAATATCCCGTTAGCATAACGTCCATTCTCCTCTCCTGTAGGGTGCATGAGCGCCAGCGAAATGCACTCGTAATACGCCTCTTACCCCCCAGAAGTCTTCCCATGATTCGCCACCTCTCCGTTCCCCTGCTCATGACGCTCCTCGCTGCTTCCTCCTTCGCCGCGGAGCCCAAAACGGAGCTCCTCTGGCCCGCCGGCGCTCCCGGTGCCAAAGGAACGGAAGCCAAGGATAAGCCAACCCTGATCATCTACCTGCCGGAGAAGGAAAAGGCGAACGGCGGAGCCATTGTTGTCTGCCCCGGCGGCGGCTACGGCGGGCTGGCGATGGATCATGAGGGGCATCAGATTGCCCGCTGGCTCAATGAGAACGGCATTGCGGCTTTCATTTGCGATTACCGCCACCGGGGGAAAGGTTACGGCCATCCCGCTCCTCTTGAAGACGCCCAGCGGGCCATCCGAACCGTCCGCTCGCGAGCCAAGGAATTCAATGTCGATCCGGCCAAAATCGGCATCCTTGGCTTCTCCGCCGGCGGGCATCTCACCTCCAGCGCGGTCACCCATTTCGATAAGGGGAAAGCCGACTCCGACGATCCGATCCAAAAGGTTTCCTGCCGGCCTGACTTTGGCGTTCTCTGCTATCCCGTGATCGCTTTCAATGAAAAGTTCACGCACGTCGGCTCGCAGAACAACTTGTTGGGCAAAGACGCCTCCGAAGACCTCATCAAAAGCATGTCCAGCGAAAAGCAGGTGACTGCCGAAACGCCCCCCTGTTTCCTCTGGCACACCTATGAGGACACTGGCGTCCCGCCGGAAAACAGCGTCGTCTTCTATCTGGCCTGCATCAAGAACAAAGTCCCTGCCGAGCTTCACGTTTACGAAAAAGGCCGTCACGGTGTTGGTCTAGCGAAAGGCATGGCCGGAACGGAGAATTGGCCAATGGAGTGCATCGCGTGGATGAAGAACCACGGATTCACAAAGTAGCTTAGCGCTGCAGGTAATTCCGGTCTGTAACCATGTTCCCGATCAGAAACCCCATGTTCGCCCGCTGGTTGTTTCGACTTGCCGGAATCTACGGACTCCTCGCGCTCCTGCCGCAATATTTGCTGGAGGAGCGCGTGGGGCAGGATTATCCCCCGGCCATTACGCACCCGGAGTATTTCTACGGGTTCATCGGCGTGGGAGTCGCGTGGCAGGTGGCGTTCCTCGTCATCGGCCAGGATCCGCCGCGCTATCGGCTGCTGATCTTGCCGGCCATCTTGGAGAAGGCCACCTTTGGCATCGCCGCTATCGTCCTATTCGCTCAACAGCGACTCGCCGGCGCGGTGCTGGGTTTTGCACTCGTCGATTTGGTCCTGGGAACTCTGTTTGCGGTCGCGTTCTGGCAACTGGGACGTGAGCCGGTGGGGAGAGCCACGGCATAGCAGTTGGCAGTGCGCAGTGCGCAGTGCGCGGAACGAGCATCCTCTGGCGGGTGCTTGGCGCTGCCTCGCCAAAAAAGTGATAAAATATTGGTGATTACCTATAGACAGTGCCAAGTGAAGTGTATATACTTAATTACACTACATCGACGGAACTGCGTGCGGCTGCGAAAAGTGCGGCCCAGATGCGGGTTTCCGTCGGTGGAGTGGCTCTTTTCCAACTTGGTTGTTTCGCAATAAGCAAAGTGGATGCGACGGTTCGATTTCCCGGGCATGGATTCCCCTAAAAGAACGGGAAACCTTTTGGTGCAGTGAGACGCAAGCCAAGAGGGGGGTGTTGGTAAACCCAGGGGGGTTCCGGGCTCTAACCCTTTAGGAAATCGACCGTTACGGAATTCGGGAGGCGAGGTAAATCAACACTTCTTTTATGGTCCGTTCGCGAAGTGAGCGGAGACTTTAGCGTTTGCCGGCCCCTCGCCCGTAGATGTCCACCAGGAACGCCACCGCCTGCCCGCGGCCGATGTTTTCGATGCGGTGGGAGACGTCGGCGGGATAGTGGGCGGAGTCTCCTTTGGCCAGGTCGCGGGTTTCGTCGCCGGAGGTGAGGCGGACGGTTCCTTCTTCGATGGTCAGGAACTCGCGTGTCCCTTCGTAATGCGGGGAGCTGACGAGTGCGCCGCCGGCTTTGAGCGTCAGTTCGTAGAACTCGACGTCTTTTTCGAGGTGCAACGGCGAAAGCGTGCGGATGCGGCACTGGGAATCGTCGCGGAACATGAAGCCGCGGTCGCTCGCGCGGATGACGTCGATTTTGAGAGCTGCCGCGGGGGCTTCGACCAGATCGCCGAGGGACATGCCAAAGGCCTGGGCGATGCGAAAGGCGACTCCGAGCGTGGGGCTAGCCCCTCCCCGCTCAATCTGGCTGAGCATGCTGCGACTGACGCCGGAAAGACTTGCAAGCTGCTCCAGCGTCCAGCCCTTGTCCTTCCGCATCGCTTTGACTCGGTCGCAGACAAGCTGCTGGAGGGGTTCCGCCTCGTGGGGCAAGCTGCCAGCTTGCCCAGATTTCGGCTTCTTTAGCTTTGCAGCCATCTCACTTCCAACTTTCGCCCAAATTCAATTCCAAAATACTGGAATTCACGTCTTGTAAACAGGATGCCGAGATTCTACTATAGCAGAAAGAGATTCCAGTTTCCAGGAAGTAGTGGGGGAGGCTTCTAGCCTGCCCAAAACGTTGCTCTGGGCAGGCTGGAAGCCCACCCCACATTCGCGAGAACCCCATGAACGACCACATTCCCGCCACGATGCCCGCCATTCGCAAGCTCAAAAGCGAGCCCGGCCTCTGGTGGCAGCCGGAAACGCCAGTGCCGAAGATTGGCCCGCGCGAGGTGCTGGTGGCGGTGACCCACGCCGGCATCTGCGGCACTGACCGGCACATCTATGAATGGGACGCCTGGAGCAAGAGCCGCGTGCAACTCGGCATCACGACGGGGCATGAGTTCGTGGGGAAAATCGTGGCGAAGGGTTCCGCCGTCACACGGGCAGAAATTGGCCAGCGAGTGAGCGCCGAAGGACACATCGGCTGCGGCGTCTGTCAGCCGTGCCGGACGGGGAACGGGCACATTTGCGAGAAGGTGGACATTCTTGGCATCGACTGCAACGGCTGCTTCGCTTCGTACGTGGCGGTACCCGAGGAGAACCTCTGGCCGGTCCATCCCGATATCCCCGACCACATCGCCGCGATCTTCGATCCGCTCGGCAACGCCATGCACACCGTAATGGCGGCCGGCGTTAGCGGGCGGAGCGTGCTCATCACCGGCGTCGGTATCATCGGCCTCATGGCGGTGACGATTGCCCATGCAGCGGGGGCGGGAACCATCATGGTGACGGACCGGGACGAGAAGCGGCTGGCACTAGCCAAAAAGCTCGGTGCTGATCATGCCTTCCACGCCAATGACGAGAACTGGCCCGCGAAAGCTCGCGAACTAACGCACAATCAAGGACCGCAGGTGCTGCTGGAAATGAGCGGCCATCCCAAGGCAATTCGCCAGGGCTTTGCCGCCCTCCGCAACGGCGGGACCGCGGCTCTGCTCGGCATTCCCGCGGAGCCGGTGCCGCTCGACCTGCCGAACGATATCATTTTCAAGGGAGCCACGGTCCTCGGCATCAACGGGCGGCGGATGTTCGAAACCTGGTATCAGGTGGAAAGCTTCCTCCTCTCCGGCCGGCTGAACCTGGAGCCGATCGTCACCCATCACCTGCCGCTCGCCGATTTCGAGAAGGGCTTCAAGCTGATGCAGGCGGGGGAGGCGATCAAGGTGGTGCTGGAAGTGCCCCAGTAAGCGATTGTGCGGACGAGTAGGAGCATGAGCAGGAGTAAGAGTACGATAGGAAGAATCCTGCTTCTGCCCGTTACTGTTCTTCGTCATTTTTCCGCTTGATCCCGATGCCCAACACCTCATTCGACACCCGTGCCCGCGATCTGCTGAAGTCCCTAGAGGATTCCCGTCAGCTCAAACGGTTTTATCATCTCGAAGGGGCGCTGGGACCGACGGCGCGAATTGAGGGAGTCGGCGAGGTCATTGTTCTTTGTTCCAACAATTACTTGGGACTGGCGAGCCATCCCGAAGTCATCGAAGCGGGGCATCAAGGACTGAAGAAATACGGCGCGGGGACAGCCAGCGTCCGGTTCATCTGCGGTACGCTCGTTTGCCATCGGGAGCTGGAAGCGACCATTGCAAAGTTCGTCGGCACCGAGGCTTCGCTCAGTTACGTGAGCTGTTGGAACGCGAACGAAGCGGTCTTTCAAACTCTGGTTGGCCCGGACGATGTCATCCTTTCCGACGAACTGAACCACGCCAGCATCATCGACGGTATTCGGCTGGTGCCGCGAGCGATTGAGCGGGCCGTCTACAAGCACAGTGATCTGACAGACCTGGAAGCGAAGCTGAAGCAGCATGCTGGAAAGGCCTGCCGCTGGGTGGTGACCGACGGCGTCTTCAGCATGGAAGGGGATGTGGCCCATCTTCCGGAACTCGTCGCCCTTTGCCGCAAGTATGAAGCTCTGCTCGTCGTCGATGATTCCCACGGCATCGGAGCGCTCGGCAAAACGGGCCGCGGCACGCCGGAACACGCCGGTTGTTTCGGACAAGTGGACATCATCACCGGCACTCTCGGCAAAGCCCTCGGCGGCGCAGCCGGCGGCTACATCGCGGCAGCCCCGCATGTGACCAGCGTCCTGCAGCAGCGAGCCCGCCCGAGTCTCTTTTCCAATGCCGTCCCCGCCACCGTCGCTTGCAGCGCCCGCAAGGCCATCGAAATCATCGACCGCGAGCCACAGCGGGTGCAAAAGCTGCGAGACAATATCGCCTTCATGCGGGCGGGGCTCTCCAAGCTCGGCTGCGACATTCACACCTCACCCACCGCCATCATTCCCGTCATGATCGGCGACGAAGCGGAGGCCATCGCCAAAAGCAAACGCCTGCTGGAGCTCGGCGTCATGGTCATCGGCTTCGGCTTCCCCGTTGTCCCCAAGGGGCAAGCCCGGCTGCGGGTGCAAGTCTCCGCAGCACTGGAGCGGGAGCATTTGGAGAAGGCGCTGGAGGCGTTTGGTAAGCTGTAACGCCCGCCCCTTCGCCCGCCACAGTAGTAAGGTAGAATTCAAGTATCCGGCGGATGCACCGGGTGTTCCCGCCTGTTCCCTCCCGCCAGTGTCGTTCTCCCATGTCCTACGCCACGGAAGTTTTCGATCCCTACCGCGAGTGGCTCGGCATTGAGCCTCACGAATTGCCGGCCGACCACTATCGGCTGCTGGGGGTGCCGCCGTTTGAGCCAGATGTGGGGAAGATTGCGGCGGCGGCGGATGTGCGGATGAAGTTGATCCGCTCGAATCAAACAGGTCCACGAGGAGCGTTCACCTATACGCTGCTCAATGAGATTACTGCGGCCAAGCTGTGCCTGCTGTCGCCGGTGGCGAAGACGCAGTACGACCGGTTCCTCCAGGAACGGATGAATTCCCGCAATGCCGCGAGTGCGCCCGTCCAATTCTTTCCAACGGCGGTTCCCCTGAAGTCGTTGCCGCCGGCCTACTCACCCTACCAGGCGGCCGGTGTGCCGACGCTTGAACCGCCGCTGGCTGCGCCGCCGGTCGTGCCAATGGCCGTGCCGCTCGCACCGCCAAAACATGTCCGCAAATCGGAATTGGCGGTGGACCCGAACAAGCCGCCGAGCGCGGAAGAGGAAGCACCGCCAAAGGGTTCTCGGCTGCGAGTCGCCGCTGTCATGGTGGTCGCCATCCTGCTCATCGCCGGGGGAATTTGGGGCGTCGGGAAGTGTCTGGCACCGCCAGTTGAGACGACGGAAGCACCGAAGAATCCGGACGGCAGTGAAGGAACCGGAGGCGAAGGTCAGCCGGAGGCGAAACCGGAAACTCCTCCCGATCCCGCGGCCAAGGCGACCGTCGTTCTGCAAGAAGGCAGCGGTGAGCTCAGCCTCCCTCCTTCCGCAGCCGTGCTCACGGGAGAGACCGTCCTGAAGATTGAGATCTCCGAACACGTCCTTCGGGGTTGGAACTCATCCGACGACTCCGCCACTTGGAAATTCAAGCTCCAGCGACCCGGCTTTTTCAAACTGGAATTGACGTATGCCGCAGGGCACGATGGCGAAGACATTGGCCTGGAGTTATTGCTGGGAGAAGAACATGTTCACAAGTTTCATCTAGCCCCGACTGGGGCAGCGGACAAGTTCCAGACCGTCTCCACCACGATCGTCGTCAAGGCGAGCGGCACTCACCTCTTCACCATCCGTCCGACAGCCGCCGTCCCCACCGACAGCCTCACGATCAAATCAGTGCGGCTCATCCCAGTGGGCGGCCAGCCATAGACCTTCGTAACTAACCACCACTCACTACTCACTATCCACTCTCTCTACGCCTCGGCCATCTTCCGCGTCAGATACCCCAAAATATCCCGCACGGAAAAAACACCGACGGGTCTGCCATCGGGGCCGGTAATGGGGACGTGACGAAAGCCCCCTTGGTCCATCCGCTGAACGGCAAAGGCGATTTTGGCGGTGGCGGGGAGAGACTGGGGGCTCTTCGTCATGAACTCACTTACCGGCCGATCGCCAAGTTCCGCCGCCCTGTCGTTCAGCTTTTGCAGCACGTCTCGCTCGGTGAAGATGCCGATCAGTTCCCCCTTCTCCACAATCAGCAGGCAGCCGATGCGGTTATCGACCAGCAGACGGAGGCACTCGCGCACTGGCATCGTCGGAGAGATAACGAGCGGCCAGCGATTTTGCCCCGTCGCCAGGCGATCCGTAAGCAGACCGAGTTCGACTTCACTCTGCGGCGCGGGCAGATGCTGGTCGTTGAGCGGATGACCGCACGAATCGCACTCATCGGTACCTTCAATCACCGGCTGGTCGCAATAGGGACAGTCAAGCATGGGAGCCTCCGCAGAAGAGCTTCGCCCTGAATGGGCAATATCTGTATTGAATGAGTGCGACGGGCCGCCGTCAACAATGGGGACGAAAATGTCCCTTGCATTTGCGAGATTTGCTTCTCGCCCTCTACGCCCGTGGATGAAACTGGTTGTGGACCTTCTTCAGCCGCGACTGGTCCACGTGGGTATAGATCTGCGTGGTCGCAATGCTGGCGTGTCCAAGCAACTCCTGCACTTGCCGCAGATCGGCTCCGCCGGTCAAAAGGTGCGTGGCAAAGCTGTGCCGCAGTGTGTGAGGACTGATGGCCGCGGGAACACCGGCTCGGCGGGCATAGAGTTTGACGAGTTCCCAGATTGCCTCCCGTCGGAGTTGCCGGCCGCCGCGGGAGAGGAGCAACCACGGCGGAGGCGACGCGGCGAGGGCTGCCAATTCGCCACGTTCGTGCTTCAGGTAGTCTTCGATAGCGTCCACGGCCGCTTCCCCCAGCGGAGTCAGCCGTTCCTTGCTCCCTTTGCCGCGGGCCAGACAATATTTCTCCGTCAGGTGCAGGTCCCGCACATGCATTCCGGAAATCTCGGAAGCCCGGCAGCCGGTGGCATAGAGCAGTTCCAGCATCGCCCGGTCACGGCGGAAAAAGGCATCCCGCGGCTGCGGCGCGGCCAGGAGCCGCTGCACCATTGTGGCCGAGAGCACCTCAGGCATCCGCTCCCAGGTCTTTTGCGTACCGAGCAGCTCGGCTGGGTTGTCCTGCAGAATTCCTTCGAGTTGCAAATAGCGGTAGAAGAGCTTGAGCGAGACGATGTGCCGGGCGATGCTCGGCGGAGCCAGCTTCTGCGTCTGCAGCCAGCCCATGTAATCAGACAGGTCCCGCACCGTCAGCTTGGGAATGAAACGCGTCCCCGCCCACTGGCAAAACCGTTTCAGGTCCCGCTGATAAGCCGCCGTGCTGTTAGCCGCGAGGTGGCACTCCGTCCGCATGTAATCAATGCAAGCCGCCGCCCACCGTGCCCCCTGAGTGCTGCCGCTCGCCTGGGCAGCCGCGGGGACGATGAGTTTGGGCTTGAGAGGACGGATGGGCATGGGGAGCAGGGGGAAGTAGGCAGTTGGCAGTTGGCAGTTGGCAGTTAGAAAAAGCACAGGTTCTGCCTACTGCCTACTTCGGCTTCCCCCCCT
The DNA here is from genome assembly GCA_046153945.1 of Pirellulaceae bacterium. Taxonomy (GTDB): domain Bacteria; phylum Planctomycetota; class Planctomycetia; order Pirellulales; family Pirellulaceae; genus SXOA01. Next base: position 16,271 of record JBJXFF010000126.1, read on the forward strand.
TCTCCCGCCGACTCACCTTGTCTCTCTCCTCAGTCCCGCTACATTCGGTGCAAGCGCCAGAATGCAGCTAGCCGGTCGTTGCCGACACGCCCCTCATGCAAAACATCATCATTGAGAAGCCTTACCAGTTTATTCCGCCTTACCGCGGGACTTTCTGGTCTTGGCTGTTCAAGCTCGCCCGCATTCCCGCCCGGCAATTGCGGAAGGCCGAAGGAGTCGTCGCCTCCGAAGTCCGCGGCATCGAATTGCTGCGGGAGTCGATCGCGGCTGGGCACGGCGTCCTGCTCACCCCCAACCATCCCCGCACGGCCGACCCCGTCGCGATGGGAATCGTCGCTCAGGAAGCCCCTTGCCATGTTCACGCAATGGCCAGTTGGCACCTCTTCCATCAGGACTGGCTCACCTCTTGGGCCATCTGGGTGATGGGGGGCTTCAGCGTGAATCGCGAGGGAGTGGACCGGCAGGCGATCACCACCGCCATCGACCTCCTCGCCGCAGCCAAACGCCCGCTCATCATCTTTCCCGAAGGGGCCACCAGCCGCATCAACGATCGATTGCAAGCCCTGCTAGATGGCGTGGCCTTTATCGCCCGCAGTGCGGCCAAAAAGCGATCCCGCCAAACCCCGCCGGGCAAGGTCGTCGTCCATCCGGTCGGCATCAAGTACCACTTCAGCGGCGACATCCACAAGGTGGCCGATGACGTCCTCACCGACATTGAGCACCGTCTCACCTGGTCGCCGCAGCGAGGGCTCCCCCTTCTCCTCCGCATCGGCAAGGTGGGGAGTGCAATCCTCGGCCTCAAAGAAATCGAATACTTTGGCCAGACCCAGCCAGGCCGCCTCGGCGAGCGGCTGCGACGGCTGATGGACCACCTGCTCGGCCCCATTGAAAAGGAATGGCTGGGGAGCGTGCAATCCGGCCCCGTAGTGCCGCGGGTCCGCAACCTGCGGGTGAAGATCCTCCCCGAGATGATCACGGGGCAGATGGACCCAGCCGAGCGAACCCGCCGCTGGAAGCACCTCGCCGACATCTACCTCGCCCAGCAACTCTCCTGCTATCCTCCCGACTACCTCGCCCAAAACCCAAGCGTCGACCGGGTGCTGGAGATCATCGAGAAATTCGAGGAAGACCTCTTCGACAAGGCCCGTCGCCACGGCCACCTCAAAGTTGTCCTGCAAATCGGCCCAGCCATTGAAGTCTCTCCCGAACGTGTTCGCGGAGTCTCCATTGATCCCCTAATGGTCGAAATTGAACAGTCTCTCCAGCAGATGATCGCGACTCTGGCCCAGGAATCCCGACCGCTGGAAGGTCCTTTGCCCCGATTTGAATAGTCCCCTTTGTGCCCCTGTGCCACCGTGCGGGAATATCTTCGATGCTCTCCACTTCGTAGAATTACCGCGATCACCATCGATTCGAATTGGATAGGGGGAACCATGCCAAGATACTCATGTGCAGCGTTGCTTCTGTTTATCGCTGTTCTTGTTCGCTCAACTTCCGCCCAGCCGCCGGATCTCATTCTTCATCATGGCAAGATTGTGACCGTGGATGAGAAGTTTTCGATTGCCGACGCGATTGCCATTCGCGGGGAGCGGATTGTCGCGATCGGGAAGAGCGATGAAGTTCTGAAGACGAAAGGGGAAAAGACGCAGGTGGTCGACCTCGCAGGAAAAATGGTCCTTCCGGGACTGATGGATTCGCATGTCCATCCCACGGGGGCCGCGATGCACGAGTTTGATCATCCGATTCCCGAGATGGAAACGATTGCCGACGTGCTGAATTACATAGAAGGGCGCACGAAAGTGGTTCCGGAAGGGAACTGGATTCTCATTCGGCAGGTCTTCATCACCCGCTTGCGGGAGCAGCGGTATCCGACGAAGGAGGAATTGGATAAGGCTGCCCCCAAGCATCCGCTGATGTTTTCAACCGGCCCAGATGGGATGCTCAATTCGCTGGGGCTCCAGGTCAGCGGAATCGACAAGGATTTCAAGGTCATCGGCAATGGCCTCATCGAAAAGGACCCAGCGACCGGTGACCCAACTGGAATGCTGCGAAGCTGCACGCGGTTTGCGAAGACGGACGTCAACAAATCTGCCGCGTCCGGCAAACGGGCGACAAGTGAAGAAAAACTAGCCCGGCTGGCGGAGCTATTTCATGACTACAACGCGGTCGGCCTCACCAGCGTTTGCGACCGGGATTGCAGCTCGGGGGCGATTGCCGAGTATCAGGCCCTTCGCGCGAAGGATAACCTCACTGTCCGAATGATGATCAGCCACGGCATTGATGCTCAGGCGAAACTGGAATCGGTTCAGGAGGCAATCAAGAAAGTGGCCGCCCACCCGCTGCGGGAGGCTAACGCGCGGCTGCGGATTATTGGAGTCAAGTGTTATCTCGATGGTGGAATGCTTACGGGTAGTGCGTACATGCGCGAGCCGTGGGGGGTGAGCAAGATTTACTCGATTACCGATCCGCGCTATCGCGGCGTGTTGTTCATCGAGCCCGAGAAACTTCTGCCAATTGTGAGAACCACGGTGGAGAGCGGCTTGCAGTTCACCGCGCACAGCGTGGGGGACGGGGCGGTGACGAACTTGGTGGATGCGTACGAAGAAGTCAACAAATCGACTCCCGTGCGCGATACTCGCCCCTGCATCACGCATTGCAACTTCATGACTGCGGAGGCCATCGACCGGATGGCGAAACTCGGCGTCAACGCCGACATCCAGCCCGCCTGGCTCTACCTCGACAGCCGCACGCTGCATGCCCAGTTTGGCGAAGACCGGACCCGCTATTTCCAGCCGCTCCACACGCTCTTCGAGAAGAAGGTCATTGCTGGCGGCGGCAGCGACCACATGCAGAAAATTGGCTCGCTCCGCAGCGTCAATCCGTACAATCCGTTCCTGGCCATGTGGACCACGATTACCCGCCAGGCCCGCTGGTATGACGGCAAGATGCATCCCGAAGAAGCCCTCACCCGTGAGCAGGCGATTCGCTTCTATACCATGAACAACGCCTACATCCTGTTCCTCGACAAAGACGTCGGTTCGCTGGAAGTCGGCAAGCAAGCGGACTTGATAGTGCTCGACCGGGATTTGCTGACGTGCCCGGTGGATGACTTCCGGGAAACCAAGGTGCTGAAGACGTGGCTGGCGGGAAAGTTGGTGCATGATGCCGAAAACAAATGATTTGCAATCGTCGTCAGCAGCTTCCGAATGGGGAGCAATTCTGTTCGCACTGATATTTCCCACGCTTCTAACCTGGGTCTATTTCATCGCGCTTGCCGACAGCGAACCGTGGATGCAGAAGGGAGCTTATGGAATCGGGAAAGTGATACAGTTCGCGTTCCCTTTAGCTTTCGTGCTCATTCGCCGAGAAGGCTTAAAGCTCCGCGGAATTGACACCAGCGGGCTCGTCCTGGCCGTTGGCTTTGGCCTGCTCGTCAGCGGTTCGATGCTCATTCTCTATTACTTCTGGCTCAAGCCAGCGGGATTCTTCGCGGGGGAAGTGACCGAAGAAGTTCGCGGGAAGCTCAAAAGCTTTGGCGTGGATTCCCTGGCTGCGTATGCAGTCCTGGCGATCTTCTACTCCCTCGTCCATTCGCTCCTGGAAGAGTATTACTGGCGGTGGTTCGTCTTCGGACGGCTGAAGAACCTGACGCCACTCACCGCTGCCGTCGCCATCTCCAGCGTCGGCTTTGCCGTTCACCATGTGCTGGTGCTGGCGAAGTACTTTGGCTGGGGATCTCCTGCCACTTGGCTGTTTTCTGCCGGCGTGGCGGTTGGGGGAGTCGTCTGGGCCATCGTCTATCAGCGGAGCAAGTCGCTGCTCGGCCCGTGGCTCAGCCACTTGCTGGTGGATGCGGCTATTTTTGCGATTGGGTGGGATTTGATGCGATGACCAGTAGTGAAAGTAGCTTCTCGACTAGGTAAGCTAATGGAGAGTGAGGATGCAATTCGCGGAGTTATTATCATGGCAAAAGCGACTCCCCTTAAAATCGTCAAGTTCTCCGCAACGAAGCAACGGAGAATGGATCTATTGCTGGACAAGAATAGTGAAAGGACCATTTCTCGGAAGGAAAGGGTTGAGTTGGAGGCGCTAGTATCCGAGGCTGAACAATTGATGGCCGAAAATGCGAAGCGAATCGAGCAATTCTCGCGAAGCGATTCGACCGCACAGCCTCCGTCGTCCGCGATTCCCGTCACTGTATGGGTTCAGCCAAATGCGAGTAGGCGCTAACCCATGGCCTCCGCGGAATCATTCCGCCGTTTGGTCGTTGCGCGAGCAGGTGGTGCGTGTGAGTATTGTCGCCTCCTGCAAGCTGCCTCCGGTATGACGTTTCATCTTGAGCATGTTGTACCACGCTCTCGGGGAGGCAAATCCACTCTTGGCAATCTCGCGCTGAGTTGCCCCGGCTGCAATCTCGCCAAGTCGGAGAGAGTGAGCGGAAATGATGATCATGGCGAAATTCAGCCGTTGTTTTCGCCGCGCGACTTTCAGCCGTGGTTGCTCGGTTGGCATTTGCATTTTGAGCTCGACCTGGAGCAAGGAATCATCGTACCGCGTTCTGCCATCGGCGAAGCAACAATAAATACTCTTCGCATGAACGATGCCTTGAGGGTATTCGCTCTCAAACTTCAGATCCGGGCGGGTCTCATAGCGTAGAGTCGCTCGGAAATTCTGTTCGATAATATCAGGGGGCTGACGCCCCCCGCTCGCCAGATACAATTACGGCCATGACAGCGACCATTCTCAGCGGCAAAGCGATGGCGAAGGAGATCGAGGCGGAACTGGCCGAACAGGTCGCCGACTTCGTGCAGAACAACGGCGTCGTCCCGTGCCTGGCGGCTGTGCTGGTGGGGGAAGATCCCGCCAGTGCGGTTTATGTGAAGAACAAGCGGCTGGCGTGCGAGAGGGTGGGGCTGGAGAGCCGCTTTCATAAGCTGCCCGTCGAGACAACCGAGGAGGAATTACTGGGGCTCGTGGCGGAGCTTAATGCGGACGAGGCCGTGCATGGCATCCTGGTGCAACTGCCGCTCCCCAAGCAGATTCGCTCCGCCAAAATCTTGGATGCAGTTCACCCCGCCAAGGATGTCGATTGCTTTCATCCGGAAAACGTCGGCCTGCTGACGCAAGGGAGGCCCCGGTTTCTCCCCTGCACTCCGCACGGCTGCGTGCAGATTCTACATCGGCACAAGATTGATGTGTCCGGCAAACATGCGGTGGTGGTGGGGCGAAGCGAAATTGTGGGAAAGCCCATCGCCTCGCTCCTTGGAGCAAAGGACTCGCATCTCGGCCCTCAGGTCTGCAACGCCACGGTCACCATCGCCCATAGCCGCACCAGCGATTTGCCCGCCATCACCCGCCAGGCGGACATCTTGATTGCCGCCATTGGCCAGCCGAAATTCATCACGGCCGCGATGGTAAAACCAGGAGCCGTCGTCATCGACGTCGGCATCAATCGGCTGCCGGAAGGGCTGTGCGGCGATGTCGATTACGCGGCAGTGCTGGAGATTGCTTCGGCCATCACTCCCGTCCCCGGCGGCGTTGGTCCGCTGACCATTACGATGTTGCTGCACAATACGCTGCAGGCGGCGCGAGGGTTGGAGGTCTAAATCCGAAATCCCAAGCACGAAATCCGAAACGGGAAGCGGTCTCTTGGTATTCGTTTCGGATTTCGTGCTTCGGATTTTGAGTTTGTCACTGCTCCGTGACTTCCACATCCACATTCACCAGCTTCGGCCCCGATCCGCCAAGCGGCGGCAATTTGTCCAAGAACGCATCAAAGGCGGCGCGGTATTCGTCCGTCTGGGCGTCGTTGTGTTTGGCACCGGCATTGGTGATGAACTGTTTGTTTTCGCTGGGGCAGGCTGCGAAGAGTTTCTGACCTTGCTCATAGGGGACGACTTCGTCGGCATCGCCGTGGCTCATCAGGAGCGGGCCGCGGTAGCTCTTAATTTTCTGCAGCGAGTTCATTTTAGTCGCCAGCAGCCACTTCATCGGCAGATAGGGAATGCGGTGCTGGGCGACGTCCGGGATGGAAGTGAACGTGCCGGCGAGAACGAGAGCCCGGCAGCCGTCTTTGGAGGCGAGGTCCACGGCCACGCCGCCGCCGAGCGATTGGCCAAGCAGAATAACGTCGGTTTCCGCAATCTTGTTTTTGGACGCCAGCCATTTGCGGGCCGCGCGAGCGTCCTGAAGGATGCCTTGTTCGCTCGGCTTTCCTTCGCTCTTGCCATAGCCGCGGTAATCTAGGGCCAGCACCGCCAGATTGTGCTTGCGATTGAGAATGCGAATGGTAGGGGCGAGCAGCGTCACATTTCCGCCGTTTCCGTGCAGGAGCAGCGCGTGTCCCTTCGGTTCTTCATGGCCAGCATACCAGCCGTGGAGCTTCGTCCCATCGGCGGCAGTGAAGTTGGCGTCTTCGACGAAAACCTCCGTCTGCACCCATTCACCGGCCGGATACTTGTTCGGCTGAAAAAGACTACGTCGTTCCCAACCCGTTGTCCTGGCACCAGGAATCACCGCGCAGCCGGAGCAGGACGCGATGGTGACGATGGCCGCGCAGTACAGAGTAAAGAGCTTCATGGGACACGGAAAACACGGAGAACACGGTGAGAAGAGAAGGTTGCGAAGAGTAGCTGCCGTCGCTAAGGAACGTCAAGTTCAATGGCATGCTAGCAGCGAATTTACAATTTGCTTTCTCTTGTTTCTCCACCAGCATCCCTCTACCATCCAAGTTCCCTCATTCGCCATTCGTCATTCGGACTTCGTCATTTCCCTCCTCTCATGGATTTCCGCGTCGATCTCGATTCGTTCCGCGGGCCTTTGGACCTGCTGCTCTACCTGGTGCGGAAGCACGAGGTGGACGTGGCGGAAATTCCGATCGCCAAGATCACGCAGCAATACCTGGATTTCCTCGAGGTGCTCGAGCAGATGAGCGTGAATGACGTCGGGGACTTTATCGAGATCGCCAGCACGCTCGTGGAAATCAAGTCCCGGATGGTCCTTCCGCACGGGGGTGAAGAGCCGGCGGAATGGGAAGACCCGCGCGACGAACTCGTCGCCCGGCTGCTGGAATATAAGAAATACAAAGATGCCGCCAGCATGCTCGAGGAACGCAGCCGCGACTGGCAGCAGCACTATGCCCGCCTCGCCAGCGACTTGCCGCCGCGCGAAGTGGACCCGTCCGATCAGCCGATTCACGAGCTGGAGCTTTGGGATCTGGTCAGCGCGATGGGGCGAATTCTCCGCGAAAGTGCGCGGGTGAAACCATCAACGATCGTCTACGACGACACGCCCATTCAGGTCTACATGCAGCGGATTCACGCCACGCTCGCCACGCGGCAGCGGGCGGCTTTCAGCGAGATGTTTGAGCCGGGGATGCACAAATCGGCCATCGTCGGCGTCTTCTTGGCGGTGCTGGAACTCTGCCGCCATCACAACGTTCGGGCAGAGCAGAATGACTTTCACGGCGAGATATACATCGTCCCCACCGAAGGCTTCGACCCCGCCAAGGAAATTACCAGCGCCGACGATTACTCAGGGGGCCGGCGGCCCGTGCCGGAAGATATGCCGGTTAGGCCGCGGTAGACTGGGTGGCACGCCCACGGCTTTGCGTGGACGTGAATGAGTGCCGGCATCATAGTACTCTTTGCCTCGGGCCTCTCTTTTCATAATAAGTCGCAGAACCAACTCGCTCGAATCGGAGCGGCGTGCTGATCCTCTCCGCATCGCGCTGCGCAACGACATCTGGAATCGACTCTCCAAACCAGATATGTCCCGTAATCGGGTCGATGCCGGCCGTTTGGTCCAAGCGGTCGGAGAGATCATGAGCCTTCTGATAATCGGCCCAAAATCGCTCTGCTGAAATCATATACTCAGGCTTCCAAGGGGAAACGAACATCGACTTGGGCTCGATTAAGGTAGTTTGGCTTCTCTATTCATTATACGACAGCTACTTGTTTTCGGCAGCCGACTTTTCCCCGGTCACTTCGTCTTCGAGCTTTTCCTCCACCGGTTTTTTAGCCGGAACAGGTTCTTTCCCTTCCGCGGGAGTCCCCCAGGTGATTTGCGAGCCAATAATCACCGTGACTGCTCCGACGGCGACCAGGATCATGCCCGCGAGAAAGAGTGGGTTGACGTTCCATTTGTTCCTCGTCCACATCGTGAAGATGGCGTTTACGACCGGCGCGCAGCCAAACACGAGCGGCATTACAAGCAAGGGCGGTGGGTAAGGTTTAGTCGGCGCATAGTTGAGCGCCACCAGCAGAAAGAACGCGCCCAGCGCTCCCACGCTGCCGGCGATGAGGCTCCACAGTATGCCGCTCCACGACCAGCCGGAAAACAGCCCTTCCCCAGCCTCCATGATGCCAAACTGAATGAAGATGGCTGGCGCGGCAATCGCGACAATGAGGTAGGCGAAGCCGACGCAAATGAACGGACGGAGGCGGCCATAGCTGACCTCTTTCCCCTCGACTGTGACAGTCATGGCGTTGTGACCCCAAATCAAGAGCGGACCGTACATACCCCAAAAGAGGGCGGTAGTAATCGCGGCAATCGCCATCAGAAGAATGCTCGAGCTGCTCGCGCCGTGTCCGCTCATCGTTAGTCTCCAGTTCGCAACATCAGGGCTGGGAAAGGCCCCAGTTTAACACGGTCGGTGCTGGGCTTGTAGGACGGAGCCTTGCGTCTCAGAAGAAGAAGCCGACATGCGGGCCGCGTGTCGCTACGCGTCACCTCCACCGAAATATCCTCAGCGCTACCACGAATGTTACGCCTCCCCACACGGTCAGCGTCACTAGCTGCGGCCAGAGTTGCAGCGGAGATTGCCCGTCGAGCATCACGCCGCGGAGAGCGTCGTTCAGAGCGGTGAGCGGCAGTACGCGGAGGAAGGGATGGATCGCTTCGGGGAAGCGTTCGTAGGAGAAGAAGACGCCGGAAAGGACCCACATCGGGAGCATCACGAGGTTCATCAGGCCCGATACGGTTTCCACCGTTTTGGCTCGGCTTGCAACGAGGAGGCCAATGCCGGCGAACGCGAAGCCGCCGAGGAGGATGATGCCGATGAGGACGAGCAGGTTCCCCTGGCAGCCGACGCCGAAGGCCAGCCAGCCGAAGCCGAGAAGGATCAGCACCTCGGGAATGGTAAAGATCAGTCGGCTGAGCATCACCCCCAGTAGAAAGTCGCTGCGGCGCATCGGCGTGGCGAGGAATCGCTTGAGCAACTTGCGTGTCCGCAGATCGACGACGACAAAACCCACGCCCCAGAGGCCGCCCCCCATCAGGTTCATCCCCAGCATGCCGGGCATCAGATAGTCGATGTAGCGGATGCCTTTCTCGTCCAGGTGCTTTTGTTCGATGGCAGGGGAGGCGGTCGAGCTTGGTGTACTCGCATTTCCAACTCCCTTTCCTCGCAACGCCCCTTCTGCCGCGTAGCGGGCCAGCACGCTCTCCGCCCGATGAGGCTCGTCCCAAAGGGTGTATTTCGCGGCGTCCGCGGATTCCGATTCGATAACCAGATCGGTCTTACCCGCCCGCAGCCTTCGTTTCCAATCCTCTTGAGGAGAAACCGTCAACTTGAACCGCTTGTCATTTACCAGCTTCTTTTCCAGCGCCTCCGCCCCGCTGCCGACCAGATCCAGAGCAATGGGTTGCTCGATGGGCCGCTGGCGAAAAGCAATTCCGAGCGCCGCCGCCATGATCAGCGGAAAGCCGTAGACCCAGAAGATGGCGGCTGGCTCGCGATAGAACTCGCGGATGCGGGAAGCGGTGATTTGCAGGAGGGCGTTCACTTCTTCTTGTCCTCCTTTCCTTCTTCCTGAAGATGCCGACCGGTGAGCGAGACAAAGACATCCTCCAATGTGGCGTGACGGGTCGTCAGCGTGGAAAGTTCGCTGCCGCGTCCCTTCAATAACGAAAGCAAGCTGGGAATCGCCAGATGCGGCTCCGTAACGGAGAGGCTGACAGTGTCGGCATCGGTACGAACCGCATTTACCGTGGCGACTTGTTTCAGCTCGTCGTCCGTAATCACGGCTCCGCCAGCAATGGAAAAATCGACAACATGTTCGCCACCGAGCTGTGAAATCAGCTCCTTCGGCGAGCCGAGAGCAATGACCTTCCCTTGATCGACAACGGCTACCCGGTCGCAGAGCCGTTCGGCTTCGTCCATGTAATGCGTGGTGAGCATTACCGTGCGGCCCGATTTGCGAAAGGCGTGGATGATTTCCCACAGTTGCCGCCGGGATTGCGGGTCGAGCCCCGTCGTTGGCTCATCGAGAAAGAGGATCTGCGGATCGCCGACGATGGCGAGGGCCACGGCCAGTCGCTGTTTCTGTCCGCCGGAAAGATTCTTGATCCAAGAGGTCGATTTGTCCTCCAAAGAGACGCGGGCAATTGCTTCCTCCGGCGTGAGCCCTTGCGGATAGAAACTGCGGAACAGGGCGACCGTCTCCCGCACGGTGAGCTTGTCCGAAAGCTGCGTCTCTTGCAGCGAAATGCCGATCAATTGGCGGATGGCAGCATCGTCACGGCCCCATTGGTGGCCCAGGATCTCAACCTGCCCCGAGGTGGCATCGAGCAGCCCCTCCAGTATCTCCATCGTGGTCGTTTTGCCCGCTCCGTTGGGGCCGAGGAGGCCAAAACATTCGCCGACCTCGACTGACAAGTCCACGCCGCGGACAGCTTCCACGGGCGGTCGGCCGTCGTAACGCTTGGTCAGTTTCGAGCAGAGAATCGCCCCGTTCATGCGGAGGATTATAGCTTGATTTCCGGGATGTTGTTCTGCCCTGGAATCACTTTGTACCGCAGCGGAGTCTCTTTCGGGGTGGCGTATTTGGGGTGTAACAGATTTCGGCCGTCGCGGACTATTTCCTCGCCGATTTGCCGGGGCTCGCGAAGTTCGACGGTGATTGAATATTCGCCGACCGGGGCACCATCGCCCGACTTGAGTGTTGTCAAGACAAAACGGCCGGCCGCATCGGTATGGCCGATTGGCTGCGGGGAATTCTCCACAGGAGCTGTCAGCGGATGGAACACCACCATCGCCTCCGGCAAGGGCTGGTTCTGATAGACCACTTTGCCTTGCACTGGGTAGCACCGCGGCCCAGTGTCGCCGCCGCAACCGGTGAGCAGGATGGAGAGAAGGAGAGAGGGGGGGAAGGAGAGTGCACGGTACGGAGTACTTAGTACGGAGTACCGAGAACCCGAACAACCAGGATTCGAAATCGCTAGACGGCCCATGACCTTAAACTTTGAACTTCAAACCTTGAACTAGAATTCCCCCACCACGGGTTGCCCGCCGGCGCGGGTGACGAGGTCAGCGAGGGTGCGGAGGTTGGTAGTTTCTCCCAGGAACCGGACCGAGCCATCCGCCAGCAGGAAATTGGCGCCTTGCGGATGAAAGCTGTAAAAGCAGTGACCCCACTCGTTGGAATTGTTAATCGCCGGAAAGCCGGGAATCGTGGTGAACGACGCATTCCACGGCTTTCGTTGGCCAATCTCGTAGGCATTGTCGGTGGTGGCCCAGGCTCCGCCTCGGGCGCGAATCTTGATCGCACCGAGGTAATCCACGGCGTACCTATCGCGCTTTCGATAAACATCTTCCCGGCCCGCGCACTCCCCGACCATGATGCTGTTCGACGTTCCGTCGGTCACTTCAGCGAGCGAATTGCTTTGGTTGGTGGCACTGTACCAACAGATGACCCCCCGCAGGTTCTGCGATGCACTCACTTGCGACACAGCCGGCAACGAGAGGTTGATGTCGATATGCACGCCAGCGGGAGTAAAGTAGTCCCCCACGGCGCCTGTTTTGTTGGGGGGCGTCGCCTCGGGCTTGTCTTGAATGCGGAAGGGATTCGGAGTCGAGGCACACTGCAGGATTGGCAGGCGGCGCAGAGCGATGGTTCGGTTCGGCTCGCGCCACCAATCGATGGAAAGGTCGTATCCTTGAATCATGTTCTGCTGTTCCAGATACGGCAGGACGAACGGTGCCCAGTTGTTTTGGCCTCCCGCCGCCGGATTGGTGTACGCCAAAGGCAATTGCCGATTGACATCGTGAAAATGATGGAACGCCAGCCCCAACTGCCGCATATTGTTCAGGCACTGCGTTCGGCGGGCCGACTCCCGCGCGAACTGCACTGCAGGAAGGAGCAAGGCGACGAGAATTCCGATGATCGCGATGACTACCAGCAGCACCACGAGCGTAAAGCCGCGGCTTTGGATGCGAGTTCTAATTAACATGATCACGCCGTCTAGGGAGAAAGTAAGTCCAAGCCGCCGGTCTTACGCATTTTCGATGCCGAGCGGGAATTGACGTGAAAATGGCAAAGAAGGCGGGGTCCAAGGCTAAAAGATGTTCGCCAGGGGACATTTTCTCGCCACGAGGGAGCCGGAGCGCTTGCCAGCGTCTCAACTTGGTCTATTACCCCGCCCTCGACGGGTTTCCGGCAGAGGTGGTAAGATGCGAGATTCGCAATTTCCCGTTTTTCTGCCCTTTTACGGGGCTCGCCGCTCGTGATCATCATTCTCAAATCAGACGCCTCGGAAGAGCAAATTGGCCATGTCGTGGAGAGCGTGGAGGGGCTGGGATTCAAAGCCCATTTGAGCCGCGGGACGTTTCGGACAATCATCGGCCTGATTGGAGACGAGACGAAAATCAGCCCGGACTCGCTCCGGGCGATTCCAGGGGTGCACGACGTGATTCCCGTATTGCCTCCCTACAAACTCGCCAGCAAAGAAGCCCATCCCCAGCCAAGCGTGGTGAATGTATCGGGGGTGAAAATTGGCGGCGGAAACCTCGCCATGATTGCCGGACCTTGTGCCGTTGAGGACCGGGCTCGCATGGAGTCCATTGCCGCATCCGTGAAGGCTGCTGGGGCGAACATTTTTCGCGGCGGTGCCTACAAGCCTCGTACCAGCCCCTACGCGTATCAGGGAATGGGGGAAGACGGGCTGAAGCTGCTGCGCGAAATCGGTGACAAATACGGAATGCCGGTCGTCACCGAGGTGACCGACCCGCGGTGCGTGGACGTTGTCGCCCAGTATGCCGACATGATTCAGGTCGGTGCCCGGAACATGCAGAACTTTGTGCTGCTGACGGAAGTTGGACGTACGAAGCGGCCGGTGCTGCTCAAGCGCGGGATGAGCGCGACAGTGCAGGACCTGCTGATGAGTGCGGAATACATCCTTTCGCAGGGGAATAGCCAGGTCGTGCTCTGTGAGCGCGGCGTCAAAGGCTTTGATAGTGCCACTCGCAATCTCTACGATGTTGCCTCGGTGGCGGTCGTCAAAGGGCTCTCCCATTTGCCGATTATCGTCGACCCCAGCCATGCGACCGGCCGGCCGGACTTGATTCCGCCATGTGCACTCGCCGGCATCGCCGTCGGCGCCGATGGCGTCCACATCGAAGTTCATGACTGCCCCGAAAAGGCCAAGTCCGACGGTCCGCAAGCCTTATTGCCGAAGCAGTACGCGGAACTGATGGGGCAGATTCGGAAATTGGCGGAACTGTTTGGGAAGAAGATTTCAGTCGCGCCGACCAAGTAGGTTTTTCGAGTTCAGGAAATCAACATGAGACGTCCGTTCGTGGCCGGCAATTGGAAGATGAACCTCAACCGCGCGCAGGCGGTCGAGCTAGCCGCTGGTTTGGCCGCTAAGGCCGGCGAGCATGGGCACGTCGAAATCGGGGTTTGCCCGCCGAGCATTTATCTGGAAGCTGTGAAGCAGGCGCTGGGAAATTCGTCCATCGGTCTGGGAGCCCAGAACTGCTATCACGAGTCCAAGGGGGCTTACACCGGGGAAATCAGCCCCGCGATGTTGGTCGACCAAGGCTGCAAATACGTCATCCTGGGGCACAGTGAGCGGCGGCACGTCTTCAAAGAGACCAGTCAGGACGTGAATAAGAAGGTGCTGGCGGCTTTGGCGGCCGGATTGACGCCGATTGTTTGCGTTGGGGAGCTTTTGGAGGAGCGACAGGCGGGTCGGACGAAAGCCGTAGTCCAGGAGCAGTTTGACGGCTCGCTGGCAGGACTTACCGCGGATCAAGCGGGCAAAATCGTCATCGCCTACGAGCCGGTTTGGGCCATCGGCACCGGGGTGGTGGCCACGCCTGAGCAGGCGGAGGAGGTCCATGCCGACCTTCGCAAATTGCTGGAAAGCCGCTACAATCCGGCAGTTGCGCAAAGCGTCCGGATTCAATACGGCGGCAGCGTGACCGCCGAGAACGCCAAGACTTTGCTTTCCCAGCCGAATATCGACGGGGCGCTGGTCGGCGGGGCATCGCTCAAGGTGGACGGCTTTTTGGGAATTCTCGCGGCAGCGAAGCGATAGTGGTCCGCTCACTCCGTGAGCGGACATGTATGCACACGGAGTGTGC
>JBJXFF010000129.1:0-49630 GCA_046153945.1 Pirellulaceae bacterium
ATTTCGGCGGCGGGGGTTCCTTTGCGGGGGCTGAAGGAGAAGTGGTGGATTTTGGAGAAGTGGCACTCGCGGGAGACTTGAAGCGTGGCGGCGAAGTCTTCGTCGGTTTCACCGGGAAAGCCGACGATGATGTCGGTGGTGATGGCGGGGTGATCGAGCGTTTCGCGGACGAGGCGGCAGCGGTCGATGAAGAGGCGGCTTCCCCAGCGGCGGCGCATGCGGCGGAGGACAGGGTCGCTGCCGCTTTGCAGGCAGATGTGCAGGTGCGGAGCGACACGGCGAGGATTCGCGGCCATCACGGCGAGCAGCTCGCGGGTGACTTCGGTTGCTTCGATGCTGGAGAGGCGGATGCGGAAGTCGCCGGGCAATTCGCAGAGCTGCTCGACGAGATGCGACAGCCGCAGCCACTCTTCCTTGGGGCGGTCGTGGTTTCCTTCCACGCCGTAGTGGCCCAAGTGGATGCCAGTGAGGACGATCTCGCGATAGCCGTTGCCGACGAGGCGGGCGACTTCCTCCACGATGTGCAACGGCGGGCGGCTGGAGACGTGTGGGCGGATGTAGGGAATGATGCAGTAGCTGCAGCGGAGCAGGCAGCCGTCCTGGACTTTGACGAAGGCCCGGTGATGGTTGCTGAAGTGGGAGATGCCGGTGGGAATATCGACAACTCCGAAGCGGCCGAGCAGGTCGGGGATTTCTCGCTTGTCGGTCACGACTTCGACGACGTTTGGAAGCACGGCGAGTTCTTGCGGTGCCCGGGTGGCATAGCAGCCCATCACCACGATCCGCGACTCCGGATTTTCCCGCGCCAGCCGCCGAATCGCCTGGCGGCTCTTGGCGTCCCCTTCGTGCGTGACCGTGCAGGTATTCACGACGCAAAGATCCGCCGACGAACCTTGAGCCGCATCCTCATAGCCGATACCGCGCAGCCCTTCGCGGACGAGTTCGGTCTCGTACTGATTGACCTTGCAGCCGAGGGTGATAGTTTTGAGGGAGAGGGGCATGACAACGGACTGCGACTTAAGAATGGTCTACCCCGGCTCCGGCTCAATGGTGGCGCTCATAGAGCCTTTGGACTTCTGGCTCCGCTTATCGGCTCCGTAGGCGTGGATTTGATCCCGCTTCAATTCGGCCCGCTCCATGGTGGTCGTGCAGCAGATGGCCTTCCCCTTGGTGTGGACTTCCTTGGCGATCCGTTTGCCATCGATTTCGGGGTGAGCGAATAGCTCGGCCATCATGTCGATGACGTATTCAAAGGTGTGGTCATCGTCGTTCCAGAGGATGACGTGGTAGCGGGGCTGGCGCTTGGGAGGTTTGCGGCGGGGCTTTTGCTTCGGGTCGTCGCGCACCTCGGGTTCGGCGACGGCTGCGGCGGATTGCTCCTGGGACATGAGTTCTCTCTCTAGCGGCCTGCGGAAAAAGGGGTCAGGCACCTCGCATCGGCACTACACATCAAACCTTGATCACCGTCGGCTCGGAGCCAGACCCCTTTTTCCGCAACCGAATAGGCGATGTACCTGCCCGCCATTATATTGGAGCCGCACACTTTGGCAAACTCGTGGAATCCTTGGCTTTGGACCGTTTATGCACGATATCACCGACTATCTAGCCGCTCATCAGGGGGAATTCGAGAACTCCCTTTGCGAATTTCTCCGCATTCCGAGCGTGAGTGCCGATCCGGCCTTCCATCCGCATTGTGCGAAAGCAGCGGACTGGGTAGCGGGTCAGTTTCGCGAAATGGGACTGACGACGGAGCTGATTCCCACCTGCGGTCAGCCGCTGGTCTTCGCCCAGTCTCAAAAGATTGCTGGTGCGCCGTCGGTACTTGTTTACGGACATTATGACGTCCAGCCGCCGGACCCGCTCGATCAATGGATCAGCCCGCCGTTTGAACCGACCAAGCGCAACGGCAACCTGTATGCCCGCGGAGCCACCGACGACAAGGGGCAGATGTTCACGCACCTCGCTAGTGCGAAGGCCTGGCTGAAGACCCGCGGCAAATTGCCAGTGAACTTGAAGTACATCATCGAGGGGGAAGAAGAATCGGGCTCCAGCGGCATCAACGAATACATCGCCACCGCAGCCGCCAAAGAGAAGCTCGCCTGCAACATTATTGTCATCAGCGATACTTCGCAGTTTGCTCCCGGCCAGCCGGCGATTACATACGGCTTGCGTGGAGGAGTTTGGTTTGAGTTACGAGCCACTGGTCCGAGGCAGGATCTGCACTCCGGCACTTTCGGCGGCGGCGTGACGAACCCGCTGATTGCCTTGAGTAAAATGCTCGCCGCGCTCATTGACAGTAAGGGGCGCATTCAGCTTCCGGGATTTTACGACGACGTGCTTCCCCTTTCCGATCGCGAGCGGCAGCAGTTTGCCGAGCTGCCGTTTGACGAACAGGCGTTTAAGCAGCAACTCGGAGTGGACGGCCTGACCGGCGAAGAAGGTTACACCACGCTGGAACGCCGCTGGGCTCGGCCAACATTCGATATTCACGGCCTCGGCGGCGGATACCAAGGACCAGGGCCGAAAAGCATTGTCCCGGCGGCGGGCTTTGCCAAAATCAGCTTCCGCCTCGTTCCCAAGCAACAGCCGGAGAAAATCGCGGCGGCGCTAGAAACATTCCTACGGCCACTCTGCCCGCCGGGAGTGACGCTGGAGATCCTCGGCAACCACGGCGCTCCCGGTGTGCTGACCCCCCTCGACAGTCCCTATGTCTCCGCCGCAGAGCGGGCCATCGAGCAGGGCTTTGGCAAGCGGCCGGTCTTCATTCGCGAAGGGGGTTCCATCCCCATCGTTTCCACCTTCGCCCAGCGACTCGGTGCGGACACTTTGCTGCTCGGCTGGGGGCTCGACGACGACAACACGCATAGCCCCAACGAGAAATTCTGCCTGGCGGACTTTCACCGCGGCATTAAGTCGAGCGCTTACCTATTGGAAGAACTAGGGCGCCTCAGCGAGCGATAGCCGTGCCCTGTCTCGTTAAGTTCTTGGGCCTACCGCGTCCACGCCACGCCCAGCACGGGTCCGTGATAAATGGTTTCGCCGGAATGATCGAGTTGGCCGGGGCCGGTTCGCAACAACGAATTGTTAGTTTGAAAGTTCTGGGGCCCAAGAGCAGTCCCGTTGATGAAGATCGCCTGGTATCCGGCGCGGATGCTCCAGTTGGGGGCCAGTTGCCAATTGCCGACTACGCTCACATCGCCAAAAAACGCTGTGCAGTGCTGGCTCTTGCTGGTATCAAAGACGCTGACCGTTCCGGCGCTGTCAATGTTAGTGTAGGAAGTGTTTTGCGAGGCGAAGTTATCCAGGATTCCACCTTTAACTTCCCAGTCAATGTAGAACCGGGCATTGATCATGAAGTCAAAGTCGATGCCGATTTGCAGGCCATACATATCGTTGCCGGTTTGCACCGTCGCGGCGTTCTGTGAACCGCCCGCCAGCGGACGATCAGATACCGCGCTGTAGCCAAAGGTCTCGGCGGCTTGCAGGTACCGAGCGCCAATGAGCAATTGCACATCGAAAGGTCCCGGCGGCACGTTGAGCCAGGTGCGGAAATTGATCTCGGCTGAATTGAAGGAATTGAAGTCGGTGACGGTAATCCGATTGTTCAAATCAAGTCCGGCAATGGCAGGATTGTTGAAGTTGGAAAAGGCGGAAGAGAGATTTCCGACTCCCCCCAGGATATTCGCAGTGCTATCGGCCACGGTGACGGAGTTGTCCCAAGAGTAGACACCGAGGTAGCTACCCTCCAATTGATAACAACCACCCCCGAAGGTGCGGCCCATCGTAAGACGGCCGCCGGCGTCAAATTCGGGCTTCAGATCATTGGTCGTCAATACCGTAGTGCCGGTCGCACCGATGCGAGCCAAAGAAAGTGTGCCGTTAGCATCGTACATCAGCGGAACGAAGTCTCCGGTCACGTACCAACTGGCAGGCCGATGGACGATGATTCCGCCGCGACAATCCTCTTCGCAGCCATCGTCCTGCAGGTAGGGATCGAAGCCCCAGGCATAGGGCAATGGCCGGCAGTTCGTGAAGCGGGCCGAGTTGTCAAAGTCAAAGAACGGCTGCGAAACGGGCCGGCCGTAGGGCTGAGCGCTGGCGGAGGCTGCCGCTAGCAGCAGTCCCCCGACGGCAAGCACGCCAAGGGCCAGGAACCGGCAGATGCCTCGCGAAGTCGATCGACTTGTGGCCATTTCCATAACTTGCGGTCCCTATAAATCTTGCGCGGCCGACATAAGCGTTACACCGCTTTCAGATAGATTCGGCGGACCTAGCCGGAATCCTCACTACGGCTGGCACTGCGGGCATGGTTGACGCAAGCAGCAATGCCGCTGCAATTTGACCAAATTGCCCTGTCGGGCATTTCAGGCAGGCAGAACGAACCTTTGCGCAACTCCCGTATCCATCTACACTAAGGAATTCTTTGATTGCCAGATTTCGAACTTTTTGCCGCGGAAACGCCGCTGCTTGCATCCTTTGGAGATCTCCCTTGCTTCGTTCTCATACCTGCGGCCAGCTTCGGGCCGAACACATTGGACAGGAAGTCACCCTTTGCGGCTGGGTGGACACCGCTCGCGACCACGGCGGCACATTGTTTATTGACCTGAGGGACCGCTATGGGAAAACGCAAGTTGTGTTCGCACCAGAAGGGGGGGCGGAACAGCTTGAGGAATCCCGCAAGCTCCGGGGAGAGGATGTGATTCTGGTCACGGGGAAGGTAGAGTCGCGTCCGGAAGGGACGAAGAACGCCAAGTTGGGGACCGGCGAGATCGAGCTGCGCGTCAAGAAAGTGGAGTTGCTCAACAAATGCAACAACGCCCCGTTTACTCCGGGGCAGCAGGACTTGCCCGGCGAGGACCTCCGCCTGAA
The DNA here is from genome assembly GCA_046153945.1 of Pirellulaceae bacterium. Classification (GTDB taxonomy): domain Bacteria; phylum Planctomycetota; class Planctomycetia; order Pirellulales; family Pirellulaceae; genus SXOA01. The sequence goes on from JBJXFF010000129.1 coordinate 4,870, forward strand.
GTACCGCTACCTCGACCTCCGCCGCACCGCGATGCAGCAAACGCTCATTCTCCGCAGCAACATCATCATGGAAATGCGGAACTACTTTGCGGAGAACGGCTTCATCGACGTGGAAACGCCGATTCTCGGCCGCAGCACGCCGGAAGGGGCCCGCGACTACCTCGTCCCCAGCCGCGTCCACAACGGGCAGTTCTACGCCCTGCCGCAGTCGCCGCAGCTCTACAAACAAATCCTGATGGTCGCCGGCTATGACCGCTATGTGCAGGTCGCCCGCTGCTTTCGCGATGAAGACCTGCGAGCCGACCGGCAGCCGGAGTTCACGCAGCTCGACCTGGAAATGTCGTTCGTTACGCACGAGGATGTCATCGGCATGATTGACGGACTGATGCTGCGGCTGGCCAAGAAGTTCCTGAACCTCGATCTAAAACTCCCGTTGCCGCGGATGACTTGGGACGAAGCGATGGAGCGGTTTGGCCACGACGCCCCGGACCTCCGTTACGGCTGCGAACTCGTCGACTGCACTGACCTGGCCGCGGCCTGCGAATTCCGCGTTTTCAAAGACACCGCCGCTGCCGGCAAAAAAGTCCGCGGCATTTGCGCTCCCGGCGGAGCCACGTTCTACAGCCGCAAGCTGATCGACGAAATGACCGAGTTCGTGAAGCAGTTTGAGGCAAAGGGTCTCGCCTGGTTCCGCGTGGAGCCGGACGGCAAGCTCTTCTCGCCGATCGCCAAAAACTTCAAGGAAGAGGAGCTGACGCAGTTCAAGGAGCGGATGAAAGCCAAGCCCGGCGACATCATGTTCTTCGTCGCCGACTCCTGGGCTGTCTGCTGCAAGGCGCTGCACAACCTCCGCAAGAAAATCGGCGTGGATTTGAAGCTTTATGATCCCAAGACGATGAACTTCTCCTGGATCATGGAATTTCCGATGTTTGAGTTCGACAAGGAAGAGCAGCGGTGGGCCAGCATGCACCACCCGTTCACCGCCCCGCGCCCGCAGGATTATCCGCTACTCGACACTAATCCGGAAAAAGCCCGCGCCGTCGCTTATGACCTTGTCATCAACGGTTCCGAAGCGGGGGGTGGCACGATCCGAATTCATGACTCGGGCGTGCAGTCCAAGGTCTTTTCGCTCCTCGGAATCGACCCTGAAACGGCCAAAAACCGCTTCGGCTTTTTACTCGAAGCCCTACAGATGGGCGCGCCGCCGCACGGTGGCATCGCCCTCGGCATCGACCGCATTGTGATGTTGTTTGGAGTGCTCGATAGCATCCGCGAAGTCATTGCGTTCCCGAAAACGCAGAAGGCGACGGACTTGATGACGGAAGCGCCGGGGCAGGTGGATATGAAGCAACTCAGGGAACTGGGGATTCGGATTGCCGGTACGTCGGAAGGCAAATGAACGGCGTATAATGAGATGTATTACGGAGCACTATTCTCATGACAACCGAACAACTTAAGAACGCTCACGATGCCAAGCCGTTCCGGCCATTTACGATTCATCTCGCCGACGGCACCTCGCTGGAGGTTCCGCATCCGGAATTGCTCTGGCGAACGCCAAGTGGACGGACAATTTTTGTCAGCAGGGGAGGTGAAGACGTGGCGATTGTGGATCTCTTGCTGGTCACGCAATTGACGATTCATAACGGCAGGGCCGGTGCCAAGCGGAAGACGTAGGGAAGCAGTTGACGGATAGCCAATAAACTCAAGATCACCCCTTCTCCGCCAGCAATTCCTTGACCTTCGCGTCCAGGTCTGCCGCTTTCCCTTCCCACTTATGCCGCAGCTTTCCCTTGCGGTCGTAGAGGCGTAGATGAGGAAGGGGCCCGATGCCGAAGGCGTCGTTGGCATCGGAGCCGCTGCCGTCGTACTTGCTGATCAGGTTGTCGAAAGTAGCCCCCTGTTTTTTCAGAAACTCGAGGGCCTTTTCCTTTTCTTCCAGTTCATCGAAGTCGACGGAGATCACAACCAGACCATCGGCCCTATGTTTCTTGTGGAGTTCCACGGTGTGCGGAAAGGCCTTTTTGCACGGCCCGCAGAAGGTGGCCCAGTAATCGACGAAGACAACTTTCCCTTTGTTCTTGGCAATCAGCGCGGCGAGGTGCTTCTCGTCGGCAGGAACAAGGGTGATCGCCACAGGCTTGGCAGGCTCGGCGGGCTCGGCGGCTAAGACGGGGGCTAGCGTATTGTGGACAAGGATCGTGACAAGGGTGGTGGTGAAGGCAAGAGCCAAGAATCTGGACATCGCAAGGTTTCCGGGTAAGTGGTACAGAGTACTTAGTACTCAGTACTAAGTACCTTATCAACGCAGCAATCACTGAATTCCTAAGCCGTCTGCAATCCTCTTTGAATCCCTACGGCTCTTCCGGCTTGTTGCGAATTCCGCACCCGAAGGTCTTGGTCTTGGCGAGGGCGGGAGTCTTGCCGGCCAGGAGAGCGTCCACGGCATCGGCAAGATAGTTCTTGGTAACCTTTTCGCGCTTCTGCTTGTCGTCGAACGCTCCAGAATATTGCAGCTTCCGCTGAGCGTCGAAGACGAAGAGGTGCGGGGTAGCCTTGGCTGTGTACTCGTCCGCCAGCTTTCCGGTTGGATCGATCACATAAGGGAAGTTGTATTTCTTTTCCTCGGCGCGGGCCTTCATCGTTTTCAGGTTTTCGTCCTCGACACTCACGATGTCGCAGTTGATGGCAACGAAGGCGACCCCCTTGTCTTGGTACTTCTTCACAAACTCGATGTAGCGGTCTTGATAATCCGTGGCCACGGGGCACTCGTTGCAGTGGAAGCAGACAATCAGGACCTTCGCATCCTTGAAGTCGTCCAAACTAACTCTTTTACCGTCCACTCCCTCCAGCCCTTTGAATTCCGGGGCTTTCGTTCCCACTGCCAGTTCCCCAGCGGCAGCGGGAAGCGTGAGCAATGCCAGGGCAAACGTGAGAGAAGTGAAAAGTCGCAAATTCATCGCATCAGGCTCCTTAAGTTTGGCTCGCATCGTCATGCCGCGGCAAAACCATTATACGCGAGCGCCGGCCCAAAGAAGGGGAGGAACCTAAGATGTTAGCGTAAACCCAAGGTTTACGCGGCTCGTTGGCGAGTCGGTCTGGCTGGCGGGGCCTTCGCCCGCTCTTCGCGAGCGGCAGTCAAGGACAGCGTTTCGCCACGAGTTTCCAAATCCCCCAGCAATTCCGTAGCGGCGGAAAGTTGCCGCTCATATCCGTTGCTGGCACGAACACTGGAGAGACCTAGCGTTCGACCAAGGAGTTTGAGCCCGCCGGCAACGATTCCTTCATGGCGGATTGCATCCAACAGGCTCGTCATGGGATGAGCGATCAAGGAAACTGTCCGTCCTTCCCGTCCCCAGTGCCGCCAGAAAAGATTTTCGGCACCCCAGCCGCGGGAAACGGCACCGAACGTGGATCGTTTGTTATGCAGCGTCGCATACGAAACCTGGCTCTTCGGCTCCAGCACACTCCGACAACCGAGGTCCCGAAGCGCGAGGGCCAGATCAATATCGGCCAACTCATCCCCCACTTCCCGGCAGAAGCCGCCGAGGGCGAGCAGTGCGTCGCGGCTAAAGAAACCGGCTAGCAGCGTTGGGCCGAGGACCTCATCTTGCAGCGCGTGATGATCGGGAATTGGCAGATCGTGGCCGACGGAGACTCGCTCGCCGCCGCGTTGATAGCTGACACCCATAGTCTCGATGCGGCCGGGCGAGGCCAGCTTCAGCACCAGCGGAGCGACGGCGGCCACGCGCGGATCGGCGAAGTGACGAAGTGCCGAGTGCGTCCAGCCGTCGCGGACTTCGGTTCCGGCGGCGAGCAAATGGACAACGTCGCCACGGGCATCCTGGATCGAATCGTTGACGAGGTCGACCAGCGAGCGGGTCTCAATGTGCGAAAACGCGACTTCCCCCCGCAATTGATAGGGGTCGGAATAGGGCCGGGCGTGAGCGACGATGATCTCGCTCCGGTCCGGGCGGTGCTGCAGAACGGACGCAAGCGTCTCTTCAAACTGCTCGCACGGGCCGAGGCACGGAATCACGATGGAGAGGCGAGTCACGAGAGTCCTTCCCTGACGAGTCTCGGCGGGAGCGAAGCCCGCGGAGGGCATGAGTAGTTTCGGCAGCCGTGAATTGGCTTAATGATGCAATCTGGCGAAGGTATGGCAGGCCCTTTATGGCAAACCTTGCGGAGGGGGCAAGGGGTGCCGGCGCTAGAGCATGGCAAGCGGATTTCGCCGCTCTTCCAGGGTGCCGCGGGTAACACCGACCCGGTTGGACGCTTGCAGCCGGGTCCAAACTTCCTTTCCCTTGACGGTTCCCGCTAGCAATTGCTGATAGAGGTCGAGAATCTGCCGAAGTTCGCTCCCCCGCTCGTCGAGCAACTCCAGCCGGTAGTGTCTGACACCGTGGGCCAGAAGATTGGGGACGATTTCCGCGCCGCTTTGCGGCACTGCATTGAAAAGAGTATTCCGACAGCCGACGTCGGCCTTGAGGGGATGCGCGATATGCAAGCGGTCGCGGAGTTTGACGTCGTGCGTGTCGCAAGGACGGCCGCAATTGGTTTTGTTCGTGCCCGGGGAGAGGACCGAGCAGAAGACGCAGTGCTCCATGTGGAACATGGGCATGTGCTGGTGAACAACAATCTCCAGTGACGCCAAATCCATGCCCGCCGCTGCCACGCCAGTCACGAGTTCGAGCAGTTGCTCGCGATTGAGATCATAGGACGGCGTGATGCGGGCGGCTCCTCGCTCACGGAGAAACCGGGCTGTGAGTTCGCTGGTGCAATTGAGCGAAAAATCGGCGACGATGGGGATCTTTCGCTCGGTGTAAAAAGCCAGTCCCGCCAGATTGCGAACCAGAATTCCGCTGGCGTTGTGCTTGAGGAGTGCCAGAAAAATGCCCATTTCATCCGGCTTCTGAATCCGCGGCGTGGCGAGAAACAGCGTTGCGCCTCGCTCTTTAGCCGCTGCCGCTGCGGGCCGGTATTCGCGAATGTCTTGAAAGTCGGCGTAGAGGCTGCGGATGCCGAGGTCGAGGACTTCCTGAAGCTGCGGCAGTGAGCGGCAGAGGACGTGGACTTGCGGGGTTGCTGAGTCGTCAGTTAGGCGCGGGTCTCCCGACCCCGCCGTAACGCCCGACCGCAGGTCTCCCGTGTGCGGAGGGAGACCTTCGGTCAACAAAATGGGCGGGGTCAGGAGACCCGCGCCCAACCTGGCAGGAGCGGAGCGAAGTCGCGACAGCACGCTCTCTCGGGCAATCCGTCGCTCGGCGGGGGCCGCCAAAGCCGAGTCCAGTCGCTGCACCATTTCGTGCCGCAATTTGCCGAGGACGCTGAAAGGTACCATCGGTTCGCCGCTGATGTTCGCCTTCAGACTGCGGAGTTCATAAGGACTCCCCCCCAGCCGTCCGAGTTGTTCGTTGAGTACGTCCGCTGTGAGCGAATGTTGGTGAGCTTTCGCCAGCGGCTCGGATGTGGAGAGAGATAGCCCAATTCCGTGGTCGGCAACGACAACTTCCAACTTCAGCGGATCACCCACGGCAGCCGTGGCAATGATATCGAGGCTGAGTTTCTGCAGCGGCTCATTGTTGGTAAACGTCTTCCGTAACCGCGCCGTCAATTCCGGATCGTCGGTCTTCCAGACCTGCTGCCCCGGCCAGATTTCGTCGAAATTAAGGCCGCCATGAGCGAAGGCGAGTTCAACAACTCCCTTGCTCACCGGCTCCGTCAAGTCACGCCCGTTCTGATAGACCTGATAAACCCGTCCCCCTTGCAGGTCATCCTCCGGCCGCTCGCAGTCGAAAGAGACGCCGTCCCCTCGTTTCACGCTGCCGGCCAGTTCGACAGCAACGCGTCCTCTGCGGACCTCCTTCACCGTTCCCAGCAGCACACCCCGCTTGGAGGAGCTGACTGCAGGAACGAGCATCTTGTGATCGTTCCCTTTCAGCCAGCCGGGCGAGAAGCCGCGAGAGAAGGAAAGCTCCATCTCCTCCACCTGACGCGGCGTGAATTGCACCGGCTTGCCGGCCAGTGCCGCGTCGATGGCTTGCCGGTAATGGCGCGTGATATTGGCAACGTACTCTGGTGTCTTGAGCCGTCCTTCAATCTTGAAGGAGCAGACGCCGGCTTCGATGAGCTCTGGAATCAGAGCATAAGCGGCCAGATCCTGCGGGCTGAGCAGGTATTTTTGGTCCCCGAGGTCGACATCCTTGCCGTCGCAAACCAGGTCGTAGGGAAGTCGGCAAGCCTGAGCACACTGACCCCGATTGGCGCTTCGGCCGCCGAGTGATTCGCTTGTCAGGCATTGGCCGGAATACGCCACGCAGAGCGCCCCATGCACGAAAACTTCCAGCGGCATCTGTGTCTTTTTGCGAATCTTGCGGATTTCGCCGATGGAAAGCTCGCGGGCCAGAACGACTCGCTCCACGCCCAATGATTCGGCTACGGCAATGCACTCGGCGCTCGTTAGCGTCATCTGCGTGGAAGCATGAATGGGCAAGTCCGGGCAAAGCTCCCGAATCAGCCGCACTACTCCCAGGTCTTGCACGAGCACTGCATCCACGCCCGCAGCCGCAATCAGTCGAAGGTGTTGCTCCAGGCTTTCGAGTTCGCTGGAAAAGACGAGCGTGTTGACCGTGACGTACCCCTTCAGACCGCGGCGATGAAGGAGGGCCATGACCCGGGGCAATTCTTCTGGCGAAAAGTTCTTGGCCCGCGCGCGGGCATTAAAGCCAGTATCGAGCCCGAAGTAGACGGCATCTGCTCCGTTCTCAATGGCGGCGCGAATGCAGTCGATGTCGCCGGCAGGGGCAAGGAGTTCCGGCCGCAGAGACTGGGATAAATCAATCAAAGGTAAGTTGATCTGCGGCGTCACGATTTACTTTTTAACCAAAAAAAACTGCGATTCCCTTAACATAGCGGATGAACTACTACTTGGGCTGGCCCCATCCAATGCCCCGCTACTATGGAACAACGCCGCCTCGATCTGACGAGCGACCCGAGTCCGCCGCCGCCGGTCGCGGAAGCTAGCAGCAGGGCCTTCTTGGGCGTGAACTTCGCCTGTTGCGGGGTATATGCCCGGATTTACGTCCATTCGGAGCGGAACGCCTACCTGGGCCATTGTCCCCGCTGCGGCAAACCTGTGCAAATCAAAATCGGGCCGTGAGGGACCGACGAGCGGTTTTTCACTGCCTATTGAGCGGTTCGCTTGATTTGCGTACTATTCGCCGCCCGCGTCCCTCCGAGGCTTCGCCATGGTTGAGTACGACATCCAGCGCTGCACCCGCCGTTGCCATGCAACGGGCCGCGAGCTTGCGCCTGGTGAAACCGTTTACTCGATGTTAGTCGAAGTCGGCGACAGCATCGCGAGGCAGGACTTTTCAGCGGATGCCTGGCCTGGACCGCCGGAGAATGCGGTCGGCTGGTGGAAGGGGATTGTGGCGGATACCGGCGGCAAGCGGATGCACTGGGCGCCGAACGACGTCATGCTCCACTACTTTGAGCAGCTCGACGGAAATCCGGCCAAGGAAGATGTGCGATACGTTTTAACGTTGCTGCTGGTTCGGCGGCGAATTGTCCGCGTCGAATCGACGGAGAAAGATGCCGCGGGAGTCGAGACGCTCGTCGTCTACTCGCCGCGAAATGAAGTCGAGTACCGCGTGAAAGTCGCCATGCCGCCCGTCGAGCGGGAAGCCGCCATTCAGGCCGAACTGTCGGAATTGTTGCAAGGAGGCGAGCGGGGGGCGTAAGCCCCCTGATACTAAATGAGTCAAATCGCACTGAACAAACAGAATCGAAGCGGAGCTTCGCAGACCTGCGTTCCCAAGCAGAGCTTGGGAACAAGTTGGCTGCTGATATTTGTCGCGACGATCGTCACTTCCTCCGGCTGCAACTGGAACCGTTTTTTTCGCCAGCCGGATCGCTACGTTCAGCCACCCCAGGCATTCCAGGCAACCCCCACCCGCGAAGAACTGATTGCCAAAATCAACGACAACACCAGCCGTGTGCAAACGTTGCAAGCCAGCGGCAGCCTGTCGATTCCCAAGCTCCCTTCGCTGTCCACCGAAATCGCCTTCGAGCGGCCGCAGAATCTCCGCTTCCGCGCCGGCACGCGGCTGCTTGGTCCGGAGCTGGACCTAGGCAGCAACAATCAACTGTTCTGGTTCTGGGCCAATCAAGATCCTTCCAAGGCGCTCTATTACGCTCGCCACGAGCAATTCGCTCAGAGTAAAGCCCATCAGGTTATCCCCGTGGAGCCGTCATGGCTCAAGGAGGCCATCGGCCTGATCGAACTCAATCCCGGCAGCCCCATCGAAGGACCTATTCCCGCCGGCGACAAAGTGCAACTGCGGGTTCGTCAGCCGACGGGAGCCGGAGAGGTGACTAAGGTGCTGGTGCTTGATCCGAAGAGTGGAATTGTCGTCGAGCAACAACTGTACGATCCGAAGGGACAATTGCTGGGCGTCGCCAAGGCATCGGAGCATGAGTTCCACCAACTCGATGGTGTCACGCTGCCGCACAAAATTGACATCGAAATTCCGCAGGCCCGACTACAGTTCCAAATCGTGATGGATGAGCAGGTGATCAATCGCCCGATTTCCGGAACGAACACCTTTGATCTTCCCACCGCTCAACTATCCACTGCTCGACCCACCGACATCGCCGATCCCAATTTCATTCCCGCCAATCTACCGCCATCTGTCCCCACGCCAATTCCTCCGCGCACCTCCGCAATTCCGGCATCGACGCAAAGCAAAGGAATCCGCGGCTTTAATCCGTGGAAGTGACGCAGGGGCCGGGAAGGGTTCAGCGTTTCTTGACGGCCCGATACTGCCGCAATTCCTCCAACACTCCCGCCATATCCGCCGGAAACGGGGCGGTGAACTCAATCGGCTGCTGAGTCTCCGGGTGCCGCAGCTTGATTCTACAGGCGTGCAAGGCCTGTCGATTAAGCAGAATCGTCGTATCCTTCGGGTCGCGACGGATTTCGCCGCGGGTGATTTCCGCCCGGCCGCCATAGAGCTTGTCGCACAGGACCGGACAGCCGATGTGGGCCAGATGAACCCGAATCTGGTGGGTCCGCCCAGTCTTAGGCAGCACCCGAACTGCGGCAAACCCGTCAAACCGCTCGACCACCTCATAAAAGGTCATGGCATCGCGGCTGGTGGAATGATCAGCCCGGATCGCCATTCGGACACGGTGCGTGGGATGCATGCCGATCGGCTGCTCGATTCGGTCCTGGTCCCGGTTCGGCACCCCAACGGTGAGAGCAAAATACTCCTTCTCCGTGGTCCGATCCGCAAACTGCTCCGCCAGCCGATAGTGGCAATGGTCCGTCTTGGCGACCACGATCACGCCACTGGTATCCCGGTCCAGCCGATGCACCACGCCGGGACGATGCGCACCACCGACCGTGCTGAGCTGCAGAAAGTGAAAGGCCAGCGCGCTCGTCAGCGTCCCCGACCAATGCCCCCGCGCCGGATGCACCACCATCCCCGGCGGCTTATTGACCGCGATGATGTGCTCATCCTCATACAGACTATCGAGCGGAATATTCTCCGGATTCGGCCCCGCCGCCGGCATCGGCGGCACCACAATGCTCACCGTCTGCCCCGCCTTCAGCCGGTAAGCCACTTTGCAACCTTCGCCATCGACTGTCACTCCGCCCAAGCCAATCACCTTCCTGAGTTGCACGCGGCTATAGCGAGGCAGTTCGCGGGCAAGGAAGGCGTCGAGACGACAGCCGTTGTCTGACGTCGCCGCTTGAAGTTGAAGAGGGACCTGGCCCTCATCTTCGATCGGTTCTTCAGATTCGGGAAATGGAGCGGTCATTGAGGCGACGAACAAACAAGCTCCCACAAATCGTCATGACATTCAGTTCGTGGACCTTGCGTAAACTGATCGCCGCGGAATTCAATGACTCGCGCCCTCCTTCCTGAGGAGGGCGGGTGTCCTCACATACGATCGGAACTTAGGGAAGAGGACCAAAGCTACCATTACAGGAGAGGTCCGCCTGAAAATGTGCTATCACGGACACTGACACGGTTCCCCCGGTCGTGCCAGGAAAACCAATTGTTGGAGACTGGAACATATTACTTCCGGAGGATACCGGCGTCAGCTGGACGGGGGACATGGGAGTTCCAATTACCTGCCCAGTCACCATCACGGAAAACCCCGGATCAACGGCTACTTGAGCAAAGATGTTTGCCGTATAAGCGGGCCCAGTCTTGACAACATTTTTCAGACCACAGGCCGTAACGCCGCAGGAAAACAACTTTGCCCTATGATGACGTCCCGTTGAACTTTTCTGCTTTGCCATTGCTTACTCCTGGTGAAGATATTGAAGGGACAAATCTCGAATAACCGTCAAGCTGCTGTCGCTTGTAATGCCAAGGTCATATTCCGAATCGGGCAGCCAAGAAACCAAATCCTTATTGGGGGCTTCGATGAGCCAACTCGGATTTTTGTCAAATGTCACTGTTAGCAATTTGGGCTGGATTTCTACGTCGAGTATCGCTTCCTTTCCAGCCGGCAAAGCGACCTCCGTCAGTCGAATTTGCTGATTGTGGAGTATGGTACTCGGGCCGGCCAAAGTCAACTCGCGAACCACGAGTTGACACGGCTCGTCTGGGCCATAGCGATAAAACTGTACGCAAATCCATCGGACCTTAATTAGCCCTGGTTTATCCTCGTCCTGGAAGCCCCAGACGACTCCGCCTTGTCCCAGCCAATTGTGAAGCGAGAACCCTGCGCGGATGCGAACGTGAGACCCTTTAATTCTCCGAGCGGTTGCTATCCATGGTCCGTTTTTTCTTCTCACCGTATAAGTCTTTTTGAGCTGATTAAAATCAGGCATCCGGTCCGTCCCTGGGTGCCCAAAGAACAGTCTTGGCTCGACATCAAACAGGGACTCCCATTCCACCCCTGCCACCGCCTCTTCGGCGGCTGGACGAGTCCCTTCGTCAGTCCCTTGAGTTTTGGCATCGCCCTTGGCAACGGTGGAAGTTGGCTTGCGAGGGTCCCCAATTTTTGGTGGAGGATCGGGGTCGTCGCCACCATTGTTGAAAAATCCCATCACGGCAAGAGTCACTGCCAGCACCACCGACGCCGCGATGGCGACTCCACCAGCCCACATGATTGCCTTCCAAACCCGTGGCTTGTGGCGCATCTCCGTCAGCCATTGCCGCAGTTCTGCCGCTAACTCCGCTCCGCTTGGGGTTCGCTTGGTGATGTCCTTTTCCAGGCACTTCAGGCAGATTCGCTCGAGCTCCTTCGGCACATTGCTGTTAATGCTTCGCGGCGGCTTGACCGGATGGTTCCGAATCTTATCGATCCGAATCGAATCACTCTTGCCGGGGAACGGCTTTTCGTGAGCAAGTAGCTCGTACAAAACGACTCCCAGGCTCCAGATGTCGGTACGGTGGTCGAAGTAATGGGGGCCAGGGCTGACTTGTTCGGGGGACATGTACGAACATGTCCCCGCGAATTCGTCCCGATGATCATGCTGAACATTTTGATGAATGGCCAGGCCGAAATCGGCAACGTAGGCCGTTCCTTGCGTATCGAGCAGGATATTGGCCGGTTTGATGTCGCGATGAATGAGCCCCTCTTGGTGTGCGTAGTCCAGTGCCCCCGCAATTTCGGCGCAAATCTCCGCGATCCGCTCGAAGTTCAAAGTCTTGGACTTCATCGCCTTCTCCAGCGATCGCCCCTCAATGTATTTCATGACGACGTAGCAGCCGCTCGGCGTTCGCTCAAAGAAGTATGCTGGCACGATGTGAGGATGCTTCAGCCTGGCGGACTTGCGAGCCTCCTCAACATAGGCATCGATTTGCTCGGGAGTTTCCAGCCTATCGGGGCGAGGAACCTTGATCGCGACAGGCTGCCGACCTTCTCGGTCGCTGGCGAGATAGACGTTCGCGAAGCCTCCACTGCCAAGTTCATCGATGACAAAGTAAGGGCCAATATTCTCCGGCAGTTGCTTGTCCGCAGCCCTCTTCGCAAGTATTTGCTCCGGAACCCAGGGTTTGGTATCGCCGCCAACAGAGATTTCAATCTGCTTGACCTGGGCCACCATCTGCTGGAACCGGGGGTCCTTTCGAATATTCTGAACGGCCGTCTCATCCAGCATTGATGACCTGGCAGACTCCTCGTCGGCAAGCTTCACCGATATTTTGCCATCGATGCCATTGCCGAGTCTCCTTTGATTCCGACTGTCGAGAAAGGCGAGGCAGGTCTTGCAGGTTGCGAGATGCGCACCAATCGTATCGATTTCGGCGGGAGAAAGATCGCCGCTATCGAACGCCACAAGCGCCCCCGAAGTAGGGCACTGGGTGGCACGATATTTTTTGGTGTTTTCCATCTGCTTGTTCGAAATCGTTAAGAATCTGGCGTCTTTCCAGCCATTTCTCTCATTCGTTTCAAGATTCTCGCCTTTACCGTATGAACTACATGTGGTGCGATCTTGAATTCTTCCGCGACTTCACCCGCGGAACGCTCGTCGATAATCAGGCGGCAAAATGCCAGCACGTCCCGCTCCGAGAACTGGCTGCGAATCAGTTCGAGCAAAGTGGAGTGCAGGATCTTGTCGTCTTCTCGTTCGCGCTCCTCTCTTTCGGCCGGCAACTCATTCATTTGCTGCTGAACTACCGATCCGCCAACGCCATTGGGTTTGCCTTTGTCCCTTTCCCAATGGTCAAGAATCTTTCGTTCGGTAATCTTCCACAGCCAGCCGCGGAAAGTTTCGTGCTCGTAGTTCGCAAGATTTCGCGAGACGGCCAGAAAGACTTCCTGGCCGACATCCTCCGCTTGCTCGGGTTTCAGCCCTTTCCGCCGACACCACCGATAGACGAGCGGGCCGTAAACATCGACCAACTGCTCCCACGCCCTGTTATCCAGGGCTCGCGCTCGCGAAAGCAAGGAGGACGTGATGGAGTTGATCGACTCATCCATATAAACGGCGTGGTCTGTCAGAAAATTCGCGGCACTGTTAATTCTGCCCCTTTCGGTGGGGAAAATCTAGCCTGCGCAGGAATTCTTCGCAGTTTTTTCTTGGCACGCTCATTTCCGTCAAATTGGCGGTTTCGACGCAGATTCTCTCGACCCAGGCTGCGTTTCTACACGTTTCTACTCGTTTCCACTCGGGAATTTGCGGGGTTTCCAGGGAAAACCCAAAACTCGTGACAGAGCGTCTCGTTAGATCGTGTAAGGCCGAGGCAAAACCACTCTCGGCGGAAACGAAATGAAGATTCTCAGGACACAAAGGAGCACTGCATGTTCGCTTGGATTCAACAACTGTTGGGGATCGATAGCGCTTCCACACCCGAAGAACACAGGACCAACCTGCGGCAGAGAATGCAGCGGGAGACTGAGGAAATCCTTAACTACGAGCTGGAACTCTCCAGCAGCGGCCTTCGCCGGCTGTCCCGAGCGCAATCCGCGGCCCTGCGCCGCCGAGGGTCAATCGATGGTGCCGGCCAGGCATGATCGCATGCAGACCTTATAAGTTAGCGGGTTCAGCAGGGCTGCTAGAACCCTCTCGCTACCCGCACATCCTCAAAATCCCGCAGGTGATAGCCAATGCCAATGTAGTCGAGCACTTTGCACAGTCCGCGGAGGGCAACGCCGAGGCCGTCGGGGCCGCTGAAGCCGCCGAACTGGCCGCCTCCTTTGACGTGCGGCTCCAAATCCAAGAAGACGCCGGGGATGCCCCGCTTCTTGAGCTTCTTTTCCATCGCGGGGATCAGGTCGCGGAAGTCGCGGAGGATCATTTCGTGGCCGCTGTCGCCCCGGTCGGCGGGGACGAAGTGCTTAAGGGCCTCTTCATCGACGTGCGTGGTCCGCTTCATCCGCTCGGGATGGCGATAGTCCTTGATGTGCATCCAGCCGAGCCCCTTTTTCATCTTCTCGTATTGCTCGTAGGTCTCCGTCGGACTGTATCCTTGCGTGCTGATGTTGGCGGCATCGAAGATGAGGACCATTGCCGGGTGATCGACCTGCTTGTGCAGCTCCGCCAGCAGCTCGCCGTTCTGGCCGACGAGGTTCGCCTCCACCTCCAGGCCGAAGGTCAGGTCGCTGCGATGCACCGTCTCGGCAATCTGCCCTAGCTGGTCCGCCGCCTGCTTCACATGCTTCCAAGGGTCTTCCCCCTTGGGGTGATAGAACGAGAATCCGCGGATGAGCTTGGTCTCAAAGGCGTGAGCCAGATCGCAAGCCTTCTTCACGTCATCACTAAGATACTTCTTAAACGGCACAAAGCGGTTCTTCGTCCCGTCCTCCTTGTCCAGCAGCTTGACCTTGCCGATGGGTGAGCCAAGCGTCGCCACGTTCAGGTCGTATTCCCCTTCCAGATGGCGGATGTGGGCGATCTCCCCTTTGGTGAGCTGCATCACATTCTTGATCCCTTGGCCGGCATCAATGAAACGGATGGAGTAATACTGCAGGCCGAGCGCCGCGAACGCACAAAACTGCTGCTCGGCGGTCTTCTGATTGGCCGCTTCGTCGCCAAAGCCGGAAAGGATAACGGAAGGCTGGTCGGACATGGGACGGTCCAAAGTTCGAGGTTCAAAGTTCAAGGTTGGGAGAAAGAGATAGTAGCCGGAAGTACGCAGGAGCGAAAGCAGACTCGCCCGCCCGGAAGAGTGGTGCTGAAATACCCCCCTGGTTTTTCAGCAGCGACCCGGGTACTGGGGGCCCCACCAAAACTGAATAACCTCGGGGTTTTTCAGCACCGGGTGGGAGGGAATCCCCTGTAATGAGGGCGTTTTGTTCTGTGTTATTGCGATGTCATTGTTCTGGTATTTACAATGTATCATGGCGGTTATCCTGACAAATAGTGCGACAAGTGGTTCGGAGTTATCCGCCGGCATTATTGCATGTACAGTTGTCACTATCAAGGGGTGGCCGCAAGAATTCCGAAAATAGTTTTCAACGCAAAGGGGCAAAGGCGCGGAGACGCGAAGGGAAGAAGCGGGGATTGGGACACGGAAAACACAGGAAACACGGTAAGAGGAAAATAGGATTGGCAGGAAATTGGTCGACAAGAGAATAGGATCGCGGCAGACCATATTTCATTCCGCGTCATCCGTGTTTTCCGTGCCCCAAACTTCTCTTCCTTCCTCCCTTTGCGTCTCTGCGCCTTCGCGCCTTGGCGTTAAAACGGAGACGTCATTTGACCTTGATCAGCTCATACGTTTGCTTCACCGGCTGTTTCAGCTCGGCGATTTTCTTTTCGAGCTCGGCGATGAGAGGATCGAACTGGGGGATTTCGACGGCGTTGTTCCCCTGCTCGTGCTTGCGGAAGAGGAAGAGGTAGGTTTCGTTCTGCGGGCGGTAGCGGTGGAAGTAGAGGGTGTTCTTTTCGTTGATGGCCTGGCGAAGAGAATCGGCTTGTAATTGAGATTTTGGGTCAACATACAACGCTTCTTTGAGTGCCTCGTTATCGAGGGCGCGTTCAAAGGTTCCACCGTAGGTGGATATGGGTACGACGACTCCATCGACTCGGAATTCGTACTTGCCCTTTTCAAGACCTTTGAACGACAAAAATCCCGTTAGGGGGACTTCTTGGATGCCATGTGTCGATTCACGGGAAATGACCGGAGCATGTCGGTCAACTCCCTCAAACATCGCTCCATTTGAGTGAATTTGAGCATTTGAGAGCACGATTGAAGTCGCATCAAAACTAGCGGCTCTCGTGTCCACGTCGAAACCTCGAGGTTCGTGGCCGGCACCTAGTAACCGTGCCAATCGAGACGAAATAGTGGAATAACCGTAATCTGATAAATGAACTCCATCGTTCGTAAGGGTGAACGCCGCGATGATGGCTCGGTTTGCCACCTCGTCGCCTGGTATTAACTTGGGAGTGAGCGTTTCGTACAGGTCAATAAAAGAATGCTCCCTCTCCTTTGCCACCTGCCCAATCACATCGTTGTACTTTCTCAAATCCGCGTTGTACTTCGCGGGGTCCGGCAGCGGCGGGGGCAATTTTTCGTGCTGGCGGGGGCCAAGGAGGACGATGCGGGCACCGGTGGCTTCCAGGGAATCGAGCAGCGTACTGAGACCGGTGCGGAATTCTTCCAGCCCCGCCTCGCCGGCGTAGGCTTCGTTTTCGCCGTAGCAGACGATGAGGACGGTGGGGTTGCAGAGGGCCACGTCGCTGAGGAGCCGCTTGAAGCCGTCGGCTCGGCCGCCGAAGACGGCGCGGGCGTCTCCCCAGACGGTGTCGCCGCTCCAGCCAAGGTTGCGGAAGGTGATATTCTTGCTGGGCATCGCCGCGGTCAGCATCGTTTCCAGATGGCCAGTGTTCTGCAGCCGCTCGATGAACGCACTGCCGAGAAAGACGACCCGGTCGCCGTCTCGGAATTCAAACAGCCCTTTTTCGCGATTGCGAGGCTTGCTCAGGACGACGGTATCGCTGCCACCTTCCACCAGCTCGCCGGCTGCTCCCCAGGGAGCCGTTTTGCCGTATTCGCCGAGAGCGAAGGCACTTTCCCAGGCGGAATCGTCGGACTCAATTCGTGCCCAAGTCCCTTGCGGCTTCAAGTGGAACTTCCAGGTGTTGTCGGTGACGACGGTTTGGGCATCCTTTCCCTTGGCCTTGAGTGTGAACTTCGCTGCCACGCCGGCTGGGTCAGGGCCGCCATTGTTTGCCGCGATGGCCAGCACATTTCGGCCAGGGAGGAGCAGCGGCGTGAGGTTGAATTTGTACCGCTTGTTCCAGCTATCGCCCGTTCCGACGCGGCGGCCGTTCAGGAACAGCTCAAAGGCGTTGTCCGCGGTAATCTCCGCTGACCCCGACTCCGGCTCATCGAGCGTAAACACCTTGCGGAAATAAGCGGAGCCTTGGTCCGCTTTCGTGGCGGCGTTCTTCGCGGACCATATCCACTGAGGTTCGGCAGCGGCGAGAGGCCAAGAGATGAGAAGAAATAGGACGAATGAAACAAATTTCACAATCAATCTCCGGGGTCTGTTCTGTTCTACGCAAAGTCGCCAAGGCACGGAGATGCAAAGGGGGAAGAAGGTGGGGACACGGAAAACACGGAGGACACGGTTTAATTCCAGGCTTTTGCTTTGCCGTGTCTTCCGTGTTATCCGTGTCCCCTTCAATTCTTTTGATTTCTTCTTCGCTTCTTTGTGCCTTAGCGTCTTGGCGACTTTGCGTTAAATGGAAACGATGCTCACTCATCAAGCCGTTTCACGGTCGTGTAATACGCCCCCCGCGACTTGCCACCCGCTTCGTCGAGCCAAGTTTGCAGCATGACGTGGCCGGTTGCCTTGAGGTCGAGCGTGATGGTGACGCTGTCGGAAACGGCAGGAATCTCCGCCGTCCCTTCGACATCTCCAATCTTCACGCGGGCCTTTCCGGCTGGGATTTTGTAAGGTACTCCCGTCGGGCGCATCCGTAAAGTAAACGCATATTTGCCGGGCCGAGTCACTTCGACCGCCCACTGGCCGTTCACCAGCGGATCTTTTCCGACGCCCTCTTGCCCGCTTTGGTTCCACGGCGGCGTTTTGTCATCGACCGGATGCCAGTCGTGGCAGCAAAGTTCCTGTTCTGGAGCGTGCTCGTCGCCGAGGGGGATGTCGGAGTATTCGTTGAAGCGCGGCGAGACGTGGGTCCACCACTTTTCGTATTCGTCGCGCAGCAGTTTGACAACGTCTGGATTTTTTGCAGCAACGTCCTGCTTTTGGCCTGGATCGGAGCGGAGTTCGTAGAGCTCTTTGCCGTCGATAAGCCGCCATTCGTGACGAGTGCCGTCCGTGTAGTGGGAGTAGTTCATCACGGCACACTTGAGCCCCTTCTGGGGATGTTCCACTCTCTGGGAATGAACGACCGTCGTCCGAGTCGGCGGAGCGCGAGCCCCCTGGTTTTCCAAGGTGGGTTCCCGGTAACGGCTTGCCAGGATGTTGTAGCCGTCGAGCTTCGTCAAATCAGGCGTTATCCCACACCCGCCAACCAATATCGGCAGCAGGTCTATGTGGCTGGCCAGGAAGTCGTCCGCGGTTCCTGCGCGGAATTTTTTCGGGTAACGGATAAAACAGGGTACGTGGTGCCCGCCTTCATACTGCGAGCCTTTCTGGGCCCTCATTCCGGCGCTAAAGCCGCGCCAAGAAGCGTCGCCAGGTTTCGCCGGCAGCACGCCAGCTGCCGTGCCATTGTCGGTCATGAAAACGACAATAGTGTTCTCGGCCAACTTCCATTCGTCGAGTTTGCCGAGCAGCTTGCCAATGTTCTCGTCGATGTTCGCGATCATGCCATAGAAATTGGCCATCGGCTGACGCACGCCTTTGTCGAGATACGGCTTCGCATATTTTTCGTCGACGTTGTAGGGTCCATGCGGCGCGTTCGTGGCGACATAGCAGAAGAACGGTTTCTCCTTGTGCTTCTCGATGAATTTCGTCGCCTCACGAAACCAAACGTCGGTGCAATAGCCTTCCTGCTTTTCGGGGATGCCGTTCCGCACGTACGTATCGTCGAAATAATCATTCCCCCAGTGGTCCGGCGACTGCCCCACGCCGCCGCCGCGACAGTAGAGGGTTTCTTGGAAGCCCCGGTCATGCGGGCGGTAGGGCCAGTTGTCTCCCAGGTGCCATTTACCGAACATGCCGGTGGCATAGCCGGCCTCGGCGAAGTACTGCGGCATGACTTTCTCGTCCTTACGCAGGATCGAGCGCCCCATGATCGTGTGCCAGACGCCAACGCGGCAGGAGTATTTGCCGGTCATCAGAGCCGAGCGTGTCTCGGCGCAGGTCGGGTCCACATGAAAGTTTGTCAGCCGGATTGATTGCTTGGCCAAGGCATCCAGACTCGGCGTCTGGATCATCGTGTTGCCGTGGAACCCGATGTCGCCGTAGCCTTGGTCATCGGTCACGATAAGCAGGACGTTGGGATGCTTGGGCTCTGCGGCTGCGGCCAATACTGGGACGAAGAGCAAAAGTAGCGTGAGGAATCGCATCGGTGAATCCACTTAACGCAAAGACGCGGAGGCGCAAAGGTGCGAAGAAGTCTATGGTAACGGATGCGGAAGAGACGTGGAGAGAGGTGGCTGGACTCAGTCAAACCACTCGTCCGTTTCGTCGAATTTTGGATAGACGACGATCAGCACCTTCATTTTTCCGATCGCCCGGTGCCGCGTGCCAGGGCGGATCAGGATGCAGTCCCCCGGCTGGACGTCAAGGATCTCCTCGTTGAGCTGCATCTGGGCCCCCGGCTGGCACTCCAGAAGGTAATACGTCTCCGTCAGCCGGCGGTGGTAGTGGAGCCTGGCATCCGTGGAGATTTCGGTGACGTGGATCGTGCCGGGAAAATCGTCCGTCTCGGCGAATGCCCTCCGGGCTGTCCCGCAAGGACAAGGGACGCCGGGGAGGGAGGAGAAGCGGACGAGGTCGTAAGGTTTGGCGCTCGGCATGCGGCAAAATCCTAACCCGCTGAAGCGGGTTACTACGAACGACTATTTCTTTTTGCAATACGAAAGGGCCAGCAGAGCGTAGGCAGTGACGATATTCGCGTCCCCTTCCATCCAGCGTTTTTCGTCGTTAACCCAAGCACCATCTTCGCGCTGACGGCTGGCGAGTTCCGCGATGAGTTCCTTCCGCCAATCGTGCTTGACTCCCTTATCGTCGACAAACTCATCCATGCCGGATGCCGAGAGGGCCTTGGCGAAGGTGTTGTAGTAATAGAAGAGGCCCGCCTGCCCCATGCCGGGGTTCGACTTCAAATCGTAGTTCTTTTGCAGCCAAGTAACAGCCGCTTTCACGCGCGGGTCGCTCGGCTTCACGCCGGCGTAGATCATGCTCTTGAGGCCGGCATAGGTCATGCTCGCGTAGCTGCGAAGGCCGCCCGTTTTCTCGTCAATGCCCGCCTGGCTGTTCCCCGCGGTACCGGCTGGCGTGTAATAAAAACCGCCGTCGGGATTTTTGGCCGCGAAGGGGGTGGTATTGTGCTCGGTTTCCAAATTCTGACAGCGGGAGACGAAAATCAGGGCTTGCTTGATTGCTTCGCTGTTCTCGTCGTTGCCGGTTGCCTTAAGTGCGTCAATGAGAAACGTGGTATTGGAAAGGTCAGGCCGCTTCGACCCGCCGTAGCCGGCCCCGCCGTAGTACACGTCGTCCTTGGCTTTTCCCTCTTTTTCATCCCATTGCAGGTCTTTGAGGAACGCATCCGCTCCCTTTAATACCTTGTCATACCGCTTGTCTTTGTTGGCCTCCGAGAATGCCATGACGGCGATGCACGTCTCGTAGTTCTTGTGATTGGATTGCTTCGTGTAGATGCCGCCGTCCGGTTGCACAAAGCTTTCCAGGTATTTCAGGCTTTTGGCAACGGCCGGATCGTCGGGGGACCTGCCGTTGCGAAGAATGCCGGCGACAACCAATCCGGTGATGCCGGGGCCATTTGCCGAAGTGTAAGAGCCGTCCGCGGCCTGACCCTTGGTAGAAAGAAAGGCGACGGCCTTGGTCACTAACTGTTCCGCGGTCGCATCCTCGGCGGCCCAACTCAAGGTTGGCAGCAGGGCCGAAGCTGCTCCAGCAGCGGCGGAAACGGTGAGAAAGATTCTTCGCGATACCATGTTAGTTAGCTCCCGAAGTTCGACTTAATGTTCCATGGGCGGCGAAAAAAACGCCACGACTGGCTAGTCAATGACCGCCAGGATGTCTTCTTCCCGCAAAATCAGCAGTTCCTCGTCATCTACAGAAACTTCCGTGCCAGCATAGGTGAGGAAGACCACTTTATCCCCCTCGCGAACCTGATTCGGGGCTCTTTGCCCTCCGGCCATCAGCCGCCCGTCACCCACCGACAGGACCCGTCCTTGCTGCGGCTTCTGCTGGGCGGCATCCGGCAGGAGAATTCCTCCCGCGGTTTTTGCTTCTGCCTCGAGCCGCCTAACTACAATCTTATCCCCGATGGGTGTCACTTTCATGGTGCTTTTTCCAAACTGCTCCCATCCGCCGCGGTGCGAAGAGCACCCGGCCAAATGAGCGTGGGGAATTCTCCCACGGGGGACTGGCGACTGCAAGCATTGCTATCGCTTCACCCCGCCATTATACCCGCCAGTTTCCCTTGCTCCGGGCAAAATCGGACTCAAACCCAAGCTGCCACTTCACTTCCGCCTCACCAATTGCCGATGTAAGAGATGTCAAAATAGGACGACATTGCCGGTTGTATTGAATTTGCGGGTAAGTGATGGAAAAACCCGCATTTTTTGGCGAGGAGGCGGTCATGGACGACAATCATCTCTCGGAAGCCGAAACGGGCAATCTTGTGAAGCCCCGCCGCATCGACGGGCCTCATTCTGTTGGGGAATCAAGGAAGCAGCCAAGCCAAAAGCTTGTCCTGGAGCTTGCTGGCGCGGGTACGGGTGCGGGTTTTGGGACTTCGTCAGGTGACGAGTTGATTGACTTCTTAGAGGTCTCCGGTCGTCAACTCGATGATCTTCTCGAATTCGACGAGTCTCCGGAAATTCGCGAACAGCAACTGGAAGTTCAAACCGCCCAACTGGCGGGCCTCTTGCAGGACCAACTGCGAGAGGTGGAACGCCGTGAAGCCTTGCAAAACGCGCGAGCCGCGGAGCTGGACAACGAATTTCGCCGCGCCCGGCTCTGGATTACCGAAAAGGTGGCGGAGGTAACTGAGCGCGAAAACGCCGTCACTGCCGCCGAATCTAAGCTGGCTGACGAGCGGGAAGTGGCTGAGCGTAAGCTTACTGAAAAGCAGCAGAGTGCCTCCCATGTAGTCTCTCAAGAGATCCAGCAGTGCGAGCAGCGGCACCAGGAGGTGGAATCTCGTCTGGCCGCCATCGTGAGCCGTGAACAAGAGCTTGTTCAGCGGCAGCAACTTTTAGCCGCAGGGAACGAAAACCTGGCGGAGCGGCAGCGGGCCTGCGAGGCCAAGGAAAGCCACCTCCGCGAACGGCGGCAGTTCATCGAGCGCGAAGCGGCTGCCCTGCATCATGCCCGTCAGGAATGGGAGCGCGCCCACGAAGCCGAGCGCGCCGATCTGGACAAGGAGCGCGGGGAGATTCGCCAGGAACTGGAAACGGCCTTGAAAGGTCGCGAGGAAGCGCTGGCCGTCGGCGAGACGTTGCTAGTCGAACAAACTCGCGAGCTGGAGAATGACCGGCAGTCGCTAGCCCGCGAGCGGGCCGATTGGCAGCGGCAGAAGGGGGCGGATCGCGAAGGGATTTCCCTGCTGCGTCACCGAACCGAAGCCGAACTGGAGCAGCGCCGCAGCCGCCTGACCACGCGCGAGACGGCTCTCGAACAGCAGCAGGCCGCTCTCGATCAGCTCCGCGGCGAAATCACCGCGGCTCATCGGCAGTCCATCGAAATGCGTCTGATGGCGGAACAGCTTTGGGCGCAGGTTCAGGGGCGAATGCCGCCAGTCGAGATCACTCAGTCCATCGCTCAACTCCGCCTGAAGCTTGGCGAACAGTACAAGATGGAGCAACAGGGCCTCGCCGAGCAGAAGCAGGAACTGCTGAAGCTGGCTGAGAAAATCGCCGAGCAAAGCAACACGCTGCGCACGCAACGGCACGAGCTGCAAGAATGGTTCGCCGCCCGCGAACAGGAAATCCAGCAGCACGCCGAAACGCTCGTCACCCGCGAACGGGAACTCCTCGATCAATCCGACAATCTTCGCGGGCTCGAAACCCGCTGGAACGCCGACCGTAAGCAACTGGAACAGGAAGTGCGGGAAATGCGCTCGCGCCTGCGTCAAGCGGCTTAGGCCCTGTCGCCAATCTGCGAATTCCTAACATCCACTCCGCGCGACGCGAATCAAACCGTCGCTGCTGAGTCGATCATTCAAGCTGAATGATCGGACTTCGCCTTTATCCGCACGAGGATTCGCAATCCCTAATGCCTACGGTGGATCCAGCCGAAGCTTCATGGCTTTTGGTCGCCAAAGTCGATAAACTGGTGGATAGCTCATTTTGAACTCCGACGACTCAGTCTCCATGCTCCACCTGCTGCCTAACTCGTGCCACCAGCCTCTTTCTCGCCGCGAGGCGTTGCGAGCGGGGTTTCTCGGCATTGGGGGACTTTGTGCGGGGGAGTTAGG
Organism: Pirellulaceae bacterium; assembly: GCA_046153945.1. GTDB lineage: Bacteria > Planctomycetota > Planctomycetia > Pirellulales > Pirellulaceae > SXOA01. Next base: position 27,917 of record JBJXFF010000129.1, read on the forward strand.
AATAGCGGACTTGCTGCGGCTGCAGGCGGAGGGAGCGGCGGAGAAGAAGGAGGCGGCGGTCATTTTGCTGTTTGTGCATGGGGGGCCGAGCCATCTGGAAACCTATGATATGAAGCCGCAGGCGGCGGCGGAGATTCGGGGGCCGTTTTTGCCGATTCCGACCAAGGTCCCCGGCATTGAGATTTGCGAGCAGCTTCCCAAGCAGGCGGCTTTGGCGGACAAGTTCACGCTGATTCGCTCAGTCTGCCACGACGAGGCCGATCATTTCGCCGGCCATCGGCGGTTCCTCTCCGGCTACGGCAAGCTGAAGCCAGGGTTCGGTTACGAGTCGGCCTATCCGCAGGTCGGGGCGGTCGTCACGCGGATGCTCGGCGGCAAGCGAGTCGGACTTCCCCCAGCGCTCGCGGTTGGCGGCGTGGTGGTGAACGGACCGGACTATGCCGCCGGAGTCTCTGAAGGGTATTGGAGTGGGATGTACCGCGTACCGATCATCAACGGCGGTCTGCGGGACGCGAGCCTGAGCCTGGAAGGGGCGCGGATGGCCGACCGGCAACGGCTGGCGAAGGACTTTGACCGCTTGCGGCGGGAGGTCGATACCAGCGGCGTGATGGATGTGACCGACGCCTTCAATCGGCAGGCGGTGGAAATCCTGACGACCGGCAAGGCCCAGGAGGCGTTCGACCTTTCCAAGGAAGACCCGCATCTGGTGGAAAAATACGGCGACGGCTATGGACGGGAAGTGCTGACTGCTCGGCGGCTGGTGGAGGCGGGAATCAGTTTCGTCACAGTACGGGCCCCCGGCAGCGGACCGAACACGGCGGCCTATGATTGGGATGACCACGCGGTGAACTGGGATATGCGGACCGCCATGATCGCCCGGCTGCCGAAGTTCGACCAGGTAGTGAGCACGCTCATTGAAGATTTGTATGCTCGCGGCCTCGATAAACGAGTGCTGTTGATCGTGACCGGCGAATTCGGCCGCACCCCGCGGCTGGAATTCCGCGACGGCCGCATCGGTCGCGACCATTGGCCGGGAGCGATGTCAATTCTGATTTCCGGCGGCAACATGCCGATGGGGCAAGTCATCGGTGCGACCGACCACATCGGGGCCGCTCCCAGCCAGCGCAAGCTCGACCCGCACGATCTGCTCGCCACCATCTATCGCCATCTCGGCATTGATCACAAGGCTCAGGTCGAGGACCAGTTCGGCCGGCCGGTTTCGCTCACGATGGGTCAGCCGATTAAGGAATTATTCTGATTCGTGGGGATAAGCTGCCAGCCTTTGCCACGGATAGGCTGATTGTATTGGCCAGCCTCGTGAGAGATATTTGGCCTTTCGGCTGATCGTTTCACCTTCCGAAAGCTCGTACATTGTCCTCCCCCTTTCCTCCTTCGCGCGGCAAAGATCCATTTTCGAGTTTTCCGCCGCCAGGGAATCAAGGGCTTGGCGAACCGCAGTTTGGTGGATCACAGTTCAGTGGACCGCAATTCGGCGGCCCGCAGTTTAGCAACTCGCCCTACGGCCAGCCGCCGCCACCGTCCAGCCTGTCCATGGGGGCGCTCTTCAGTTTGCTGGCGAGCATTGTCTCGCCATTTTTCATTTGCGTCTGCCTGCCGTACCTGACGGCGGTTGTCGCGCTGGTTGGAGTTGTGCTGGGGCACATCGCGCTCCTCAAGATCAACCGGGCTAACGGGGCACTTTCCGGCGGAGGTCTGGCGATTGGAGGACTCTGCGTCGGCTATCCGGTGCTGCTGGTGGGACTGTTGTTTTCCGCGATTTCGTTCATGCCCACCCCTAAGAATGTGCCACTTAGCGTCCCCTTTGATGCCAACGCGCCCAGTGAGCGCCTCAAAGCTGCCGAGAGGAAAATCAATACCGATAACGAGGGAATTGCCCACGGCAACACCCCCGAAGCCAAGGCCCTGGCCGAGCAGTACGCCCAGACCATGAAGACCCTGCGGGAAGCTTTTTTCACGAAGGGAAAGGGTGGGCCTTCTCTTAGCGGCGGAAACTTCGTTACCTATTGCGAACTTCACGACGGCCGCTGCGCATTCGTCACGCATGTCCCGGAATATCGAAAGTTCGAAGGAGACGCCAAGGACTCCCTGGCGGAAATCGCCTGGGAAGCCGCTCAGATGACCGTTGCCGATACGCTCGACGAAGGGGACGAGCTGGGGGTCGGGCTCAAAGGAGTGGTGCTGTATGGCAAAGTCATGGTCGGCCGCGTCACCATCGCCGGTGATGAAAAGCGGGGGCTGGATCACGAGAGCAAAAGCGACGAGGCCAAGCTCGAGCCGTTCTTTGAACTCGGTGCCGACGAGTTGCCCAAGGATCCCCCCATCAAGCTGGACGACCCGGCAAAGCCCGCCGAAGTGGAGACTGTTCCCTCGCTCGACTCCAAGCCGTAACAAAAAAACCTACAGTACCGCCCCCGCCTGCGGATCAATCCCCACGCCGTGGCAAAGCTTGGCGAGGCGGGCGAGGACGAGGAGGAGGGTGGCGGGATCGAGGATCTCGTCCTCCTCGTTGTCCATGAAGCTGTCGCCGATTTCCTCGAAGTGGTAGATGTCAAAGCGGGCGCTCGCGGCCAGGGCACGTTGCACTTTGGCGAGTTCGTCGGGGGCGAACTTTTGCCCCTTCCATTCCTTCTTGAGCTCGACGATTTGCTCCTTCACCTCTTCGCCGGTGACGAAGGTGATATCCATCCCGGCAGCGTCGGCGTGGGAGAGGATGGTCAGGGATTCGAGGAGGCCGTCAGCATCCCCCTGCACTTCCAGCAGTTCTAACTTGCCTATTTCGGTCAGGCTCTTCTGCACGTCAACCGCCAGCGGCCGGTGCTCCCGGTCGAAGAGCACGAAATAGGTCTCGCGCCATTGATACCGGCTGTCGGCGAAGAGGGACATAGAGGATTTAGAAAGAGGGCCTGTTGGTTAGGAGATCAAGTAATCGTCCGAGGGAATACATGTTTAAGCAGCAAATTCGAAGCACGAAATCCTAAATTCGAAACTAAGAGGGACAAAGATTGAGGACGCCGCAGGCTCATGGTCATTTCGGATTTCGACATTCGAATTTCGGATTTTCCCCTACTCCGGCTCCCACGGCTCTTCCATCCCGCCGCCCCCTTCGGGAGCGTGGCCGTTGTACCAGCTTTCGATGGCGGCCAGCACGTTATCCCGCTCTTGCCGCGAGGCCCAAACAGATTCGTCCTGCTCCAGCCGGACTTCATAGTCCCCTTCGCAATTGCAATCCTCATTGCCGCAGAAATGGGGCGTATCCGCGACCCAGAGGATGCGATAAAGGGGGACGTGCTTGTCGTCAACCAGGACAAACAGTGATGAGGGGGACGTGGACACCGCCGAACTCCCAGAAGGATAGGAAGGCTGGGAAAATCTCAGGAATTGAGGACGGTCCTATTCTACGCAACCGGCGGGCGGACTGGCAGGGGCGGGCTGTTATGCTGGCGTTCACCGGGGGAATCAAGTGTTTAGCTGACGCTGGGAAGCAGAACGGCCAGCGGCTTGCTTTTGACTCCCCGCGGGGGGAAACTAAAGAAAGAAGCCTTGCCTTGAACCCGAGGAATTGTCCATGTCCCTGCCACTGACCGCTCCTGAAGTCCTAAGCCGCGAGTTTCTCGAGGTCCGAGCCAAGATTCTGGAAATCGCTGCCGCGTTTGATCGCCTGGAACGGAGCGAGGGGGACGTGAGCGATGATCCGAGAGTCGCCCGGTTGCGAGAGGCCCTAAAAGTTCTCAGCGAACCGAAAACCGACCGGGCGGAACAAGTGCAACTTCTGTTCTCCCGGCCGTATGACGAAACCTGGCAGCGATCGATGAAAGTGCTGCCGCGGTAGAGGTCCGAAATCCCAAATCCGAAATTCTAAATCCGAAATTAAGAAGCCATGGATTACTTCGATCCCCACATTCACATGGTCAGCCGCATTACGGATGACTATGAGACCTTGGCCAAGATGGGCTGCGTTGGCCTCAGTGAGCCGGCGTTCTGGGCGGGCTTTGACCGCGGCACCGTCGATGGCTTTCGCGACTACTTCCGGCAGCTCACGGAGGTGGAGCCGAAGCGGGCGGCCCAGTATGGCATTCAGCATTACTGCTGGCTCTGCATCAACGCCAAGGAGGCGGAGAACGTCAGCCTGTCGCGGGAAGTGATCGCGATGATTCCCGAGTTCCTCGACAAGCCGAATGTGCTGGGCATCGGCGAGATCGGCCTCAACAAAAACACGCGGAACGAATCGATCATCTTCCTGGAACACCTCGATTTGGCCGCGAAATACGACCAGCAGATTCTCATCCACACCCCCCACCTGGAAGACAAATACCAGGGGACCCGAATGATCCTCGACATGCTCACCGGCGACAGCCGCCTCGACCGGAACCGCGTGCTGGTGGACCACGTGGAAGAACACACCGTGCGGCATGTGCTTGAAGAAGGCTTCTGGGCCGGCATGACGCTGTACCCTGTTACCAAATGCACGCCGCAGCGGGCCTGCGACATCATCGAGATGTACGGCCCCGAACGGCTGATGGTGAACAGCGCCGGCGACTGGGGCCCCAGCAAGCCGACGGCCGTTCCGGACTTCATCCTGGAAATGCGTCGTCGGCGGCACCCCGAGAGCATGATTCGGCGAATTGTTTATGAGAATCCACTGACGTTCTTCAGCCAGAGCCAGAGTTTTCGGTTCAAGGCGCGGGAGGAAGAGGCGCGAGTCACCGACTGATCAGCGGAGTCGAGTGGCGCGCTCTGCCAGATCTACATGTTCTCCATCCGAGGATGGCGATGGCACGATACCTGTCTTGCGGATGTTGGCTTTTTGCCGCGCTTGCCTGCGCGTCGTGTTCGCCCAAAGGCCCGCAGGCCGAACAGATAGAGGCCGAGATTCGTGCCCTGACAGATGGCAAGGAGTCGCCCTTCGCAGATGCCTGGCTGGGATGTAAGGCGACGGACAGGATTTTGAAGGGAGACAAGGTCGGAGCACAGGCTTTGCTCGCAAAGATGGATCGGAGAAACTCGGATTTTTGGGCGTTGTCTCTGGCGGAACTTGACGGGCAGGTTCTTCCTTTTCCTCAAGACCGCACGCCGACCGAAAAGGCGGCCAATCGACGCACCTATTTCCTGTCGTATCTAAAGTATAAGAAGTGGTCTGAGGCATTCTCGCTCATTGCGAATGTCCAGCGAGGAGGGAACGCGTCATCACATGTCGTCCGCATGGCTATGGAATTGGGGGAAGAACTTCTCAAAGCTGGCGAGCAGTTGCAGGCTGCCAGGGCGCTTCAGATTGCCAATGATTCCTTCCAACCGGGAGACGACATGCATTACGATTGCATGGAGTATCTTCATTTGGGTAATCTTTGGTTGCAGGCTCAGAACCGCACGACGGCGGAGGGACTCCTCAGCAAGGCCCGCGCAGCGGCGGAGGAATATGAGCGTCAGCCGCCGAAATTCGATTACCCCTATAATCGGGCCGCTATGTGGGGAGGGATTGCCAGCCTGAGCCAGAAAATTGGCGACCAACAGGGAGCAAATGAAGCAGTCGCGAAGGCTAAGATTGCTGCGGAAAGTCATCGCCGTCCCGATTCCCCTGACGATCTCCATCTGACGGATCAATTGCGGGCCTATCAAACGCTCGCAAGATTCCATCGGGAGATGGGGAGGTCGGACGAAGCTCGGCAAGCCCTGAGCAACGCCATCAGCGTCGCTATGAAAAAGAAACCTTTTGCGAATCAAGGGGAGAATTTTCTTTTCACTCAGGAATCAGAGCTTGATCAGATGGTTGGCGATGAGATCAAACGCGGTGACATAGCCCAGGCAAAGGGATTGCTGGCTCGGGCCGATCTAGCTCCCTTGCTTCATCTCAAGCTTTGCGGCCGTCTGGCCACCTATCATGCGGCTCAGAAGCAGAAAGATGTGGCCCTCGAATTCATGCAACAGGAGGACCAACTGCTGCGGAAGTGCCAATTGACTCCCGAGGAGAAAGGAATCCTATTAGCGCAGATGGCCAAGAGATACGCAGAGCTTGGTCAAAACCAACAGGCGAAGAAATGCATGCAGGAGGCCACTGAGTTGGCAACTCCCGGCTTGCCGCTCCTTCAGTCCACCATTGCGACTATTCAGATCGACATGGGAGAGTTAGACGAGGCACATTCCGGCATTCAGTCGATTACCGACGCAGACTCCAAGGTATTTCTGCTACTTCATTTACTGTCGGCAATTCAAAAGCCAAGAATCGAAGCGTACAAAGCGCGGAATGCGGCTGGTAGTTAGTGTCCTCGCTGGAATGACGATCCTGCGGACCTTTCCGGGGTCGTGAACCCCAGGCAAGTCATTTGCGTAATGCCACAGGTGCCTTAAGTCTCCGGAGGTCGTTAGCATGTTTCCTCCACCCATTTGCCGGCTGGCCGCGATTCTCACTCTGATTGCCTCTGCCACGCTGGGAGCCGAGCCGATACCGAAGAATGCGGCGTTAGATAACTGGGGACAATGGCGAGGTCCGCTAGCGACGGGGGAGTCGCCGCAGGGGACGCCGCCGCTGACGTGGGACGAGGCGGATGGGACGAACATCCGCTGGAAGACCGAGATTCCAGGTCGCGGACTTTCTACGCCTGTGGTCTGGGGAGATCGCGTCTTTCTCACCACGGCCATTCCCTTTGGCGAGGCACTTCCGCCGAAACCTAGCACTGCTCCGGGCAATCATGACAATCTGGCCGTCACGCACCGCCACAAGTTCGTGGCGCTGGCCATCCAGCGCTCCAGCGGCAAGATCCTCTGGCAACAAACGCTCCGTGAAGGGTTGCCGCAGGAGCAGGGGCACCACACGGCGAGTCTCGCGTCGAATTCCCCCGTCACGGATGGCGAACATGTCTTCGCCTTCTTCGGCTCGTTCGGACTTTACTGCCTGGATGTGAAAGGCAAGCTGATTTGGAAGGCCGATTTTGGAGCGATGCAATCGCTGCACGGTCACGGCGAGGGAAGTTCGCCGGCTCTGCATGGCGAAACGCTCGTCATCAACTGGGACCACGAGGGAAAGTCGTTCGCGGTGGCTCTCAATAAACGGACCGGCAAGGAGCGCTGGCGCGTGGAGCGGGACGAAGTCACCTCTTGGGCTTCGCCGATCATCTTTGAACACGCCGGCCAGCCGCAGGTGATCATCAGCGGCACCAGCCGGATTCGCGGCTATGACCTGGCGAGCGGCAAGGTTTTGTGGGAGTGCGGCGGCTTGTCATCCAACATCGTCGCGTCCCCCGTCGCGGGGGACGGCATGGTCTTCGCCGGCAGCAGCTACGACAAACGGGCGCTGATGGGGATTCTGCTCGACGGGGCGAAGGGAGACATCACCGGCACCAAGCAGATTGCCTGGAACCGGTTCCGGGGAACACCGTATGTTCCCTCGCCGCTGCTCTACGACGGCTCGCTTTACTTCCTCACGCACTACCAGGGAATTCTCTCTCGCGTCGATTCCCGCACGGGCGAAGATACCCCCGGGTCCTTTCGGCTGACGGGGATTACGAACGTTTACGCCTCCCCTGTCGCCGCCGGCGGCCGGATTTACATCACCGACCTCGACGGCACCACCATCGTCCTGGGACGCGGCGAGATTCCCCGCAACCTGGCCCTCAATCATCTGGCCGAGCCGGTCAGCGCGAGTCCCGCCATTGCCGGCAAGCAAATGTTCCTCCGGGGGGAGAAGCACTTGTATTGCCTGGAAGAGAAATAGGAACTCTCAGAGAACGGAGCACTGCTCCGCCCTACTTCTTTTTTTCGTTCAAGGGCACATCCCGAAACTGCTTGTGGCAGGCGGTGCAGTTCTTCGTGATCCGGTCCATGCCGGTAACAAAGGAAGCGGGCGTTTCTTCCGGCCTGCCGGCGGCAATCCATTCCTTGAGTGACTTTTCCAAATCCTCGGCAGCCGCTTCCCCTTCTTTCATCAATTCCTGGTAGCGCAGGGGCCTATTCATCACTTCCTTGGTCCGGAGCAACTCGGTGAAGTGCTCGCGGAGGAGCAGCGCCTCGTGATCGGGCTCCAAGGCGGGCTGATCCTTGATCGGCTTCCACTTGTTCGCCGCGAAGAGTTTCAAGTTGTCATTCGCGTGTTCCACGCCGACCATTGCCTCGGCCATCGGCGGCAACTTGGCAATGGCGGGAAACTCGGCCTTGAGAGCATCGAGCACGCTGTCGTCAACCCGCTTCGCATTCTGGGCCGCCTGGTATAAGCCGCGATAACTTTCGCTGGTGCCGGCCACAACCAGCACCTGCCGGGCGTCCTTGTGGTCAATCAGCCCGGCGGTTACGCAGGCCGCACTTGCGGCGGCAGGGCTGCGGTGCTTGCCGTGATGGCAATGGATGTAGATCGGTCCTGGTAGGTCTCGCACCGCCTTTGCCAGTTCTTCAATCCGTGGTTCAGGAATCCCGTCGTAGCCGTGCGGCAGATGGACATACCGCATGCCAAACTTCTTAGCCGTCTCCACGTCCGGCTTGGCCCCGTCCACGCTGATGACGGTCTTCACCCCCAAGTCCTTGAGTTCCTGGAACGCCGCGTCCCCTTCGGGGAGTCCGCCGGAAATCACCTTGGGATGGATCTTAACGGGGTTGGGCAGATGCCTGGCCGGCAGTTTTTCAAGGAGCGCGGGCTGGGGTTCGTTCTCTTGGGCGGCGGTTTCTGGCACTGCCTGCACCGCAATCGCGAAGCAAACGAAGAGCAAAATGGAGAGTCTCATGAATACACCTAAACCCTAGACGCCGGCCACACGGCGATTTTCCCCCATTTCGCCCCAAAATGATAGTGCCGAACTTGAAACTCATCACTCTGCAGTGAACTCATCCTGGATGAACTTGGCCGCCGAATCCCATTTTTTGACGGCCGCCGCAAAATCCACCTGCATCGCGTGGACGGTCCGGGGCGTCTCGACTCGTGACTTAATATTCACCTGAGGATTGAGGGGGATCTGCGCGCTGGGGCCTTCGGCCAAATGTCCCTCGACGGGAGCGGAGAGGAGGAAGTGCACCAGGTTGCGGGCTCTGGCCTCGTGCGGCGCGCCCTTGATGATGCAAAGCGTGTTGGGAATGAAAAGCGTCCCCAGTTCTTTCTCCTCGCGATCAGGATAGACCATCACCACCGGCGCGCCCCGTTCCAACTCGATGATGGCGTCGTCGGTATCGGTCAGGCCGAAGGCCAGTTGGCCGCTTCCCACGGCGACGGCGACTTGCTTGTTCCCCCCTTGAATCTTGATCTCGTTCTCCTTCAGACTCTGGAAAAACTCCTTCGCTTTGTCGTCGCCCAGCGCAGCGAACAAACAGGCGGCGTGAGTCGCGGTGGTCCCGAACAGCGGCTTGGCGATGCCGACTTTGCTTTTCCACTTCTTGTCCGCCATGTCGTAAATCGATTTAGGCATTTCATTCTTCGGCACAATCTTGGTATTCACGATCAGCACCCGCGCCCGCCCCGCAAAGCCGTGCCAGGTGCCGTTTTTCGAGCGGAACTGCTCGGGATAGCTCTCCGCCGTGGGAGGGCGATACACGGCGAGCAGCCCTTTTTCTTCCAGCCGGATGGTATTGAGGATTTCGTTGTTCCAAAAGACATCGCAGCGGGGGCGGTTAGTTTCCGCCATGATCGCCTGCGTCAGTCCGACGGTCTTGGTGCTCTCCACGTCGTACTTGGCGACGACGGCGACACCTGTGGCCCTCGAAAAATCATTCAGAATCGGCTCGGAAAACTCCCGGTCGAGAGCCGCGTAGACCACGACTTCGTCTCGGCCGGAAGAACAGCCGGCGAGAGCCATGCCGAGAATGAAGAGAATTGCAGCGGCTAGTCGCATGGAATGTCGCACCCTGGGAGAATGACGGCGGAGAAAGAGGAATTTTCCGCGATTAGTCCCCGGCGGCAGGGCTCATTCAGGGGCAAGCTGGCAGCTTGCCCCACGGAGATTACTTCTTTTCCTTCCGCAAATCCACATACAGCGGCAGCTTGCGGTATTCGACCTCCAGCGAGAGGAGATTCATGGTGGTGACGTAGAGCCGGCCGGCGTGCAGGCCCCAGCGGTCGGGGACGGCTCCGCGGGGATTCCAACTGCCGGCCCAGCCGCCGTTTTTCACCTGCGAATCACGCAGCAGCGGAAAGAGATGCCTCTTCCAACCTTCCCAGTGTTCCCCTTCCATGTGGCACATCACCTGCGTGGCATAGTACCAGTAATACGTGTCTCGCTGCGGATTCGCGGCCGAGCCAATTTGCGGGTATTGCTGGCCCAAGTATTTGGCCCCTTCCATCAGATTCGGGTTGGTCTTCTCCCAACCGGTGTATAGCCGCATCAACAGGCCGACGGCGGTCATGGTCTTGCTGGGGGTGCGGCCGTGCCGCTGCTGGGCCGTGTCGGGGGCATAGGGGTTGTAGCGGAAGACGTAGGGTTCGCCGGGCCCGCCCTGGGAGAGTTCGAGCCACTTGGCAATCTTGCCGTAGGAATCTTGCGGCACTTCCAGGTTCGCAAGTTCGCCGCTCTTGAGAGCCATCATCATCCAGCCGGTGACGGAGGTGTCTGTTCCGACGCCGGGAGCGTACCGCCAGCCGCCGAGATCCTTGTTCTGAGCCGTGATGATGAAGTTGATGGCCTTCTGAGCGGGGTCCTTCAGTGCCGGATCGCCGGTCATGCCGTACGCTTCGCACAGCGCGATTGTTGCCAAGGCGTGACTGTAGAGCCAAACGCTTTGGTTGGAGCGGTCGTCGAGCGGCACGAACAGGTCGCCGTTTTCCTTTTGGTTGCGGACCAGATATTCCAGCCCCTTGCGAACGACTTCCTTGTATTGGTGCTCGCGGTGCGTGTAGCCGCCACCCTGGAACGACAGGATGGAGAGAGCGGTCGCCCCCGTGTCGCTGATGAGCATGAACTTCCGCTCTTCGGCGGAGACGGCATTCGTGGTCTCGTCGAACCCTTGCAGGCTCCAGTTCCCCTCCGGCAGTTGATGGCGGGCCAGGAAGACCAGACCCATTTCAATTGCGGCTTCAGTTTCGGGACCGCTCACGCCCTTGCCGCCCCCTGGTGTGTTGCCGGGAGTGCGGCCGGAGCGGCGCATGAACGGTTCGCTGGCGATGATGGCCGCAGTGGAGAGGCTCGGCAAGCCGCCGGCAGCTTGCTTGACAAAGCGGGCGGTGGCGGACTGAACTTGCACGCTGTCGGTGCGCGACTGGCGAGTCTTCATGCCGACTTCGGGAGCGAATTCCGAGCCGAGTCCGCCCGGACCTTCCGGAGCTTCAATATTCACGGCCAGGGCATCGCCGCCGGACTGCTTCGTCATCGGCATATTTCCCATGCCCCCCATCATGTGATCCATCTCCGCCTGAGCCACCGCGGAAGTCGGGCCGACCTCGGGAACTTCCGCCATCGTGCCGCCGGCCGCGGGAGCGGCATTGGCGGCGCGGGTGAAGGGAGCACCTTTCATCGCGACGTCGCCGACTGCCGGGCCGTTGTCACTGGCGGGTCCCGCCTGACGCTTGCCCGGGCCGGCACCGGCGGGAGCGAGCGAGCTGGCCATGGCGACTTCATCGCCTGCGACCGCGCCGCCGCCACTGGCGGGACCAGCCGCGCCGCCGGCGAGTTTGCCGGTTTCGGTGCCGCGAGCTTCGATTGGAGCGCCGCCGGGCGAGCCGCTGGAAGCGGGCGCGCCGGCGATTTGAATTGTTTCTGCCGTGGCGCTGGCGGCGAAGGTTGGGCCAGAAGCGGCTTTGGAAGGGGAAGAAGTTCCACCGCCCAGAGCAGGCGCGCCGGGAGCCGACTCGGCTGTTTCAGCCCGAGCAACAGCTACAGCACCAGGAGCCGAAGCGCCGCCAGAACTAGCCGCCGCAGCCGGTTCACCAGAAGCGGACGGGGCTCCACCCGCAGGCGCTCCGCCGGAGAGATTCTGCCTCGCAGCCGCGGTAGCAACAACGGTCGCTTCCACCTTCGGAGCGCCGCCGTCACCACCGGCTCCCATGGGCGAAGCGACGATATCGGCTTTGGTGGGGCCTCCCATTGCGAGCTGCGGTGCGCCACCCGCTGCGGCGCGGGCCAGACGACGGGCCTTTTCTTCTTCATCCTCCACGCTCGGCTGGCCGGCGCTGGCTCCGCCGGAGCTGCCGTCAGCAGCATCCGCCCTGCTGACTTCGCTTTTGGCGAGAAGCTGCGCGGAACTGGCGGAGGCGAGCGGGCCATTCTCTTGTGCTGCCGAAGGACCACCGGTGACTGATGGGCCGCCCGCCAAAGTGCGAGCCGCGTTGGTCTGGGCCGCATCAATGGATGGCGGAGCGCCCCCGGCTTCTCCGGCGGGAGCGGCGACAGAAGCATCGACTTTCGCGCCGGCCAGCGACATCAGGGGGGCTCCACCGGCCGGAGTGCGGCGGGCATTCTCGGCGGCCTGCGTCTCAAAATTCATTTGCGGCTGGCCGCCACCGGCCGCGCGACCGCCGCCGGTTTCGGCCACCACCTGCGTCGGACCAAGATCGACATCGGCGACTCCCTTGGGCGCAGTCACGTCACCCTTGGCGGCAGCAGCATCCGAGCGTGAAATGCTGGCGCTGGCACTCGCCGCCAGTTCCGTCACGTTCTGCGAACCGGGAGCTGTTGCGACCGCGCCGGCTTCGGCCTGAATCGTGGCGCTCGGCATAGCTGCCTGAGCCCGGCTGCGGGCGATTTGAGCCGGGGCGCTCGGCGAGAGAGCGTCGCCGGGAGCTGCATCCTGAGTGGCCTGGGTGCGGCGAGCCGCGCCGGAAGCGACCAGAGCCGGGCTATCGCCACCGGGAGTCGCGCGGTCGATATTCGGCGAACTGCCGACTCCCGCGGTCCCTCCTGTCGCGCGGGTCAGAGCCATCTTCGATGGTTGAGTAGCTTCACTGGCGGCGCTGCTCGCCGAGACTGCCGAGGCGGGGCTGTCAACGCTGGCAGGCGACGTTGCCGTCGGCGCGGCCATCGTTGCCCGCGACGGAGTTCCGCCGGCAGCGAGTTGCGGATTGAGCGTGGGGACCGCGCTCGCCTGCGCGCGGGCCGAACTTGCGGCTGGCGCGACGGTCGTGGCGCTGCTGGCGGACTGCGCGGCGAGCGCCGGCTGGGTCATGCTGGCAGCGGGACTGCTGGCCGCGGTCTGGCGGGAGACGCTTGATGCGGCCGGGCTGGGGATGCCGCTTTGCGCCGTTTGCGGGCCGCTGTTGGTCGGCACGTCAGCCGAGGTTGTCACCACGTTGGCCGCACCAGCTTTCGTGCTGCGAGTCGCAGCCGTGGTTGCCGGTGAAGGAGTTGCGGCGGGAGATTCCGACGGCGAATCGGACTGCGAAGTTGCCCGCCGAGTTGCATTGGGGTTCGTCACGGCTGTCGGCGTCGTGGCAGCAACCTGGGCCGGTGCCGGCTCGCCGGCGGAAGTGGAAACTTGCGGAGCCGCGGTTGCCTGGCGACGGGTGGCGGTGCTGGCAGCGGCAACTTCCGTCGCGGAAGCAGCCGACGTACTCGGCGCGGTGGCTGCCGGCTCAATCTTCGTCGCACTCGGGATGCTTGGCGCGCCGGTTTTTCGCGTGAGCGTGGCCATGGCTGCGGGATTGGCCTGAGCGGTGGGGTTCTCGTTCGTCTGAGCGCGGGCCACCTTGGCACCAGACTCCTGCGGGCTCACGGTGCTGGGCGTGGTTGAAGGAATTTCCGAGGCCTTAGGACTCGTCACCCGCGTCGTGGCCCGCTCCACGCGGCTCGCCTGCGGCGCAATCTCCATCGAACTTGGTGCCGCGATCTCAGAACTCGCTTGCGGTTTCGCACCAGTCGCCGTCGTTGCCACATCCGGGCGCGTCGTGGCGCGGGGTTGGCGCGTGGGGGTCGAGGCGGGATTCTGCGCGATGGTCGGCGCGGTCTCCGCCGGCAACTCACGCCGAGTGGGCATCGGATCGGACTTGGTGGTGACTTCTGGAGTCGGTTCCGTCGTCGCCCGGGCAATTTCCGGGCTGGCGGTAGTCTTCTTGGTGGACTGCGTATTGGCGGGAGCCAGAGCCGTTGTATCCGTCTGCTTGGCGGTCGGCGGTGCTTCTGCCGCGGCAACTTGCGAGCGGGGCGTTTCCGTCGGAGTGGCAATTTGCTTCTTGAGAGTCGGAGTCGCCGAAGCCTCCGCTATTTTGCTTTCCTGCGTCTGCTTCTTGGCAAGCTGCGTCGTGGCCGCCTGCGTTGTCGTCGTCGGCTCCTGCATGGCGGCAGTAGCCGTCGTTTCCGTCGTCTGCCGCTCGACCTTGGCGGTGGTCGGCTTGGCTTCGACGCCGGCGACTTTTGTCGGCTCCGTGGTTTCGGTCTTAATCAGTTCGCTGATCTTCATTTCCGAAGGGCGCGTCTGCTTGCTCAGTTTGGAAGTCTGGTCCGCCTGCCGGGGAGCGGCCTCGTTCGGCTGTTGGCGGCGGACGATGTTGGGGTCCGTGGTGGGGACAGACTCCGGGACCGGGATCGGCTGCGAGGGAGCCTGCGGCTGCTCGGGTTTGGTCTCCTGCCGGGTGATCTGCTCCGGTTCCGGCTTTGGCTCCGGAGTTTTCGTCTCGACCGGCTTCTCGAAATCCTGTTTGGGGCGATCTTGCTCGGGGACCAGTTGATGGTCGCGGTACTCCTGGATAATTTTCGGCGCGCGGGTCTCGATGACTTCCCGATCGGTCACCAGGTCGTCATCAAACAGGCTCTTGAGAATTGTCTCCTTGAGCTGCACCACCAAAGCCACATGGATAATCGCCGCCAGCACGATCGAAAGCTGCATCGAGCGGCGGAGCCACTGCTGCTGGATGAAGTGGAAACCGATCATGCAGACCGCCACAATCAGCGGAATGAGCACGAGATAGGTCAGCGCATTTTCATACCACGGCGATTCGCTGAACTTGAGATAAGCCGCCGAAACCCCCATGGAAAACGCGCCGAGCACAACCAGGGCAATCTGCACCGGCCAGATTTTCTCGTCGAAATAGTCGCCCCGGCGGGCGGGAACTTTGCGAATGACTCGGCGTAGTTTTGCCATGGCTATTCCTTGCTCTCGCTATCCATGACGGCTGAGTAATCGTGAATTCCCGCCTGGTTGCAGAAATACTGCGCCCGGGCGACGAACTTCCAGGGGGCCCGCTCATCGGCCCGAATGCGGACCGCTTGCTGCGTGGGATTGTTGATTGCCGAATCCACGAGCAACTTGCCCAGTTCCTGCTCCGTCAATAGCTTGCTGCTGACAAAGTAGCGGCCGTCCTTGTCGATGCTGACGAAGATCTCCTTGGGTTTTGCGGTCAGCGGCATCGCTTCGCTGCCGGCCGGAAGCTGCACGGGAAGATCGCGCTCCTCCTTGGAGAAGTTCGTAATCACCATGAAAAAGATCAACAGGTTGAACACCATGTCGATCATGGGGGTCAAATCGAGCAGGCTCCCCGCTCGTCCCTTGTTGAGTTGAATGGCCATGGTAATTACCTCGGCACCGCGACGGGCTGTTTCTCTTCCACGACGGAACCGTTGTCATCCGCGCCCTGCCGGCTGAAGCGGACGCGGCCTTCATAACGCTCCAGTTGCGGCTGCAGGCTGAAGACCAGTTCGTCGATTTGGTGGAAGAGGGATTGGATCCGCCCTTCGAAGTAGTGCGAGAACAGGGCACACGGGATGGCGACGGCGAGCCCGGCGAAGGTCGTCACCAGGGCGGTATAAATGCCGCCGGCGAGGATGCTGGTCCGGTCGACCCCTTGCTCCATCACGGTCATTTGATGGAACGCCAGGATCATCCCCTGAATCGTGCCAATCAGTCCGAGCATCGTCGAAACCCCCGCACTCATGTTGATCCACTTCACGTTGGCGTAGAGCTTATCGGCTTCCCGCTGGCTGGCCTGCGTAGCGGTCGTTTCAATTTCCGAAATGGGGCGGCCGACTTTCAGCAGCATCGCGCGGATCACATTAGCGGCTGCCGAGGGATACTGCTGGCAAAGGCGATACGCCTTGCGAGGATCGAAGTTCCCCTGCGCTCCACCGAGGGAGCCGAGTCCGGTCACCAAACCTTCCGGCAATACTCTTCCTTTACGAAGGCCAATGAAACGCTCGATGGTCATCGTGGCTGCCAGGATGGACATGCCGAGAATCGGAATCATGAAGATTCCGCCCGCCACCGCCAGGGCAAAGATGTCGATGGCCTTGCTGTGCTGGCTGCCCGCCGGTTTTTCGTCCGTCGCATCGGAACTCCCCGTGGGCGCTGGCGTGGCACTGGGACCGCCGTCGGCGGAGGATGGATTTGCGCCGGCTTGAGCCCGTACTTCGTGCCTGCCGGGGACCGCGTAGACGACCGCCAAGGCAAGAGCGGCGGCGGCCAAATACATGGCGATCTTCAGGCGGGAATTTGCTGCGATTTGCATCATAGGATTTCTCTCAAAGTAGCCTGCACACTCCGTGTGCAGGTCTGTCCGCTCACGGAGTGAGCGGACTACTATCGTTTTATAGTTTCGCCAGCACGTCCAGCCGCTTCTTGGCTTCGGCGGTCAGTTCGTGCGTGGGGTGTTTTTCGACCACAAAGGTGTAAAACCGCTTGGCATCGGCAATCAGCTTGGCTTTGGCGGCGGCATCCTTTTCGGCTCCGATTCGAACTTCCGTACAGCGCCCCGCTTCATAGCCGCTCTTGGCCTGCCAGTTCTTGGTTTCTGGAGCGGCCGCGTCTGCACCGTAGCCAAACATGGCCCGCTGGAATTCGCGGACCGCCTCGGCATGCTGCTTCTTTTCAAAATAGACCTCTCCCATCATGAACCGGGCTCGCGCCCCGACCTGGTCTCGGGATTTCGTGGCTGCGATTTCGTAGTCCTTCAGGGCCTCGTCCGGCTGGCCGCTGTTCTGCTTGGCCCAGCCAAGTTCGTAGGTCGCTTCCGGAACGAGAGCGTTTTCGGGGAACTTCTTGATGACCTGCGAGAAAAACTCCAGGCTTTTTTCCCACTGCTTCTCTTGCGAGGCACTCTGTCCGCCGTGAAGGAGCGTCAGCACTTCCATTGCCGGTGCCGAAGCCTTGACTTTCGCCGCCGCTTCGTAGGCGGGGAGAGCATCCTTGTATTTTTCCTGGCGGAACAAACACTCTGCCTTCATGAAGACCGCATCGCCGGCGAGCGGACCCTGAGCGAACGAAGCAGACTGAGCTTCGAATTGCTTCTGCGCTTCCGCATACTGCTTTTGTTGATAATGGGCCCAGCCGAGCTTGTAGAGTGCTTTTTCTCCGAGGTCGCCGCCAGGACTCTTGCCGGCGCAGGCGGCGTAGGTCGCTGCCGCCTGAGCATAGTCCTTCTTGTCGTATTGATCTTCGCCGACGTGGAACAGGGCCTCAGCCGCCAGCGGACTTGCCGGATGCTCCTTCGCCAGCCGGGCAAAATACGGTACCGCCTCGGCGTGCTTCTCCTGCGACTTCACGGCCCAGCCGGATTCATAGAGTACTTTGTCGGCACCGGCGTATTTGGCGTTCTCCTTGAGGAGGGTGTCGAGCGTCGTCAAAGCTTCGGGATATTTCTTCAGCGAGATGAACGCGAGTCCCTTCTCATAGAGTGCGTCGGACTTCTTCTCCGCATCCGGATTCGACTTGAGATAGGCATCGAGATCCTCAATCGCCCCGGGCAACTGCCCCGCCTGGCGTCGACTCATGGCGCGGCCCAGATAGGAGTCGGTGGCGAGTTGATGCTGCGGATACTTGGTGAGGAGCGCCGTGAAGACCTCGGCTGCGGGGGCGAACTGCTTGGTCTTGAGCTGCGACCAGGCTTTGCCGTACAGGGCATAGGGAGCAAAGGCCGAGTCGGGCGTTTTGGTGATGACCACCTCATACTCTTCCAGAGCCGTCTTGAAGTCGTCCGCTCCGTAGGCAAATTCCCCCAGCCGATAGTGGGCCTGATCGAGCAGGCCGCTCGCGGGGAAATCGGTAATTAGCTTAGCGATGGTGGCTTTCGCTTCCGGCACCTTATTGAGCTTCCGCTGGGCGCGAGCTACCAGCAGCATCGCCTCATCCGTCTGCCGCCATTTGGGATTGGCGGTGACGGACGCCGCGAGAGCCTTTTCGGCCTCCTCGAACTTGTCCGTATGGAACAAGCTCGCCCCTATCAAAAACTGCGACTCTGCCGCCAGGTCGGGCGACTTCAGCGTGGCCACAACCGGGCCGAGGGCGGCAATCGTTTCGGGATACTTCTTCTGCAAGTAAGAAATCAGCCCCAGCCGCACGCGCCACAAATCGGCATCCGCATGCTGCGGACTGGCGGCGATGATTTCCTTATAACCGGCTTCGGCCTCGGGATATTTCTTTAGTTGCAGGTTGCACTCGGCCGCTACGTACTTCACATCGGGGAGCAGTTTGTCCTGCGGATACGCCGTCAGGAATGCGGCAGAGTGCTTGAATCCCTCGTCATAGCTCTTGAGTTCCAGGGCGGTGAAGGCAGCGTTGTAGAGCGCCTGGGGAGCAACTTCATGCTTGGGATGATCGGCCGCCAGCTTGGCATAAAGCGGCAGTGATTGGGCGCGGCGGTCGGGAATTTCGTAGAGAGCATCCGCCTGGTCGAGCTTCAAATTGACGAGATACGGACTCTCGCCTCCAGCAGCGATAAGCTTGGCGGCTTGATCGGCGGCTTCGGCAAACTTTTTGCCGCGGATTTGAACGCGACAGAGCCAGTGACCGGCTTCGGCGGAGTCCTTCGTCCCTGCCGCTGCCGACTTGGCGAGCCACGCAGCCGCCTCGTCGAGTTTGTCGGCCCGATAGAAACAGCGGCCGGCGGCCATGGTCGCATCCGGCAGGTAGACCGACTTCGGAAACTCAGCCACCTTGGCATAAAGGACCGCGGCATCGGCGAATTTATCCTGCTTGGCCACGCAGTAAGCCTGGCGGAACAGGGCATGGTCCGTCTGCGGAAAGTCCTTCACCGCCGCCACTTCCGCAAACATCTTCTCCGCCGCGGCAAAATTGCCGGCTTGCAGCACGGTCTCCGCTTTCCGCATGGTGACTTCGCTGACGAGCGGGCTCGTGGCGAAGTCCTTTAAGTAGATATCAAAAGTCGCGCCAGCTTCCGGATATTTGCCCAGTTCCTCCTGAGCCACCCCCAGGGCATAGAGCGCATCCCCCCGGTGCTTCGTCTTCTCGAACCGCTTCAGCAAATCAGCATAGGCGGCTGCCGCTTCGGCCTTCTTGCCGACGGAGTATTGCGATTCCCCCTGATAGAACAGGGCGGAATCGGTGTACTTCCCCGTGGGGAACAGCTTCGCCAGCGCGGCAAACGTCTCAGCCGCCTTGTCATACATTCCCGCCGTGCCGGCCAGTGCCAGGGCATACTGGCTGGAGCCGAGGTTGATGTAACTATCCTCAATCAGATCGAATTTGGGGTTATTGGCGATCACCCCCTGGAAAGCAGCCGCCGCCTTGTCGTACTGCTTGAGTTGCAGTTGGCAGACGCCAAGATAATGCTGGGCTTTGGGTGCCAGTGGGTCTTTGGCATGGTTCTTCAGGAACTTCTCCCACTCTTCAATCGCCACATCGAAAGCATTGTTGTTCTGTAGCGTGGCCGCATCGGCAAAGCTCTTTTTGGCCTCCTCCGACGACACGGCGGCCTTTTCCGCAGCGGCGTCTTGAGCTGCAACTTTGCCCACGGAAAATGGGGCAACCGAAAGTCCCGCCCCCAGCAGCACCGCCAGCCCGAGATTGGCCCATTTTGAAGTTACAAGCGAGCGTTTCATCCGCGATCTTCCTTTGCCAGGGACCAACAACCAAAGTCCATACAGGACAAGCAATTACAGCCTGCAATGCTCGTTGCCGAGCGCCCCCTTAGTCTACCGGCTGCGAAGCGGCCGGTAAAGTTAATGACTTAGACCGGCTGTGCAGTTAAGGGTGGATATGAGGGCCTAAATTGTTACAGGCAGTACGTAGAAGAGAAGGGATTTTGTCTCGCCAGCTTCAAAACTTCATGTCGCTATAAAAATATTTGACATTCGCTGCCACCAGTCCTACCATAACGGGCGCTAGGCCGGAGAAGTCTTTTCTGGCCGCTGAAAATTGATTTGCGAGCTGGTCCAACTCCTTTGCTGCGCACCTTGTTCCTCCGGACTAACCCGCCTTACACCCGCTCGTGCGGGCAGGGAGGTTGTTATGTCGGTCATCACTTCCACCGCCACCGTCACGGTCAATCCGGCGTTCTTGCAAGAGATCAAAGAGGTCAACCAGGAACTCTGGCAATCCTTCGCCGACCTGCGGCAACGCTGCTCCCGCCCCATCGCCACGGGAATGTGCCGGCACCTGGTCGATTGGCTCAGCGAACTGCGCGACCAACTCGCCCTCCACTTCGCCCTGGAAGAAGCCTACGGCTATTTTGACGAGCCGCTGCACGTTGCCCCGCAACTGGCGGAAAAAGCAGAAAGCATCCGCTGCGAGCATCAAGAGCTTTACACGGAATTCTCGGACCTCGTGGATCGAGCGGAACGGATGTTCTTCGCCGGCCAGACAGCCGCTCTCGCCGTCTGGGTCGGCCCCCGCTTTCTGGATTTCGACGCCCGAATCCGCGACCACGAAGAACGCGAAAACGAACTCATCTGCGACGCGTTCGAATCGGACATTGGCGTCGGCGATTAAGACCGGGTTCAAAGTTCCAGGTTCAAAGTTCAAAGTTCGGGGCAGGAGTTTCAGCCTATTGTCGGCTGGCTTAGTCTGCTTTAGTTTTAGTTCGTTCCCAACTTTGAACCTTGAACTTTGAACCTTGAACTTATGGCGAAATACCACGTCCTCCTCACCGACTACGCCTGGCCAGACCTCGACATCGAACGCAAAATCCTCTCCGAAATTGACGCCGAACTCGTCGTTGCGGAAAATGGGAAGCAGGATCCGTCTTCCTTGGCGGAGCTGGCAAAGAGCAAGAATGTCGATGCCATCATGACGAACTGGGCCAAGGTCCCCGCAGCGGTCATCGCCGCGGCTCCCAAGTGCCGCATTGTCAGTCGGCTGGGGATTGGGCTGGACAACATTGATGTGGCGCACTGCACCGGCCACAAGATTCCGGTGACGAACGTGCCGGACTATTGCCTGATCGAAGTCGCCGAGCATGCCCTGGCATTGCTTTTGGCCCTCTCGCGCAAGGTTGCCTTTTACCATCACGAGACGAAAGAGGGGCGCTATCAACTCCAGTCGGGCTCCAAGCTCCGCCGCATCGAGGGGCAAACGCTCGGCATCGTCGGCCTGGGGAACATCGGCCGCAAGCTCGCCGAAAAGGCCCTCGGCATCGGCCTGAAAGTCGTCGCCACCAGCCGCAGCCGCAAGCATCCGCTCCCGGGGGTCGAGTTCGTCACGCTGGACGAGTTGCTCACCCGCAGCGACTACGTTTCGCTCCACACCCCCATGACGCCGGAAACGAAGCGAAGCATCGGCGCGCCCCAACTGGCGAAAATGAAGCCGAGCGCCTACCTCATCAACACGGCTCGCGGCGGTCTGATCGACCACGACGCTCTGCTGGCCGCCCTGGAAGCGGGCCAACTCGCCGGAGCCGCCCTCGACGTGCAAGACCCCGAACCCCCCGATCTTTCGCAGCCCATCTTTCGCCACGAGCGAGTCTTCGTCACCCCCCACGCCGCCTTCGTCTCCGAAGAGTCCCTCACCAACCTCCGCAGCCGCGTCGCCCGGCAAGTCGTCGCCCGGCTGACGGGCCAGGTGCCGGAGAATGTGGTCAATGGAGTGGCGTAGGGTGCATGAGGCTTTGCGAAATGCACGCGTAACATGCGT
>JBJXFF010000189.1:0-33379 GCA_046153945.1 Pirellulaceae bacterium
TCCGCCCGCGGCGGACTTGTTGTGGAAAAGGTCCTTATTGTCGCTCTCACGTCCGGTCATCTTAGGGCAGCGGCGCTCGACGTCTTCGAAGAAGAACCGACGCGCGCGGATAACCCGCTGTTCGCACTCGACAATGTGGTGGTGACGCCCCACCTGGCGGGGACCGACGAGAATTCGCTGGAGAACATGGGCATCGAATGCGCGGAGAGCATCGTTGCCCTGTGCCAGGGCCGGTGGCCCGAAGGGTCGGTGGTGAACAATGAACTGCGTGAAGGTTGGAAGTGGTAATTCGCTTTCTATTCGCCGCAGCCACTGCTAGAGGGCCTTTGCCGATATCGCGAACTTCGACGAGGCCCCCCAGGAAGGTGCTTCTGATTCATGATTCACGAGCAAGTTTTTCTGGGACTTACGCTGATTCATCGTGCCGGAACTCCTTGTGTGAACGGAAGTTCCGAACCGAGTCATCGACGTAAGTGTGATTCACGCTCGCAATTCTGATTCACACTCGCGCCAACAATTAGCACCAATGGATGAGCTGCGAGTGTGGAATCAAGCAGCACTTTAACGGCAACTATTATTCTACTACGACCAAGTTGTCAAAGATCAAACGCTCGAGTCCCGCCTTCAGGCGGTCCCCCCAGTCTTCTTTGTCTCAAATTTCAAATCTCAGATTTCAAATCCTCCACCTCTCTCCTGCCTGATGAATTCGATCCCCCCCGATTCATCACCCCCCACGGCATGCAAACACAGGGTCTGTGATGAATTGGCGCTCCTCTAATTCATCGCCAGGGGGGTACTCCCCCCCCGCTGTTTGTTCGCTCTTCGCCTTCACTTTCGCGTCTTTCAAATCTCCTCTTTCTCCTCGCGTCTCAAATCTCAAATTTCAGATCTCAAATCCTTTTCCTCCCGTCCGCGCGCGGTCCACGCACTAGTGTACATAAGTGTACACACCCAGGTTGGCACTTGCAAGCCCCGCCCGCCAGAATTCGCCAAGTTTTTTCGGCCCCACGGATCGGCCCATAAGACCCAACCAGCCACCCACCGACGTACCTCGGACTCGAATCCACCCTCCGCGCCCCCAAGCGCCCACGGAAGTTCCCCTAGATTGCCAAAAGTGTACCTACCACCGGTCCCGATTCGTCTCCCATGATTGACTTTGCCTTTACGAAAGTCTAGCATCCACGCAATTCCAACATGTTTGGTCGGACACCCCGCAATCCGTTCTGCTGATAAATGAAATAACCATTGAGGTTGCACTATGAAAAGGGCATTGCGATTTTGGGAACGCACGCTCCATATTCTAAGCTTTAGGGGTTCGCCTTTCTTTGCGAAATCCTACAAAAAGGCTCCGCCACAGACTCGTCTTTTACACTCGGAGCAACTGGAAGACCGCTCACTCCTTACCTCCGTCGGGGTTTACACACCAACACCCCATGTCGGCGAAGGGAACGCGGCTACTTTTTACATTAGCTTGAGCGCGATAACGAATGTCGCTGTTTCTGTTCACTGGCAGACAGTGCAGGGCACCGCGATGGAAAACGTCGATTACCAAGGCGCATCAGGTATCGCCGTCATACCCGCGGGATCGCCTGCAACAACCATAGTCGTTTCCACACTCACGGACACACTTGTTGACAATGGTGAAACGTTTGCAGTCTATATCGACAACGCCACAGGAGCCAACATCGACCTCTTCAATAACACGCGAACAGTGACTATTGACGACGTTACGACTCCCACGCCAACGCCGACTCCCACGCCGACTCCCACACCGACACCGACACCGACTCCCACGCCGACTCCCACGCCGACGCCGACTCCCACGCCGACTCCCACGCCGACTCCCACGCCGACTCCGACTCCGACTCCGACTCCGACTCCGACTCCGACACCGACACCGACACCGACACCGACACCGACTCCGACACCGACTCCAAGTCCAATTCTGTCAGTGGCGGATTCGTCGAAATCCGAAGAGGCTGGTCTGGCGAATCTTAAGTTCACTGCGGTGTTATCTCAATCCAGTTCACTCCCCGTCACGTTCAAGTTCAAGACTCGCGACTTGACGCCTGTCGAGGCTTTGGAAGAAGTCGACTATGCCAAGTACGTGAATCAGTCGGTGACCATTGACGCTGGCCAGACGTCTAAGGACTTCTTCATTCAGATTCTGGTCGATGAGATTGACGAGTATGACCAGCGGTTTGAAATAGTCCTTTCGGACGCGGCAAACGCAGTAATCAACGACAATGTCGCCGTTGGAACAATTCTTGACGATGATGCCGCCCCCGAAATCTTCCTGGATCTAGTTGAAGCCGGCTCACTGGAGGAGGGAGATACCGGGGAACACCAGCGGACTGCAGTCCTCAGTCTGTCTCGTGAAACCGAAAAAATCGTCACCGTTGACGCCGCTATCGAGCAGCTTGCTGCGCCGGGAATCAATCAGGTTGCTGCCGTAAAGGATAGAGATTTCCGGGAAGGAACGGCGCACATTACCTTCTCGCCAGGCGATGAAAACCAGGACCTTACGATTACGGTCATCGGGGACGGAATTGATGAAGAAAACGAGATCATCGGGATAAGAGTCACTGCCGCGGATAATGCAACTTTTCCGGAAGCCCCGTTTGAACTCGCGATCCTTGACGACGACGCCTCGCCCATCATTTCGATTGCAAATGAAACGGTGGTTGAGCAACATTCGGGAAACGCTGTCGTCACGATGACCATCACCCTCGCCGGTGTCACGGAGCGGACCGTGACGGTGGATTATGCCATCGCCGCTGGGACCGCAACCGAAGTTGAGGATTATTCAGGCATCAGTGGACAAGCATCCTTTGCGCCCACTGTCACGGAACGCTACGTGAACATCACTGTGTTTGGGGACATCGACATTGAACCTGACGAAACTGTCCGTGTCGAATTGAGCGGTCCGGTCTATTGCACCATTGATCCCGGAGCGACCTCGGCCGTTTTGACAATTGAAAACGACGACTACGGTCCGGAATTCTCGAGTTCTCTTGAATACCGCTCGATAGGGTACACGGAAGACCTAGGGGCGAAGGTCGGTGCGCCAGTTGAAGCCTTGGACTTTGATTTTCAACTTCCGTTTTATTCCATCATTGGGGGAGCTGGTGATGAGTTCTTTGACGTAGAAAGCACAACGGGGCAAATACTGGTGGGCGGTAATTTGTCGCTGACCACGGAATCACTTTACACTTTAGTGCTTCAGGCTGAAGATTATGACGGGCATACTGATCAAACAACCGTGATCATCGAAATCCTTCCTACTGTCGGTATTGCAGGCGACATTTTTGGAGTCGAGTCTACCGGGGATACGATTACGCTGACATTCACTAGGTATGCCAACTCGATTGCGGATCCGCTCGAGGTACATTTTGCGCCCGTTTGGCAAAAGGTATTTCCATATACTGCAGCAACTTTCCAGAATATCGGCTCAGCAAACTTGGCGGATTTGAATAATGACGCAGGCCGACAACAACTTGTGTCAGGGACTATTATTATCCCGTCAAACCAACCCTCCATCTCGATTACGTTGACCCCAAACGCAGACGGAGTTGTCGAGGACGGGTTTGAGGTGTTCGCTGTCAAGGTGGTCGCGTCTCCGAACGCAGACTATGAGCCGTTGCCAATTGACGACCCGGTGGATCCGTCCGACTTCAAGAAGGTAGCGTCAGTAACAATCGTGGGTCAAACGCACGTGCTAATTTTGGACGGAGTGCAACTCTTTGTTACGGGAGCGTCGGATACCGCCGCAATTGACAAGAATGATGTGAATCAAGGATCAATTGGAGACTGTTGGTTCATGGCGGCGATAGCAGCTCTGGCGGAAAAGGAACCTAGCACAATTCAAAATCTCTTCCAGTCGAATCCTAACGGCGGATATGACGTGATGTTTCCCGGTCATACTGTCCATGTCGACTTGACCCTCGACATGTCTCGCACTGCTGCAGACCTTGGTGGGGATGTTTCGGCGACTGGGGCGGTAGAGGTCTGGCCGCTTCTGTTGGAAAAGGCCTACGCTGAGGCCTTTGGCGGCGGATATGGTGGTATGAGCGCCGGGGGTAGCGCTTCAGACGTGTGGGCCAACATCACCGGCAGGAGTGTCATCTACTACAACGAAACCAGCCCCCAGTGGTCCGGCACATCAAATTCGAACGGAATTAATTTCGAAGCATTGATCGCGGCCGGCAACAAAGTGGTCGTTGGTACAAAGGACGGGGCCGCTCTTCCTCTTTATGGTGACCACGCCTACGTCCTATTGGAGATCTTTGACGATGGTGGTACTAGGCGCGCCCGCTTGTACAATCCGTGGGGCTCAGAAGTGACTGTTTCGCTTGGCCAGATGTGGCAAAGCATCGATTCCATCAGCGTGCAAGCGGGGGCTCCATGATCCGTTTCGTTATGATTATCGGAATCCTGGCATTAATATGCGACACTATTGTGCAAGGCGGGGAAGATGCCGTAAGCGAGTCGCCTGAGCGCGACACTTTCCCAAAATCTGTTGAACTCAAGGCCGGTTTTGGTAAGGGGAAGGCACCGAAAAGCCAGAAACTCGGATTTCTTGATTTGATTTGTCAGGAAGTTCGCATGTCGGAATCCAATCCGAGTGACCTCTATACGTTTCTGATTATCGACTACAACGTCAAGCCGGAGTTGAAGGAATTGGGGCACTCGGGTGATGGCACGACAAGCTTGACGTTGTCCGGCAACGGGCGAGTATTTCCCCTTGGAACAAGCATCTATCGGGTCGCCGAAATCAAGTTCTTCGGAAAGCCACTGAGCTCTCCCTTAAGCGCCCGGGAAGGAGTGTTGCGTTTAGACCGGGTTGACGAGGATTGGGCTGCCAAATTAGCACCAAAAAGGGACTCGTTTGTGATCCCGAGTCCGGGGAACGGGACCCTGCATTGCCGAGGTATTGTGGTGAAGGATATCTTTCAGGAAAAAGACGTTTCCAGCAATTTGAAATATGTTGTTAAAATCGAACTTCTTCAAGGGAAGGAATTGCCTAAGCCCGTACTAGTACTGAAAGAAGGAGAAACATTTGAATTTGAAAATGCGTTTAGCGGTGAAAAGTGGCGACATACCGTCCGTAGGATTGTTCCAGAGGGAATTCATTCCGGAGTAAAAGGGTGGGTTGAATTTGATCTGAATGGGATGAAAGTCAAGGAAGACAAAGAGCCGGATAAGACCAAATAGGAGATTCCCTTCTCAGTTCGGTATCCAGGTTTCGCACGATTGGCGGCGCTGGATCGAGGAAAACTTTTGACCAGGAGGCTGAACAATCTTGGCCAACTTTTTCTTAACTTCCGAGTGGCGAGAATGGATTGAGAAAAACTTGGATCGCAACTGCTCGACCGCGTCCATGATCGCGGCGATGGTTTCGAAAGACTTCGATCCAGTAGTCGCTGCCGAGTGTATTGCTACCGTTGCCGATGGCAGGAAGCATTCCGCTACTTCTCAACTGCATCCGGCGAAGCTATCGGGGACATACCAACGTGAGGCCAGCCGCATCGCGGTGTCCAATGAGATTCGTACTCGCGATCGAATCGTCCCCGTCGAAATGCGGATGCAGCGGCCGGACTTGTTGCGGTTGCGGGGGGTGTTAAGCCAATCCGAATGCGAGGAGTTGATTCGCCGTGCGAGTGAAAAAGTGAAGCCCTCAACAACGGTGGACCCTGAGACGGGTGAGAACAAAGTCATCGCCAATCGCACGAGCGTCGGAACTTATTTTCATTTGGAGGAGAACGACTTTATCGCCATGCTGGATCGACGACTTTCAGATCTAGTAAATTGGCCGATAGACCAAAGTGAAGGAATTCAGATTCTGAACTATCGAATTGGAGGCGAGTACAAGCCGCACTTTGATTTTTTCCCCCCCGAAGATGCAGGAAGTGCTGGACATATGGCGAAGGGAGGTCAGCGAGTCGGCACGATTATCATTTACCTAAACGAAGTTGAGGAAGGTGGCGAAACGATCTTTCCGGAAATCTCCCTGTCGATTTCACCACACCCGGGAGACGCCATATATTTCGGTTATTGCAATACTTTGGGCCAAGTGGACCGCTTGACGTTGCACGGCGGCAATCCGGTTGTTCGTGGAGAAAAGTGGATTGCGACGAAGTGGTTGAGACAGTTTCGACGACAGTAGATGAATCATCGTTTTTGTTGGGAGGCGCGAAACTGGGACAGGTCCACTTATGACAATCTGGTCGTTTGTCCCGTGGCCAATCGGGCATTGCCGAAATATGCTGGATTAGGATGAAGCCCGCCTCGCCACTCTGGTTGCTCCTGTTCTTTGCCGCGGCACTGCATTGCCTGGTGGATTTGGTGGCCGGCACGCTCAGTCCGCTCTGGCCGCTGATGGAGGGGCACTATCATCTGAATCAATGGCAGGCGCCGGCTCTGTTTTTTCTGTGGCAGATGACGACGTCGATCTGTCAGTTTTTCTTCGGAGTGTGGGGAGACCGGTTCAATTCCCGCTGGCTGCTCTGGGCAGGGCCCTTAGCGGCGGTGATCTGCTTGGGAAGCATTGGACTGACGCATTCGCCAATACTTCTGGCACAACTTCTTGTGATTAGCGGACTGGGAATTGCCGCCTTTCATCCTGAAGGGGCCGCGCTGGCGGGAAGCTGCGCGCCGGAGAATCGCAGCCGGGCCATGTCGATTTTTACGATGGGGGGCTTCATTGGACAATCGATAGGTCCCTATCTCAGCGGCAACGTGGTGAAGTGGCTGGGGATGCCCGGACTGGCGTGGGGAATTCTCTTTGGCCTGATCTCGCTCTTGATTCTCGCGCCGCTGGGAATCCGCGCAATGAGCGGAACGGGGGCGGTTGGCAAAATGAACGCAGGTCCGCCGGTTCGGTTATCACAACTGTTTCGTGGACGAGAGTGGCCGGTGGCTCTGGTGCTGATCATTGGATCGCTAAGAATCATCGCCGCGGCGGGTGTCCCTATTCTGTTGAGCTTTCTGCTCAAGGCTCGCGGCAACACGGAGGCGGAAATTGGATTCGTGCAATCCGCCTTCATGTTTGGGATTGGCCTGGGAGGGCTGACCTGTGCCACGCTGTTGCGGCGTCACCATGAGCGGGCCATTTTGTGGATCTGCCCACTGTTGGTAACGCCGATTTTGCTGGTCGTACCTTGGACGGAGGGCTGGACCTTGGCCTGCCTGTCATCGGCTACCGGCCTGCTCCTGGGGATTTCTCTGCCAGTGCTGGTCAGCAGGGGACAAGAATTGATGCCGGATAGCCCGCGGATCGCCAGTTCCATCACCATGGGGGTGAGTTGGGGAGTGGGGGGAGGGGTGGTCTCTATTGTTCTTTTCATGTGCCGGTACGGTGGCCGTTTTGAACCGGCTTTTGCCGCTTTTGCGGCGGCGGCGCTGGCTTCAAGCGTGCTTTGCGTCTGGTTGCCGGAGACGAAGATTGCCGAGGTTTCCGGCGAGCAGCCTGTGTTGGCCGGCCGGTAACGGTCGATCGCAATCTCCAATCCACGGTTGAATCACGCCGCGGCCTTGTTACTATGGTTTGGACGACCAGCCGCCGAATTCTCGACCCAACTTCTCACAAAAAAGATTGACTTTCCGCACTCATCTCCGGTACAGTAGAAGGGAACAGAGAATCCAACGGCTGCCGCTGCTATTCCGCACTTATCTTTTGTCTCTAGGTATTGCGGTGCCGAAGGGACGCACGTGATTGGTCAACAGGGGCCTGGTGACTTTCACACGGGCGCGAGGAAACGTCATGGCGAAAAACGTAGGTGTCTGGGGAATTGATATTGGCCGCTGCGCACTCAAAGCCCTTCGCTGCCGCTTGGACGGCGATGCGGTAGTCGCAGATGGATTTGATTACATCGAGTATCCCAAGCTACTCAGCCAACCCGAGGCCGACCCGGTCCAGCTCGTGAAAGAAGCGCTGGAACAATTCCTCTCGCGCAACAGCGTGAAGGGGGACAAGGTCGCCATCTCGGTCTCCGGCGAATCGGGCCTGGCCCGTTACTTCAAGCCGCCGCCCGTCGACTCCAAGAAAATCGCCGACATCGTCAAGTACGAGGCGAAGCAGCAGATTCCGTTCGCGCTGGAAGACGTCATCTGGGATTACCAGAGAATGGCCGGCGGGCAAGAAGTGGACGGCTTCGTGCTGGATTCGGAAATCGGCCTCTTCGCCATGAAGCGCGAAGCGGTGCAGAAGGCACTGCAGCCGTACGACGTGGCGGCGATCGAGGTGGACATCATCCAGCTCTCCCCGATCTGTGTCTACAACTACATTTCGCACGACTATCTCAAGCCGCTTCCCGAGGGTGAAGAATACAACTCGGAAGCACCACCGGTATCGACGGTGGTCTTGTCCATCGGCACCGACACGACGGACCTCGTCATCACCAACGGCTATCGGGTCTGGCAGCGCAACATTCCATTGGGCGGCAATCACTTCACGAAGCAGCTTTCCAAAGACATGAAGCTGACCTTCGCGAAGGCGGAACACCTGAAGCGAAATCCGAAGACGGCTGACGACCCTAAGACCATCTTCCAAGCCATGCGGCCAGTGTTTGGCGACATGGTGACGGAAGTGCAGCGATCCGTCGGCTTCTTCCAGAGCCTTGATCGCAAAGCCAAAATTGGCAACGTGGTGATGCTCGGCAACACCGTCAAGCTCCCTGGTCTTTCGCAGTATCTTTCCAAACACCTGGGCTACGAGATCAAGGAAATCGATTCGTTCGGCAAGCTTACTGGCGCGAACGTCGTCACATCTCCGTCGTTCAAAGATAACTTGCTCGCCTTTGCGACCTGTTACGGCCTTTGCCTGCAAGCCTTGGGAAAATCCAAGCTCAGCACCAACCTGCTGCCGCGGGAAATCGCCACCAAGCGGATGATTCGGGCCAAAAAGCCTTGGGCAGTGGCAGCTCTAGGTGCGGCGGTCTTGGCGTTTGGGCTCAACTACGTCTTCAACTACCGGAACCTGGAGGCTGTATATCCCACGCACATGGAGAAAAACGTCTCTTGGGAATCGGCCAAAACGGAAGTCAAGTCGGTAAGTGACTTGAGTAACAGATTCAAGTCAGAGGATACGGACAAAGCCGCCAAATTAGCCAAACTTCGTGACTTCAGCACTGAGGTCATGGGAACGGGTGACCGAAAGCTGCTTTGGATGGAACTTCTGGTGGCGCTCAACCAGGCACTGCCGACAACTCCTGGATTTCAGGGCAGGATTCCGACTTACAAGGAATTACCGTTCGAAAAGCGACAGGAATTGCACCTTGACTATGTAGAGACACAGTACTTTCCCGACGGAAAGGATCGCAAAGGTCTCCAGGAATGGTGGGCGGGTGTCGGCGCTATGTACATCGACCACAATCGCGTCGCGGCAGAATCAGAAGCTGCTGCCAAGGGAGACAAAGTCGCGCCTCCTGGTGGAGGGGCAGCGCCCGCCGACGCGGCCCCCCCCACTTCGGGCGCCCCTTCGGGAGTTGCGGGGAGTGGAACTCCAACAGCGGCTCCGCCAGGAGGCCCCACGGGTGCTGGTTGGGTCGTTGAGGTCAAGGGGCATCACTTTTTTCACGACCCCAAGGATCCACGCGCCGGTGCCGCCTGGCATGTTCGAAATACGCTGAT
Organism: Pirellulaceae bacterium; assembly: GCA_046153945.1. Lineage (GTDB taxonomy): Bacteria > Planctomycetota > Planctomycetia > Pirellulales > Pirellulaceae > SXOA01. The sequence continues at coordinate 9,631 of JBJXFF010000189.1, forward strand.
GAAGAATTTGAAGTCCATGCCGATTCGCTTGCCCAGTGAAACCGCGATGCCCGGAGAGTCGGCAAATGACGAGTTTTTTACCCCCGAGGAACTTGGCATTGGCTATGTGATCCTGATTAAGGATCCGATTTTGAGAGATGTGAAAATCCCCAATCCAAATGCGGTGGCAGTTGAAAAACCCTCTATCGGAGGAATAGGAGCGAGTGGAGATAAGGCCAAGAAGGAGGAGAAGGAAGACCCGGACAATCCGGTATTCTTCCCCGCCAAGCAGTACGATTTCATTGTGCAATTCGTCTGGCAGGAAAAGCCCCTTCGGGCTCGTCAGGAAGAGCGGAAAAAGAAGGCTCTGGAGGCCGCCAAGGCGGCCGCGACAACCCCGCCCGCCGGCAATGCTCCTGCACCTCCGGGTGCGCCGCCTGCCAGTGCATCCCCTCCCGCGGCAGCACCGCCGGCGGCGAGTGGAGCACCTGTTGCACCTGCTCCTCCTGCCGCGGGAGTTCCTATGGGGCCACCCGCTGCTGAAGCTCCCGCCGCGGCACCCGCCGGCCCTGCGCCTGCTGGGGCTGTTCCCGCAGGTGCACCGGGTTCTGAACTTCCTCCAGCCGCAAAAGGATAACCGCCATGGATAAACTCAAAGAACAGCTTGCGGTCGTCAAAGAACACTCGTTTTGGATTCTTTGCGGCGGAATACTGCTCGTCAGTCTGGCTAGTTGGTATGTATCCACTGGCAACCTGCAAGCTAAGCAGAAACAGTACAAGGGTGAAATTGAGACGGCTGAAAGCACGCTCAAACAGGTGCTTCAAACGGCAGACCATCCCAACGATAGCACTAGCAAAGGGATGGATGCGGTCACATTGAGTTTCGGTGAAGATGTCTATCAGGCTTGGCTCCGCCTTTCCGAACATCAAGAGAGAGTGTTGGTCTGGGGAGGTTTTTTCGGAACTGACGAAAGGTTCCAACGGGAAGTTCGTCCCTTGCGGCCAATTGAAACCAAGGTGGGGGATTCGGAGGTCATCACCACCGACAGCCGCAATCTTTACCGCGAATATATCGACGATCAGGTTCCGAAGCTGGCCGAGATCATTAGCGCCAAATGGCGTGCCAGCGCCGGCACAGCGGGCACCGGTTCGGGAATGCCTGGCGGTGCCGGGATGCCTGGCGGAGCGGGTGGTATTCCTGGCAATCCAGGTGGAGAATCTCCCGGCGGGGCTGCGGGCGGAGCTGGCATGCCTGGAATGCCGGGGTCGGGTGGAACAAGCGAGGCCAAGGACGATGACCCAAATGTCGTGGTCATTTGGAATCCCAATAATCAGAAAGAGATATCGAGCGTCCATTTTAGCTTGGCGACTAACGAGACTGTCCCCGGAACTTTGGAGGTACTCTATGCCCAAGAAGACCTGTGGGTGTTCGAAAACCTCATGAGTGTCATTCGGGCCACAAACGCCGGGGCTACACGCAAGCACGAAGCCCATATCAAGTACATCGATTACGTGCGTATTGGAAAGTCCGCGGGAGACGTTGCCGGGCAAGTGACCATGGTTGGCGGAAACAATTCTGGCGGCGGGGGAAACGGCGGCATGCCCGGTGGAGGCATGCCCGGAGGCAACGGACCTTCGCCCAGCGGCGGCATGCCCGGTGGTGGCATGCCCGGTGGTGGCATGCCCGGTGGGGCGGCACCTGGAGGCAACGGACCTGCACCCAGCGGAGGAACACCCGGTGGAGGCATGCCGGGTGGGGGCATGCCCGGAGGGGGAATGCCGGGGGGCGGTGCTCCGGGTGTGAGATCCGCGGCGGCGACCCTGGCGAGCGGTCGCTATGTCGATTTGAGCTATGCGTCGATTGTTGACATTAACCGCCTAAGAAGCGCGATGAAGGGGCAAGTGTCGAAGCCCGAGGATATGTTATTGGCGGTGGCCAAGCGAATGCCAGTACGAATGCAATTCAAAATGGACCAGCGGAAGCTAACGACTCTGCTTGCCGAATGTGGCAACTCCCAGTTGCCCGTCGAAGTCCGCCAGGTCCGAATTAATCGGGAAAAGGCTGGTGGTTCGGGTGACTCTGGCGGAGCGATGGGAATGCCTGGGGGAATGCCGAGTGGGGCTGGTGCCCCGGGTGCCGCGGGGGCACCGGGTGGCGAAGTACCTGGCTTTGGCGGGGGAGGGGCAACGCCGGGCGCGGGAGGTATGCCGGGTATGGGCGGTGGTCGCGGAGGCGCTAGGCCGGCATCCAGTATTGCCTCGTCCAAGGAGGACCCCAACGAGATCACGGTGGAAATATATGGAATTGTGTATATCTACAATCCTCCGGATCGAAAACTGCTGGGAATTCCAGATCCGCCGGGAACCAACCCGTCCGGTCCGTTGCCCGGCCCGACAACAACTCCCACGAGCACGACACCTCCAGTTGCGCCACCTGCCACGGCAGGAGCCGCCACCGGGCGGTAGCAACTGACGGTGGGGGCAGTCAAGTTGTAACTTGAAAATGGAAGACTCTCCGACGACATCGATTAATACGGGGCGCAAGACAGGATTAAGGAGCGCAAGATGAAGAAGCTGAAAGTGAACTTTGGCGAAGGTGGCATGCAAGGGTGGTTGATCCGGCATGTCGAAAAGTTCGTGCTGGTTTTGTTTGCGGGGGTCATGGTTTGGTTTGTGGCCTCCGGATCTCGCCTGGAGGGAATCAAGAGCGGCCAAACGCCTGATGCGCTCAAAAGTGATGCGCAAAGGGCGGTGACAGCAGTTAACACTCCTCGCTGGGAAACAGTGAAAGAGCAGCCTGAGCGGCGAGTCCCCTTAGGCGTCGAGAAAGCGTCGGTTAGAACATTTACTGCCAAGGCCAATCCGAGTAAGTACCGGCTGGACAAAACTCTTGATCCTCCGCTAGTTGCCAAGCTAAAATCTCGCACCGACCCCAAGATACTAGCGCCATTTTCGCTAAAGGTCGTTCCCATCTATGGGCCAATCGCGCTCGTACCCGACGAGTCAGACGTGGACCCCTTGGAACCGATAGTTGCTGACGAAGAAGATCCTAAGAAACCCAAGAAACCTGCGCCCAAGAAACCACCGAAGAAGCCGGCTGGAGGATTGGGAGGCATGCCAGGGATGCCTGGAATGCCCGGAGCGCCGAGCGGGGGTTCGGACAAGCAAAAGAAAAAGGGGAAAGCCGGTTCAGAGGCGCCGGGAGGTATGCCTGGGATGCCCGGTATGGGTGGCGATGACGAGATGGGTGGCGGGATGAATGGAATGCCTGGCATGGGCGGGATGGGTGGCATGGCCGGTGGAAAGCCGATGGACTCGATGATCATCGGGTGGCGTCCGCCGGCCGGCGCTACAATTCGCGTTGCTCGCGCGAACGTCGTGATGGCGGTTGTACCTTTTGAAAAACAGACCGAGGAATTTGACGCCCATCTTGAAAATTCCGTGGACTATGATGTTGTGCGGGACAAGCCGCACTATCGGTATTTTTCCGTCCAAAGGGTAGATGTGACGGATGATCCGGCGGGAGACGCCACCGCGCTTGCCCCGGAAGCTTGGAAAACTCTCAACGTCGGGGCTTCCCTCGACGCTATGCAAACCTGGGCGGGGACTCCCAATGACATTTTGGATCCTGCCTATTTGATGCCGCTCTATACCCCAGCGGCATACGGCCTAACGCAACCTCTGCCGCCGTTTGTGCAGCGGGATCTGTACGAGGCCATGACTCATCCAGAGATTCCGCTGGCCGCCGCCGCGGTCGTTGCTCCTGACGCGCCGGGGACTCGGCGTCCGAAGACCGGCTCTGGTGGTGACTCGGAATCTCCTGATGAGATTCCTTCAGGGGGCGCAACGGGGACAAAAAGCGGGGGCGGGGGCATGCCGGGAATGCCTGGCATGCCTTCGGGCGGTGGGGTTGGCGGTATGCCTGGAATGCCTTCGGGAGGAGGAGTCGGTGGCATGCCCGGCATGCCCTCTGGCGGCGGAGTCGGCGGAATGCCTGGGATGCCATCAGGCGGAATGCCTGGGATGCCTTCGGGCGGAATGCCTGGGATGCCCGGCGGCCAAGGCGGATATGGAACCTCACCTGAAAAGCTGGTCAAGTACAAGCTGGTTCGGTTCGTCGATCAAACGGTGGAAGCAGGACGGAAATACCGCTACCGCGTTAAGGTTTTCGTGGAAGATCCCAACTATCCATCGGAAAATTACGCTGTTCCCAACCTGGGAGGTCTGGATGCAGCCGTGCAAGTCCGTGTTCGTGATCTTGAAGCGAAGGATGCCAAGAGCGGCAAAAAGACTACTTTCCTGCAATCACCTTACAGTCTCGCCAGTGACGTGGTGACGCTGCCGCCTGCGGAATGGTTCTATGCGGGAAAGGTGGAACCGGAATCGATGGGACCACTGGGAGATGGCAAGAAGTATCCGAACTTCACCCGTCCCTATTCCGGAACTGCCCTGGTGGTCGTGCAAGACGAAAAGAAATCCGTGGACGTTCCCGCCAAATGGGAGATCTACAAAGGTTCCGCCATCAACTTTACGCTGCCCGTTGCGGGACAAACTACAAGTACCGTCGGCGGCGAAGTGGCGGTCGTTCATCCGGCCCTTGGTGAAAAGCGAACCATTGACAAGTACACGTTTCAGACCAACGCCGTAGTTGCGGACTTGCGCGGTGGCGAGGATATACCACTGGTGACGGGGGCACACAACACCCCGCTCAAGGCTCCCGGCGAAATTATGTTCGTCGACTCGGCGGGGAACATGCATGTTCGAGATGAAGTGGATGATATTGAGTATTTCCACCGATTCATCGAGCAAGAATCCGGCGATCCCAAGAAGAAAAAGGAAGATAAGGGAGGGGGCTTTGACGGGTTTATGGGAATGCCCGGCATGCCTGGAATGCCAGGTGATGCAGGGGGCATTCCAGGTGCTCCTCCCGGAGGCAAGCCAAAGCGCTAACGCTCCCAATTGTTGCCACACTGAAATCACCGCTTTCCAATAGGAGGCGGTGATTTTTCGTTCTTGTCTAGAATTGGACCACGCTAAAGACGGGATGAGGCGCAAAAGCCTTTGCTCCCTCTAAAGCAGTGAGCTCAATTGCGAACGCGCAGCCGATGATGTGGGCTCCGCTCATTTCCAGCAGCTTGCAGCAGGCTCCCACGGTCCCTCCCGTGGCCAGGAGGTCGTCCACCACGAGCACTCTTTGCCCCGGCAAAACTCCGTCCACATGCATTTCCAGCCGGTCGGTGCCGTACTCCAGCGCATAAGCATGGCTGTGCCGCTCTGCCGGCAGCTTGCCCGGCTTGCGGACTGGCACGAAGCCGGCACCAAGCTCCACCGCCAGCGGCGCGGCGAATATGAAGCCCCTTGCCTCGGCAGCAACGATGGCGTCGATTTTCTCGCCGCGATACGGCGCGGCCAGGCGGCGAATGATCTCTTGGAAAGCGACGGGCGATGCCAAAAGCGGAGTGATGTCTCGGAACAGAATCCCCGGTTTGGGAAAATCGGGGATATCCCGAATGAATTTTTTCAAATCCAAGGCGGCTTCACCACTCATGGCAGGCAGGCTCCGACCTGGGTCGCTGGACAGAAACTCCCGCGAATATAGGCGTTGTCGCTCGTGGGCGAAAGGTGCTGGAGCAACTCGTCCCGCTCTTGGCACCTGCTTTGCAGTGCATTGAATGCCTACAAAGCCGCCCTTTCCACTGGCCCAGGAGACTCCCATGATTCGATTGCTCTCAATCCTGCTAATCGGACTGATTCTCACGCGCGCAGCCGTGGCCGCGGACGAAGTGCATTCAGGAAAGGTCCTGCTCGCCAAAGACGGAAAAATCACGCTCCAAGACAAGGACGGCAACAGCGAAGTATTTGCCGTGGCAGGCGATGCGAAAATCACGCTCGACGGGAAGCCCGTTAAGCTGGAGGAAATTTCCAACGGGAACGTCGCTAATGTGACGGTGAAAACCGTGGGGGACAAGAAAACGGCAATTGCCATTGAAGCGAGAGCCAAAGTCTAGCTGGCAGTTCGCGCATCGCCTGGAGCGCCATAGTCGGACTGCCAGCGTGCGCTATAATGGACCATCAGCCACTTCCTGCCTGGTCCATTTTCGCACATGTCTGAACCAACTAAACCGGCCACGCTCCGCCAACTGCGCGACAGCGGCTGGCAATCCAAGACCGTCAAACGGGAAATCTACGATAACTTTCTGGCCGCGCTTGCCCGGGGTGAAGTGCTGTTTCCCGGCATTGTGGGGTACGAAGATACCGTCATCCCCGAAATCAATTTGGCCCTGCTCTCCGGCCATGACATGCTTTTCCTGGGGGAAAAAGGGCAAGGCAAGAGCCGCTTGATGCGGACCTTGCCGCGGTTCCTGGATGCCGAAATCCCGTATCTCGATATTCCGGGCGTCGCCATTCACGAAGATCCGTACAATCCCATCAGCACCATCGCCAGGCGGTTTCTGGAAGAGCACACCGAGGAGCACATTCCCATTGCCTGGTGGAAGCGGGAGGACCGCTATGCCGAGCGGCTCTCGCCGGGAACGAAGTTCGCCGACGTGATTGGGGAGATCGACCCCGCCAAGCTGGCCGGCGGCGTGAGCATGTCCACCGAAGAGGCCCTGCACTTCGGGCTCATTCCTCGGATGCACCGCGGCATCTTCGCCATGAACGAGCTTCCCGAACTGGACGAGCTCGTGCAGGTCGGCCTATTCAACATTTTGGAAGAACGGGACGTGCAGATCCGCGGCTATCCGATCAAGTTCGATATCGACGTTCTCATCTTGTTTTCCGCCAATCCTGCGACCTATAACCGCAGCGGCAAGGTTATCCCGCAGCTCAAGGACCGGATTGGTTCGGTGATCCACACGCATTACCCGCGAGAGCGTGACCTGGGGATTGCCATTTTGGATCAGGAGGCGGGTGTGGATCTCGGCGGCGAGTATCCCGTCTCAGTTCCGTACTTTATGAAGCAGCTCATTGAGCAAATCACGGTGCAAGCCCGCAAGAGCAAATACATCGATCAGCAGTCTGGTGTTTCCGCCCGGTTCAGCATCGCCAACTATCGCGTCATGATCGCCTCCGCCCGGCAGCGGAGCGTGGTCCTGAAAGAGAAGCCGGCGGTGCCGCGGATCAGCGACCTGGGGCATCTCTACTCGTCGTCGCTCGGCAAGCTGGAGCTCGACCTGATGGGAAGCCATCAAATGAGCGAGCGGCAGGTGCTCGACGCCGTCGTCGCCGAGGCGATCCGTGTCGTCTTCAATGAATACGTGGAGGAGCACGGCCTGGCGGAGATTTCTGAGATTCTCAGCAGAGGAGTGAAAGTGGAAGTAGGTGATATGCTCCCTTCTTCCCACTATGCTGAACGTCTGAAACGAGTCCCTCCCGCCTGGGACAAAGCCTTTGAGGTCAATGCCGGCAGCGATCCGGCGGTTCGCGCCTCGTGCGTCGAGTTCGTCCTCGCCGGCCTCTACTCGATGGACCGCATCAGCCGCAGCCAGCAGCATGGGCGGATTGAGTATTCGACCTGATTGGGCCGCGATGTCGCTTAGCCTTCAAGCACTCCCATTGCCCTGCGCAGTTCATTGCGGTCGTGTTCGATCAGGGCGTCGGTCACAGGTTGCAGGTCGCCGCGGATAATCTGGTCGAGCTTGTACAGGGTCAACCCAATGCGGTGATCGGTCAGGCGGTTATCCGGGAAGTTGTACGTCCGGATTTTGTCGCTCCGGTCCCCGCTGCCGACCATCGACTTGCGGTCCGCGGATCGTTTGTCCGCTTCCAGCTTCTGATAGTGGTCATAGAGGCGACTCTTGAGAATTCGCATCGCTTTGCCAAAATTCTTGTGCTGGCTCTTCTCGTCTTGCATGGCCACCACAATGCCGGTTTCCAGATGCGTCAGGCGGACGGCTGATTCGGTCTTGTTGACGTGCTGGCCGCCAGGTCCGCTGGAGCAATACGTGTCTTTGCGATAGTCCTCGGGCTTGATGTTGATTTCCACGTCTTCGGGTTCCGGCAGGACGGCAACCGTGGCGACGGACGTATGCACACGTCCCTTCGACTCCGTTTCCGGCACCCGCTGCACGCGATGGGTGCCTGATTCGTAATGCAGTTCTCGAAACACACCTTCACCATCGAGTCCCAGCGAGATTTTCGAGAAGCCTCCCATGTCGGTGGGACTGGCTTCCAGGATTTCGCACTTCCACCCCTTCTTCTCGGCGTGGTGCTTGTACATCTGGAACAGGTCGTGAGCGAACAGGGCTCCCTCTTCGCCGCCGACGCCGGCCCGGATTTCCATCACGCAGCGGGTTCGGTTGGCCTCTTCGCCGCCGACGGTCATGTCCAGGATTTCGCTCCATAGGACCTCGCGCCTATCCCGGCCGCCGGGGAGTTCGGCTTCGGCCATGGCCCGCTCGTCGGGGTCGGGGCTGGTGGACATCTTGAGCAGTTCGGCGATCTCGTTGACCAGATTCTTGAAACGGCGATACTTGATCGCCAGCTTGCTGAGCGAGCCGTGTTCGCGGGCGATCGGCGCAATTTTGCTGCCGTCGGCGAGGATCACCGGGTCGGTAAGTTGACGCTCCAGCTCTTCAAAGCGGCTGAGCTTGGTTTCCAGCATTTCGCGCATGACAGTGATTCACCTTCCGCAAAGAGGCGGGGCAGGTGGTTGCGAAGGGCGGCTGCGAAATTGCGCGAGCGCGCCGGGCAAGAACCGGTCCCGCATAGGACCGAATGATACCAGAGAGAAGAAGTTTTACCTAAGCTAAGTCTCAGCCTGCGGCTGGGGGAGCTTCTTCTTGATCTTTTCGGCCGGCTTCTGCACGCTGTTATAGGTGCCGGCGGCGAATTTGGTCTGGAACTTCTCGATTCGGCCGGCGGTGTCGATGTACTTCAATTTGCCGGTGAAGAACGGATGGCAGGCCGAGCAGATATCCACGCGCAGCTCTTTTTTGGTGCTGCGGGTCGTGAACTTATTCCCGCAACTGCACGAGACTTCTGTCACGAAATAGCTGGGGTGAATGCCGTCTTTCATGGCCCGAATCCTGCAAAAAAGCCGCCGAGTTAGTCATTTGGGAAGCTACTATTTATACGCCTCTGATGGAAAACCGGCAAGGGGCATCCGCGGCTTGCGATTCACTGCAATCCAGCCCCTTTTGCCGCCGAAACGAACGCCTGCACCTTGGCGGGATCCTTCTTCCCGGGCGAAACTTCGACGCCACTCGCCGTGTCGACGGCATCGGGCCGAGCCACGCGGATCGCCTCGGCCACGTTTTGCGGCGTTAACCCTCCCGCCAGTATCAGTGGCAGGCCGAGGAGTTGTTGCCGCTCAGTCTGGAGCCGCTGCCAATCCAGGACTTGCCCTGTTCCGCCGTAACTGCCGGGAGCATGTGCATCCAGCAGGATGGCAATGGGGAATGAAGGTTCGGGACATAGCGACAGAAATGCTCGCACAGAATTCAATGTTGATTCGTGGCACCGGAAGGCCTTGATGACCGGCAGTTTTCCGATCGCCCGCAGGAAATCGGGCCCCTCGTCGCCATGAAGTTGAATGGCGTCCAGTCCAACTCGGTCCGCCGTTGCCGCGATCCCTTTGGGAAGCGAATTGACGAACACACCAACCTTCGCCACACCAGCCGGCAATGCCTGGCAAATCTCTTTGGCCAGGTCCGACGTCACATACCGGGGACTGCGTTCGTAGAAGTTGAGCCCAATTGCATCGGCTCCTGCCTCCGCTGCAAGCAGCGCGTCTTCGACGGAAGTAATGCCGCAAATTTTGATACGAAACACAGATGCCGACGCCAGTTCGCGGAAAGTTGAGAAACTGATTTACGCTCGATTCATTATAGTGGCTTCCCGTCTGCGGAAATTCTTTCGTTTTCCCCAATATTATTAGTGGGCGAAAATTTAAGGGTCGAAGTAATTTTCCTTGGCAACATTGCAGGCAAGAAGCCTAAATTCCGCTACTGAGCCTTTAGGGCTTCCATTTTTCCGCTGCGGCAGAGTCAAGTCGTAACAACAGAAAAACCTTCGAATAATGCCGCAATTTTCAGGTTTTTTCAATCGCCGCATCCCTGGGCTGCCGATGCTTGAACTTCGTTCAGCAAGTACAATGGGTTCAGCGTCAGCCGCAAAGCAGACGTATCCCACCTAACTTTTTTGTGAACCCTCAGCTTGTTCCGCTGTCTGTAGTTACGTCAGCGGAACATTGAGAACCTGCCGAAAGCCGCCCGTTGCGGCACATGCCTTGCTTGCCAATGCAATTTGCCTTGGCTGCCAGAACGTCTGGTGGAAGCGATCGGGGAGGATCCCCAAGAGCTACGAGGCATGTTCACAGGTCCCAGGTTGAGGTTCGCATGTTCAAGGAGGAGTCCATTATGAATGAACAAATACGCAAAGCGATTCGTCATCGAGCCAGCAAAGCCAAGACCAAGACGCAGCTTGTGAAGGCAGTCTTCGATTCCTTCCGCAGTTCGCAGATTGATCCGCGCAAAGTGACGCTGGAGGACATGAAGGCGGCAATTGTAGTCGCGGCTCGCGCGGCTCGCGCTGCGGGACAGAAGAATCCGGCGAACATGCCGGCATAGAGAACTTTTGGAAAGTCAATCGTCGTAGGACGGCCACTCTAGGCCGTCCGTTTCTTTTTCTTGGGCCGGGACAGGAAGCCCGTTCCCAAAGATTTGGTTAGCGAGCCGACTTCCAGCCGCTGTCATCCCACTTTTCTTCCTTGAGGGGAGCGACTTCCCGATCCGCGGTCAGTTCGGCGGATGCAGTCTGCACCTTGTAGTTCACTTCCTGGGTCTTCTCCGGCCAGCGGGCGGGGACCACGGCCCAAGTCGCAGCGCCAAGAGGCTGGTTGGCGCGAACACGAGCGGTCTTGTCATTGGGGTTGATCAGGGCCGGTGCGCGGCTGCCGGGCTTGGTGCGCTGCCCGGCTTCCGGATCCGGAACGGGGCGGAGCGTGCTGGGCGGCGTTGAAATCTTGGGCTGCTTGAGGCCAGGCTCCGTGATGGTCGGCCGGCTGAGCTGCATGTCGGTATTGGGTTTATTGAAATCGGAGCGGAAATTGGAACCGAAGATGTTCGTCGAGCTCGGAGGGGACGAAGTGCCTCCTGACGGCGGAATGCCAAAGCTGTTGGGACGAGCTGGATCGATTGTGTTCGGAACGGAGCCAGGAACCGTGCTGCGAGTCGCGGGTGGGCTGCTGGGAATTGTGGTGCCGCGATCAATAAATGGCTGTTGATCGGCGGGAACCCCGATGACACCGGTTCCGGGAGGCGGCACCGTCGTCCGCGGCGTCAGGATGTTATTGAATCCACGCGGAGCGGTCGTGCCGGGATAGACCACTGCCGGAGCCGTTGCGCCGGGGACCGTGTTGTAGTACGGAACTGTGCCGCACCCAGTCGTGGCCGTGGCGGGCGCACAACTGCCGTAATTGCAGGTGGTGCTTCCGGAACTGCAAGAGTTGCTGCCGAACCAGTTGAAGAGCCGAAACCGCTGGGGCTGGCACTGAGTGCCCGTGCATGCTTTTTGACAAGTCGTCGCAACTCCAGTACCCGGCTGATAGACAACGACGGGCCGGTAATAGGTGACTGGCACTCCCACCATCCGCGTTTCGTAGCGGTAGGCGGGCGGAGCGTAGTTCAAGGGCTGCTGTTGACCATAGTAGGCATACGACGCGGCTCCACCGGCTGGGCTGATGGCATAGCCGGGACTGGCGGGAGCGTAAAAGGCAACGGTCGGCGGTGCGTAGTATGCCACGCGACCGGCTTGCACAGCGGGAGCAACCGCCACGCCATTGGGATAGTATGCCTGCCGAACCGGATAGGCTTGCTGATACGCGGGTGCGTAATTGGCGGTCTGCGGAGCCGCATAGGCATAGCTGGGGGCCGCATTGTAATAGCCGTTGTTATAGACGGCCTGTCCGGCGGGCAAGCCGCGGATTTCGCCCGCTTGAGCCGAGCCAATCACGGCTCCAGTCAACAGGATGAGCCATATCAGTCCGCTTGTTATCAGCCGGTTCATACTACTTCTCCCCAGGTTCGCCCGTGCGATTTCTTTAGAGCCCATTTCGGCCCCTATTGTCAATGGTTTATGCGCTTATCTTGAGCGTTTGCTGACAAATTACTTCTGTAACGGCTTTGCGGAATATTCCGCCTTTGCCGCGCTCTCCGCTTCACGCGCAAGCTCTGCCGCTCAGGCAAATTGGAGGGCCAAGGAACCGTAGGTCACGCTAGGGAAGAGGCAAGTACATAGCGGCAGGCCAAGAAGACCGCCGACCGTGCGACCCAAGAAACGACCAAGGGCGCGGCTGCCGTTTTGCAGCCGCGCCCTGGCGTGATCCCTGGCGCCGGGGCAGCTTTAGGGGCTGCCCCGGCGCTCAGTCTAAGCTTCACCGTGAAGCACCGAAGAGCGCGATTGACCCAGAAACCGCGCTCACCGGCTTATATGCTTCGACCCAGGAGGGAGGGTGGCGGCACATTCCCGCAAATCTGCCGCCGACGATGAAGCTTCGAGTGTTCGATGGAAGGCCAAGGAGTTTGGCCTCGGACGGGCGGGAGTAATATCACTTGCCCCAGGCGGGCACAATTGCAGTTTTTTCAAACTGGCCAGAATTCTGAAAAGCAAAGGGGTTTGATAAGGCCGGCAAGCTCGTTCGCTCTTGACCGGCCAGAGATATGCCGGTACTTCTCGCTCCCTGTTCCGGTGGTGCGCGCGTTCCGCACACATCTCGCTATCGTGATTTGAATGCCCGCACAAGTCTTCGCGTCCATTCCCTATGCCGCAGACCGCAACAATGCGACGAACTCACCGCTCGCGGCTTCTGCTGGCGCTTCTGATGGTGTTCCTCGCGGGGACATCAGGCTGCGCTCAGCGTTACATCAAGCTTCGCAAGGTGCCGAAGAATCCACTGGAAGGGCCGCTCAATCTCCTTTCCTATAGCGGCCCCAAGCCGACCCTGCGAACCGAGATGCTGCTGCGACGGTATGACTTGCTGGAAACCCAGCAGAATACCCCGCAGATCGCCCTGGCCGGCCTGAAACAACAAGTTGCCGCGGAGCCGACATCGGACAAGGTCTATTCCGTAGCGGAACTCGCCTACATCGACGCCAAGCGCCAACAAGATGCCGGAAAGGTCAAAGAGGCGCTCGATCTCTACGGTGCCGCCGTCGCCTATTCTTACAGCTACCTCTTCGAGCCCGGCCTCGACCGCTTCCGCAATCCTTATGACCCGCAGTTCCGCCGAGCTTGCGACCTCTATAACAGTTCGCTCGAAGGTGCCCTCCGAATCGCCATTAAGCAAGGGAAGATCAAGCCCGGCAAGGCTCAAACCATTGAAACCGCCAGCCATAAATTTCGCCTCGACATCGAAGTCAAGGGTCCCTGGCATCCGGAAGACCTCAACCAGCTTGAATTCGTCAGCGAATACGAAATCATCGGCGGCCTCACTAACCTGCATCACACCTATGGCTTAGGCGTCCCGCTCATTGCGGTTCGCGGCAAGCATGAAGGCGAAGACGCGGCCGAAAAGTATTATCCTCCCGGGCTTAGCTTTCCCGTCACGGCCTTTCTGCGCGTGGCGCCCGATAGCAACCCGGAGTCCAACGGAGTCCATCACTGTGTGCTGGAACTGCACGATCCTCTGCAGGCCACTAACCTGAATGTAGGCAACCGCCTGGTCCCCCTGGAGACGGACCTCACCACGCCGCTGGCTTACTTCTTGGCTAACCCGGCATTCAAGGCTACCGATATTTCGACAGCCGGCTTGTTCCGCCCCGGCGGCGCGGCGGAAACCAAGATCAAGGGGATGTACATGGTCGAGCCGTACGACCCCAGAAAGATTCCGGTCGTGATGGTGCACGGCCTTTGGTCGAGCCCGACCACCTGGATGGAAATGTTCAACGACCTTCGCTCTTTTCCGGAAATCCGCGCCCGTTACCAATTCTGGTTTTACCTCTATCCCACCGGCCAGCCGTTTTGGATCAGTGCCGCTCAGATGCGGGGTGAACTGGCAGATGTGCGGCAGAAGCTGGACCCCGAAGGGAGAAACGCCAACTTAGACCAGATGGTGCTCGTGGGCCACAGCATGGGTGGGCTTGTCTCCAAACTGCAAACGCTGGAAAGCGGCGACGATTTCTGGCACATCCTCAGCGACAGTCCAATCAGTGAGCTCAACGCTTCCGACGAAGATCGCGAGAAGCTGGCCCGAGTAGTCTACTTCCACCCCAATCCGTCCGTGAAACGGGTAATTACGATCGGCACTCCCCACCGTGGCAGCGATTTTTCCAACAAGTACACCAAACTGCTCATCAGCAGGTTTATCGTGCTGCCGGAGATGCTCACGGACCTCACGAATAAGTTGGTTCTTTCCAACCCGCGCTTCTTCAAAAACACCGAGCTGCTCACGACAACGACAAGCATCGATTCGCTCGCTCCCAGTGATCCGATCTTTCCCGTGATGATCTCCGCCCAGAAGGGGCCGGGAGTTAAGTACCACAACATCGTCGGCCGCATTCGCCGCGAGGACTTCTTCTCGAAGTTGGCGGAAGATGGGGACGGCATTGTGAGCTTCAAGAGCGCCCACTTGGACGACGTAGTCTCGGAAAGACAGGTCACCGCCGACCACATCAGCGTCCACCGACATCCACTCGCCACACTGGAGGTCCGCCGAATTCTCCTGGAGCACTTGAATGAAGTGCAAGGACTGTCCGGCACCTCCACGCAGTTTACCCCCTCCTTCGGCTATCAGATTCTAAGTACGGGTGAAGATCGGAAACCCGCTCCTCCTCCGGCGGTGCCAGAGAGATTGCCCCCAACCTTTGTCATTCCGCCTCCTGCCGCTGCTCCGGCGGCACTTGGCCTGCCTAGGCCGATTGGTGCGCCGATGACGATTCCGAAAGCTGCTACTACAAGATTGCTGTCTACGGATGCCGCAAATTGAGCTGCGGATCGTAAGCAGGTGCGGAGAAATCCTGCATGATCTCGCAGAGCCTCAGGCGGGTTTCGTCGGGCAAATCGTGACAGTCGAGCTTAACGAATTGCCAAGACCAGGTCGCTTCGAACGAACCATCGCCGACTTTTGCCGACAATACGCCGGCCTTTTCTACCGCGCCAGGAAACTCCATTTTCAGCCGGTCAATAATCTCCTTCACCGGCAAATCGAGAAGTCCTTCGACGTCGTTGCCATATTGCAATTCCTGGGCAATATGCGGGTGTGGGAGTGAAAATCCGGCGGGCTGATTCCAGAAGAACAGGGTGTAGGGCACGGATTGATCTCGCCGGAAGTGGAGGGAGAGGCTTATATTAAAACTATCTTAACGCGGAAAGCCTTTCCTGTGACTGAACCGATTATCTCCGTCTCCGGCCTGCGCGGCATTGTCGGAGAAAGCCTGACACCGGAAGTGGCCCTGCGCTATGTCGCTGCCTTTGTTGCCACGTTGCCGCCGGGGCCGATCCTCGTCAGCCGCGACGGCCGAGCAACCGGACCCATGCTGGCCGCTGCGGTACAGAGCGGACTGATGGCGATCGGCCGCGATGTTCTGGACGTCGAGATTGCCTCCACGCCGACCTTGGGCGTTCTGGTGCGGAGCCATCATGCTGCTGGGGGCGTACAAATCTCCGCCAGCCACAATCCACCGCAGTATAACGGCATCAAGCTCTTCAGCGCCGAAGGACGAGTGATTCCGGCGGCACCGGGGCGGCTGGTGCTAGACGCGTATCGGGCGGGACAAGTCGCCTGGGTGAGCCACGAAAGAATTGGGAAATCGGAACGAATCGAAGACACGACCGGCGAGCATCTAAGACTCTTGCTGGCGACCTCGAATATGGATGCCATTCGCAGCAGGAAACTCCGCGTCTTGCTCGATGCCAATCGCGGAGCGGGCTCGATTCTGGGAGAGATGCTCCTGAAGGCGCTCGGCTGCGACGTAGTGCTGCTGGGGGGCGAGGCAGACGGGAAGTTTGAACATCCTCCCGAACCGACGGGTGAGAACTTGCAAATCGTGACGCGCAAGGTGATCTCCGCGCGGGCCGACATTGGTTTTTGCCAGGATCCAGACGCCGACCGGCTGGCGATTATCGACGAAACGGGCCGCTACATCGGCGAAGAGTACACGCTGGCGATTTGCGTCGATCATATCCTGCGACAGCGGAAGGGACCGATAGTGACGAACTGCGCCACCAGTCGCATGACGCAGGACCTGGCCAATAAGCATGGCGTGCCGTTTTTCCGGAGCGCCGTTGGAGAGGCGAACGTGGTGGATGAAATGGTCGCGAGGAATGCCGTCTTCGGTGGCGAAGGGAACGGCGGGCCGATTGATCCTCGAATCGGCCTGGTGCGGGATAGCTTTGTCGGCATGATCCAGATGCTCAGCGCGATGGCTGCCCGCGGCAAGAAGGTCAGCGAGTTCGCCGACGAATTGCCGCGCTACGAGATCCGCAAGACGACGGTCAAATTGGCGTCCGAGAAGCTCCCGGCCGCCCTTGTCGCCATGCAAAACCAATTTCCCGATGCCAAGGCCGATCGTCTGGACGGCTTGCGGCTGGACTGGGCCGACCGGTGGCTGATTGTGCGGGGAAGCAACACGGAACCGATTGTGCGGGCCATTGCTGAGGCCCCCACCGGCGCCGCAGCCGAGGAACTGTGCCGCGTCGCGGCAGAGGTTGTAGCGAAGGTATAGCCCGGAGCGTGCGGGTTGTGCGGACTGCGCCGCCTGAGGCCGCGAAGCGAGATAATCTTTGCGGACGCTAGCTGTCGCGCCGATATTTCACCTTGCTACCACGCACAGGGAAGTTTGCTTTCTCCAGGAAGGAGAGTTTCAGCCGGGATTGCCCCGGCTACCTCGCTGACTGGGGAAATTCGATGGCCGCCAAGACCACCGTTCGCGTCGTCACTCGTGCCTCCGACGGCACCGTCCGCATCAAGGACTACCCGAACACCGAGCCGCTGCTGCAAATGCATACGCAAATCGGCATCGACGACTGCAGCACCGATCTGGCCCTCCGCGGCTACCCGCTGTTTCGCGGGCTGATTGGCCCGATGCCGGAGGGGAAGCAAGTCGTTCGCTACGAGTCGCCCGATGTGTTCGAGGCGCTGACCAAGGAGTGGACCAGCGCCAAGTCGGCCCGCAAGTCGCGGCGAAGAATGCACCCGCCGAGCGACATCACTTCCGGACAGTCCGAGCAAGTCTCCTAACTTGCCGGGAGTCGCTTTGTGGGTTCCAATATCCCGGTTGAATCATTCATCCCGGGAGGAATCGCATGAACACGCGCGACGCCATCAAGATCGGCCTGGACACTGGTGAGTTTGTCTCGCTCGGCTATTTGCAAGACCTGACCGATGCCGAGTTTCTTCGCCGGCCGCATCCGGGCTGCAA
This sequence comes from Pirellulaceae bacterium, assembly GCA_046153945.1. Taxonomy (GTDB): domain Bacteria; phylum Planctomycetota; class Planctomycetia; order Pirellulales; family Pirellulaceae; genus SXOA01. Next base: position 26,970 of record JBJXFF010000189.1, read on the forward strand.
TCACATCAACTGGCAGGTGGGACACCTGATCGCCGCCGAGCACATGATGATTGAGAAGGTGGCTCCCGGCTCCATGCCGGCGCTCCCCGCCGGCTTTGCAGAGAAATACGGCAAGGAAACAGCCACCTGCGATGACGCCAACAAGTTCGCGACCAAAAGCGAACTGCTCGACAACTACAAGGCCCAGCGGGCGGGGACACTTGCGGCACTTGCGAAGGAAACGGACGCCAACTTCGACAAGTCGACAGGAGTGGATTACGCCGCCACCATTGGAGCGATGTACTCGCTGCAGGGAAGCCACTGGCTCATGCACGCGGGGCAGTGGGCCGTGGTGCGGCGGCAACTCGGCCGGCCGCCACTGTTCTAAGCAGTCGCCCTCACATCTGTCTCAGCCGTTGCAAACCGAACATGCCTCGGCAACTTCGCGATTGGAGATGATTGATTGCTCTCGGCACATCGCCAGGGGGAATTAGGCTGGTGGAATGGCTGTGTAGCGCGTACGCGAACAGTCTTCGCCCCCCCTCCTCTTTCCGCGAACCTCTGATGAGTGCCGCTGCGCAGATTGCCGACGCACTTCCTGCGGCCGCGCAAGAAATCTCAACTTCAACCGATCGGGCGCAACGGTTCTATCACCCAGAACTCGACGGCTTGCGTTTCCTGGCCTTTCTGGGCGTGTTTGTCCTGCATTGCTATCCGATTCTTCCCCCGAAGAATCAGCCCGATAGTCCGATAGCGCGAGAAGTGCTGGCGTGGTTCTGCAGCATTCCTCAAGCCGGCGTGGCGGGGGTCGATTTGTTCTTTGTGCTCAGCTCGTTCCTCATTACGGAGTTGCTGCTGCGGGAGCATGAGCGATCGGGAAAGATTGATGTGCGTGCGTTTTACATTCGCCGGACACTAAGAATCTGGCCGCTCTACTTCTTCTTCCTGACTTTGGCTACGTGCATCGAGCCACTCTTTTCGCTGCACCAGGGTGAGTCGTTCGGAATGCCTTGGCCGTTCACATTGGCTTTTTATGGATTCGTCGGCAATTGGGCGATTGCCTTGACCGGAAAGGAACTGAATTCCACCGCCATTGTGCTCTGGACGGTTTCCATTGAAGAACAGTTCTATCTGGCCTGGCCACTACTCTTGAAACTCGCCAGACCCAAGCGACTACTTTGGCTGTCGCTCGGGATGATTGTCGTTGCCTTGACGACCCGCGCATTTCTTTGTTGGGAGAATGTCGATCCGCATGCGATCAAATGGAATACGCTGGCGCGGCTGGACAGTCTGGCTTGTGGGTCGCTGCTGGCTCTGGCGATGCGGAAATGGAGTCCCGATCTTTCCCGAGGGGCCCGGAATGTGCTGTTCTGGTGCGGAATTATTCTGTTCTTGGCGACGTACCGCTACTTGGCCCTGGTTCCTTTCCAGGGTGCGGACCTGCTGAAGTATTCTCTTTGGGCCATCGCTTCCGCGATGGTGCTCGTTTCGGTGCTCAGATCGAAGCAAGCGGTTGAGCGGGAATATCCATCGATCCTCGCATCCCCTCCGCTCGTGTATCTCGGGCGAATCTCCTATGGCCTCTATGTCTGGCACCTCGCCTGCATCGTCGGGCTGTGCTACAGCGGCCTCTTGCGCCAAGGGGATTGGACCCTCGGACTCTATGCCTTGCCGGTGACGATTGGCGTGGCTGCGGCGTCCTATGAATGGTTGGAAAGACCATTCCTGCGATGGAAGGCCACATTCTCTCACGTTCCCTCGCGAGAAGATGGGGAAGCCGCGAGTGCCGCTAAAGCAATAATTACCGGCTAACCATTTATCGTTACATCGGTTTATCTGCCGCGGCTATGAAACCAGTAGAAATGTGGAGATAGGATTTTGCCCTGGATCAATTATGTAGAAGTTGGCGGGGAAGTTCTCGCGCGATAGGTCTCGAGTTCCGCCAATTGCCTGGCTTGCTCCTTCAAACAGGCGTCTTTAGTGTTGCGTTTTCCGGTCGGCAAAGTCTCTGTCCATACCAGGAGTTGCTGAAACTGCTCCCATTTCTGCTGCGGACTACTGCGCCGATTCCGCTTGGCTTCCTCAGCCACGACTAATTGAGAGAATTCGTCATTCATCCGAGGATTCCGCAGCTTTCCGGAGGTTCTACTGATTTGGCGTCGATATTCATAGCGATCCAAAAATGACGGCGGGACTCCTCAGGAAGCACCCGCCGGCTGTTGGAAATGTCTTCGGCTACTTCTTCTCCACCACCCAGATATTCCGGAAAGCCACCGGATTTCCATGGTCCTGCAAAAACAGGCCATAGGCTTCCGGGCCTTCGTCGACATGCCCGGGGGTTCCCTTGGAAAGTTCCTGGTCGTCGTGGATGACGATGCCGTTATGCTTGATGGTGCAGCGGGCGTTCTTCACTTTCTTGCCGCCGTCGTACTTGGCGGCTGTGAACTCGATGTCATAGGTCTGCCAGGAGAGAGGCGGGAAGCAGGAATTGACGATCGGCTTGTTAATGGAATAGATGCCGCCGCATTCGTTGTCCGCTCCGTCGAGGCCGAAGGAGTCGAGGACTTGCAGCTCATAGCGGCCCTGCATGTAGACGCCGCTGTTGCCGCGGGCCTGGCCGCGGGAGAGAGGCATGAAGGGGGTGCGGAACTCGATGTGCAGCGTGTGGTCCTGGAATTTGTCTTTGCTGATGACGTTACTTGCGGCCAGCAGATTGTCCTCGATGATCTTGCCGTTCTGGAAATTATCCGGCGTGGTGCCATCGAACAGAACCTTGGCTCCTTGCGGCGGCTTGGCACCGAGAGTGGGGCTCTTGCGCTCGGTTTTCTTGAGATCGATGATCTTGTTGCCGTCCGGATCCGTAACGGCGAGCAATCCGTCTTTGAGCGTTGCCTTCCAGCCTTCGCCGCTGGCGGTGACTACTCCGTCCTTAAGTTCTCCCTTGCCCGGCTTGGTTTCATCGCCGCGCTTCCAGCCGTCGCCGGGGAGTCCACCCTTGTAGCCGATGAGATCAAACTTCCCCTCACCCAGGGCGATAACCTGCGATCCCCATTTTTCATCTCCTTCCGTCGAGATGTATTCGCCTTGAATAGCAAAGTCGGGGCCGGCTTTAGCGGCATCGGTAAAAGCGGGGTTCTTGTCAGCCGCGATGGCCGCGGCAGAAAGGCAAAGAATGCTCGCCAAGGCGAGGGAGAGGGAACGAAGACGCATGGTAAATGCTCCTGGGTCGAGATGAAGTTGGGCAATGGGTACGGCGAAGTGCCAGCGGGCATTGTCCTGGGAGCAGGCACTGGAATCAAGCTGGCGGAAACGAACGAGCCCCCTCCAAACGAATCAGCAATTCGTCCAACCGGGCGTAAACTGCCGCCTCATTCTCGAAGACTCGCCCCTGCACGCAAATCCAATCGAGCCAGTTGAGCCCAGCTAGAATGACATTCACCTCATCGAGCGCTTGTGCCTGTTTCCATTCGTCCGCGGAAAGAGGACGCACCGAGTTGTAAGCCTTGCGTGCAAATTCCCAAGCCTCGCGGTCGTTCCCAACCAGGCTGCCGAGGAGACGAGAGAGATCGCACGCGGCGGAATCCACCCGCATTGCTCCGAAATCGACAATGCCGGTGACCTGGTCGCCTGTGAAGAGAATATGGTCGTGCCAGAGGTCGCGGATGACGGGGAATAGGGGGATTCCTTTCATAATCGTAACTTCGTCAAGCTTCGAAGCTGCGAAAGTCGCGCGGCGATGGAAGTGCGCAAATAGTCGCTGACCCCGTTCGCGGAGCGGCTCTCTGGGATGGCGCTGCACGGCCGAGGCGAGTTTGCCCGCTTCCCCAGCGATCAGTCGCTGGAGCTGGCCGCGACGAGAAAGGAGAGTTGGTGAATTTTCTTGGCAACGAGGTGACGCCCCTTCGGCCGTTCGATGCAGTTGAGCGACCGTCCGCATCACGCTGGCGAGTCGGTCCCGCGTGGGATTCGCATGGAAATCAGCTTTCCCCCGCATCCAGGGAGCCAGTTCCCAGAAATGCTCGCGGTAAGCCACGAAAGACTTTCCACCACGGCTCGGAAGGGGGACTGGAATACACGTCAGCCCGCACTGACCGAACTGTCCGAGCACTCCATGAATGAACGCTAGCCGCTCTTCCGATGGATGCTCTTGCGGCCAGCGCCGCAAACAGAGATCCCCCGCATCCCGTTCGAGCCGCCAGAGCCTAGAGCCGCTGAAGCCGCCGGCGTTGGCGAGAGAGTGAATGCAGCCGATCGGCCCCAAGCCAGGGTAATAATCCAGAACGGCAGCGAGGGACGCATCAGGGGCCATGCCAGTCATTCTAGCCCAGTAGCGATTCAAAGACGGATGACAAACAGACTGTTTCCGCCATGCGCAATTGTTATGCTAAGTGACAGTTCGGCGGGAGTGTTTCGCTGGAGTAATCGAGGCGCGCGGCAATGGGTGAGCAGGAGAAATTCGCGAGCGAGATTTTGGCCAGTCTCCGAGCAGCCGGGGTTCGGCCGCTCCCCACTTACGATTCCGCCAGTAACATGCTGGTCTTGCCTCCCACCAACGATGGGCGAACGGTTCACTTTCAACTGGCGAAGTATTTCGATCGCTACCGCATGGCCATGCACCCTCGGGCGAAGGAGCAGGTGCTGGATGACTTTGTTCAACTCTGGCTGAGCGGCTCCCTCGAAATCAGCAGTTTGCAACCTCATCGCTGGCTGCCGCTGCTTCGTTCACGGTGGCACTTTGAGGTGAGTCAGCTCCGAATAGCAAAAGAGCGGCTGTCGACGGAACTGCAACAGGCGGGACTCTTCGCCTATCAGTTGATTACGGAGGATCTGGTGCTCGCTGTTGGGGAAGACCAAGGTGCGACCTACCGTTTTTTGGGCCCTCTCGACCTGAAACAGGCTGGACTCACTTTGGAACAGGCGATGCAGCGGGCTTTCGTCAACTTGCCGCTCGCTGGAAAGCCTGGCCATTCCGGTTCACCGTTTGAGGAAGTGTCGGGGTTTGCCTGGATGCCAACCGGCAGTCTCGACGAGCATAGTGCCACGCGACTGCTCGACATTGCGGCGATTCGGAAACTTCCCGTGCGCGGCCAGCATGTCGCATTCGCGCCGCACACCAATGTCCTATGGATTTCTGGAACGCATCAGCACACTGAGGTGGAGTTATTGATCGCGCTCACCTTGGAGGAATTCGCCAATTCACCCGGCCAGCCGCTACTCACAGGACCGTTGGTCCTGGAGGAAGAGGGCCGCTGGCAACCGTGGCAGCCGGCTCCCACGCATCCCAATTACTGGGGAGTCAAGCAACTGCACGTGCTCTGCAACGATGAGCGTTATCAATTGCAAAAGGAGGTTCTGGACCAGCTTCCGACTGCCGATCCGAATCCGCCGTTCGTGGCCAGTTATCGGGCGATCGAAACAGGATTCGAAGGGAACAGCCGGCTCTATTCCTGCTGCGTCATTGCCACGACCAGCCTGCTGCCGCGGACCGAGTTTGTCATGCTGCGGCCCACAATCAACGAGGCGGAATTGGCAGCCAATCCCAATGCCGAGCCGCAATTTGGCGAATCGCTGACACTTCCCTGGGAGAGTTTTGCGGCTTTTCATGGTGAAAATCTAAAGGCTCAGGGGATGTATCCCGAGCGGTATTTTATCGATCAGTTTCCGGATGACATGGAATGGAAGAAATTGCAAGTTGACCAGCAGAAGGTACCGCAGGAATTGCTAGACATTTTGCTAAGACCCCACGCCCATGATGTTCAACCTTCCCCCGCAGATCGGCGGGACGTGCCGAACACTGCGGTCCGGAACGGTCCCTCCGCAAACTGGGTCCCAGCCGTCATCCTTGGAGTCTTGCTTTTTCCGGCAGCTCTGGTCCTTATCTTTTCGCTCTTGTTTTACTTCCTCGTTTGGATCCCCAGCCAATTGGCACGGAATGCACCTCGGCCGCTGGCGGGGCAGCGGTTTCCGGCAATCAATGGGCCGTCGCAGGTTAATCCGCGGCCATTCCAGGATCCTCGTGAAACCCAAATATTTGCCGCGGGCGAATGGCAACCCATGGACGAGCCTTTCGCCCTTCCCCTGGTCGAAGGAGCCATGCCAGTCTTCGAAACCTTGCAGCCCGGCGACTTGCCTGCTGCCACTACGGCACCCGATGTATGGGGAGAAAGACGATTTTCGGACCGTTCACCTCGCGGTGAGCCGCTGGTCGGCCTCCGAATCATTCAGGGGGATAATTGGGGAGGCGCAGTGCAAGCTCTCCAGCCGATTTATCTGGCAGAGGACCGGTATTTTCTGGGTGGGAGGTGCGGCAACGCTGGAGGGAAGAGACAGGCTCAGTCCGTCGCGGAGCCGGGCTATGCCATCGGCGCGATTGAAGTTCACCAAGGGCTGGTGGTCAACGCCGTTCGCATTGAATACTGGCGGCTGGAAAA
>JBJXFF010000195.1:0-28777 GCA_046153945.1 Pirellulaceae bacterium
TCCCGGCTTCAGCCGGTCTTCTGCCATTAACTCCTAAGACCGGCTGAAGCCGGGACTCCAACGAAGTTACGGCCTGTTTCTCATCCGCTCGAGCAGCGCGTCCAGCCGTTCTTGAGAGCGTTGGCGAGATTCTTCGGCCCGCTTGCGCGCTTCTTCGATTCCGGAAGAGCCGCTGCGAGGACCAATACTGGGCGGTCCGGCAATACCACCCGGCGGTCCAAACGGAGTGCTCTGAAGGTCTTCGATGAGCTTGTCGTGCCGCTTCTTCGATTCCTCGAGATGCTTGTTCATCCGCTCATTGCTCTCCCGGAAGATTTCGTTGATATCCGGCCCCTTGGGGATTTCCATTTGCGGAATTTCGGGAAACTTCGCGGGTTCAAACGCCGGAATGCCCGCGTTAATGGGGGGTGCTGCCTGTCGCCGCGCGGCATGTCCACTCACGGATAGGATTCCAAGGAGGACCACAAACCCCACCAAGAATAGAGCGGCCACGCCGCCTATGGCGAGAACTGCGACCAGTCCCACACCACCACCTCCTTGGCTCTTGCGGCGGACGGGGCCGCTGGCGTCCCAGACGAAGTCCGTGGGATTCAGGCAGTTCTTCTGGATAAACTCCGCCTTCCGCCGGTAGCTGCTGGCCTGGAGAGATTCATTGGTCTCCTGCCAGTACAATTCCGCCGTGGAAACATAATTGTGGCAACCGGTGCAGAACGAGGATTCGTTGTACAGAAACGGGTCGGTCATGTAGGAGCGGATGATCTCCTCCGGCATTCCCGTCACGCCGCCGCACCTCGGGTGGACGTACCACTTCGGCTCTTTGGCGATATCCCCGGCAAATCGTTCCTCGGGGCGAACCGTCACATGGTCCTTCATCTGGCCGTCGGACAACTTCTGCATGTGCGAGGCGACATGCTGGTCAAAGATGTTGCTCGAGCACCAGGTATGGCAGAAAGGGCAAAGTTTAGAGTCCATTGCTTATCCCTTCATGGATGGAATTGTCCGCTGGCGGCATATTCGTTGTCGTGGGGCCGATCTTAAGCCGGCCACGAATTTCAAGAATATCCTATCACAAGGAAAATGGGAGGGGAAATTAGGAATCACCCTGGCACTGTCGAAACTTTGTCGAACCCAACAGAAGAGAGGGAATCCCAGGGAATCGCTATACTTGTAAGACAAACAGTGTCCATCAACCAACAACCCTACGGCTCTCTCCCATGCCCAAGAAAATCCTACTGCTCGCCGGCGATTACGTGGAAGACTACGAAATCATGGTCCCCTTCCAGATGCTGCTGATGGTCGGGCATCAAGTGGACGCGGTTTGCCCCGGTAAGAAAGAAGGGGAGACGGTCGCCACCGCGATTCACGACTTCGAAGGGGACCAGACCTACAGCGAAAAGCGGGGGCACAATTTCCGCTTGAATGCGACGTTCGATGCCATCGACGAGAAAACCTACGATGCCTTGGTTATCCCCGGCGGCCGCGCGCCGGAATACCTCCGCCTCACTCCCCGCGTCCTATCCATCGTGCAGCATTTCGCTGCCGCCAAAAAGCCGATTGCCGCCATCTGCCACGGAGCCCAGCTTCTTTCTGCGGCTGGAGTCATCAAGGGTCGGAAAGTGAGCGCCTATCCCGCCTGCCGGCATGAGGTGGAACTGGCCGGCGGCGAGTTCATCCCCGCCAATGCCACCTTCGATAACGCCCACACCGACGGCAACCTCATCACCGCCCCCGCCTGGCCGGCGCACCCAGCCTGGATGCGACAGTTCTTGGCGGCTTTAGGGACGACAATCATTGGCTAAAGCGATACCCCTGGCGGATAGTACGGGGCGTGCGGATTCCAAAATTCGAGATACCAATCAAGGGCCATCGAAAACGGATCGCAGCAATCCGCGGCAAACATGACAGGGAGGTAAACGCACTCCAGGAATTCCTCCGTGGATGGGATTCGTTCCGCAATCCAGGAAGCAGGCCCAATTCCCAGCACGTACAGCACAACGAGCAGGACGACCACCGCACCGACCAGTACGCATCCCATTCCGCTGCTTCTTTGTTCGCGGTCCTTCATTCCGCTGATTCTATCGCCGGGATCGAAAGACCCCAAGAGATCACGGCTTTGGCGGAATTGGGGCGGGTGACGAAGAGTTGGGGGCTGCCAGGATGACGGTCTCTTCTCTGGTGGACGTGATTGCATTCAATCGATCCGCTGCCGACTTGTAGAGTCGCATAATACCCTGCATTTTGTGATTCATTTGGGCATGGTCTGCGATCCACCCCACGGCCAGGGCCACAATCACGGTCACGAGCAACAGGTCACGGATGGAAAATTTCATGGGGAGCCCATCGAAGGTTCGCGGACAATTGTCCAAGGGCGGTAGACAGCGAGAGAATATTGTGCGGCAAGATCGTGATGCCGAAGAAGAGGGGTGAGATTACTCTCTGAACCGTCCATCATCCGCGTGATCCGCACTTCCTCGGCGGTGTGGAAAGCGGCCTTCCGCCGCAGATATTCCACTCTAGCGCCTAGCACCACGCACACCAGCGTGACCATGATCATCAGGCTCCGCGTGCTGTACCTCATGGGTGCATTGTAGCAAGAGGCATCTGGCGGCGAATAGCCATTTCTGCTGGCGAGCCTGTGCAATACGCGGGTTTCCGCACTGCTACCAAGTTGAAACTGGGTTCAAGAAATCTTGAAGATTCTGGCTGTCGGGCTCTTGACTGTGACAAGTGTACTATTGTATTATATGGCAGTAAAGTATACAGTAGTTTACACATCGTTCGTCAGGAGAAAGGCCATGAATGAGCCAGAACAAGTTACCGGTACGTTGCCACTCTTTGCCAAGAGCGAAACGCTCGCGGACCCCACTTGTGAGGAGGGGGGTGGTGCAAAACTCCGGGAGGCTGTCGGCGCAAATGCTAAGCTGACAACCGTTTGTGAAAATGAACCGGCCGACTTTTGCACCACGGAAAAAAAGAGGGGGGCCGATGACGAGCTTTCCCCTCTCTCGGTTCTGACCCAACTCGTCCGGGTTGGGCGGCCTCCCAAGCTCAACGCGGAACTTAAATCGCGAGTTTGCTTTCTGCTTGGCTTGGGGCTTTCACGCCGACAAGCGGCACTGGCGGTGGACGTCGACCACGCAACGATTACTCACGCCGCCCAAAGGGATCCCGATTTCAGTCGGGCTCTGGCGCGGGCCGAGGAGTTCAGCACCGTGCGGCCGGCCATCGCCCTGGCGGCTGCGGGGCTTTCGAATTGGCGGGCGGCGGCCTGGGAGCTCACCCACAAACCGGAAGTCCCCCGCCAGCGGACCGCCGAGGAATTCGAAGCGGAACATCAGCAGTACGTTCTCAAGCGAAAATACTATCACGCGGACTGCGAAGCGGATGAAGTTCTTCGCGAGCAGCGCGACGAGGCCAAACGACTCCGGGAAAGTGCCCGCGAGAAAGCCCGCAAGAAGCAACTGGCCGACGAGGAGCAGGCCGAGTTCGAGGCGGAAAATCCGCATCTCTTTCGGAAGAAGAGAAAGAAAAAAGTGGAGCAGATGGATGGGGCCACGGATTAATCACGGACAAAGGAAATGGGTTGGCCACGAAAAACACAAAGAGGCACAAAAAGGGAGTCAGGTTATGAACACTGATTTCTTGTGTCTTTTTGTGTTTCTCGCGGCCATTCCCCGCTCTTCGATTTCACGCCCACGCAGAGCCGTGGGCGTGCCACGCAGATTCAGATTATCGGGAGTGAAAGAGACGTTAGGCCGCTACCATTTTGCGTCCCTTCATGGCGGCTTTTACGCCGTCCACGAATTCTTCGAAGATGCGGACGTCGAGGGCGGTGGCGGATTCGGACTCGGGGTGGAACTGGGTGCCGAGGGCGAACCAGTCTTCCTGGGTGCTTTCGATCGCTTCGATGACGCCGTCGGGGCAGCGGGCGGTGACCATGAAGCCGTCGGCGACTTCGTCGATGGCCATGTGGTGCATGCTGTTGACCCGGATTTCCCCGTCACCATAGACCCGCTCCATGAGCGTGCCGAAGACGATGTTCAGGCCGTGGCGGTGCTCGGGGTCCTGCGTGTCCTTGTGGGGAATGGCTTCCGGCATGTCTTCCGGCAAGTGGAGGTAGAGGTTGCCTCCCTGCGAGACGTTGAGGAGTTGCATACCGACGCCGATGCCCAGGACGGGCATCCGCCGCTCGCTGATTTGCCGCATCAGCATCCGGTCAAAATCCTCGCGGCGGGGCTCCATCGGGCGGACGCTGGTGTGCATTTGAAAGCCGTCGCGGCGAGGGTCGAGATCGCCGCCGCCGACCATCACAAAACCATTCAGCATGTCGAGCGCGCGGGACAGGTCGTCTTCGTTTTCCAGCGGGGGAAGAATGACGGGAATGCCGCCGCTCTTCTCGATTGCCGTGTAGTAGCCCGCGGTGAGCACGCTGAGGGCCGGTCCCTCCTTGCGCTGTCCATCCTTGCGAGAGCCGCGATAGTCGGCATTGATTCCGATGAGGGGTTTCTGGGCCATTGCCATTGTGTGGGTCCTTTTCGAGTCGCTGTCGCGGAGAGAGTTGTTAGGCGAAATCTCCGCCGAGCGAAGGCTAAAAAAACGCAAAATCCCTTGCGGGAACGCCACGATCCAGCCAGGCTAGCTCAGCGAAGGTTGCGTCCGAAGATTGGCGGTGAAGAATTTGGACCGTCGTCCAAGGACCGCTGCAGAAATCAAAAAAGCACGCGGCAAGTGTGCGCCCGCGGGAATTTGGCGCGAACCTGCAGCGAGTCCTCCCTGACTGCTGAGTGGCATTGGACCAACCCAACTTCTTCAGCTGCCGCTCTTCCTGAAGCGACTTTGCTGAAGCGATCTCCCTATGCAAAACCTGGTGTGAATCCCTACACCTTGCCCCGCACGGAAGGCGGTGGCAAGACAGTGTGAATCTAGCCTATGAGAAAAGGATGGCAAGCGGATCGCAAGATTGTGCGAGCTAGCACCGAGTGCTGGCACAAGGGGTTGTAAAAACCGGTGTAGGACGGAGCATTGCTCCGTCCTACTTGAGCTGTCCTCGCACGACAGCCGGCTCGTTATTGCGGTTTTGCCGGGCGAAACGCTCGGCGGATTGGTTTTGGCGGCTGGTCGCACGGGCCTGGGCGCTAGCGCGGGCGGCAGTGGTGATGCGAGACAGCAGGTCGGGGGAGACGCTGTCGACGAGATAGATCTCGCTCGGGTTTTCCGGTCGCTGTTTGGAACGGACGATGACAACGACTTCCATGTCGTCGCCGACGGGAGCATTACTTTCTTCGGCGAGTGGGGCTGACCGCGGCATCTCACGGGGAAGTGCGGGGAGGCCGCTCGGACGCTGCGCATTGGGTAGTGCCGCAAAATCAGGCCTTGCGGGAAGCTGATTTTCAGGGACCGGTTCTGAAAGTGGCGCCGAAGTTGGCGTGGCCGCCGAGGCCCGTTCGTAGATCGCTTGCAAGTTGAATTTGTCGAGCTGCCAATGGACCGAGGGGAGCGATGCGAAGAGCCCTTCGTTATCTGCTTCGTTGGCCGCATTGCAGACGCCGATGAGCAGACCTTCCGCGGAAAAGAGCCCGCCGCCGCTCCGGCCGTTGGCGGGAAGTCCGTGGATGTTAATGTTCGGCTTGCTGGTGAAGCGGTTAATGACTGTCACATGGCTCTCCTCAATCGTCGGCTCGCGCCCTTCGCTGCAGCCGATCGTGAAGACGCGGTCCTGCGGGCGGGAAACGAATTCTTTCGGTGCGACTTGGACTGGTGCAATCCGAACGCCCGGGAAAATAGTGACCAAGGCAATGTCCCGCTTGTCGTCGAAGTCGAGCAGTTGACCTTCGACGGTGCGGGCCTGTCCTCCGACGAACAGATCGACGGTTATTTTCCCCTTCCCCTGTGAATCGCGAAATAAGTGCCCGCAGGTGATGATAAGGGCTTCTTCGGCTTTGGCTTCGTCGTTGAAGTGCGTGTCGATGATGGTTCCTGAACCGACGCCGGCACCCCGGCCATCCAGATCGTTCACGTGCAACCGCACCGCGGCATCTAGTGGAGACGCCGGGCGGCCGGCATCGGGGGATTGGCCGCGGACGATTTCTCGTTCGGCGGGTTGTATCTGCTTGGCGATTGGCTGCGGAGCAACAGCCGGCTTCAACATGCCGATGAGCCGTTCGCGGCTGGCGGCACCTTCGATGCGGCTGACTTCGCGTCCGCCGGAGACGAGGACGAACGTGGGAAAACCCTTGATTTTGTATTGATGAACCAGATCCGGCTGGGCCCTGCCGTCAATCTGGCGAATGGGAAAGCCCTGCTTCGCGAGGCCGCGAACGACGGGCTCCACGGTGCGGCAATGGGGACAATTGGCCGAGGTGAATTCGAGCACCACGGGGGCATCCGCGGCGGCGAAAGCGGCAAACAGAACGAGAGCGGTGGCAGCAGGCATGGCTTCCCTCCTTGGAAACGGGCAGGGAAGCGCCGTGCGGGCGGTAAGCATCCCTGCTTGTGGGCCCTGGAATCGTTCGACGCCCGAAGGCATCCCCGCATTTGCCATCATCCTAACGGCAGCAGCGGGCAGAGCAGGTTGTGGCGAAAGGGGTCGAGAGGCTTAGGCGTCGACGAGCAAACTAATTGAGGATTCTGTAACGCCCAAAACTCCCGACCCCGGTTCGCCGGTCAATACTGCAAACAATGTGTCCCAGGTTTGAAAATTCTACAAGAGCAATTTTCATCGCCCTGGAAAATCGCGGCTAGGAACGCCAAAGTCAGCAGTGCCGCCCGATGAAAGCAGGTTTCGTGCCGCAAGAACGAAGTGGCGGCTCAAGCGGCTATAATCGCCGGGGCATGCTCCACTTCCACATCATCCTCCAAGCCGCCACTCAGCCGTGGAAAGTCACCTTTGACGCGGCATTCGCTGCTCTGGAGCAGGTTCCCGGCGTCTTCATCGAGCCCGACGGCTCCTTCCTTCTCGTCAGCCGGCCGGGTGAACCGAAGTGGCAGGTGGAGGGGAATCTCTATGACCAGGGAGTTTGCTTGGCCTATGTCGAGATGAAGGGGTGCTGTCCCGATGAACGGCTCGATGAGCTGCTGCGGCCGCTCGGCTGGCCGGAAGTTCCGCTGGTGTTTCAGATGGTGCGGGAGGGGACGAAGCTCACGGAAGCAGAGTTTCGACGGACGGCTGGAGCTTGGCATTCACCGTAACCATCGAACTCCATCGAGTTCCCAGCCAAACTGTCGCGATGCCAAAGGCTACTCCGCAAGCAGCGGCGACCAGCCAGAGTGCGGGAAGATGCTGCTTCTCCTCCACGCCAATGCCGACCTTGGCGAGGTCATCTTGATACCGGCCAATGAGGACAAGCAAGCCATTGTGGGTGGCGTGCAGCAGCATCCCTGGCAAGACGCTCTTCGTCCGCCAGCAGATCCAGCCGAGCACGAGGCCCAGCAGCGTGCTCGGCAGCAGTCTCACGCCCCCCACGCCGCCACTGACGAAGACATGGAACAGGCCGAACAGAATTCCCGTAACCGCAATCGCCGCCCAGCCGGGAAGGCGGCCGCGCAGCGAGCCGAGCAAGTAGCCTCGGAAGAACCATTCCTCGCAAACAGCGGGAGCAATAGCCATAGTGCCAACAAGCAGAAACGGATTGAGGTGTTTGATCTGCTCGAATATTTCGGCGCTAGCGAGCTTCTTGAAATCCACGCTCATCCAGTTCAGCCCCTGCGTCAGCAAAACGATTTCATGGGCAAACACCCAAAGCGAGAGCCCCAGACACAGAGCGCCGACGTACGCCAGTATCGGACCGATCCGTAACTGAAAACCGTGCAACAGACTTACATACTGAAAACGGGCAATGCCGAGTGGCACGGCCAGGTAGAGAAGCCCTCCCAGGGCCGCGGAAAGGAGCAGGCGGGTCTCCAGCGGCATGGCGGCAGTTCCCAGCGCGAATATGCCGCTGAGGACGTTCTGCAGGGCAAACACGACGGCGGCGCACAGAGCTGCACCCGCCAGACTCGGCTGGTCGCGCAGTTCCTCGGGCCGGCGGAAGAGATCGGCCCAACTCCCCTGGCTGCCGTAGAGAATCGCGTCGCTGCCGAAAATCCGTGCCGCTAGTGCCAACGAGGCAACGCCATAGAGCGCCGTGGAAACAACGGCTGCACCGGCCAGCAGCGGATTGATCTCGCCCTGCAACACATCACGGGCCAGCAGGACCATGTTGACCAGCGGCACCACCGCCAGCACACCGCTCAGCTCGATGCCCGGCATCACGCTCAAAAATCCGGGTGCAATCGCCAGCAGCATGAACGGGATCAAGTACGCCTGCGCCTCCTTGAAGCTCCGGGCAAAGCTAGTCACCGCCAACAGCAGAGCGGAGAAGAACGCCGCGAACAGCACCAGCAAGAGCAGCACAATCACAATCGCGGCCGGCGTGAGACCTCGGTCGCCAAATAGCATCGGCCCCAGTCCCGTGCTGTAGACCGTGATCGACATTCCCGCCAGGTTCGCCCCTGCCGTCAGCAGTGCAACCGTCAGCACGGCAAAGTACTTCGCCAGCAACATGCTCAATCTCGGCAAGGGAGCAGCCATCAGCGATTCGAGTGTTCCCCGCTCCCGTTCGCCGGCGGTTAAGTCGATGGCCGGATATACCGCGCCGGTAATCGTCATCAGGATAAGTATGAGCGGCACCAGAGTTGCCATCGAAACCATTTGCACCGACTCGCCGGCGAGCGGACGACGGTTCCATTTGGCGAGCGGTTCCGGACTTCCCCCCCGCCTTTGCAATCGTTCTCCAAATGCACGTTGATTAAAACCCCAAAGCCGGCGTTCGGTGTAGTCAGCGACTGCCCGGCTTAGTGCGGAGTCCTTTTGATAGATGAGTTCGTAGTGAAGCTGGCCTCCACGAGGCATTTCGGGTCCCTCGTCAACTCGCGCTCGAATCGCCAAATCGACATCGCCATCACGAACCGCCTGCTCCAAGAACCCGGTCACTATGAGCTTGCTGCGGGGTGGCTCCTTCTCCGGGCCGTCAATTTCCTCAATCACCTGGCTGCCGATAGCGAATCTCTGGCCAAAGTCACTCAAAATCTGTTCACTCTCAGCCGCAATCCGCCATTCAATATCCGTCGGCTTCGAATAACTGGAAAAAAAGAACTGCCGAAAGGCCACGCTGAGCAGCGGATAGACCAGCAGCGGCATCAGCACCAGCGTGATGATCGTGCGGCGGTCTCGCAATGTCTCCCGCAGTTCCTTCCGCGTCAGCCGCCAGAGGCGAACGGCGGGGCGAACCTCGCGGCGCTGGCTTGGAGTGGCGGACAGTGGTGGAGGACGCTCGGCGCTCACGCGGCTTCCTCCCCCTGTTCCATCATCGGCAACGATTGCAGGAACATCTCGGTGAGCGAGGTGCAACTCGTCGCGGCTTGCAATTCGGGAAGCGTCCCTTCGTGCATCAGCCGGCCGCGATGGAGCAGGCCGAAACGGTCGCAGAACCGCTCCGCCTCATCCAGCCGATGCGTACTGACGATGACGCTTTTTCCCTGCTTCTTGGCAGAGGTGATGTAATCAAAGATGACTTTGCTTCCCATCACATCCAGGCCGCGAGTCGGTTCATCGAGGAGCAGCACCGGGGGGTCGTGAATCATGGACCGGGCCAAGTTCACGCGCTGCTTCTGGCCGGTGGAAAGGCCGGAACAGCGGCGGTCGATGAAACTGGTCAGGTCGAATAGTTCGCTGAAACGCTCCAGGTTTTTCGCCGCCGTGTCATCATCCAGGCCGTAAACGTCCGCAAAGAACAGCAGCAGTTCGCGAGGGCTGAGCCACTGATAGAGCCCTGCCGACGTGGAAACCATGCCTATGCGGCTCTTTACTTCGTCGGGGGATTCGCTCGTCCGGAAACCGTCCACCTCGGCATAGCCGCTAGTCGGCTCCAGCAGTCCGAGGATCATGCGGAGCGTAGTGGTTTTGCCGGCTCCATTGGCCCCCAGCAGCCCGTAAGCCTCCCCCGGCACCACCGAAAACGACAGCCCGTCAACCGCCAGAACATCCTGGCCGCCGGACGGAAACCGCTTTGTCAGCTCCACCACGCTGATCATCAACTCTCCCCAAGTCCGGCTTGTTACGCAGCCTCCGCCCGTAAAGTTCGGCCGCCACAAGTAGTTTGGCGACCTATATTTACGAACCCTAACTCTCTCACAGCGTAGCACTCACAGCGTAGCACGAAGTCTTGTCCTATGTTACACCTCGTAACTTCCCCCATGCCGACGAGCCCCTCCCAGTCCGAAGTCCGCACCGAGCGCACCCTCGTCACCATCGCCACCTATAACGAAATCGAAAACCTCCCGCTCCTTGTCGACGCCATCTGGGAAGTCGCTCCGCAAGTGGACATTCTTGTCATCGACGACAACTCTCCAGACGGCACCGGCTCGTGGTGTGATGAAAGAGCGAAGACTGAGCCTCGCCTCCACTCCCTGCACCGGAAGGGGAAGCTTGGCCTGGGAACCGCCATCATCGCAGGCATGAAGTACGCCCTCGACCACGGCTACGACCTGGTCCTGAACATGGATGCTGACTTCAGCCACCATCCGCGGTATATCCCGGCTCTTCTGGCGGGAATGGACAATGCCGACGTCACCATCGGCTCCCGTTACGTTCCTGGCGGCGGCGTGAAGGACTGGCCCTTCCAACGGCGGCTCATGAGCTGGGGAGTTAACACCTATGCCCGCTGGCTCCTCGGCCTCCGCCCCCGCGATTGCAGCGGCGCATTCCGCTGCTTCCGCACAGATTTGCTCCGAAAGGTCGATTTCGATTCCATCCGGAGCCGCGGCTATTCGTTCCAGGAGGAAATCCTCTGGCACCTGAAACGGGCCGGTGCCCGGTTCACTGAAAGCCCCATCCTGTTCGCCGACCGCGAAAAGGGCCAGTCCAAAATCAACAGCAAGGAAGCGGTGAGTGCGATTTGGATCATCTTTCGGCTAGGCATCAAGAATTGGACTGGCCTCTAATTCTGCCTCCCTTTCCTTCGGATTTCGAATTTCGAATTTGGGACTTGGGATTCGCTCTCCTGCGCTTGACTCTTCCCCAGCCGCGAAGATACTAAGGGCACTTCTAGCGGCCTCTCCCTGCGGAAAGAATTCGCTGGTCCAGGTTCGCTCTAATCCCTAGCGGAGGACGGAATGCCCAATCAGCTCTTTGCCACCAAGTCGCTGGATGGTTTGCTTGCGGACATGGAGAGCGATAATCGGCTCAAGCGAGCATTGGGGCCGGTTAATCTAACGGCTCTCGGCGTTGGGGCAGTGATTGGAGCGGGCATCTTTGTGGCGACGGGTGCGGCGGCACACAATCAGGCGGGTCCGTCGCTGATGGTTTCGTACGTCGTTGCCGGCGTAACGTGCATCTTTGCCGCACTCTGCTACGCGGAATTTGCGTCGATGGCTCCCGTGGCCGGGAGTGCTTATACCTACGCCTATACGACGATGGGGGAACTCTTCGCCTGGATTATCGGCTGGGATTTGGTGCTGGAATATGCGGTTGGAGCGGCGACGGTCGCCAATGGCTGGTCGGGTTACTTGCAGCAGAGCATCCTGCCGAAACTAGGCATTGTCGTACCGATGATATTTTCGGGTGCCCCTTATAAGTACGACCAGGGACACTTTCTGCCAAATGTGATCGCGACCTATAGCGGCGACGTTGACGCTTATAAAGGCAAGGTGGTCACGCCCAAGGTCAAGCTGCTGTCGAAAGAAGAACTCAAAGGGGACGCCGGCGAAAAAACTTATGTCATCAACTGGGTGCTTAAAGAAGACTCCAAAGTAGTCGTTGGCAAATTCGAAGACCCGGCGTTCGAGTCGCAGTTAACGAACCAGCAACGGGCACTGTTCAACTTGCCCGCGATTCTGGTCGTGATGGTGGTGACTATGGTACTGGTCAAGGGAATCTCCGAAAGTGCGGGATTCAACGCGATCATGGTGTTCATCAAACTGGCCGCAGTGGTGTTTGTCATCCTGGTCGGTTCGTTCTATATCAATCCGCAAAACTGGGTTCCCTTTGCCCCCATGGGCTGGACCGGAATCGGCATCATGGGCTTTCACTTGCACGGCGAGGTGAACGCGGGGGGAGAACCGGTCGGAATGTTGGCAGGGGCGGCGATCATTTTCTTCGCCTATATTGGCTTCGATTCCGTTTCCACACACGCCGAGGAAGCGAAAAATCCGCAACGCGATGTCCCGATTGGAATCATCGCCTCGCTCGTCCTTTGCACGATTCTCTACATCGGCGTCGTCGCGGTTCTGACCGGAATGGTGAAGTACGACCAAATTGATGGCGAAGCCGGAGTCTCCGATGCGTTCAAAAAGAACGGGCTCCCTTGGGCAGAGGTCATCATCGCCACCGCTGGTGTTGCTGGCATCACCTCTGTGTTGCTGGTGATGATGCTGAGCGCGCCGCGAGTATTTTTGGCAATGGCTCGAGATGGCCTGGTCCCCAAGAGCATTTTTGCCGAAATCCATCCGACGTTTAAGACACCTTGGATCAGCACGATTCTGATCGGATTTTTTGTCGCGCTGTTGACAGGGTTTCTCCCCATCGACGCTCTGTTGCACCTGACAAATATCGGCACGCTTTTCGCCTTCGTCATCGTTTGCGCGGCCGTCCTCATCATGCGGAGGACCAATCCGCAGGCCAAGCGTCCGTTCCGTTGCCCCTTTGTTCCCGTAGTGCCCATCCTCGGCATTCTGAGTTGCCTGATGCTGATGCTCTCGCTTCCCGCGGCCAACTGGTGGCGACTGTTCGTCTGGCTGGGAATCGGCCTCGTCATTTACTTGTGTTATGGCATGCGGCATAGCGTCCTCGGAAAAGAGCTGCGCGGCGAAGTAGTTCCAATCGCCAAGTAGGAGTCACCGTGGCCGAGCCGCCGAAAGGGGAAGTGTGGGGAAGCCGCTTGGGAGTAATCCTGGCGGTCGCGGGCTCTGCTGTCGGCCTGGGGAATTTTCTTCGCTTTCCCGGGCTCGCGGCTCAGCACGGTGGCGGCGCGTTTTTGATTCCCTATTTTGTCGCCTTCCTGCTGCTCGGCATTCCGCTGGGGTGGGCGGAATGGACGATGGGGCGCTACGGGGGCCTCCGCGGTTTTAACTCCGCTCCTGGCATCTACAGCACGATCTGGCGGCATCCGCTGGCGAAGTATTTGGGTGGGTTCGCGCTCCTCACACCTTTGGTGATCAGCATTTATTACGTAGTGATCGAGGCGTGGTGCCTGGGGTATGCGTGGTATTACCTGACCGGCGATTTGATGCTGGGAACAGAAAGCTCACAGCCATACGACGCATTTTTCGACCAGTTCATTGGCAAGGATGGCAACGGTTCACTTGCCCAGTCGGGCCGAGGATCGCTGATTTTGTTTTTCGTGTTGACGTTGCTCGCCAACTTCGTCCTCATCTATCGCGGCCTTTCCAAGGGGATTGAGGAGTTCTGCAAATGGGCGATGCCGATTATGGCGATTTGCGCCCTGTTTGTGCTCGTTCGCGTCTTAACCCTGGGAACCCCCGACCCTGCCAAGCCGGAGCAGAGTCTGATGAATGGTCTCGGCTTCATGTGGAACCCGGATTTTCGGGCGCTGGCGAAATTTGAAACATGGCTGGCCGCCGCGGGACAGATCTTCTTTACACTTGGCGTCGGCTTCGGCATCATCATCAACTACTCCAGTTATCTCAAACGCAAGGACGACATCGTCCTCAGCAGCCTGACCGCCAGCGCGGTCAACGAATTCTTTGAAGTCTGCCTGGGTGGCCTCATTACCATTCCGGCCGCGTTCATCTTTTTGGGGGCACTGGGGAGTGACAAATATGGGACCTTTGATATGGGGTTCAAGGCACTCCCCAATGTTTTTGCCGCGATGCCCGCCGGGCGACTGTTTGGCTTTCTCTGGTTTGTCATGCTCTTCCTCGCGGCTATCACCAGCAGCCTCTCCATGCTTCAGCCGGTGATTGCCTTTCTGGAAGAGGGGCTGGGGCTGAAGCGGCATGCGTCCGTAACTTTCCTCGGACTGATTTCCGCCCTGGGGGGAGGTTTTGTGGTTTACTTCTCACAGGGAATGCTTGCTCTGGACACGCTGGATTTTTGGGGCGGGACCATGCTCCTCTTTGTCCTCGCCACCATTCAGGCGGTTCTGTATGGCTGGGTGCTGGGGATTGAAAGAGGCGAGCGGGCGGCCCATGAGGGATCGCATCTGCGGATTCCCCGATTCGTGCAGTTCATTCTCAAGTATGTGTCGCCGACTTTCTTGATCGTCGTGTTCATTGGGACGATCGTTACGCAAGGTCCCGCCTACTGGAAATCCCTCACCACAAAACCGGTAGCTGCCATGTCGTTCCTGTTCATCGGCCTGCTGATGACATTTCTAGCTGTGCTGATTCACAGCGCCGGGAAACGCTGGCAAGCGGAAGGCCGTCTTGCTGATCGCGCGCTGGATCGAGAGGGGGGAACCTGATATGACCATCGGTGGTTGGTGCATGATGATCGGTTCCGTCGGCTCGGTAATTACCTTGGCCGGGTTCTGCCTGTATCGCGTATTCACGCTCCCGCCGCAGGAGATTGAGTCCCTGGACGTCGCCCCCCTCTCTATCGATACCCGCGACACGCAAGATCCGGATTAGCCGCAGATATCGGCGTTGCCTTAAATTGCTTGACAGCAACGACTTGCGACAGAACGCTGGCAGCGGCTTCTATTTTGACATAATCCCTTGTCAATAATGCTAAAACCGCTACGATGATGGTAGAGCCCAAGCGTGAATTGGGGTTCGACGACGGAGCGAACACATGTTGCCAAGCCATGAAACATCCGATGACGGCCTGCTCGACTTGCTTCGCAAGCAGGGTGCGCTAAGTGTCGCCCAAATGGCTCGCGAAACGCAAGTTACTGCAACCGCCGTCCGGCAGCGGCTGACGCGGCTGTTGGCGGGTGGAGAGATTGAAAGAAGCACGGAGAAATCGGGGCGCGGACGTCCCGTTCACCGTTACGAAATCACCGAAAAAGGGCGTCGCAAGAGCGGCAATAACTTTGGTGACCTCGCGATTGCCCTGTGGCACGAAGTTAAGCAAATCAAGGACCCCGAGATTCGCCGCGGACTGCTCAAACGCATTTCCAGCCGTTTGGCGGGGAGCTATGCGGCGGAAATTCGCGGGACGAATTTGAAAGAGAAAATGGAGTCGCTGGCGAAGGCGTTTAGCGATCACCGAATGCCGTTTGAAGTGGATACTTCCAAAGAGTTGCCGATGCTGGCCGTGACCGCTTGTCCCTACCCGGACCTGGCGGAGCAGGATCGCTCGGTTTGCTCGATGGAGAAAATGATGTTTTCCGAATTACTGGGCGAAAACCTGCATCTTTCCAACTGCCGGCTGGACGGCGGAGGGTGCTGCACGTTTGAGCCCAAGCCTACCGCACTGGCCGAAACTGGAGTATCTTAGCGAGCTTACTTTCGACGCAAAAATCGCACGTAAAACCAGCCCGCTGGAGCCTGAAAATGAGCCTTGAATCCATCCTGAACCCAATACCGACGCAGCCCTGGATTGAGGGGCGGTTCGAAGAGAACGTCATCACGACGACCATCGAACAGGCCATCAATTGGGGCCGCCAGGCCAGCATCTGGCCGATGACCTTCGGCCTCGCCTGCTGTGCCATCGAAATGATGGCCGCTGGTGCCAGCCGTTACGACATGGACCGCTTTGGAGCCGGTGCCTTCCGCGCGACGCCGCGGCAAGCCGACCTGATGATTGTCGCCGGCACCGTCACGTACAAAATGGCCAGCCGCGTCCGCCGGCTTTACAACATGATGCCTGACCCGAAGTTCGTGATCGCGATGGGTGCTTGCACCGTCGGCGGCGGACCGTACTTCAAGTGGGGCTATCACGTGGTAAAGGGCGTGGACCTGGTTGTCCCCGTGGACGTTTACGTCCCCGGCTGCCCGCCGCGCCCGGAAGCGTTGCTCGAAGGACTCATGCGGATTCAGGACAAGATCCGCGGCCACAAGATTGCCCGCAAGAAGATCGAAGGCGAGTCCCCCAAGTTCGCCCACCTCGGCGAGAAGCGGGACGACGAGTTGCCAATTCCTCACCACAGCGGTTACGTCTCCACGCCGGTGGACATCGCTCCGGTGTATGACCATCAGAAGATAACAGGATAAGAAAATGAATGACCAATGACCAAATCCCAATGACCAATTGAAAGAGGTTGCTCCTCGCCTTCATTGGTCATTGGTGCTTGGACATTTGTCATTTTCCCTCCCATGACCGACACACTAGAAATCAAGAACCTGCACGTCTCCGTCGAGGGGAAACAAATCCTTCGTGGCGTGAACCTGACGATCAAGCGCGGCGAAACGCACGCTCTCATGGGCCCCAACGGCTCCGGCAAGAGCACGCTGGGCCTGGTCGTCATGGGGCACCCGAAATATCAGGTGACCGAAGGGACCATCACGCTCAACGGCGAGGACATGCTCGATAAAGCCCCCGACGAGCGGGCTCGCAAGGGGCTGTTCTATGCCTTCCAGCGGCCGGTGGCGATTCCGGGCGTCAAGCTGGCGGACTTCCTCCGCCACGCGGCCACGAACGTCCGCATGCCCGACCGCAAAGAGGGTGAAGCCCTGATTCCGATGAAAGACTTCCGCAAGGAAGTGAAGACCAAGATGCAGCAATTGCGGATGGACCCCGAGTTCGCCCGCCGCTACGTCAACGACGGCTTCTCCGGCGGCGAGATGAAGCGGGCCGAAATCCTGCAACTCGCCATCCTCCAGCCGAAGATCGCCATCTTGGACGAAACCGACAGCGGCCTGGATGCCGACGCGGTTCGCCTGGCCAGCCAGAGCATCGCCGAAATCGGCCGCGAGAAAATGGGGCTGCTCATCATCACGCACCACGACAAACTGCTGGAACACAATCCGCCCGACTTCACCCATGTGATTCTCGGGGGCCGGATTGTCGAGTCCGGCGGCAAGGAACTGGCCGCCGAATTGCACACTCAAGGCTATGACAGAATTCGCAAAGAACATCCCGATGCGGATGCGGCGAATAGAACGCTGGAAGAAGCAGAGAAAAAAGCTGGCTAACGAAGGCAGAATGACCAATGTCCAAATCCCAATGACCAATGTAAGCCACTGACCTATTGGTCATTGGTGCTTGGTCATTGGTCATTGAAAAACTATGGCTACCGATACACTCAATTCCGCAACCGCCACCTCCGACCCCGTGGGGGAAATCAACAAGTACGATTTCCGCACGGAGAGCAAGGCGATTTTCAAAGCCAAGAAAGGCTTGAATAAAGAACTGGTCCATCAAATCTCCGACATGAAGGACGAGCCGGACTGGATGCGGGAGTTCCGCCTCAAGGCCCTCGACATCTTCTTCGCCAAGCCGATGCCCAAGTGGGGTGGCGACATCGCCCTCGACTTCCAGGACATCTACTACTACCTCAAGCCGGCCGACCACCAGGGGAAGACCTGGGACGACGTCCCCAGCGAGATCAAGGATACTTTCGAGAAGCTTGGCATTCCCGAGGCGGAGCGGAAGTTCCTCTCCGGAGTGAAGGCCCAGTTTGAAAGCGAAGTCGTCTACGGCTCGCTGAAGGAAGATCTCTCGAAGCAGGGGGTCATCTTCACCGACACCGATACCGCGGTCCGCGAGCACTCCGACCTCGTTCGCGAGTATTTCGCCAAGATCATTCCCGCCGACGACAACAAATTCGCCGCTCTCAACTCCGCGGTCTGGTCCGGCGGCTCGTTCATCTATGTCCCCAGGGGGGTAAAGATTGACTTCCCCTTGCAGGCTTACTTCCGCATCAACGCGGAAAACATGGGGCAGTTCGAACGGACCCTGATCATCGTCGACGAAGGGGCCAGCGTGCATTACGTCGAAGGCTGTACCGCCCCGATGTATACTACGGAAAGCCTCCACTCCGCCGTCGTGGAGATCATGGTCAAGCGGAACGCCCGCTGCCGGTATACCACGATCCAGAACTGGGCCAACAACATCTACAACTTGGTGACCAAGCGGGCCATGGCCTATGGCGACGCCACCATGGAATGGATCGACGGCAACCTCGGCAGCCATCTGACGATGAAGTACCCCGCCGTCTACATGATGGAGCCCGGGGCCCGCGGCGAGATTCTCTCCATTGCCTTCGCCGGCAAGGGGCAGCATCAGGACGCCGGTGCCAAGCTGGTTCACTGTGCCCCCAACACCAGCGGCCAGATCATCAGCAAATCCATCAGCAAAAACGGCGGCCGAGCCAGCTACCGCGGGCTCGTCAAGGTCGAGAAGGGGGCCACGAACGTCAAGACCAACGTCGTTTGCGACGCCCTGATCCTCGACGCCAAGAGCCGCAGCGACACCTACCCGTACATTGAAATCGCCGAGCAGGACGTGAGCGTCGGGCACGAAGCCAGCGTCAGCCGCATCGGCGAGGAGCAGCTCTTTTACCTGATGAGCCGCGGCCTCCCCGAGGATGAAGCGAGCGCGATGATCGTCAACGGCTTCATCGAACCGCTCGTCAAAGAGCTGCCGATGGAATACGCCGTGGAAATGAACCGGCTGATCCAGTTGCAGATGGAAGGATCGGTGGGGTAGGCCATAAAACCATGAGCCAATCCGCACCTAAGGTGATCGGCGACCTGTCGGTCGTATGTTGGTCGCCGATTGACGAGCGGCACAGGGTGACAGGGAACTGCGTGCATGATGTGAACGGGGCTGAAGTACCCGTTCCAAAGTTCATAGCAGTCGCCGGCGAACCAAATATGTTTTTCCTTTTCAGGTTCACAAGTGATTGGGAATGCCTCGCGGACACTTGGCACGAATCTATCGAAAAGGCACAGCGGCAAGCAGAGTTTGAATACGAAGGTGTTTCGGCAACTTGGCAAATGATTGACGATTCGAGTCCTCGATAAAGAGAACATGTCCACGGCAACTATTACCGGCTTCACCCAAGAAGCCTTCGAAGCCTTCCTTCGCTCCCGCCGCGAGCCTGCCTGGTTGACCGAGCAGCGGCGCGAAGCGTGGAAGACGTTTGCCGCGATGGATTGGCCGGCGCGGAACGACGAAGAGTGGATCCGCACGGACATCCGGCTCTTTAAGCTCAACCAGTTTTCGCCGCCGTTCGATCAGAACGCCGCCGTGGAAGCGACCCAGCCGCTCCTCGTCGAAGGGGTGAATCTGGCCGGCCGGACGAGTGCACTCGATAGCCGCCCGCTCGCCACGACGCTCAAGGAGCGCTGGCAGGCCAAGGGAATTGTCTTTGGCAGCCTGGATGAGCTGGTGAATACGCACAGCGACCTCGTGCAGAAGCACCTCTTCGGCCGGGCCGTCGATCCGAGCTACGACAAGTTCGCCGCCCTCCATGCCGCATTCTGGTCAGGCGGCCATTTCCTCTATGTTCCCCGCAACGTCGTCA
Organism: Pirellulaceae bacterium; assembly: GCA_046153945.1. Classification (GTDB taxonomy): domain Bacteria; phylum Planctomycetota; class Planctomycetia; order Pirellulales; family Pirellulaceae; genus SXOA01. Next base: position 19,410 of record JBJXFF010000195.1, read on the forward strand.
TCGACGAGCCCCTGCACATGCTCTCGGCGCTGACGAGCGGCGGGACAGACCTGGGACACACGCTGGTCGTGATGGAAGATGGGGCCGACGCCACGCTGATGTGCGAGAACGCCAGCCACGGCGGCGACGAAGGGGGCTTTCACTGCGGGGCGATGGAGGTTGTTCTCTCTCCCAATTCCCGCTTGCGGCTGGTGGGTCTCCAGAACTGGGGGCAGGGGGTCTGGCACTTCGCCCATCAGAAGGCCCTTGTCGGCCGTGATGCTTCGCTCCAGTGGACCATCGCCGCCATCGGCAGCCGGCTCTCGAAGGTGAACCAGCACGTGGAGCTCGTCGGCCGCGGGGCCGCGGTCCAGGTCAACGGCGTCCTCTTCACCGAAGGAAAGCAGCACCTCTCTTATCACACATTGCAGCACCACGTCGCCCCCCAGTGCCGCAGCGACTTCCTTTACAAAGCCGCCCTGCAGGACAAGTCCCGCACGGTCTGGCGCGGCATGATCAAAGTCGATCCCCAGGCCCAGCAAACCAACGGCTACCAGCGGAACGACAACCTGCTCCTCTCCACCGCCAGCCGGGCCGACAGCATCCCCGGCCTGGAGATCGAAGCCGACGACGTCCGCTGCACCCACGGCAGCACCACCGGCAAAGTGGACGAAGAGCTGATTTTTTACGCCCAGTCCCGCGGCTTCACCCGCAAAGAAGCCACCCGCATGATCGTCAGCGGCTTCTTCCAGCAAATTTTCGACCGGATCACGATCGAGAGCGTGCGGGAATCATTGGGGCAGGCGATTTTGCGCAAGGTAAGAGAATACGTATAGGAAAAGAATGACCAATGACCAAGCCTCAATGACCAATGGAAGAGTTGTAGGGTTTTAGATTGGTCATTGAGGCTTGGTCATTGGTCATTTCCCCCCCCGCTCTATGTCTGATTTCATCAAAGTAGCCGCCATCTCCGACCTCCCCGATCCCGGCCGCCAGTTGGTCGAGGTGGAGGACCGCATCGTCGCGCTGTTTCACGTCGGCGGGGAGTTCTACTGCATCGACGACGTCTGCACGCACGATGGCGGGCCGCTCTCCGAGGGAAAGCTCGCGGAATTCGCGATTGCCTGCCCGCGGCACGGAGCGAAGTTCGATATTCGCACGGGCAAAGCCCTGACCATGCCCGCGACGGAAGACACGGTGGCTCACGAAGTGAAGGTGGAAGACGGCCAGGTCTTGGTGCGGATTAATGATGGGACTGGGCCTGCCTCGAAAGCTCCCGCACTCGCCCTTTCCCTCACGGCATCGACTATGCCGACAATCCCGACCGCGAAGACGGAAAACTGCACGGTTCCACCAATCGCGGCTCCCATCGGCGAAGCCGCCGCTGTTGCAGCGTCCGATGCCCCCCGCGAACTCTCCGAAGACCTCGTCCGCGAGGAGCTCAAAAAAGTCATCGACCCCGAGCTGTTCGTGAACATCGTGGATCTCGGCCTGATCTACAACGTCGATCTGCTTCCCGCCGAAGGGAAGACGAACATCAAGATCGACATGACCATGACCAGCCCGATGTGCCCCGCCGGCCCGCAGCTCATCGCCAACAGCAAGCAAGTCGTCGGAGCCCTCCCCGGCGTCGCCGCCGTCGAAGTCAAAATCGTCCTCGACCCGCCGTGGACGCCCGACAAGATGACGGATGAGGCGAGGGATCAGTTAGGTATCTTCTAAATCGGGCTGCATGAGATACTCTCGCCTGATCGTCTGCGTCTTAATCGCATTGATCTTTAGTGGCAGTGTCGTCAGCGCTGCCGATCCCCCGCCAAAAATGCGGCTGCTCGTCTCGGCGTACTTCTATCCGGCTGGAAAAGGAGAAAAGGAATGGGAACGGCTTCTCGCTGCGCCGGAGGAAGCGGGAGTGGTGGCGATTGTGAATCCGGCGAGCGGGCCGGGGAAGCGGGTCGATGCGAACTATACGAAGGTCTTGGAGCAAGCGAAGAAGTCGAAGGTCACGCTGATTGGCTATGTCAGCACCAGTTATGGCAAGCGGAAGACGGACGAGGTGAAGGCCGATGTCGATCAGTGGGTTCGCTTCTATCCCGGCATTCAGGGGATTTTTTTCGACGAGCAAGCCAGCGGTCCAGAGCAGCTTGAGCAACTGGGCGCGCTCTACGAACATGTCCGCAAGACGCACAAGCTCTCGCTCGTCGTCACCAACCCCGGCACGGTCTGCGACGAGAAATATCTCACACGCCCCGCCTCCGATGTCGCCTGCCTCTACGAAGGACACGAGCGCTGGGACCGCTTTACTCCGCCCGCCTGGACCAAGGACCTGAAGCCCGACCGCATCGCCGCCCTGGCCTACCAGGTCCCAGCAGCCGACATGCCCAAGTACCTCCGCCAGGCCCACGACCGCCGCCTCGGCTGGATTTACATCACCGACGACAAGGGAAACAATCCTTGGGACCAACTTCCATCGTACTGGGAAGAGGAGCTGAAAGAGCTGCTTAGACTGAATCAGCCCTAACCTGGTCTCTACAGTTCCGCAAAGTAGTTTTTCACCGCCACGTCAATCGCCTTCGTGGTCAGCACCAGCGGCTGTTCGTGGAACTCGCAGAAGGTTTTGACTTGGGCCAGCAGGTCGCGGGGGTGGCAGTAGCGGAAGGGACGGCCCGCTTCGCCATAGTGCCGCGTCATCAGATGCTCCAGGGCTTCGTCCTGGAACTGGAGTCCGAGCTTGTCACACCCGGTGCGAACCAGATTGCGGAATTCCTCAGCCGACGGATCGAGGACTTGGATTTTATACGGGATGCGGCGGAGGAAGGCTTCGTCCACGAGCTTGCTCGGCTCGATGTTCGTGGAGAAGATCAAAATCGGATCGAAGGGGACCTGAATCTGCCGGCCGGAAGGGAGCGAGAGGTAATCCACTCCTTTCTCCAGCGGCACAATCCAGCGATTGAGCAGCTCCGCGGTGCTCATCCGCTGGCGGCCGAAGTCGTCCACGATCAGGGCTCCGCCGTTGGCCTTCATCTGCACCGGGGATTCGATGATGCCGGTCGCGGAGTTGCTGGTCACTTCGAGTTGATCCATCCGCAGCTCGCCGCCGACGATGATGGAGGGGCGTTTGATCCGAACCCAGCGGCGGTCATAGCGGGAAAGTTCCAGCAAGTGGCCGGAGGAGTCGAGCGGAACCTCTTCGTGGCTCGCGGGGTCGAAGACCCGGATAATTTCGCCGGTGATGGTGATGGTTCGCGGGACCCAAATTGTCTCGCTGACCGCGCGGATGACCCGTTCGGCAATGCTCGTCTTGCCGTTGCCCGGCTGGCCGTAGAGGAACAAGCTGCGGCCTGAGTAGATAGCCTGGCCCACCTGGCTGATGGTTGCCGCCGACAGAGAAAGGTCGCTAAAGGCGTTGATTAAGTCCTTGACTTTCGGACGTACCTTCCGCACCGACTGCCGTTCGATGCTCCGAATGTAGTCCCGCAGCGGCACCGGGGCCGAGCCGCAATAGGTACAGCGGTCCACATACCAGCGGGCCCGCTTTTCACCCTCAATGGTCAGCTCGTGCTCGAAATCCCCCATCGAGGCCTGGGCCTTGTAGTTCACCAAAAGCTGCTGCTTGAGGCCACGGAGCAGATCCGACATGACGCCGAAGGGAAGTTTGATCTGCTCGGCAATCTTGCGGCCGGTGGTCACGCCGCTGATCAATAGCTGTTTGAGAATCAGAGCCTCCACGTCAGTCGGGCTCAGTCCTGCCTCTTCCATCGTCGCCGGCTCTTTAGGAAAGAAAGACTCCACGACCGGAAATATAAACGGCATGGAGTGCGACAGGGAACAATTCACCAAGGAATCGTCCGCCACGGTGTTTTCAATCAGCGCGGAATCTGTCATGGACTCGGACTCGCAATAGAGATTGTGGGCAATGCGAAAACCTAGCTCAAAATCGCGTCCTAGGCAGCGGAATTCAGCCCCCACAATCGGCCAACCGTCAAATTCGGAACGGGCCACCTTTCAGCCCCCTACAGCCACGAGCATGACGTACGTTTCATCACCGCAAACTCCCGGACATGTCAAACTTCTAACCTCTCCCCTCTAACCTCTCCCCTCTCCCCCATGATTCACGTCCGGGACCTCGCGAAATCCTATGCGGACCTCCGCCGCGGCGAATTCGTGGCCCTGGCCGGCATCTCCTTCGATGCCGCCAAAGGTGAAGTCTACGGCCTGCTCGGACCCAACGGAGCCGGCAAGACCAGCGCGCTCCGCATCCTGAGCACCGTCCTCCGCCCCACCCGCGGCTCGGCCTCCATCAACGGCTATGACGTAGCCACGCAGCCGGAGCTGGTGCGGCATCAGTTTGGCTTTGTCTCCTGCAACACGGCGGTTTACGACCGAATGACCGCCTGGGAAATGGTCGCCTACTTCGGCCGGCTGTACGGCCTGAAGGAAGACCTGTTGCGGGACCGCATGGAAAGCCTCTTCGAGCGGCTCAAGATGCACGACATTCGGGACGTCCTCGGGGCGAAAATGTCAACCGGCATGAAGCAGAAAGTCTCCATCGCCCGGGCCATCGTGCATGACCCGCCGGTCCTCATTTTCGACGAAGCGACTGCCGGCCTCGATGTCCTCGTCGCCCGAGCCCTGCTCCGGACCGTCAGCGAGCTGCGCGACCAGGGAAAATGCATCCTCTTCTCCACGCACATCATGCGCGAGGCGGAACGGCTCTGCGACCGAATCGCCATCATGCACCGAGGCCACATTTTGGCCGAAGGCACACTCCCCGAGCTGCAAGAACAGCACCGCGAGCACGACCTGGAAGAGCTTTTCTTCCAACTCATCAGCGACCACGAGGAAATGACCCGCGATTTGCAAATGCCGCGGGAAATCAAAATCCAAAATCCGAAGCTCGAAATCCGAAACGCCTGATACTGTCGTTCCTGCCTACTGCCTACTGCACTCTGCCTACTGCCCACCTTCCCATGTCCTGGACCAACATCAAACTGATCTACTGCCGCGAGCTGCGGGACCAGATGCGGGACCGGCGGACGCTGTTCACGATTGTCGTCCTGCCCCTACTGCTCTATCCGATCCTGGCGATGCTCGTCTTCCAGGTGCAGCAGTTTCGCAAGGAATACCCGTCCAAGATTCTGGTGGTCGGCGCCGAAGGTCTGCCGGCTCAGCCGCCGCTGTTTGAGGAGCGCCGCTTTGCCGCTGCTGTCTGTCCGGAGAGGGAGTCGGCATTGCTGGAGGTGGAGATCAGCGAGGCAATCTCTCGGGGAATGACCGACGCAGATGTAGCCTCGGCGGCAACGACGGACTTGCGGGCGGGAAAGTGGGAGGCCGTCGTCTACTTCCCGCAAGGATTCTCTCGCCGACTCGCTGCCGCCCAGGACGCGCAGGCCAAGGCACCCGAAATCAACATTCCGCAGCCGGAAATTTTCGTGAACACGGCCAGCGACAAGTCGCAGGTCGCCCATACTCGCGTCGCCACCGTCCTAGGTCGCTGGCGGGACGCGATGATTGCGGGAAACCTGAGGCAAAACAACCTTCCGGTCACCGCCGTCGCCCCGTTTGACCTGGCGAATACCGACGTCGCCGAGCCAGTGCAAGCGCGAGCTGCCGTCTGGTCCAAATTGCTCCCCTTCGTACTGCTGGTTTGGGCGCTCACCGGGGCGTTCTATCCGGCTGTCGATTTGTGCGCGGGAGAAAAGGAACGGGGAACGCTGGAGACGCTTCTTTCCAGCCCGGCGAAGCGAAGTGAAATCGTTTGGGGGAAGCTGCTGACGGTGATGACCTTCAGCATGGCCACCAGCCTGCTCAACCTGGCCAGCATGGGGGTGACCGGCACTTTCATCGCCGCCCAACTGGAAAAAATGGCCACCTCGCCGCTGCCGATGCACATTGGTCCGCCGCCGCTGGCCGCGATTTTCTGGCTGGTCCTCGCCCTCGTTCCCATTTCGGCCATGTTCAGCGCCCTGTCGCTGGCCGTCGCCGCGTTCGCCCGCAGCTCCAAGGAAGGGCAGTATTATCTGCTGCCGCTGCTCATGATTTCGCTGCCGCTGATGATGTTGTCGCTCCTTCCCAACTCGCAGCTTGAAGTCGGAACGGCGATGATTCCGCTGACCGGCATGATGCTGCTGCTCAGGGCCTTGATTGAGGGGCAACTCTGGGAGGCCTTCAAGTACCTGCCGATTGTGGCGGGGATCACGTCCCTTTCCTGCTGGTTCGCCATTCGCTGGGCCATCGATCAGTTCAACAACGAGTCGGTTCTGTTCCGCGAGAGCGAGCGGTTCAGCCTCGGGCTCTGGATGCGGCAGATGCTGGTACACCGCGAAGATGCTCCCACGGTCGGGGAAGCCCTGTTTTGCGGCGTCCTGCTGCTGGTCATTCGCTTTTTCTCCAGCTTCATGCTGCCGCCGCCGGAAGGGGCCATCGATTTCATCAACACCACGCTGGTTGTGCAAATTGCCCTCATCGCCACACCCGCCTGTCTGATGGCCATCATGCTCACCCGCCAGCCGCTCGGCTCGCTCGGCCTCCGGGCTCCGTCGAGTTGGGCCACGCTCCCAGCCGCGGTCCTGCTCGCCGCCTCGCTCCACCCAGCCGTCCAGTGGCTCGGCTTTGGGATTGAAGCGGTCTATCCAAAGAGCCAGGCCCTGAAAGATGCACTGGCCACCCTCGGCTCGACGATGGAAGGGACTCCCGCCTGGCAACTGATTCTGCTGCTCGCCCTCCTCCCCGCCGTTTGTGAAGAGCTGGCCTTCCGCGGCTTTGTCCTCAACGGCCTTCGCCGCACGGGACACAAGTGGGGGGCGATCCTGGTGACGAGTGCCCTGTTCGGCGTGGTCCACATGCTGTTGCAGCAGTCGCTCAGCGCGTTCCTCATCGGCATCGTCATCGGCTACGTCGCGGTGAAGACCAACAGCATCTGGCCCGCCATGCTGTTCCATTTCACGCACAACAGCCTGGCGGTCCTCTCCGGCTATGCCACACCCGAAGTGGTGCAAGCGAGCCCCATCCTTTCGTGGCTCCTCATCCCCGCCTCCGACTTGTTCAATCACCTCCCCGCACTCCGACCACTTTTTGCCGGCGTCATTGCCGATAGCCAACTCGTCTACAACCCGCTGGCCGTCCTCCTCGCCCTCTCCGCAGCCGCGGGAATTCTCTACTGGCACAAGCGGCTCCCCTACCACTTCCTGGCCGAAGAGCGGCTGCAAGAAGTCCTCAGCCAGCAAGGAACGCTGCCGGCAGGGATCACCGCGGCGAGAAGCATCTAGCCCGACACCAGCCTGAAGCGCAAGCGAAGGAAAGTAATCCCTCCTTGAGGAACCGTCGCTTTCCTTCGCTTGCGCTTTTTGATGTTGCGCTATGCCGGAGTCGCAGCCTGGTTTACCAGGCTTTTTCATGTCAGCCCCGCCGTTTACGGCGGGGTAACGGATAACGAACTCTAATTCTACAGCCTCGTTCACGAGGCTTCTCGTTCCCGGGTTTAGCCCCTCCCTGAGGGCTGAAGCAAAGAAGGGAAGCCTCGTGAACGAGGCTTTCATCGCGAGATTTTCGCCTGTGGACCCGCCGTAAACGGCGGGCCTGAAGGGAAAAAGGGCCATGAATGGCCCTGAAAGCCCGACCGTTTGGTATGCAAACCGCAACCTCAAAACCTGCGCTTCAGGCTGGTATAGGAAACGCCGTCGCGTGCTCGGTTTCGCGGGCGTTTCTCAACCGCCCTTAGGACTCTTCTGAGTGTTAAGCGCCACGGCTGCGCGAATGAGCGCTTTCAACCCTTTTTCATCAATCTTGTGCCCCTCCTGGAAATCGATGGCCCGCCGGGTGTTCCCATCGAGGCTGGAATTGAAGAGGCCCGCAGCGTCCGGTAGCGAGGCCCCCTTAGCGAACGTCATCTTCACGACACTCTTGTACGTCTCGCCGGTGCAAATGATTCCGTCATGCGACCAGACCGGAACTCCCACCATCTCGTTCGACGGCTTTCTCCATTTCACCTCCTCAACCACTTCGGGATCGGCCTGCTGGATGAGCAAGCGGATACGAGCGAGCATCTCGGTCCGCCAATCACTCAGCTTCGTGAATCTCGCATCGATCCGCTGAGAGGAAGATTCTCCTAACTTTCCTTCCTTCGGGACGCTCATCGTCTTCTTCATAGATGGTGTCGCTTTCTTCGTGGTTGTTGTGGCGCGGTGCGTCAGTTGAGTATAGCTAGTCGGCACTTGGTGCCATCGCTGCAAGTGACTCGTCGCTAAAACCGTGGAACCTAAGATCACCCGGCACCCTTCCCTTGACAGTCAGCCGTTGGCAAGCCCGTTCTCAACCGTGGTTTCGGCATGACGCCCCAACCACGCACGAGCTTCGTTCCGGGCGAGCGCATCTAGGATCGTCTGTCGTTCTGATTCATCGATGATCAGTCGCCCTTCGTAGCAGTTCTCGTTCGGTGCCGTGTATGACCAATAGATGCCAATCAGTGATCCGAGGTCGAGATTATCGCCAACGTATTGGCTGTCAGGCATCACATCGCGCACCGCGTACGACGTCTCCTTGAGCAGCGAAAGAGCCGTGCGGAGCGACTCTGCGTTCAACACAATCAACTGCATGCAATTGCGCACGATCAACCATGCTGCATCTGGTCGGGACGGCAATCGCAAGCCCAGTTCCGCAATCGCCTTGATCAAGACCGGTTCGACCTCGGACATGATTGGGTTGTCAATCGCCGCGAGTTCAGCGAACGCGGGCGAGTACTCGCCATTCAAGAGCGCACGATCCGCAACGGGCGGGATTTCCCAACTGTAAAGCAAGCCCAGAACGAGCTTCGCGGCGGTGAGCTGAAGTTCAAGACGTAAATTTTCAGGTAGGCGTTCCATTCGAAGTACTCCTTGCAGCATTCTGGTTGAATGGCAAGCACATGAAACCGGTCTCGGCATGCACCTCGCACTGGCCGCTCACATTCGTTCCCCGGGCAATAGGCTGGCCTGCTTCACCCACTCGGCGAACTGAGCTTCGTCGAGTTGGTCCCCCTCGTGGATGTGGAAATAGCGGACATCCTTCTGCTTGGACTCGACGGGTGGGACGGGACGCAAGGACGTGCCGCGGAAGAAGGCTACTTTGATGTACTTCGTGATGCAATGGAAGCCGAGGAACCACCCCTCCCCTTCGATGCCATAGAAAGGGGTGTTCCACTTCACGGCCTTGAACACGCCTGGGACGGCGCGGACGATGAGCGCGTCGAGGCGTTTGCCGACCTCCCGTTTCCAGCCCGGCATGGCCGCGATGAAGGCCTGCACCGAGGCGTCGCCGTCGGCCTTCGCAATTTGGGGGTTGCCGCCTGAAAGGAGTACGACGCCCTGCTCGTTTTTTGCATCTTGGCCGGCTTGGCCTCTTTCGCACTCGGCTTG
>JBJXFF010000205.1:0-4645 GCA_046153945.1 Pirellulaceae bacterium
TGGCATCGAAGTCGATGTCGGCTTGCATGAGGATCGGGCTCGTCGGATCAACGGACCGTATCTCAAGCTTCTCTCTACCGGCAAGCCCTGGGTCATCGCCAAGTGGGCCATGACGCTCGACGGCAAGATCGCCACTCGCAGCGGCTATAGCAAATGGATTTCCGGCAGCGCGGCTCGCGAAGTGGTGCAGTCCCTCCGCTCCCGCGTCGATGCCATCGTCGTCGGCCGGCGGACGGCGGAGATGGACGACCCGCTGCTCACCGCCCGGCCGGACAGTGGCACGCCGGCTCGCATCGCCACGCGGGTCGTCGTCAGTTCAGAGGCTCGACTTTCCTCCGAAAGCCAACTCGTCAAAACCGCGAACGAAGTACCTGTCATGCTGGCCTGCGGGCCGGATGCTCAGAACCGTGACATCCGGCGATTAGCGGGAAAAGGAGTCGAAGTCGTCCCCTTCCTGGCCGAGACCCGTTACGAGCGGACACTGCAACTCCTGGACGAGCTCGGCAGCCGGCGGATGACCAATATCCTGGTGGAAGGGGGGTCGCAACTCTTCGGCACCCTGCTGCATGCTCGCCAAATTGACGAAGTTCATGTATTTATCGCCCCCAAAATCTTCGGCGGCGAAAAGGCACCTTCCCCCATCGGCGGAGCGGGAATCAATGACATCGCTGCGGCAATTCAGCTCCGGGACATGCAGGTAAAGCCTTTGGGGGACGACCTTTATCTCCACGGGCTGACGGAATCGGCCCCGAATTCTTTGCTCCCGCGATTGGCCGGAGACCGATAGCCACCTATAATTCAGTGACTTCGTGAAAAAAATCACGCAGCGGTCTTCTTCCCCCTCTCCCTTTGGGAGAGGGCCGGGGTGAGGGGTTCCGCGGCGATTCAAGGGATTTTGAAATGGCAAAAGCAGGCCCCCGCAAAAAGCTCCCCAAGGCCCTCGCGGTCATCAACGCCGACAACTGCACCGGCTGCGAGTCGTGCCTCGAGGTCTGCCCGGTCGATTGCATCAATCTCAAAGAGATGAAGCTCGGGGTGAAAGGCAACCAGGCCTGGTGCGAGATTGACTTGGAGCGCTGCGTCGGCTGCGAAGTTTGCGTCCACATTCCGCAGAAGGCGAGCAACCCCTACGAGCTGACCGTCTGCCCCTGGAATGCCATTGAGATGGTCCCGACCGAACACGTCGCGCAGTACGTCGCCCAGATCGGCGGCCCGCCGGAATACATTCACGCGAATTGGGACCGCCTCGTCGGCACGGCTCAACATCTGGCCGAACTCAAAGCGGGGGCGTAAGGATTTCGATTCCGCGGCGTTAGCGAGGGATCGAAAAACCCCATGACGCTCACTCGCCTCTTTCTCCTGCTGACGATTCTGCCCCTGATCGAGCTTGCGCTCCTCCTCTTGATGGGCAAGTACATCAGCGTCTGGTTCACGCTGGCGTTCGTCCTCCTCACCGGTCTCGCCGGAGCGATCCTACTGCGGCATCAAGGAATTCAAACTTTCCGCAACATCCAGCGCGACCTTGCCGAAAAGCGAATGCCGACCGATTCGCTGCTGGATGGTGTGTTCATAGCCGTCGCCGCTATCCTGCTGATCCTCCCCGGAGTGACGACGGATATCGTCGGCATGACAATCCTGATTCCGCCGCTGCGGAAGCTCTACAAAATCTGGCTCGTCCGCTGGTTCAAATCCAAGTTCCAGCTCCGCGGGTTCACCGCGCCAGCTCGAACCGAAGTCATTGACTCGCACATTGTCGATGCCCGCGAGCCGGATGAGTAGATTGCGAGTTCCATCGAATCGTCAACTCTTTTTTTCCAGTGGCCCAGCCTTCGGCAAATGCAGGCTGATCGTCGCCCCGTTGCCCAGTTCCGAAGCGACTTCCATCGTCCCGCCGTGCAGTTCCACAATCCGCCAGCACTTAGACAGCCCCAGTCCCAAGCCGCGGCCTGCTTCGCGGCCGGAGTAGTAAGGGTCGAACATGTGCTGTTTGGCCTGATCGGTTAAGCCGGGGCCGTTGTCGCTGATGCGGAAGGTGACAATGTCGTCAGTCCCTTCGACGGCGATTTCCACGCGTCCACCGGCACTAAGAGCCTGCAGCGAATTCAGCACGACAGCCCGGATGGCCACCGTAAGTTGCACGGGGTCGGCCGTAAATGAAAGCGGCCCTTCGATACCGCTGCGAACGAGAGTCGTCCCTTGATCCTTCGCTTCTTCCGCCAACTCGGCGATCACGGAGTCGACAAGTTGATCCCCGTCCACGAGCTTCGGCACCAAAGCCGGCGGCTTGGCGAAGAGCATCATGTCCGCGATCATCTCGTGGGCGCGGAAAGCCTGGACATTGATCGTGGCGAGAGCCCGGCGGCGATCGGGATCAGTCTCGTCCCGCAGCAGCGTCTGCGCTCGCGTGGCGATGTTCGCGAGCGGGTTATTAATCTCGTGGCTCAGGCCGTAGGCGAGCTCGCGGAGCGAGGCGAGCTTCGCGCGCTGGAGGAAAGTACTGAGTACGGAGTACGGAGTACTCGGTACTCCCAGTTTCTCGGCTAAAGCCGCCAGCTCCGCATCGGCCATGAATTCCTGCTGGGCGGCTGTTTCCATGAGCTTCGCTTACGTCGCGACCGGACGTTCCATTTCCAGCAGATCGCAGGCCCGCTCTAGCAGCTTGTCCACCTGGAACGGCTTCTGCATGAAGTCGTCGGCACCGGCGGCACGCAGGTCGGCAACTTTGTCCTGCTCGACCATGCCGGAAATGCAGATGATTTTCACCTGCTCCAGCGTGCTGTCGCCGCGGACCCGCTGGCAGACTTCTTTGCCGTTAATGTCCGGCAGCATAATGTCCAGCACCACGACGTCGGGGCGGAACTCCTTCACCAGCATCCCGGCGTCAAAGCCGTTGTTGGCGGTTTTGACGTCAAAGCGGCCGTCGCGAGAGAAGGCGTCGGCGAGGAGTTCGACCAGGTCCTGGTCGTCGTCCACAATCAGGGCCTTCCGCTTGCCGCTTTCCAGGGCGTCGGTCGGAATTCCGTTGTCCCGCATGAAGCTGAACAGCTCGTGGCGGGGAATGCGGCGAAATCGGCTGCCGGGGACGCGAAATCCCTTGAGGCTGCCGTTGTCGAAACAGCGGATAATCGTCTGCTGGCTGACCTTGCAGATTTTAGCCGCTTCGCCCGTGGTAAATACTGTCTTCGTTGACATGGCTCAAACCATCCTTCCTGATCGATGGTTAGACCAGCGAGAGTTTCGGCCACCGAAACCCCCAGACCTCCGTGTGTTGCCACGTCGATGCTGGTCCTAAACTCCCTGAAACTCAAAAGCTGCGTCATGGACGCAAGCCCGCTGCCTTACTGGCTTTGCGAAGCTGTTAGACTCGGCGTTACCTGCGATGCTTCCCAGGCTTACCAAGCTTCACAACTGGGGGCATTATAGCGGCATGTGGGTGTGCGTCAAGATTAGTTGGCATGCCGCAAGTCGTTTCAGGGAAGTAACTTGCGGCAAGGCCCTTGGAATTTGCAAAATGGGCAATCCTTGAAGTTAAGTGTTCGCTTGGGGAGCTTTGATTCGGCGACTTTGGGAATGCCGGCGTTGCCAGTTTCATGTTATCAGCCAGATTACGCTGGCCGCTCGCCACTGATCGCCCGGTCATTTATCCTTCCGCCAGAGCCAGCGGAGGGAGTCGGGGAGGATGGTGCCGCCGTGGATGCCGTTGTGCCCCCCTTCGCCGCCGGCGAATTGGTAGTCGTACTTCTTGAACTTGAGGGAGGCTTCCATTTGCAGGTTGGCGAGCCACCAGTTGCCGTGCTCGTTGTCGAGGTCGTTTTTGCCGTCTTGCAGGAAGACGCGGATCGGCTTGTTGGCCGTTTTGCGGATCAGGGCCTCGCAGTTGTGGCCGCCGCGGATGTTCGTGAAGCTGCCGACGTGGCTGAGGACTTTGCGGAAGGTGTCGGGGCGCTCCCAGGCGACGGTCCAGGCACAAATGCCGCCGGAGGAGATGCCGCAGATAGCCCGTTGGTCGGGGTCGTCCGTCAGTTTGAACTCCTTGCCCACCTCGGGGAGGATTTCTTCGATGAGGAAGCGGGCGTACTGATTGCTGAGGGTGTCGTACTCGAAGCTCCGGTTGTCGGCTCGCCAGGGGCTTTCGGGGACGTTGTCCCCTTTGTGGCCGGGGTTGATGAGGATGGCAATGGTGACTGGCATCTCCTTTCTGTGGATGAGATTGTCAAAGACGACCGGGACGCGGAAGTCCCCTTTCTCGCCGACGTAGGTGTGGCCGTCCTGGAAGACCATCACCGCGGCGGGCGCTTTGCCGTCGTACTGGGCGGGGACGTAGAGGTAGTAGTCGCGGGTGGTCCCTTCGAAGACTTTGCTCTGCCAGGTGTGCTTCGTGACTTTGCCTTGGGGGACGCCGTCTTGCCGCTCGGAGTCGTGGCCGTGTTTGTAGGGCTCGGCTGCGAGGGCCGCAGTGGTGGTTAGCAGGAGTGCGAGCGAGAGGAGGTGACGCATGGAGGGGTGGTTAGGCGTGGGCGATGAGACGGCCGGATTCGAGAGAGGTGGGGGTGATGGTGGCGAGATGGAAGGGGAGGTACTGGGCCGCGTAGTTGCTGCCAGGGACGATGTCGGTTGGTGGTGCCACGTCAGGGGGTGGGGGGGG
>JBJXFF010000214.1:0-39090 GCA_046153945.1 Pirellulaceae bacterium
CGAAATAGTGGCCCGCACACTTCGTGTGCAGGCATGTAAGCTCACGGAGTGAGCGGACTACTATGGCGGACTACTTTCAGGCCGCTCGGGCTCCTGGCAGCGCCTTTCCCTTGAGCTGGTAGACGTATTTGACGACTTCGGCGACGGCGGCGTATTGTTCGGCGGGGACGGGGTGGTTGATGTCGACGTGCTGGTAGAGGGCCCGGGCCAGTTCCTTCCGTTCGACGATCGGGATGCCGCTTTCCAGGGCGAGGCGGCGGATGCGCTGGGCCAGGACGCCGGCCCCTTTGGCGAGGACGATGGGGGCGGCCATTTTCTCCGGGTCGTATTGCAGGGCGACGGCCAGTTCGGTCGGGTTGGTGACGATCACGTCCGCCTTGGGGATGGTGGTGGAGAGGCGGCCCATGACGAGCTGCCGCTGCACCGCTTTGCGGCGGGCGGCGAGTTGCGGGTCCCCCTGCTGGGACTTCAACTCCTCGCGCATCTCCTGCGTCGTCATCCGGAGGTCGCTTTCGTGCTTCCAGAAGAGAAAGCCGTAATCAAAAAGGGCCAGGGCCAACAGGGCAGAGCCGATTTTGAGGCAGGTCCAGTAGAGAACGGAGAAGAGGTAGGCGGCGATCTGGGCCGACGACTGGTCCATCAGCGTCATCAGCCGGTCGCGCTCTCCCCACAAGCTCCACGCCGCCACCACGCAGACGACGCCGATTTTAAGTAGCCCAAAGCCGAGATGGACGCCGTTGGCCATCGAGAAGATGCGCCCGGCATTGGAGAGGGGATTGATCCGCTGGATGTCGAGGGCCAGTTTTTGCGGCAGATAGAGAAAGCCGATCTGACCCATTTGGACGACGATGCCGGCGAGCATCACGAGGCCGAGGACGGGGACGAGTGTTTTGCCCAGTTCCCAGGTGAGATGCAGGCTGCGGTTCACCAGATCCTGGCTCTCCAGACGAACCCACGCTTCGCCGCCAAGATGTTCCTGAGTCACTCGCCCCATGCTTTGGGCCATGGAGTTGCCGAAGTAACCGAGGATCAAGACGGCAGCGACGAGCAAACCGGCGGAGGCGAGGTCCTGGCTTTTGACGACCTGTCCTTCCTCGCGCGCTTGCTCGCGGCGATGCGGGGTTGCTTCGTGTGTCTTGTCGTCGAATTCTTCTGCCATGGGGGCAGGGGTTGGGGGCTAGGGGCTGGGGGCTGGGGAAGAGGAGAGCGGGGAGTTGAGGAAGACGTCGCGGATGCTGTCGACGATCCCTGTTGCTTCTTGTTGGAAGGCCCAGGCGGCGGAGCCGAGGGTGAGGGCGAGGATGGCGGGGGCGATGAGGGCGTTGAGGTTCAGGCCGATGGCGATGGAGTTGAGCTGCGGCAGCGTGCGGCTGATGAGGGCGATGATCAGGATGGCGAGGAGGAGCGACACCATCACCGGCGCGGAGGCGCGGATGCCGGTTTCGAAGCTGTGCGCCGCGACCGCGGAGAGTGCCTTGGAAAGGTCCGTGGGGAGACTGCCGGAGCCGGGGGGCATCCACTCGAAGGAGCCGAGCAGAGCGTCCATCACTTCGCGATGGCCCCCCATCAGGAAGAAGATGGAAAGAGCCAGCATCTCCAGCAGGTTGGAGAAAATCGGCACGGTGGTATCGAACGTCGGATTCACTACGTCGGCCAGCGACATCCCGCTCATCTGGCTGATGACCTGGCCGGCCATCTGCATCCCAGAGAGGAGAATCATCACCGCCCCGCCAAGAGCGAGCCCGAGCACTGCTTCGCGAGCGATCAAGAGGCCCAAATCAAGCAGGTTGTTCGGCTGGGGAATGGAAAGGCCCCAGTGGAGCGGCGTGATGAGCAGCGAAATGGCGACCGCGAGCAGTCCCCGCACCTGCATCGGAATGCTACTGGACCCCAGCACCGGCAGCGTCATCAACAGCGAGCCGACGCGCGTCAGGACGAGCACGAAGACGAGGAACTGGCTGAGGTAGGTGGTGAGGAGGGAGGACATGGCAGGCGGCAGAAGGCAGTAGGCAGTAGGCAGTAGGCGGTAGGCGGTAGGCGGTAGGCGGTAGGCGGTAGGCGGTAGCTCAAGCACTCTTCTGCTTACTGCTTACTGCCTTCTGCCTACTGGCCCGCAATCGTCTTCGGAATATTCGTAATGAGCACCTCCGAGTACTCGATCAACTTCTGCGTCAGCCAGGGGAGGCAGAGGAGCAAGGCGACAAACATGGCGACGATTTTGGGGACGAAGGCGACGGTTTGGTCCTGCACCTGCGTGAGGGCCTGGGCCAGGCCGATGAGCAGGCCGACGAGCATGCCGACCAGCAGCAGCGGCGCGCTGAGGAGGAGCGCGGTGGTGATCGCTTGCTGGGTTAGCGATATGGCGTCGGAAGGGTCCATGGGGGGAGGGGACAGGGGTCAGGGGTCAGGAGTCAGGAGTCAGGAGTCAGGAGTCAGGAGTCAGTAGGCAGTAGGCAGTAGGCAGTAGGCAGAAGGCAGCGTCACGGGGGTGCGCCGAAGCTGGCTAGGAGCATGCCGACGACGAGGTTCCAGCCGTCGACGAGGACGAAGAGGAGGAGCTTGAGGGGAAGCGAGATCATCACCGGCGGCAGCATCATCATGCCCATCGAGATGGTGACGCTGGAAACGACGATGTCGAGAATCAGAAACGGGAGGTAAATTTGAAAGCCGATGAGGAAGGCGACTTTCAGTTCGCTGAGCATGAACGCGGGTAGAAGTGCCTGGAGTGGGACCTCGTCGTAGGTTTCCGGGACTTTCTGCCGCTGTTCTTCGGGGAGGTAGTCAAAGAAGAGCCAGACGTCGTTGGCGTTTCCCGCCAAGTCAATCTGGCGGCTCATGAACCGCTTGATGGGGAGGACGCCCCGGTTAAACGCTTCTTCGGGCGAGGCGATTTCGCCGCGGGTGTAGGGGCCGATGCTCTCGCTATAGACCGCGGACCAGGTCGGCGTCATGACGAGGAGGGTCATGAACAGGGCGAGCGTGGTCAGGACCTGGCTGGGGGGGAGTTGCTGAGTGCCGAGGGCCTGCTTGAGGAGACCGAGGACGACGATGATGCGGACAAAGCTCGTGGTCATCAGCAGCACGGCGGGGGCCAGGCTGAGGACTGTCAGGAGCAGGAGAATTTGAAGGGAGGAGCTGAGCCGCTCGGGACTGGTCCATTCCTGCGGGCCACCCTTGAGGATGTCCGAGACGGCATCGCTGGTCGGCGGCGGAGGAGGACTCGGAGGGACGACGCTGAGACCGGGAGATGTGTTCGTTCGGCTGCCGGATTGTGCTGCTGCGTGGGCTGGCAGGAGCGCGGCCAGCGAGAGTAAGACGCAGGCGAGCCATTTCCAGCAGATGGTAGGCGAAGGAGATTTCATCGCTTTATGCCCTCGCCGTGGCACGAGTGCGGGTGGTCGTCGTTGCCGCGGCTGGGGCGCGGCGATTGTTATCGACAAAGGTGCTCGACGTCCGCTCGCTGCCGATTTGGTCCACCAAGGTGCGGAACGAGGCGGTCGAACTCTCCGGCTTCTGACGGCGGCAAAGCTCGCTGAGGCGTTCCACTTCGGTAGCCGAGGTGATTTCGGTCAGCGTCCGTGCTCCTTGCGGAGATAGAGCGACCAGCAGCAGTTTGGTGCCAACCCGCACGAGCTGCATCTGTTGGTTTCCCCCCAGGGAAGTGCGACCCAGTAACTCCACCGCCTCTTTGGGCAATGCCGCGGTCCCCGCGGGAGCGAACCGGCGGGAGAACCAGACGAGTGCGACGAACAGGCCGAGGACAATTCCCAGACTGCCCAGAACCGTCGTGATGGCACTGGTCGGACTGGTAGCAGATGGATGTGTCAGCTCTTTGGCGGCTGATTTGTTCCGCGGGGTCAAACGGAGCGGAGTGGTTTTCGGTGGCTCTTTGGAGGCTAGAGTTCCAGCGGTGGACTCGTCGGGCAAAGGAGTGCCGTCGTCGACGAATGTGGCGGGCTCAACGACACGCCGCGAAGGTGGTCCGTAGGCGCTGGACCGATGCGGCTCTTGCGCGGAGGCGCGTCCCGCGGTGGAGAGTAGGAGAATCAGGATGAGAAGTCGAGGAAGCATCCGTGCTTTCCAATAGGCATTCGTCACGCTCCGCGTGACGAGTGTCCGCTCACGGAGTGAGCGGACCACAAGGGGTTACTTGAATTCATCTCCGGCCAGGAGTTCGGCCACGCGGATGCAGAAGTTGTCGTTCATGACGAGAACTTCGCCGCGGGCAATCAGCCGGCCGTTCACAAAAATGTCGACCGGATCGCCCGCCAGTTTTTCCAGCGGCACCACCGCTCCGCGGCGTAGCCTGAGGACGTCTTCCAAATACATTTGCGTTCGGCCAAGCTCGATCCGGACATCGAGATCAACATCCTTCAGCAGCTCGATGGTCGCCTTCTCGCCGGAAGCCGGGGCGCTGTTAAAGTCCCGCAGCTGAAATGGCGAAATTCCGCGGACGGCGGGATCCACCGGCTGGTCGACGGAAGCGATCGCTTGCTCCGCCTGGGAGAGCAGGTAGCTGATATCGTCGCCCACCATGTCGGTTGGGCTGGGCTCGTTCGCAAAGGAGTTCGCGCGTTGTCGCGAGGCTACAGCCGCGCCGCCGCCTTGCTGCGCCGCGGGTGAAGTCGCGACTGTATTTACTTGGGGAGTTGCCTCACCGGCTTGCGGATCGACAATCCCCGCTGCCGCCTGCGCTTCGCGGAGCAGATTTTCGATCTCGTCGGTGTTGAGCTTCGGCTCAGCCATGGAATCCATTCCGGGCGAAGTTCGAGGACGGGACTGGAGTCCCATCCTGGGAGTGCTAGCGGTTACTGCTCAATGAAAGCAAAGTCGCTGAACACAATCGTGTGCAGCATGGGCTTCCCCAGCAGCTCGTTACTTTTCGCCAAAATCTTCCTTTTGAGCAAGGCCAAACCGGGGTCGGAAAGGGTCGCCACATCGGATTTGCGGACCTCAAAGATGATCTGGTCCCGCAGGCGGTGCTCGCATTTGGGGAAGAGTTCCTCAAACTCCTTATGCTCTTTCTCGGCGACGGTGCCAATCAGGTGAAAATTCACCCGCATCGTGAGGTTTTCGGCCGGCCGGTGGATGATGACGTTGAACTTGCCCAGCTCCACCTCCGCATCGTGTTCGGCGGAATGTCCTTCCTCGCGTCCCCCTTCCTTGCCATGTTCGCCGGCGGCCGTGTGCTCTCCCTCTTTCTTCTTGGCCCAGCTTTCCAGGTCGCCCGTGCTGGGGATCAGCAGGTACGCGAAGACGCACTCGACCAGAATCACGGCGCTGATGAAAACGGCGATCAAAATCGGCTTGAGCATGATGACTCTCGGCGCAGCGGGAATGCGACACACGCGCCGTCGATTTGCGGAGCAACAACGGCGCTTCCGCAAAACTATAGGTCACAGCGGCCAGCCGAGTTGGAGTCCCGGCTTTAGCCGGTCTTCTGCCTCTAAGACCGGCTAAAGCCGGGACTCCAGCCTACGTTCGTTACAATCGCGATAACTGCTACCGCGTACTTTGCAGCAATTCATCCAGCATTTGCTGCACGGCAGTGATGACTCGGGCGTTGCCTCGGTACTGGGTGGTGGCCAAGACCAAGTTGATCAGGTTCTTGCCGATGTCCGTGTTGGAGAGTTCCACAGCGCCGCCGACCACCGAGCCCATGCCGCTTTCACCCGGATTTCCTTCGATGGGGAGCCCGGAGTTAACACCTTGGGTAAAGTTATTGTCTCCCGTTTGGACCAGTCCGACGGGATTGGCAAATCGCGCCATCCGGATCTGTCCGAGATCGCGTGTAACGCCGTTGGAGAACACGCCGCGGATCCTGCCGTCTTCTCCGATGGTGAAATCCGTCAAGGTTCCCGCGCTTGAACCGTCCTGCCGTGAAACGGCTAGAGATGCTGTTGCCTGGGAGAGTCCGGAAATCTCATTGAAATCGAGCGTGAACTGGAGCGGGTCGGAGGAAGGAATACCCCGACGTTCGATCACGACCTGGTCGTTGGTGGAAGAGACGAACTTTCCTTGACCATCGAAAGTAATGAGGCCGGTTCCGACGGAGACATCAGCGCCGCTCAAAGGACTGTTGTCCGAGGAGTCCGCGAACCAACGATAGACGGTGGCCGAATCGGTAAGTTCCTGCAAGACGCTGGTAATGCGGACATTGATCGGAATTCCCAGTGTGTCGTAAGCGACAAAGTCGGCAATGGCGCTTTGTCCCGTGGCGTCCTGCACCTTGCCGAAGCTGAGATTGGGAGTCGTCACGGTGCCTGCCGTATCGGTTACGCGAATTGCCGAGAGGTCAACGTCGACGGCGTTGTCCGTTCCATTATTGGAGACGAATCGAATCTTGCCATCCTGGATGGAGCCTCCGGCAGAGAGGGTTCCCGATTCTCCTGGGATATTGTTCACTGAACCGGGAATGGGATTTTGAGGATCGTCGAGGGAAGTTTGAATCCCCATGGATTGCTGCATGAAATTCATGAGATCCTGCACCGTGGAGGTGGCGGTGATCGCCATGGAATGCGACCCCAAGGAGCGGTCTCCCTTGCGGGCGGCAAAGTCCAACGTCCCCTGTTGAAACACCTGCTCGTAATCCAGGCCGTTTCGCTTGACGACGTTGGTCAGAAGCGTGTTCGCGCTCACTTTCGGCCCATCCAGATCAATCTGCTGGTTTCCAGGAACCGCCAGGTCGGAGATTTGCGTGTCGGACTTGCTGTCCGTGTAGGATTCGCCAGGATTGACTTCAGCGACCAGATAGAACTGATTGGAGTCAGTGGAGAGATTGCGATAGATATGAATTTTGTCGTAGGCTGGAAAAGTGTCGCCAGGTCCTGGAACCGGCGGCATCGGCAGGTTCTGCAAATGGATGCGGCTATTGACGATGTTTTGGGGGCCCAGCAGCGTGGAAGGGCGGCTGTCTTCCAAACCCGTCCTGGCGTAGGTGATCAGATAGCTGTAATTGCCGTTGAGGACCGTGGTGTTCAGCGGCGTGGATGAAAGGGGAGTGTTGTTCGTGTCGGTGTAGCTTCCTCCGGCCGCCGCAGTCGCCAGTTGAAAGAATTGTGTTCCTCCTGCCGCGGTGCGATAGATATTGATGGATGTGTATTCGGTCCCGCCGGAAGGAAGGTTGCTTAGCACGATAGAATTGTTGGCGAGCGTATCTCCCGCGGGAACCGTCACGGAAATCTCGCTTGAGGCGGGACCCTCGGTTCCACTGGCATCCACGAAGGCAAAGCGATATCGGTAGACGGCTCCTTCCGCATGTGTTCCCCCGGCTCCTTCCGCAGCCCCTGAGGTAATGGCGGCGGTACTGGGGGTGGCGGCAACACCTGTGGTCGTACCTGATATGTCAGGTCGTGGATTGTTGGCGTCACCCAGAGTGGCGCTTTCGATGACCTGCGCTGTGTCGGCAATAGCGCCGGACGGAGTGAGGACGCCTTGCAGCGTCACATTGTTGGTGGCTTGGGCCGTGGCAGCAGTTCCGAGTGGAATCCTCAGTGATGTGAGGGCCGAGGTCTGCAATTGGAAATTGCTGTCAACTCCGAATCCCAACACTCGATTTCCCGTGACCGTGACGAGTTCATTGTCGGCGTTGGTCTTGAGCTGGCCGTTGCGCGTGAATTGGCGTGCTCCCGTGGAGTCCTGGGCCATGAAGAATCCATCCCCTTGGACCGCCAGGTCGGTGGGATTGGCGCTGATCTGAATTGTCCCCTGGGAGAAATTTTGCGCAATCTCCGCCGTGCGCGTTCCCAGTCCCGTTTGCCGCGGGTTGGTGCCGCCGCTCGTGGCTGTCGGGCCGGATCCGATGCTGTACGTCTGCAGAAACTGCGTCGCGAACACTGAACGCGATTCCTTAAAACCGACGGTCTGGGAGTTGGCCAGGTTATTGCCGGCGACGTCGACCTGTGTTTCCGCGGCGGACATGCCGGTGAGCGCGGTTGTGAGTGAGGAGGCCAGACCCATGGTTCAGTTCCTTTGAAAATTCGGGTGGGATGAATGCGTAGCGGGTTTGCTTCGTCTCCCCTTGTGGAGACGATTGGGGTGAAATTATTACGGCTGGACTTCGCGAACATTGGCGAGGGGGATGCTCTTGTTGCCGATGTGGATACTGTAAGTGCGCTTGTCGGCATTATTGGGGTCCACATCGACGACGACCTTGTCGACCACGCCCCTGACGTTCTGATTGTCTGCCGTCAATGCTTGAACGGTCTTTCCAATCAAGCTGCTGGCGGTGGTGAGGGATTGTCCGGCTTGCACTGCGCCCAGCGTCTCCGATAACTGCGTGGTCGCGGAAATCTGCCGGATTTCGCCGATCTGCTGGACAAGCTGCGTGTTGTCCATGGGATTGAGCGGATCCTGGTTCGTCAATTCCGTGATCATGAGCTGCAGGAACTGATTGATGTCGAGGTCCTTGAGGTCGTGCGGCTTATTGTCGTTAGGGTTGGTAGGCAATGTGGACGAGCCGCTGCTGAGGGGTGGGATTGTGGCCATTGGACTTCCTTGTGATTGATTGAATTTGTAGGACTGGCGGTTCCGGCCAACGCAATGACTTCGTTAAACAATGACGTTCAGGCGGCCCTGGCCGTTCCAGTTGCCAGTTGAAGCTGCCGGTGAAGTAGTATCTGAAACGGATTGATTTGTTCGCAGGGAGCGAAGCGGCTGTGTCTCCGGCTGTTGCTCTGGATCGCTGGGGCGGTCGGGAGTGCCGGTGGTGGGGCGTTGCATCAGATCGATGTCGAACCGTTCCACTCGAATCCCTTGTTCGGCAAGTCGTTCCCGCAGCGCGGGCAGATTGTTCGTGAGTTGCGCCTTGGCCGCCTCCGTCTCCGTTTCCATGCGGGCCACCATCACACCGTCTTGAACGCTGACTTGCAGTCGGAGCGAGCCGAGCTCCGGCGGGCTGAGCCGCAGGCGGACTTCGCCGTCCCGCTGCTGGGCCGCAGTGAAGGCCTTGGCGACACGACTGAGAAAACGTGCGCTATCAATCGGGACGGGAACGGGGTTGTGGCCGTGATGTTTTTCGGATCGCGCGAGAACATGTTGCGGCAGTCGATTGGGGTTCGGTTGAACACCGGCTGTGGTTTGCGAAGAACCTGATTGTGGCTGCGGAGCATCCTTTGCCGGTGGAGGAGCATCCGTGGTCGCAGCAGGTGGAGGAATGGATGAGTTTTGAACATCCGGGCTTGTCAGGGAGTCGGATCCTGGCAATGTCGAAGCTTGAGCGTCAGTCGCAACTTGTTTTGGTCCAGATTCGTCACTGGAACTCTGGCCCTTCTCGTCGCTATTGTTGCTTGGCTCCGAAGGCTGAATATCCTGGGCCGCCGATTGCCCGTCGATGCCAACGATGGCGTCCGATGCGGTATTTGAGTTTTGTCCAGAATCCGCCAGGGACACCGGGCCATTGCCATGTACGGCAGCAGCGTATTCTGCGGTTTGCAGGGAGTCGTCGCCGGATAGCGATTGCACCTGCACCGTCTTGTCCGGGCTCGTGGCTTGCTGGAGTTTTCCGTTCGTTGGTTCGACGGCGTCGCCAGCTTGCGGCGCGGTTGATTCAGCCGGAAGGATCGTTACATCGACAGGTTCCTTCGCGGTCATTGCCAATGGTTGCCCATTGTCGGCAATGCCACCAGTCGCTTGCGCGCCCGCGGAGTCAACGGACTGTGGCGCATGGGCGTCCCTTGCGGCCTGGGCCCCCGGCGCATCGGACTCGTCCTGCGACGGTGATGAGTCCTGAGGCGCATCGCTTGCCGGAACACTCGTCCCATGTTTTCCCGCTTGCTCCTCGTCTTGCTGAGCGGCTTCGGACTTTCGCTGGGGCCTGTCCGCACGATCCGCTTTCGGTAGCCGTTTCTTTCCCACAGGCACCGTTGCAGGGTCCGAGGAGTTCTGTTCCCGGGATCGCTCCGGCCCAGCCGGCAAGATTTGATGTGCGAGCGCGCGATGAGCCGCGGTCCTCGTTGTCGACGAAGACTTGTTCAGGACGGCGGCAAATACCGGCGAAGGCTGCGACCCTTGCGCCGCCAGGTGCGGAGCCGGCGCGAAAACGTCGAGTGGCGAAATCGAGTGAGCACGGTCGGTGGGATTGGGAGTAATCATGTTTTTTTGACGACCGCAATCGTTGCGGGTTAGCGTTTGGTTCCGTCCCCTTCGAGTTGCTTGCGAGAATTCTGCAGCAAGTTCATTTCCACCGGACTGAGTCGCATCTCACCCAGAATGTCCTTTAGCTTCTCACTCTCTTGCACAGTCTTGAATTCGCCCATGATCTTTTTCCGTCGATCCAGCGGCATCGCTTTGAACATGCGAACCACGTCGTTCATGGCGCGGATGTCATTCCCATCGGGCCCAGGCAACAACATCTTGAGGATTTGCTCCTTGGCCTGCTTGGGGCTCATCACCATCAGCGTTTGCTGAACCTCGAGTAGCGACGATTCGAGTACCGTGTTCTCTGCCCTGGCAATGCGCTGATCCATTCCGTCCTGCCACTGCTCCAGTCGCTTGTTCTCGGTGACAATTTGCTGCTCGAGCGTCCGCAAATCCATCAGCGCCTTGTCGAGCGTCGTCTCTCGCAAGCTCAAATCCAGGCTCGCCAACAACCGCTGCTTGGAAATCTCCTCGAGCGAAGGCTGTTCATGGGCATGTCCGTCCTTGGCAGCGGTCGCGGCTTTTTCCTCTCCCGGTTTCTCCGGGTGAATCCCGTGCAAAGCGGCGAACATGGCGACCACGCGGTCATCACTAAACGCCCCCTTCCACCACAGCATGCCTACCAAGACAGCTTGAGCGAGCACCGTGGCGACGCAGAAGTAGAGCAGGCCCATCCCCAGCATGCGGACGATTTTCATAGCGTCGCCTCCTCTCCTCGCTCGCTCCTTTGGCGGAGGAATGACGAGGTGGCAACCTCATCCATTTGCTTCATTTCTTGCCGCAGCTCTGTTCGCTCAAATTCCTCCCGCTTGCGGCTTTCCAGCTTCTCGAGCACTCGCACCTGGCGATCCGCCTCCGTCAGAATCTGGCGGCGACGTTCCACTTCCGCGGCGACTTGCTGTTCTTGCACCACCAGTTGGGCTAAAGTCCCCTTCAAAATCGCCTCGTAGCGACGAGTCTGAACAATGCGATTGACATCCGCGCTTCCCGGCTTCGACAGTTGGCGGGCCAGTTCCTGATTCTCTTGCATTTCCTCGGCAAGCTGCGTTCGCCTTTCCTGCAAGATCTCCGCGGCGCGCAGGGCCTTCGCAAGCTCGCCGCGCCGCTCATCGCGCTCGGCGATGCGGAGTTTGAGGACGGTATGGAGGCGGAAGCGAAACATGAGCGGAGGAGTTCAGCGTTATTTCTTGATGAGGGGAGTTGCGGTCACTGGTTTTCGCGCGGCTATGCAACGTTGAGCGAGAGCTACTAGCTCTTTCTTCGCCGATTCCACGGTGCAACCATCGGTGATGCTTTGCCGCAGGAATTTGTTAATCTCTTCCCGCATGGCAATTGCAGCATCGACCGTGGGATTGGCACCGTTGCGATAGGCTCCGATGGAAATCAGGTCTTCGTGTTCCTTGTAGGCCGACAGCAGTTCGCGAATCGTCTGAGCCGCGGCCCGCTGCTCGGGCGCTGTGATGTCCTGAAAGAGCCGGCTGATGCTTTCCAGCACATCGATGGCCGGGTAATGAGCCTGAGCCGCCAGCTTGCGGGAGAGGATGATGTGGCCGTCGAGCAGGCCGCGCACGGTGTCGGCTACTGGCTCGGTAGTGTCGTCACCTTCGACCAGCACCGAATAGAGCGCCGTGATGCTTCCGCGAGCACTCCGCCCCGCTCGTTCCACGAGCCGCGGCAGCATGGCGAATACGCTGGGGGGATAGCCGCGAGTCGTCGGGGGTTCGCCGGCAGCCAGGCCAATTTCTCGCTGAGCCAAGGCGAAGCGAGTGAGCGAATCCATAATCAGCAGCACGTTTTTGCCGGCATCCCGAAAATACTCCGCCACCGCCGTCGCCGTCTGAGCCGCTTGCACACGGATGAGTGCCGGCTCATCGCTGGTGGCGACGATGACCACGCTGCGGGCCAATCCCTGCGGCCCCAAGTCCCGCTCGATGAATTCATTGACTTCGCGGCCGCGCTCGCCAATCAGGCCGATCACAATCACATCGGCCGAGGTGTAGCGGGTCATCATTCCCAAGGTCACGCTCTTTCCCACCCCCGCGCCGGAGAAAATTCCGAGCCGTTGCCCAAGGCCGCAGGTCAGCAGGCTATCTATGGCTTTGACCCCCGTGGAAAGTGCTTTGTCAATTCGCGGACGCTCGATGGCTGCCGGCGGCTTGCGGGTGAGAGGGACTCGATCGGTCAGAAGTGGTTCCGGTTTGCCGTCGATGGTTTTCCCACGGGCATCAATCACGCGGCCCAGGAGTTCATTGCCGACCCGGAGCGTTCGGAGGGTTCGCGATAAACGGACGCGGTTTCCATGTCGCACGCCGGTCATCTCCCCTAGCGGATAAACCAGGGTGGTACCGTCTCGAAAGCCGATGACTTCCGCTTCGACAGGCCGTCCTGTTTGCCGGTCAATTTCCACGAGCGCCCCGACCGGCGCGGGAAAGCCCGCCACCGCTGCCGTCAGCCCCTCGGTGCGCACGATGCTGCCGGTCAGGCCGGTTGGCATGATGGTCGAGAGTTGGGAGGCGGGGTCGTACATGGTTTTTCGTGGCGACACGCGGCCCGCGTGTCAGCCTCACCCTCGTTATGCGAGTAACTCCTCTGTGATCCTGGCAAGCTGAGCTTCTAACTGCTGATCAATCGAGCCAAATTCCGTATCGACGCGGCAGCCGCCGGCGGTCACGGCGGGGTCGGCGACGACCCGTGTTTCGGCAAGCGAATTCATCTCGGACGTCAGTTTGACGATGTGGTCCTTCAGCGTCGCATGGTCGGTAGGATTCAGCCGCAACGTGATCCGCTCGTTGCCGGCGGCGAGTTGCAGCGCCTCGCGAATTAGCTCAACCGTAATCAGCGGCACTCGCTGCACCTCGCGGCGGACGATGCGACTGGCGATGGCCGTGGAAAGCTTCAGAGCATGCTGCTCCCAATGCCGTTGCCAGGACTGGCGGGCGTCCAGCACCGATTGCACCGCCTGTTTGAGTGCGGGGACGATCGTCGTGAGTGACTGCTCCACTTTGCCGCGGAGCGTTGTTTCCACGGATTGCATGGCGGCCCGCCGACCCTCTTCCGTGGCCTGAGCGCGAATCTTCGCGGCTTCGGACCGGGCTTCTTCGATGATCTTGTTGGCCTCACCCTGCACTTTGGTCAGGTAGGTGCTTCCCATGTCGGCAAAGTTGAACGCCACGCCCCCCGCCTGCTGCGAGGTCGTCCGCTGACTGCCGGCTTTGATGATTCCCGCCATGTTTTAGACCGCGGCTGCGAAGGTATGAGCTTTGAGATTGATCTCTCCCCGACTCGCCAGCATGTGGGCGAGACGGACGATTTCCTGCTGGGCCGCTTCAATGTCCCGCAGCCGCAGCGGCCCGGGATGGGTGAGCCGTTGGCGAAGAACATCCGCTTCGCGAAGCGGCAGTTGTTTGAGGATGCGGCGAGTACACTTCTCGTTGGCTCCCGTTAGGGCCAGTACAAGCACCGGCAGTTCGGCAGCAGCAAAGAGACGTCGCAGGTCGCGGTCGTCCAGCGAAAACAGTTCTTCAAACTCTTCCGCAGCGACTTCAAGATCGTGAGTGCCACGCTCACGGCTTTGCTCAGACTCATTTGACCCCAGCAGTGAAGGGGGCTCCAGTCGATACTGAAAGGCACTTGCGTCCGTCCGTTCCCCGAAGCCGAGTTGCCGCACCAATCCGCGGTCTTGTTCGGCCAGACGTCCCAGCAATTCGCTTCGTCTGGCCCCTTTGACCGCGGAAAGGACCGCTTGCACACTCGCCAGGCTGGCCATCCGCGCTTCCGGCGGCCGCATTTTTGGCTGCAGGGCTGTCCTGATTTCGCGCTCGACGTCCCGCAACACCTCGGGCGAGAGTTCATCGAGCCAAGCCATTCGCCGCAGTGCTTCGGTGCTGATTTCAGCCGGCATTTGTTCGAGGACACTGGCCGCTTGCTCCGGCGGCAGGTGGGAAATCACGACTGCCGTCGTTTGCGGATGCTCCCGTTCCAGATACGACGCCAGCAGCGACGGATCCGCTCCGCGCAAGAAGTGGAAGGGCGGTTCATTAGTTCGCAGCGGCGCTTCTGGACTGTGAAGTCGCGGATAACCCCGATCCTCTGGCACTTCTTCTTCAATTCGCTGAGCCAGCGACGGGTCAAACTCGACACCGTTATCGCCACCGCCGGACGAGCGACCCATGAAGTCAGCAATCACCTGCTGCTCTTCCCCTTCGGGAATTTCGTCCAGTTCCATCAGCGCATTACGAACCCGTTCGGCCAGCTCTGGCCCCATTTGCTCCAGCAGGGCATCGCCGCTCGCATTATCGAGCGTGGAAATCAATATTGCCGCTTTCCGAATCGCGCTATTCGTCACGCCGCATCTCCAATCCAGTTACGCAGAATGGCCGCTGCCGCATCCGGGTCTTCCTTGACCAGCAGTTGCAATTCGTTTTTCAAGTTCGGGCCTCCCGAGTCAAATTTCCTTCGCAGCACCGTCTCCACTTGGGGCTCCTCCTCTTCTTCCTCGTCGATGGCGGCTAAGCGCGGTGCTTCGACCGCTTCCGCGGAAGGTGCGGGCGCGGGAGCCGCTCCGCGAACCATGCTTCGGAGCATCACCAGCGATACGAGGCCCACCGCAATCATCCCGATGGTCCGCCAGCTTTCGCCCAGATAGTCCATCGCGGTAGTTGCAAAGGTGGGCGCTGCAATCGGCGCGGCCGGAATGTCCTCGTAAGAGGAAACGGTGATGTGAGGGTACTGATTCGTCCCCTGCGCCACCGGCGGGAGCAAATTGCGGACAGTATCTTCAATGATCTTGATCTCATCTTGTTTGATTTGAATGAGCTGAGCCGCATCGGGATCTTTTGCCGGCTGGCCGGCGGCGACGGGGTTGCGCTTTTTCCAGATGTCGATGAAGTGGCTCGCGGGAATATTGATGGCGGCGGTGACTTTGGTGGGGACGAGGCCGGGTTTGACGTTGACGGTATCCGTGTAGCCAGGCTGATTGCGGGTTTTCTCGGTATTTTCCGTAGAGGTCGATTCGGAACCAGAAGCCTCCTGTGTCAGTTCCCGGCCCGTATTCCCCTGAACACCGTTGGGGACGGCTCCCGGTCGTCCGCCGTTCCCCGCTCCTTTCGACACGGTCTCTTTCGTCGTTGTCGAACTCTCCACCGGAATCGGCTTGGTATCCAGTTTCACTTCCCTCGTCGTCGTCTCAAGCTCCGGGCTCAACTCCACGTTCACATTGACGATGGCATTCTTAATCCAGCGCAGTTGGTCGTGAATCTTGTGCTTCCATTTTTCTTCGAACTTCGCCTTGGAGGAGGCATACTGACTCTCACCGTCCATGGCTTTTCCATCCGGGCCGATTCCGCCGTAGGTATGCCCGCTCTCCGTGTCCGTGATGCTGATGTTGTTCATATCGAGCCCGGCATAGGCACTCGCCACAATGCTGCGAATCGCCTTTACCTGGTTGTCGTCGAGTTCCCCCGCCAACGGCTTGACGGCGATCATCGCGGTCCGAGACTTCTCGCCGCGGGGGCCGGGCTTCGCCGTTTCGTCGTATTGCACGGTCGCGGCGGCAATCCCACGCATGCGGCTGATGATGAGAGCCAGTTCCTTCTGCTTAGCGTTGGACTTTTTGAATTCCAGGGACTTGCTGGAGGAGAAAGGGTTGTCGCTGGCCGCGGCTTCGTCGAGATACTTGAAGAAGTCGGCGGGCAGGGCGTTGCTTTCCGCCAAAGCCGCCAGATACAGATCCTTCTTTCCCTGCGGGATCCGAATGCGTCCCCCTTCGACGACTTCCGAATGCGACAGCCCCGCCTTGGCAAAGGCCGCCTCCGCTTTGGTCAATTCCTCGCCGACGAACGGCCGTCCGCCGAGCAGGAACTCGTTTCCGCCGGCCACCTGGTACTGAAACAGATAGAAAATTCCGACGACGACCGCTGCCGCCAAGAGCCCTGCGGCAATACGGGTCCCCGGCGTCAGTCCTTTGAAGACGTCGACAATCTGCGTCCAGGCTTTATTGATGAAATCCATCCGTGGAATCCCGTCTGCTCGCTACGAAACTAAATCCTGATGTTGTTCACTTCCTGAAATGCCGCCACCAGCTTGTTGCGGATCTGCATCATCATCCGGAACGATATATCCGCTTTCTGCACCGTCGTCAGCACCTCGGCCGGATTGACGTCCCCGCCGGTGATGAGCTGCTGCACGGCTTTGTCCGCTTCTTGTTGCATCGAATTCACCTGGCTGAGGGACTCCATCATGAAACTCTTAAACGGCTGCTGCCCGGCAGCAGGCTGCGCCAAGTTGAGCGGCATGCTCGGCGGAGTAATCGGCAGCCCCGCTTGCAGGCTGGTAATTGGTGTCATGCGTTATTCCCTCCCGACCCTTTTCGTTGCTACGCCAAAATCCTCAGCGACTGTGTGGCCATGTTCTTGGTAATTTCCATTGCCCCGATGTTCGCCTCATAGGCCCGCGAAGCGACCAGTGCGTCCACCATCTCCGACATCATGTTCACACGAGGATAGGCGACGTATCCCTTCTTCGGACCTTCCTTGATCGCGTAGGGATGCGTTGGATCCAGGCGATAGTCGGGCTCGACGTTTTCGGTCTGAATCGACGCGATCTTCACGCCGGTCGCCCCTTGAGCGGTGGCAATGGAATCGTCCGTCTGAAAAATCGGGTACTTCGCCTTATATGGCTCCATCTCGCCGTTCGCGTTCCGCGCCAGCGACGACATATTCGCCAGATTGCTGGAAACCGTGTCCATACGCACGCGCTGCGCGACGAGTGCGCTGGTGCTGATATCAAGAGCGGTCATCATGGCTCGAACTCCTTTTCCTCGTTCCCACGCTCGGCGTGGGAACGCAATTCTCGGGCGCTCCGCGTCTCTTAAACTCTTTCGCTGATGGCAGTTTGCAGCAGCGACATCTGGTCGGTCATCACGGTCAGGGCAAAGTTGTGCAGGAACTGGTTTTTCGTAATCTCCGCGGTCTGTTTTTCCAGGTCGACGTTCGTGTCGTCGTGATACAGCACATTCGTCAGCGTCTCCCGCACATGCCGCATCGGGTCTCCGGACTCCGACTGCGAAATGCCGGGGGAAATCGGCTCGTTCTGAGTTCGTGACTGGCTGATCGCCTCCTTGAGCTTCTGCTGAAACGCATCCACCGATAAATCGCGGGTGTGATAGCCGGGAGTGTTGATGTTCGCCAGGTTCCCCACTAGCACTCCGTGCCGCGCCTGCGCAAAGTTCAGCACTTCGCCCAAGGCGGGGATATTCGTGGAAGTGAAGAGGTTAGGCAACATCAGAAATCAGGGGGTCAGGGGTCAGAAACGGTATTGCATGCGTCGTGCCGATTATCGGGTTGGGTGTTTAGGAGGTCTAACGTCGTAGCCGTAACTCGCGTCCAGTACGTAGTATGGGAAAGTTGCTCATCTTTTTCGCCATTGGTTATCTCAAATGCTGTCACTCAGCAGATAGGCAAACCCTGCCGCATGTACTGGCAATATTTGCCGATTGCCACTCGTTCCATGACTCCTGTCTCCTGATCTCTGTCTTCTCACGCTGCTTTCGCAAACGCTCTCGTCCTCGGTGCATAGCCATACTGCCGCAGTTTGTTGGAAAGGGTTCGAATGCCGATGCCGAGGGCCTGGGCCGCTTTGGCCCGGTGACCTTCGAAACGTTCCAGCGTTGATTCAATGAGCCGCCGTTCCATGTCCTCCAGCTTGGTGCCGGCAGTGAGCGAGGGAGCGGACGTTGTGTCCGTGAGCTGAGAAAGCGAACCTTCCGGGTCAATCAGCCACGGCCGGAGGTCTTCCGCCTGCACGGGCCGGCCGGCGGAAAGGACACTGGCCCGCGTCACCAGGTTTTCCAGTTCGCGTACATTCCCCGGCCAGTTGTACTGGCACAGCAACTCGAGCGCGGCTGGCGAAAGCTCGCAGGGACTCTTTTGCATCCGCGTCGCGGCGACTCCCAAGAAGTGCTGAATCAAGAGGGGGACATCTTCCCTCCGCTCCCGCAGCGGCGGCACCACCACCGGCACCACTGCCAGTCGGTAGTACAAGTCTTGCCGAAAGCGCCCCTCGGCGACTTCTTTGCGAATGTCCCGGTTGGTCGTCGCCACCACCCGCACGTCCGCCCGCTTCGATTCACTGGAACCGACTCGTTCATAGCTCCGCTCTTGCAAAACCCGCAGCAGCTTCGCTTGCAAGGATTGTTCAATTTCCGTGATTTCGTCCAGCAGAATCGTTCCCCCTTCGGCCAACTCAAACCGGCCGACCCGCGGAGCGTCGGCACTGGTGAAGGCCCCTTTTTCGTGTCCGAATAGCTCGCTTTCCATCAATTGAGGTGAAAGAGCCGGGCAGTTGAGGCTGACCAGCGCCCGCCCACTTCGCCGGCTGGCGGCATGGAGGCAGCGGGCGACCAGTTCCTTGCCGGTGCCGCTTTCGCCGCAAATCAGCACGGTTTCATCGGTCGGCGCGGCTTGAGCGATCCGTTCCCGCAGCGTTTGCATCCCGCGGCTGTTGCCGATCATCATTCCTTGCCACGCGACATTGGAGGCGGGAATGCTCGACCGCTTCCCTTCCTGTTCCGCCTGCCGCAGCGCTCGTTCCACGAGCTGTTCCAATTGCTCCACGTCAAACGGTTTTTCGATGTAGTCGAACGCCCCATGCCGCATCGCTTCCACCGCGGAGCTGACCGAGGCGAAAGCGGTCACCATGACGACCTGCGAATCCACCTTCCGCTCTTCGAGCGCCCGGATGAACTCCAGCCCGTTCATCCCCGGCATCTGCAAGTCCGTGATGATCACGTCAAAGCTGTTCTTATCCAGCCCTCTCAGAGCCTCGATCGCACTGGCGCACGCCTGCACTTCGTGCCCGGCGGCTCGCAGCACGTCGGCCATCGATTGGCGGGCCCGGGTGTTGTCATCCACCACCAGAATGTTTCCAGTCAGCGAAGTTCGTTTGGAGTTGTTCATGCGGCGGCCCTCAGCAGCGAGACGTTGTGCGTGGTCGGTAGACAGAGCGTGAACGCGGCGCCCCCTTCGGGGCAATTGGCGGCATAGACGATGCCACCGTGAGCCGCGGCAATCCGTTCGACAATCGCGAGGCCCAGGCCGGTGCCGGCACCTTTTGTGGTGAAGAACGGTTCAAACAGTCGCGGCAGCGTGCCAGAAGTGATTCCCGGGCCGCTGTCGGCGACTTCGATTTCGAGGCCGCGGCGGGTCTGGCAGGCGGTCATCACCAGTTCACCGCCTCCGGGCATCACGTCCAAGGCGTTGAGCACCAGATTGATGATTGCCCGCCGGAGCATATCCGGGTCGGCGTAGATCATGGCATGCGGGTCGGCATCGATATGCGTAGCGATCCCTTGAGCTTCGAGCTGCGGAGCAAAGGTTTCAAAGACTTCGTTCAGTAGAGCCTCCACATCCACATCCTTACGCTGCGGGTCGCGCTCGGCAGAGAAGTTGAGCAGATCGCTGACGGTCGCTTCCAGGGCGACGAAGCCGGAGCTGATTTTTTCAAAAATGTCCTGGCTGCCGGAGTCGTCCGAGAGTCGCCGGTTGAGGAGGCTCAGATAAAGCTTCATCGGGACGAGGCTGTTCCGGACCTCGTGAGCGACATGCGCGGCCATCTGTCCCAAGTCGGCCAGTCGATTCTTGCGGGCCAGCTCGCGGTTCTTGATTTCCAATTCGTCGGTGAGCCGACGGACTTCGTCCCGGAGGGTTTCGTGTGTGCGGCGAAGCCGGTCGGTGGCTTCATTCCAAGCCGACAGGATCGTCTGCATATCGACGTCGGCAATGCGGTTTTCGGTTGCGGTCATTGCTTACCCTTCCGTGCTCAAATCCAGTCCCGTGGCGGCAGCCGCGGCGACATAGGCGTGGCGAGCCTCGCTCGCTCCGTGCATTCCAGCCAGCCGGACGGAGGCATCATCCCGGCGGCGAACCATCTCCAATTCAGCCTGTTTTTCCAGCCGCATGATGTCCGTCAACAGTTCATTGCAGCTTTCCACGTTCCGCTGGCAGGTTTCGCGGGCGGCCGTCGAGGGCCAATCGCGCGTCTCCGGATCCTGGCCGCGGAAGGGATCGAGCTGCTGCTCGACTTTGGCGAGCTGGTCCATCACCGTCTGCTTGGCCGCCAACAGCTTGAGGAGATTCGTCATATCTCCACCGGAAATGACGTCCAGTTGCTGCGCAGCCAGCTTCCGCAAGAGCTGCATGATCTGCAGCTTGCAAAGGGCGAGTTGTGCCAGGCGTTCCGATTCCATGTTGAGTTGCATCTAGAGGGCGCTCAGCCAGGTCAACAGCCGCGTCCATTCCTCGCGGCTGTAAGGAGTTGTTTTGGTGAAATTCGTCTCGGGCTTCATTCGGGTCAGAACCACACGGGCTTGTTCCAAGGTCCCGCGAGCCTCCACATTGCGGCCCAGGCGGCGATAGCACGCGGCGATTTGCACATACGCTTCCAGCGCCTCCGGCTCATGCTGATAACGGCTGGTGGCGGCGGAGTACGCGGCCAGGGCCTCGCTGAACTTTCCTTCGTCGAACAGCACGTCGGCACGGGCAAAGTAGCTGTTTCGCAGAATGTCTCGCTCCGTTTCACTGGCCGTTCCATCACGGACGGCCCCCAGTTTTTCGATGAGCAGCGCATATTCTCGGAGTGCCGCGGCGAGCTCCGCTTTCATTTCGAGGGTGAGCGTCCCGCGGGTCGCTTCAATGGCCGTTCCCTCCAATCGCTTCCTTGGCCAACGGGCAGCCAGGCGATGGGTATCCGCCAGGAAATACCGGGCCTCCACGGTCTGCGGAGCTGACGGATAGCGCTCCACCGCTTCTTCCAGAATGCGGGCCGCTTCTTGAAACAGTCCTTCCGCCAGTTCCAACTCCTTCAGCCCCGGCTTCCGGAATTCGAGAAGGGTGAGATCAACTCCCAGCTCGCGGCTCTTGGCTTCGTGAGCCAAGGCTTCCTGATACACGAGCCGACCCAGCAGGAAGATGGAATCCCGCCAGTCGTTGCTTTCCGGCGTGAGAGAGAAGTTATAGAGATTGTCGATCAATTGCTTGCGGGCCTGGGCGACATTGCCGAGCTCCTCATACCCGAGGCTCGCCAGCAAGCGAGCCCGGTACGTCGCCGGATGCCGGGGATAGGCAGCGATTGCCCCCTCCAGCACTTCAAGCCCTTCTTTTGACTCCCCAATCGCCAGCAGCGCCTCTCCCAGGCCAGCCAGCGCCTCTTCCTGGCCACTGTTTGGATCTTCCTTTAGAAATGCGCGAAGAACTTGGATGGCCTGCGAGTAGGACTGGCCGGCGAGGTAGTCGCGTGCGCTATCCATCAAGTCATCGAGATAATAATTCGTGGCGATGCGCAGCTTCGCGAGGCGTTCAAAGTGGGAACCGGCTTTGCGGAAGTGCTCGCGGGCTTGATGTTCGCTACTCTGCGGTGCGTGTGACGTAGGAGTAGTATGCTCTGCTTTCGTGGCGTGATCGGAATGGGTGTTTGTCGGCGCATGTCCCTGGCTTCTGTTCAGCCGCAGGTGCGTTCCCCATTCATGTTCCACTTTGGCTCGCCAGAAGTAAGAGAGTTCTTCGGGGAAAAGCGGGGTGAGCGACGCAGCCAACTCTTCGGCTTCGGCGAAGTGATTAGCGGCGAGCAACTTCCCAATCGCTTGCTGGAGTCGATCTTCCAGAGTCTGCCGCGGCAGCCAATCGTTGTGGTAGGTCTCCGCGGGCCCCGCCTCGGTGAGCCCTTTCTTGTAGAGTGCAACCGATTCTTCGACTTTGCCGCTGCGAAGCAAGAAGGCTCCTTCGTAGAAGGCGGCGGCGACAGCTTCGGGAGATCCAAAGCGGGAATTACGGACTTGGCCGTACTGAGCGATCGCCTCCGGGGCTTTGCCTAGCAACTCCAAGCAGAGAGCAGTGAGGAGTTCGGCCTGTGTTTGTGCTTCCGTCGAAATGCGGCTTTGCTTGGCGAGGTCGGCGAGGATTTTCAAGGTCTTTTCGAGCGCCGCCTGATCCTGGGCCGAAGGATTCCCTTCGGCTGCGAACAGTCTTTCGCAGAGGAGGCGAGCGGAAAGGAGCACGCCCGCGGAGTGAATACTTGATTTTGGGCCGATTTTTTCGAGAGCTCTCCTTCCATCGTCGAACTTCCCCTGGGCGAGAGCAATCTTCCCTTGGAGTAAGAGGCCGCTATCACGCTCCCCTTGCGGCAGATGCTTTTCCGCCAGCAGCCGGCGGGCCTGGGTGGAGGCTTGCTCCAGGTTCGGCGGCGTGAGATGCAGATAGCCGTCGGCGAGGAGATACAGAATCTCCCCCTTCGCGGATGGATTGTGAGCGAGAGCTTCTTTCAGAACCGGAATGCTCGCTTGAAATCGGCCGCCATGATGCAGCGACCGGCCGAGCAGCAGGAGCCCTTGCTTTTCATGTCCGGCGGGAAAGCCCCGAATGCGGGACTCTTCCAGATAACGGGAAGCGATGAGATGCAGCGTCAGCCGTTCGTGGGCGTTCTCATGTTCCTTGGCGTCTTCGGCCATCACCGCGCCGAGGACAAAGAACGCGCCGCCGACATTGGTGAACGACTCATCCTTCCCGGTCCGCACCTCAGCCGCGATGCGGCGGGCCTCGTCATTTTCATGAGCTTCGAGTTTAGCAAGCGCGAGTTCCAGTGTCGCTTTCTCGGCACTCTTGCCGGAAAAAAGTGAATACCAGAGGACCAGCCCGCCGATAATGGCGACCGGCAGACCAACGAGTGCCGCCCGCACCGGCTGTTTGCGGACGATGAGCAGCGGCGCAAGGATCCGCCCGACGAGCGACGGCTTAGTGGCCGAAGCTTCGGGAGCATGCGTCGCGCTGGCTGGCTCGTGGGCCACAGAGAACCGTCCTTGATTCGTGCCGTCTTATCGCTGCGCCGTCTTGGCGCATGCGCAGCCTCTATCGCCGAGTTTCAGAGAAACGGGCCGAAAGAAAACCGGGGACTTGTACCTGAATGACGCGAGAGGCGTCAAGAGAACTCCCTTGCTAGCCGTGCTTCGCGGGCGCAGGCTCAATCCGCGGGAAAATGAAGTGCTAGCCCGACTTACGCCGACGCGTCAATCTCGGCTCGCCATTCGTCAGCTTAAGCCATCGCCGTCTTTCCGACAGTCTGACACGGGCGAATGCGCTTGATCGCTCGGCCCGCTGCATCTTCGGCACACTGGATGTCGTAGTGGCTCTGGAGATTCAACCAGCTTTGCGCGTCAGTACCGAAAAAACGGGCGAGCCGCAGCGCCGTATCCGCGGTGATGCCCCGCCGCTCGCGCAAGATTTCATTGATGCGAGCGGGGGTGACTTCTAGAGCGCGGGCCAGTGCATTGCTGGAAAGGCCCAGCGGCTTCATAAAGTCTTCCCGCAGATGCTGGCCAGGATGAATAGGTTTTAGTTTCTTTGCCATCGTCATTTCCTATCGTAGCGACCGACCATGCTTCGGCTCGTAGACTACGGGTCTGGAATCCCGAGTTGGCGGCAGATTGCACGAGCTGTCGGGTTCAAAATCTCCCGGTGTCGCGGGACCGCAGTGCGATGACCGTTTGCCGGGTTCTCCCAGATGGAATGATCCGAGCCCTCTCGCGCCAGCACACATCCATGCTTACGCAAGTGCCGAATTAATTCTCGCCGCTTCATGCCACTACTACACCCGATGGGACCACCTCGACCGAGGTGCTGGCACGCAGATGGAGGTAGAGTGGTTCTTCCAAGTCTGCTTCGGAATCGGACTGGGAGGGGTTGGGAACGGGGAGCAACTCCCCACGCTCCAGGCACAATTCGGCCAGATCGCGCAGAGCTGACGCCAGCAGTCGCCGCGCCTCGGCCAGATCAGAGCCGCAAGTAATCGCCCCCGGAAAGTCCACGACATGGGCGTGAACACCGCCATCGACAAACTGGTAGGCGGCTTTATAAGTCAACATGGAAGTGACTCGGGGTGCGCGGGAGGAGTGGTTAATCTTGATAGTGTCATTATACGCCGTGATGGCTGACTGGGTGTCAATTCTACATTGCTGCATGTCGAGTTGAACGGTAGATTGAAGATATGACGTTCAAGCGAACACTGGCAATCGGCGCGGCTTTGCTGATTCTCTACATCAGCTCATTTCTGGCGTATCGGGCACTTCCATACACGTTTGACCTTGTGCCTCCCGGTGAGCCAGGACACTACCTGGTCATATTCAGCTTCAACACGAATTTGCATTGTGCAGCCCGCACGATCTACGCACCGCTCATCGCAACGATACCGGGAAAACGTTATTACCCTGTGCGACATGAACACAAGCTAATAATGGATGACTTTGAGCGGCGGCGCAGCGAGGCGTGGGAAGCGTCAGAAGAAGAATGAGTCTTTCGAGGAGACTGAAGGCCTATCCTACCTTCTTCACCCACGCCTCCAACATCTGAAACTGCCTCACGAAGTCATTCTCGCCGATTCCGAGGGGGCTCTTGAAGAAGCTGGCGAGGACGGTGAGGAGGCCGCGCTCGCCGTAGCGATGGGCGCATTCGGTGAGGCGGACGAGGTCGATGACGAGGGGGGCGGCGAGGAGGGAGTCGCAACCTTGCCAGGTGAACTGTAGGGTCATCGGCGTGCCGAGGAAGCCCTTGAAGTGGATGTGGTCCCAGGCGGTTTTCCAGTCGCCGAGGCTTTCGATGTACTCGATGGTGACGAGCGTCTGCGGCGGGTAGCCGAGGATTTGCTGCAGCAGGTGGTCCTTGCTCCGGACCTTGGTTTTTTTGTTGGCTGGGTCGTCCAGCACCTTGCCGTCCATGTTGCCGAAGATGTTGTGCCCCACCCAGCTCATCACTTGCAGGTTGCGGGCGGCAAACATGGGGGCCAGCACGCTCTTCATCAGCGTCTCCCCCGTTTTGCCGTCGTGCCCCATGTGGCAGGTGTCCTTCTCAATCGCCAACTCGCAAATGGCGGCTGGAGCGCTGCCAAGCGAAGGCGTGAAGTTGATGAACGGATAGCCGAGTTCCAGCGTGGCGATGGCGTAGAGACTGCTGGCGCCGAGGCTGCACTTCTTGGGTTTCTCCAGGAGCTTGGCGAGGTCTTTCCATTTCGTAGGAATCGTCGCTTCGTCCACCGGTGGTTCGGTGGAGGCGAGGTTGACGAC
This sequence comes from Pirellulaceae bacterium, assembly GCA_046153945.1. Taxonomy (GTDB): domain Bacteria; phylum Planctomycetota; class Planctomycetia; order Pirellulales; family Pirellulaceae; genus SXOA01. The sequence continues at coordinate 25,241 of JBJXFF010000214.1, forward strand.
GATGAGCTGGTCGAGCTTGTTGGACTGCACAAACTCCTTCAGGTCCGCCTGGATCCGCTCAATGGCGGCGCGGGGAGTCTCTTTGCCGGCTCGCTTTTTCAGGTCGTCGGTGGCGAAGTCTTCAATCCGATGGCCGACGTTGAAGAGCGTCCCGTCGCGCGTGTTCTTGTCGATCTTGTCGAGTTCCGGCTTGCACTTGGCGATGAGATCAGAGTCGAGGGCGTGGTTGTTGCTCGCCAGGAGCAGGGCGGCTTCGTGGAGCGTCGTCTGGCGGATTTCGTGCCCGCCGAGAACGAAGTCCGGCCATTGAGCCAGGTCCAGGTTGGCACAAAGGGGAAGCTGCGTGACTAGGCCGGAGTTGCCGGCGAGTCCTTTGCGGAGAGCGACGAGGCCGACGGTGACGCTGGTGGCCACGCCCCCTTTCGCGCCGATAAGCCAGATGCCGATTTTACGCCGGGCCATACAAGGTGTTCGTCAGGAGGGAGGGGAGCCGCGGCAGGCGGAACAAGTCAAACAGGGCGGGGCCTTACGGCAAAAAAGCTGTGAGGCTAGGATAATTCTCTTTCCGTCGGCTGTCCAGCCGCAGGGGATTTCGCCGCTGTAGGGTGCATGAGTTTCACGAAATGCACGCGTAAGCCGCGTCCGGTCCTGTGAGTTGGTTGTCTCCTCCGCGTGTATTCCGCTATCGCTCATACACCCTACTTTTGACCTGCAATGTTTGACGCTCTGCCGCTGGCCCCGCCCGACGCCATCCTTGGCCTGGGAGAGGCCTTCAAGAAGGACCCCAATCCCAAAAAAATCAACCTCAGCGTGGGGGTCTATAAGGACGCGGCGGGGGAGACCCCCATCCTGGCCAGCGTGAAGGACGCGGAGCGGCAGCTTTTGGAGCGGGAGAAGAGCAAGGGGTATCTCTCGATTGAGGGACTGGCCGATTACGGCTCGCGGGTGCAAGAGCTGCTGTTTGGAGCGGGGCACGAGATTCTTACTGGCGGCCGGGCGGTGACGGCTCAGACTCCGGGGGGAACTGGAGCGCTGCGAGTGGCGGCTGACTTGCTGAAGAAGCATTTTCCCGCGGCCAAAGTTTGGGTGAGCAAGCCGACCTGGGCGAACCATCCCGCCATCTTCTCTGCTGCCGGACAAAAGGTGGAGACCTATGCCTACATCGATGCCGCCGGACAGGGACTCGACTTTCCCGCGATGCTCGCCTCGCTGAACCAGATTCCAGCCGGCGATATCGTTCTGCTGCACGCCTGCTGCCACAATCCAACCGGAATCGATCCCACGCCGGAGCAGTGGATCCATATCGCCAAGGTCATGGCCGAGCGGAAGCTGCTGCCGCTTGTAGACTTTGCCTACCAGGGGTTCGGTGACGGACTGGCAGAAGACTCTGTCGGTCTCCGTGAGCTCTCCAAGCTGAACTCGGAGCTTCTCGTCTGCAGTTCCTTCTCCAAAAACTTTGGCCTGTATGGCGAGCGGGTCGGCGCGCTCACGCTCGTTGCCGGCACTGCTGATGAGGCACAGAAGGCGCTCAGCCAGGTGCGCGTGAGCATTCGGACGAACTATTCCAACCCGCCGACGCATGGCGGAGCGATTGTGGCCGCCATCCTCGGCGACGCGAAGCTTCGCCAGCAATGGGACCAGGAAGTCGCCGCAATGCGTTCGCGCATCCACGAGATGCGAAAGCTGTTCGTGGAGACGATGAAGGCCAAAGCGCCGAAGCACGATTTTTCGTTCATCACTCGCCAGCGGGGGATGTTCAGTTTCTCGGGACTTTCCAATGTTCAAGTGGATGAGCTCCGCTCGAAGCACGCGATTTATGTCGTCGGCAATGGCGGACGCATCAATGTTGCCGGGATGACGGCGAATAACATGCAGGCCTTGTGCGACGCTATCGCTGCCGTTTTGTAGTTCATGTCCTCCCAAAATTCTCACGCCCTGATTCTCATTCACGGCCTGGGTGCCCACTGGCTGGTGATGTCGCCGCTCGCCCGTCGCCTGAAAAAGCAGTTCGGCCGGGTCATCAACTGGAAGTACTCGAGCCTCTGGTTCCGCATTGAGCGCCACGCCCAGCAGATGACGGAGCAGCTTCAACAGCTCGACGACGACCCGGCGGTGGAGCGGATACATCTCATCACGCACAGCATGGGTGGGATCGTCGCTCGACTGGCGCTCGCCAGCCGCATCCCCGCCAAGATGGGGCGGATGGTGATGCTGGCTCCCCCTAATACGGGCTCCCATGTCGCCCGCTCGCTCGCGCCGGTGCTCGGCCGGCTTTGTCCGCCGCTGGTGCAACTCTCCGACGAAGTCCGCAGTTTCGTCGCCACGCTCCCGCCGCCGGAGAAGGTGGACATCGGCATCATCGCGGCTCGCAATGACTTTCTCGTCGCCGAGCCCCGCACCCATCTGCCGACCGAGAAGGAGCACATCGTCCTTCCCGGCATGCACTCGTCGCTGATCTGGCGGAAGGAGACCGCGGAACAGGTGGCGGAATTCTTGCAGTCGGGCAAGTTTCGCCCCATCGCCGACTGACAAAGGTCGACTTTCGAGAATTTCCATTCGAGCTATTGACACGCTATATATCGCCAAGCTATACATAGGGCATCTTAGGAAGGTGATGCTCTCATGTCCGCTAAGTTTGAACACGATCTGCTCCGCGGCAGCTTGGACCTGATGATTCTCTCGGTCCTGGCCGGCGGCAAGAAATATGGCTATCTGATCCAGAAGCAAGTGCGCGAAACCAGTGGTGCGCGCGTCGATCTGCAAGCCGGCACGATGTACCCGCTCCTCCACAAGCTCGAAGAAGAGAAGCTCATCCGCAGCTCGTGGGACGATTCCACCGGCCGCAAGCGGAAGTGGTACGAACTTACCGCTGCCGGAAAAAAACGGCTTACCGCGCAGGCCGCCGAGTGGTCGGACTATGCTCAGTGTATCCAGCAGATCCTGTCGCTGGCCGGTTTGCGCACCGAAGGAGCCAGTGGCTAACTCTATTATTCGTCATTCGGACTTCGTCATTTCTTCCTCCTCCCATGTCCCAGCAAGAATTCGACAACTATCTCTCGCTTCTCTGCCGCCTGCTGCGGATTGCACCGCAGCAGCGGGAGCAGGTGGCGGAGGAATTCCGCGCGCACATGGAGGACAGGCTGGAGGAACTGCTCTCTCGCGGCATGCCGCGCCAAGAAGCGATCAAATTGGCTCTCGAAGAATTCGGCGACGCGGCTGGGTTGGCCGCGCAGCTTGTTTCCATAGTTCAGGGGCGCAGAAAGAGGTGGATCATGAGAATCGGAACAGTTTCGGTAGTGGGCCTCGCCGCGGCAGTGCTGCTGGGCGTGGCGTTTTGGCCTGAGGGAGGCAAAGTCAAGGTTCCGCAAGCGGTGGCGCAGACCGAGGAGAAGCCCGCGGTACCCGGCGGCGGACCTGCGGGGGGGGGCGGAGTTCTGGCCAAGGCCGAAGCCAAAATAGAACAGTCCATCGAGCAGAAGCTCGCGCAGCGGATCGACGCGGACTATCTCGAAGTTCCGTTTAAGGAACTCCTGGAGGACCTGCAACAGCGCGCGGAGATTCAGATTTACGTCAACCGCAAAGCCATCAGTGCGACGGAGATCTCGCTTGACGCACCGATCAGCATCAGCCTGAAAAGCATCCGTGTGGATACAGTGCTCGATCTCGTTCTGGAACAAGCCGGCGATCAGCAACTGGCCTATGTGGAGCGGGATGGGATTCTCATCATCTCCACGGCGGACGCACTTTCCGGCGCAAGCGAAGTCAAGGTCTACAACTGCCGCGATCTCCTGGCGATGGCCTCGCCGGTTCCCACCGGCGGAGTTTTGATGGGCGGCCCTGGCACCGACACGATCTTCGAGGTTCCCGGCCGGCCGACTGGTGAAGGCGCTCCTGACCGCAAGCCGAAGCCGAATGATGAAGGCGTCCCCCGCCTTGATGTGCCGGGTGCGGCAGGAAGTCCCAGTGCACCACCCAAGACGAGCAACAAAAACAAAGGTGGCGGGTTCTTCAATGCTGAGGAAGGAAGCCGCGAAATTTCCAAGGGAATTCAGCCGCAGTTCGGTATTGGCGGCGGTATCGCACCACCGGCTGGTGGAGGTGGCGGTAGCGGTGGAATGCCGGGCGGCGTGGGAGGCGGAATGCCCGGGGTACCGATGGGGGGTGGAATGGGAACCGGCGGCCCCGCTCTTACCGAAGAGGAAATCCGGGCTGAGCGCCTGATGCACCTCATCACCACGGCCGTCAAGCAGGACTCGTGGCAGGACATGGGAGGCTTCGGCACCATCTCCGAATACAAGGGCCTCATTGTCATCAACCACAATGCTCGCACGCACAAAGAGGTCGAGAACGTCCTCAAGATGCTCCGCGAAGCGGCTGGGTTGCCGGAGAGTGGACCGGCCGGCGGGAAGATGCCGATGCCCGGGCCGGTGCCGGGTGGCGGACACATCCCCGGAGCCGCTCCGCGACGATAAGGCCGCGGCAGTCGGCGTCACGCCAATCCATACAGCGGCTCCAGCTTGCCGCGGAGGTGGCGGATCAGTGGGGCATGGCTGAGGGGTTCCCCCGTGACAAGTTGAACGAGCTCCGCGGCCGTGTAGCACTGGCCGCGGTGATGGATGTTCCGCTGCAGCCATTCCTTGAGAGGCGTGAAATCGCCGCAAGCGAATTGAGCCGCCAGTCCGCCGAGATCCTTGTCTGCCTTCTCAAAAAACTGAGCCGCGTAAAGGTTGCCGAGCGAGTACGTCGGGAAGTAGCCGATCAATGCCGCCGACCAGTGAATGTCCTGCATGCAGCCGTCGGCGTCGTCGGCTGGTTTGACGCCGAGATATTGCTGGTACTTGTCTCGCCAAGCTCCGGGGAGATCGTCCACCGGCAAGTCGCCACTCAGCAGCGCTTGCTCCAGTTCGAACCGGACGATGATGTGCAAGTTGTAGGTCGCTTCGTCCGCTTCCACGCGGATGAGCGACGGCTGCACGCCGTTGATCGCGAAGTAAAAGTCATCCAGCGAGACGTCGCGAGCCGAGGCAAAGGTCTCCTTGAACTTCGGAAAGAAGAATTGCCAAAAGGCCCGACTGCGGCCGACGAGATTTTCCCACATCCGGGACTGCGACTCGTGGATGCCGAGGGAAACGTAGGAGCCCGGGGGCAAGCCGTAGAGTTCCGGCCGCAACCCCTGGTCGTACATGCCGTGCCCCGCTTCGTGCAACGTGCCGAACAGCGCGGAAGGAAAGAACTGCTCGTCGTAACGGGTGGTGATGCGGCAGTCGTGCGGTCCCATGCCGCTGCAAAACGGATGATGGGTCACATCCAGGCGTCCGCGATGAAAGTCAAATCCACAGGCCGCCGCTGCCGCCTTGCCGAAGGCTTCCTGGCCGGCAGCGGGATAATTTCGAGTCAGGATGCTCGCATCGGGCCGCTTCTGGGCCTCCGCGATGGCCTTCACCAGCGGCACCAGATCCTTCCGCAAATCGGCGAGGACTTTGGCGACGTCGGCTGTCTTGGCATCGGGCTCAAAGTCGTCGAGCAGCGCGTCATAGGGATGACCCGTGAAGCCGAGCGCTGCCGCTTGCTGGCGTTTGAGTTCAAACAGCTTTTTGACGTGCGGGGCGAACGAAGGAAAGTCGTCATTCTTGCGGGCCTCGACCCAGGCCTGTTGCCCCAGCACGCTGGCCCGGGTCAATTCCTCGACCAGCGCCTGCGGCAGCTTGACTTGCTTCTCGTAATCCCGCCGGAGTTGGCGGATGGTCGTCGCCTCGTCGCTATGCTTGTCCTTCATCAGCGGGCTGGTAACCAGCTCGGACAAGAGTTCTCCAATCCGCCGGTCGGTCCGCCGCTGGTGGATCATGCCGGCGAGATACGTCATCTGCTCCGCCCGATACTCCCCCGCTGCCAGCGGCATATAAGTCCGCTCGTCCCAGCCGATGAGAGCTTCGATGGACTGTAGCAGGGCAGTCTCGCGGGTTAGTCGGCAAAGCGTGTCGTAAGCGGAAGCCATTTGGATTTAGGATTTCGGATTTGGAATTTCGGATTTCGGATTCGACTTCTTTGCCGGCATGTCTTCATCCTCGGGGATCTTCGTCTTCTCCGGATCGGGCTTCTCGGCCACGCCGAGCTCGCGGGCCAGCTTGCCGTTGGTGTGGCCGTCAAGGGCGAGACGGGTATAGAGATTCTTGGCCCAGTTGTGGTCGAATCGTTCGTCGTGAGCCCGCTTATCGATCATGCAAAACGCAAGCATGTTCAATCGCTTGGCCTCATCTTCCTTGGTGCTATGAAACGCAAGCGCCAAGGCGGCTTTGGCTCTCATTTCCAGCAGCGGGTGCGTCTCCTCTTTCTCTCCCAGCTTGTAGGTGACCTGGTCCCCCTCATGCTTTACAAGCTCGAACTCCTCCTTGCGAAACTTGAGCTTCTCCCCCAGGGGCACTTTACCGTTGATGGCGGCGTCGCGAACAATTGCCCAAAATTCATCATTCAGCGTGAGCAACTCTCTTAGCAATTGGACTTGCTCCTGGAGCTTGGAATCGACCTCGGAATGGGCGACGAGCAGATTCTCCGCTGTCACCACATGCATTTTGCAATTGTCCGCGTCCCGCTTCTCCAGCGCTTGCCGGCCAAGAAACAGCGCCTGCCGCACTTCGTCCTCGATGGCTCCCCTGTCAAACGGTTTCTGCGGATGTTCAGGGCGCGGTGTCTCGGTGGACGACGTTTCAGGGCGATGTTCTCGCTCCGGGCGTGATGGTTTGGGGGTTGGTCGCGTAATGCTGGATGTTTCCTTCTTCTCTTTCGTGCCAGTGCCGATGGGAAAATTCGTCGGAGTCACCACGGCCTTCTTCGGTTGCTTTTCCGCCGGCTTCGCGGAGAGCGCGCCGCTCAGCACGACCGCCGTGATGCCGCCACCGACCACCAGCACCAGCGCCACCATGCCAATGATCAGGGGTGCCGCAGCGCTTGACGACTTTTTCGGCCGATACGCCGCGCGGCTCGGTCCACTCACCATCAGCGGCGCGGGAGCATGCGGCAGCGAAGGGGAAAGCCGCGGGGGAGCGGCGACGGCAGACCCGGGAGGCATCGGAATCGGGACAATCGGGGGCTCGGCGGATCCAGCCTCTTCGGTCTCGGTCTTCCAGCGGAGAGAATTCCGCTTGGGCTCGGGAAACTCTTCCACCGGCGCATCATCGTAAGCAGGCGGCTCCTCCATCACTTCCGAGGTCACCAACAGGTTGTCCGAAGAAAGCTTCCCTTCCGCAGCCAGCTTGGCCCGCAACTTGTCGTCGTACGTCGTTTTCCTTTCCGCTTGCAGCAGACAGAGTTTGGCCGAGGTCAATTCGTTGAGAAGTTTTTGGGACTCGGCAGAGTGCTTTCCAGACTGATAAGTTCTTACATGGGCAATCTGCCGCGTGGCCGCGTTTTCAATGACGTCCGGATCATCTTCGAAATGGGCAATCCCCAGCAGCCGATAGTGGTTCGGGGGCTGGTCCTTGGGCGGGATGCCGAGCCACTTGCGATAAGGATCGAAAGGCTCGGACATAGTGGCAACTGCCTGGGCGTGCTGCGAAATCATTTCTTTCTTCGCCTTTCATTATCACTGGAGCAACGGAAAGAGACAAGCGCACTGTAGTCGGGAACGTTCGGGCCGTTCCTATCACAAGTCGTTTGCCGGCAATCCTTTAAGGCGGAGGTTGTGCCGTTAGACCGGTCTTTGGGGGACCGCCGTGAGGCTAACAACCCCTTTATTCCATGGCCACGGCGGCGATGGCTGTGACATTGCCGACCGCGACCGGCGGTTTCCTCCGCACCCATTTTTCGCATTGCCCGGCCCGTTTATTAGCGAGTAGACTCCGCACCCGGTATAATCCCGTAAAGTCGAACGAGAGGCTTGCCGTGCCGACCTTGATTTTTCTGCTGACGCTCCTGGCTGCCGAGGGTCCCGCTGCGACTGCTGCGCCGATGCCCGTGGCGGCGGATACCATCGTGGTCTGCCCGAAGGAGTTTGTTCCGGCACTGAATCCGCTGCTAGCACATCGCCATGCGCAGGGGCATCGGTTTCTCTATGTCCCGAATACCTGGTCCGCGGACGAGATTCGCAAATCCATTCGCAGCTCCGCCAAGAGCGGGAAGCTGAAGGCGATTCTGCTCGTCGGCGACGCGGAGCCGGCAGCCGAGGGGGATCCCGCGGTTCGTGCTCGCTGTGTGCCGGCTCATCGGGCGAAGGCGAAGGTGAATGTGAAGTTCGGGTCCGAGCCGGAGATCGGCACCGACAACTGGTATGCCGATCTGGATGACGACGAAGTGCCAGACCTTGCCATCGGCCGCCTTCCCGTGGATACCAGCAAAGAGCTGACCCGCGTTGTCGACAAAATCCTGGCATACGAGAAAACGCAGAACCACGGCCTCTGGCGGCAGCGGGTGAATTTTGTCGCCGGCGTCGGCGGCTTTGGGGGAGTGCTCGACGGAGCGATTGAAACGTCGACCAAAAAGCTTCTCACCGACGGCATTCCCCCCGCCTATCAAACCAACATGACGTTCGGCAGTTGGCGGAGTGCCTTCTGCCCCGATCCCCGCCGCTTTCACGAGACGGCTGTCGCCCGCCACAACGAAGGGTGCCTCTTCTGGGTCTACATCGGCCACGGTCAGCCGACCGGCCTGGACCGGGTGCAGGTCCCCGGCTCCCAGTTTCACATTTTCAACTGCGACGACTGCAACAAGCTGCAGGCGGAAAACGGCAGCCCCATCGCCATCATGCTCGCTTGCTACACCGCGGCCTACGACCGCGGCGAAGATTGCCTGGCGGAAGAGATGCTCCGCTCCCCCGGCGGCCCCGTCGCCGTCTACGGCGGCTCGCGGGTGACCATGCCGTATGCCATGGCGGTGATGAGTTCGGAAATGCTCGACGAATATTTCAAGCACAAGCCGGCCACGCTTGGGGAAGCGATTTTGCACACCAAGCGGAACATGGTCATGGTGCTGGACGAGAAAACTCTGCCGCAGCGCCCCAACCGGATACTGCTCGACGCCATGGCCAGCATCCTCAGCCCCGCCCGGGCCATGCTCGCCCAGGAACGGCAGGAGCATCTCCTACTGTTCAACCTGATGGGGGACCCCAACCTCAAGCTCGCCTATCCGCGGGAAGTGAAGCTGGAACTGCAAGGAGAACCGACGCCGGGGGGCAAATTGGAACTGACCGGGGAATCTCCGATTGCCGGCAATGTCACGATCGAACTTCTCTCGCGGCGGGATTTTCCCAAAGTGAATGCGATTCCCCGCGACCACTTCGATCCTTCCAATGCCGGCCTCGCCACCTGGCAGGGAGTTTACGAGCAAGCCAACGATCAGATCTGGCTTCGCAAGGAATTGGAAGTTCAGATAAACGGCGAAGTCCCCGCCAGGTTCACCCACGATCTCATCATCCCCGCAGAAGCTCGCGGCCCCGCTCATGTTCGCATCTTTGTGGAAGGCCCCGAGGGGCATGCCGTCGGCATCGTCAACGTCACGATTAAGCCTCGGTCAGTGGATAAGACCGAGCCAATGGCGAACCGGGCGGAGCCGATGAGGTAGTAGGCAGTGGGCGGTAGGCAGTCGGCAGAAATCGTCCACAGATTTCGCAGATTACGCAGATGGGAATGCACCGGCTCCTTCCTGATCACAAATCTGCGTTCATCTGCGGAATCTGTGGACTCTTCCAATTCGTCTAAGAATATGGCTGCTCCCGTTTTCTGCCAGGAGATTCCCATGAAGACATTTCTCGTTCCGTCTGCGGCCGTGCTCATGGTCGGACTGGTTCAATTGGTGTCGGCCGAGCCCCCCGCGAAAGGGCCGGGGAAGGAACTTGTGGCGCTGGAGCGGATCATGCTCGGGGCCTGGCAGGGGCAGGAAGGGTGTTCGGGTAGGTATCTCTTCAATGCGGATGGAACCTATGAGCTAAAAGGATTTGGACCGGGGGGAGATGAGACTGCCGGGACTTGGAAGGTCCGATGGGATGCGCTTCCCCCGACCCTGGTTCTGACCTGCAAGGCTTCTGAGAGCGACGAGGACATCGGCAAGGAAACCAAAGTGAAACTCCTGCAACTGGACGATGCGAGTCTCACCATCGAGTACGACAGCAAGACGGTCTATCATTACGCGCGTCCGAAGAAGTGATGAGCCGCGATCTGAGTCAAGAGCTGCCGGAGCAAAGTCGTTACACTCTATTTACCCATCTGCTGTTGCCAAACGGGTAGGATTTAGTCACCGTTAGGCACATCAGCGTGAAACGCGAGCGATGGGTACGGCGGTAAGAGGTACGGAGTACTTAGTATCAAGTACAGAGTACTCCGGACACAGCCGGTGTTTGTTCGCAATCGCGCCGAAACGACTCGCACATTCCCCAGGACCTTCCCCATGAAATCCACCATTGCCTCGCTCCTACTCGCCCTTGCCGTCTCCGCCTCCTCCGCTGCCGATTGGCCGCAGTTTTTGGGGCCGGCGCGGAATGGGATTTCGGCGGAGACGGGGTTGATGAAGAGCTGGCCCAAAGACGGGCCAAAGGAAGTTTGGCGGGTGAAGGGGGGTGTCGGGATGTCCGGCATCGCCATCAGCAGTGGCAAGGCGATGACCCTGGTGCAGAAGGACGGCAAGCAATGGCTGCTGGCCCTGGATGCCAAGACCGGCAAGTCCCTGTGGGAAACACCGCTCGCCCCTGAGTACGAGAACCAAATGGGGAACGGCCCCCGCGGCACGCCGGCCATCGCCGGGGACCAGGTTTTTGTCTACACGGGGGAAGGGATTCTGATAGCCGCATCGGTCAAGGACGGCAAGATTCTCTGGCAGCACCACCCCGTCAGTGAACTCGGCGGCATGCCCTCCGATTACGGCATGTCCTGCTCGCCGCTGGTCGTCGGCAACCAGGTGATTGTCACCCCCGGTGCTGCCGGGGCGGCTGTCGCGGCCTATGACACCAAGAGCGGCAAGCTCGCCTGGAAGGCCGGCGATGATCCAGCCGGCTATTCGTCTCCGGCCCTCCTTAAGGTCGGCGGCAAGGAGCAAATTGTCGTCTTCACCGGAGCCTCCGCTATCGGCGTGCAGCCGGGGACTGGCGAACTCCTCTGGCGATATCCCTACGAGACCGAATTCAACTGCAACATCGCCACGCCGCTCGCCATCGACGGCCGGGTCTTCATCTCCTGCGGCGAAAACCACGGCTGCGTCCTCCTCGACGTCTCCGGCAAGGAGCCGGCGGTGGTCTGGGAGTCGCAGGGGGCCAAGTCGATTTTCAAAAACGAATGGCAAACCGCCATTCAGCTCGGCGGCCACCTGTTTGGCTTCGACAACGTCGGCAGCGCCGGCCCCGTCACGCATTTCGCCTGCATCGACGCCGCCACCGGCAAACCTGCCTGGCAGAAGGCCCGCTTCGGCAAAGGGAACCTCATCGCCGCCGATGGCAAACTCTTCCTGACAACGATGAAGGGAGAACTTGTTGTGCTGGCTGCTTCCCCCAAGGGTTATGAAGAACTCGGCCGCGCCACGATTCTGGGGACCACGCGGCAGGCCCCGGCGCTCTCCGGCGGCTTGCTTTATTTACGGGACGACAAGGAGATTGTTTGCCTGGATGTGAAGTAAGGTCACCTTACGCAGGCCGCTCGCCTACCTCCGCACAAACTTCTCTTCCGCATACTTCCCCTGCCGCAGCCATTCGCCGCTGGCGCTCTTGCTCCGCGCGCCGGGGCCAGCGTCGGCGTTCTCGCTCTCCTTCGGCGGCAGGGGTTTGAGGTCGGCGAAGTAGCGGGCGTCCGGCTTGGCGCCGCTGCGGCGCAGCCAGTCTTCCAGCAGGCGCTGGGGCTTAGCCAGTTCGGGGATGCGGATGCTGTCCCCCTTTTGCAGAACCAGCTCGTGGGCTCCGGTCCAGCCGAACCAGGAGTAGGCGGAGGTGTGGGCGGGAATCCAGTGCCCTTCCCCCTGCTCGTCGGTCAGATAGAACTCGGCCCAGTTGTGGTTGGGGACCCAGACCAGGCGGGCCGGAATCTCCGAGGCCCGGCAGAGGGCGACGAAGACGGCTGCCCGCTCCTCGCAATCGCCGACCCGGTCCTTGAGAGCGATAAGGACGTTGGTGTACGCGCCGATGCGGGCCGTGATGTTGTCCCAGACCCAGCGGTAATACGCCTTCGCCTTGTCCCACGGATGTTCCATCTGCCCGCCGACTTTCTGGGCCAGGTCCTTCACCCCTTTGTCCCGCGACTGAATGCCGGGGCTTTCCCCGAGATAGAGCCGCAGCTCCTTGGGGACCCCCTTTTGCTTGGCGGGAAACTGCTCCTTCTCATACCCGTGATACTGCTTGAAGAGGGTGAGCTTGTAGATCGCCTCGGCAATGACTTTCTGCCCCTTCTCAATCCCCGCTGCCGCCAGAAAGAGTTGGCCGGCTTCGGGGGCGAGCTGGCGAATCTCCGCCTCGCACCCCTCGGTCTTGATCTTCACATCCTCCACCTTCTGCTCCGGCAATTCGAGCGGCACGGGAGTCGTCGCCATCACCCCGCTGGCATTCCCCTTCCCCTGCAGCTCGATCCCGATCGAAAGCTCAAACTGCCGCGGCTCCAAATACCCCTTCCCCTCCTTCGGCGGCTCCGTCCAGATCCACTTTCCGTCCCCCACCACCGGAATGACGCTAAACGCCGGCGGCCGCGGGGCAAACACATCTTCAGCCGCCGCTGCGAACAAGCTGTTTGACTCCCCGCAACACACGCCGGCACCGACCGCAGCGGCGGAAGCGAGAAATTGGCGGCGATCCATAAGGGGGGCTCGGCGAGGTAGGAGGCTTGGACTTTCTTTCCAGCTAGTCCGAATGGTTGAAAGTGGCAATCAATCTCACCGTGAGGTGTGACGCCACGGGAAAGCGTCCCTAGGTGTTAGGCAATTCCTCGACAATTGTTTGTGTAGCGGATTTCTTGGGACGACTGAAACGGCGATGGGCAAAGAAGCTGGCAATCACCATCACAAAAAGTCCCAGCAACCATGACGCAAACAACCCTACTTCGCCCAGTACATCGGAAAGTGATCCGTTCCAAAGAATAACGCTAAGGAAGTAAACCAAAAAACCTATTGCAAAATGAGCCACCGCGCCACAAAGGCAACCCGTCAGAGCAGCCGCGACCAAGATCATCAATCTCTCCAAGAGACTGCGATGGTGCTTCTGCTCGATATCCTTTGGGGGGGAGTATGGATTCGGGTCCATGCGAAGATTCTCAGCGTTTGGCGGGATCATGGGGTTCTGGTAAGTTCGGCCCCAGAAGATTGTATCCGCGCACTGGACCTTCGGAGCTATTGGGAGATTGAGGCAACCTTGAAGACCCCACGGCTTCCTCTTTGGCAGCTAATGCTTTGGCGAAATCTGCGCGGGCCGCTTCATATACGGCAATTGCTTTGGCAGTAGTCGCCTCAGCCTCTACCTGGGATTTTTCGAGCATGAGCTTGGCTTCGATAAACTCCAGTTGTGAAATCAAACGCGACCTATCGAGCCACCACGCCACTGCCAGGGCGACGATCACGGTAACGAACATCAAGTCGCGGATGGAGAATTTCATGGAGTTGGCGGGGGCAAGAGAAGAATTACCAGGTACATCACCAGTGCGAGGACAATGAGACAACCACCAAGTGCCCGGTAAAAAGTGGCCGCCTTAGCGATTGCCTTTTTCTCGTCCCCCGTCGCTTTCATCTCTTGTGTGTAAATCCAGTAGCCAGAACGCCGGTCCATTTTTAGGAACCATCTGGGTTTCTTATGGGTACAGGCTTAATCCGCCGCAGTGGAAGTAGATCGCGGTTTTGAAGTTTTCGGGATTGCGGAAGCCGCCGGCGCGACGTTTGATGGACATGATTTTGCTGTTCAG
>JBJXFF010000215.1:0-2892 GCA_046153945.1 Pirellulaceae bacterium
GGCCAGGTAGAAGGCATGGGTGAAGAGGTAGTCTCCAAGGAGGACGCTGGCTTCGTTGTCCCAGCGGGAGTTGACGGTCGCCAGGTGTCGCCGCATGTCGGCTTCATCTAGGACATCGTCATGTACGAGCGTGGCGGTGTGGATCATTTCGACGACGGCGGCGAGCACCAGATGGTCCCGCTTCACCGGCCCAATGGCTTTCGCAGTGAGGAGCAACAGTGCCGGGCGCATCCGTTTGCCACCCAGCAGGCACCCGTAGCGCACTAGCTCATCGACGAAGGGATGGGGATTCCGGAGCTCGTCCTTGAGAATCCGCTCCACTTCCTCCATTTCCTTGGCGACCGGCGCGTAAAGCGCTGAGAGTGATGGAGGAGCGGGCGCACCTTCCAGAGCCGTTGTGGTGGGCATGATTCCTCGAGGGGAGAAATGGGAAGTCTCAAATCTCAAACAAATGGGAATGCAGAAAGGGGAATTTGGAAAGGGGAGAAAGGACGCCTCAATGCGGTTTTGAATTTCTATCCTTCCACTTTCCTATTTGTTTGAGATTTGAGATTTCCACTTTGTTGTTGGGACGCCACACCCACTTAACCGCATGGCCCGCTTACTCTTCACGCACAAAATGGCCGCTGCGGCCCCCCGACTTCTCTTCCAGGCGGACTTCCGAAATAACCATTCCCCGGTCGATGGCCTTGCACATGTCGTAAATCGTGAGAGCAGCAACACTTACAGCCGTCAGGGCTTCCATTTCGACCCCCGTTTTGGCGGTCACTCGGACTTCGGCCTCAATCGCCAACGTCTGCTCATCCGGAAATGCGAACCCGACCGTCACCCCATCCAGCGGCAGCGGGTGGCACAGCGGAATCAGTTCCCCCGTCCGTTTCGCCGCCATGATCCCGGCGAGCCGGGCGACCTCCAGCACGTCCCCTTTGGCAAATCCCCGGTCCTTGATCCGCCGCAGAGTCTCCGGCTGCATGATGACCTTGCCGCTGGCCCGCGCCATTCGCTCCGTGACCGCTTTCTCCCCCACATCCACCATGCGGCTGGCACCAGAGTCGTCGAAATGAGTGAGGTCGTTGGGCATGGCCGAATTATAGCCGCTCCATGCGCGTTGATAATCCTAAGTACCTGGTGTAGACCTCTTTCTACGGGCTACTAAAGGTATGACGGAAGCGGGCTCGTGAATTCGGTGCTGGATCCCCGCGGGAACGGACGACTCCAGTAGCGGCGTGAGGCCGCCACAACGCCGCTGAAACGGCTGTTAAGTGAGTATTGAACCTTTTGCCCTCCCAACAGCACCCAAGAATGACAGTTCGGCGATTTTCCTAACATCGCTTTCCTGCACTGCTTAGACTGGGTTAAGCTATGAGTAATTCACCGAGTGCCCCTCCGCCCTAAGGCAGGATTCCCCGCGTGAACCGCCTGAACGTGGACGAGACAACGCGCGAGTACTTTCCCCGCATCCATCGGGCTGCGCTAGTGCTCTGCGGTAATCCCTGGGATGCGGACGACCTCGCCCAGGAAACGTTCATGGTCCTGGCCCGGCAGGGGAGCCATTTTGAAGGTCGCAGCAGCGTTTATACCTGGCTCTACGGCATCCTGCTTAACCTGGACCGGCGGCAGCGGCGGCAACTTGGCATGAAGCGCCGCAAGCTCCGCGTCCTGTGGGACCGAGAGCCGGCGGAGGAGAAAAGTGTGCCGGGGGCCGACGCCCCGGTGGAAGTGGCCGAATGGAAAAACAGTCTGTGGGCTCGCGTCGCCCTGCTCCCCGAGGGGCAACGTCAGTCGTTGGTCCTGCGGTTTAGCGAAGGGCTGCGATACGAAGAGATTGCGGAAATTATGGAATGTCCGCTGGGGACCGTCAAAAGCCGGATTTTTCATGCCCTGGCTGCCCTGCGGCGAATTTTGGACAGTGAAGGGGAAGAGGCCCGGCAGTTGCCCGCTTTTCCCAGCGAGGACATCTCTCATGCCGTTTGATCCAAAACTCATTCGCGAAGACGAATCCAATTTTGAGGTCGGCGACCTGAAGTTGCCGGATGACCTTGCGCTCATGGCCGAGCAACTCGGCGACGACGCCGCTCGGCTCGCCGCCACGTATCCGCCACCGATGCCGAAGGTGCTTGCAGTTTCACGCCAAGAGTCAGCCGCTCAATCATCGCCGCGTCGCAACACCTGGCTCCTTCGCTCGCTCGCGGGCACCGCTCTCGCCGCGGGACTCGTCACGATTTCGCTCGTCGCCTCGAATTCGTACCAACCCCAAAACGCAAATCACTCGCTCCCCGCTGTCGCGCCGTCCGCTATCGATTCCTTAGTGGTGCATGAAGCTCCTGCGCCGAAAAGCTCACCGCAAAAAATCCCAGTCACTCCCGCTTCCTGGCTGGTGGACACTTCCGGTCCCGAGCTCGAAGCGTTGATGGATCTCTGGGAACAAGACCCGCCCGCCGTCCGCAGTCTGTCGTTTTGAAAATATCCCTCTCCCTTTGGGAGAGGTTAGGTGAGGGTCTTTGCCTTCAGTCCTCTTCTTGGTAGTTCATCCCTTGAACCGCTCTCCTCACACCAGCCTGACGCGCAAGCGAAGGACAGCATTGCCTGCTGGCAATCGTCTTGTCGCTAAAACTGCCTCCACCCGCTGGCCGAGTTTTCCTTCGCTTGCGCTTCAGGCTGGTGTCGTCCTCTCCTCCCTCCTCGCCACCGCCTCAGCCCAGGAGCTCAACACCCCCTTCGTCTCCTGGGAAAAACCGACCCAGCGACTGCAGAACGCCACGGTCACGGTCCGCATCCTCTCGCAGCCAAAACAGCAGGCCGAGAAAATCGAGTCCGCTAACCCCGACACTGCCGAAAAGTCCGCTGCTGACAAATCCAAAGATCTCGTCCCCTCCACCGTCATCGTCTGCT
>JBJXFF010000219.1:0-3227 GCA_046153945.1 Pirellulaceae bacterium
CACGGGTGCAGCGGCGAGGCGCGAACGCGGGAAGATGCCCGCAGCGGCCTCGGACCAAGTGAGCAACGAAGCCGATGCGCCTGTGCCGCCGCCGAGATTTGTGTTCTATCCCGCGGTTTCCTCAGTAGGTCGGGGGAGTTGGCGAACTGTTCCTTGGTGTTGTTCGCGGCCTGCTGCCGCAGGGTTTTGGATTCGAGCAGCTTGCCCTTAATCACGTTGTTCACATAGACCAGCTTGTCCTGGTCGGTCAGCTCGCCCTGGAACAGGTCGTTCACCTTTTCGATGATCTCGACGCGGTAGGCTTTCTCCTTGTCCCGCAGTTCGCCGCTGCCAGCTTCGGTGATCGGATCCAGTTGCGGGACCGGCCCGGCATAGAGTGGCATGGGCCGGCGGCCCTTGTTCTTCAGGTTGTGATGCGTGAGGACGACTTTTGAGAGGTCGATGCCTTCGCGCTCGCGGCCGAATTCCAGCAAAGGCAGCAGACGGCGGCAGAAGACCGCGCGTTTCTCGATGTCCGTGTTGCCGTAATCGAAGATTTGAATCGCCACATGGTCGAACCACAGCAACGTATTGTGGATAAACAATAAAGGCGGAAAATCGGGTCTGGAATCGGCCTTAAAGGCAGTTTTCGGAGTGCTTTGTTGGTTGTAAAGTCGCCGCTGTAGCTCTGGGAAGAGGCGGTCTTCGCGCTGCTGCTGGCTGAAGGCCGGATCACCGCGGAGGTTGTCGCTAATCAACGAAGCTGACGGGTGGTATTCGAACAAGTCCCGGGGACAGCGAGCCCACCGGACGCCACTGGCGATGCCAGACGGCGCCGGGGCAACTGGCTCCCTCGCCCACGGCTCGAGCGGCACGGAAACGTTCGGCGGCACTCCCCAAGCACGTTTACCAAGCGGACCCCCACGTGCTTTACCGGTCGGGAGCGGTTGGATCGACGATTGCAGCGATGATGCGGGAAGACCCGATGCACATTATCGTGATGCCGGCGGAGCGATTCACGATGAGCGGCTACCGATGGGAGGGACGAATCATGCACGGTAGGAGGCGGCCTAACCCAGAAGCGAAATAGGTCGTGCCCCAACGGGCTCAAGCTGGGAGAGGCGGGTGGGAGGCAAACTGCCGCGGTCCAAGCCGTCCGCGGGGGGGCACCCGGGACCCAGTGAGGGTATAATGCAATCGAGGACGAGACCCAGTGGTATCGTGTGACCTTTTAACGGGGTGCCGCCCTTCTCCCAACGTCCGTGACGGGGGTCGGCCGGGCCCTTATCCGGCCCTGGCAAGCGCCGGCGACAAAACTCGGCCCCGACCGCACCACATCCAGTCACGGAGCGGGCGGTTCGCGGGGCAAGGGGTGGCGCCAGCGAGAGAGGTTCTGGGGTATCCCACGCGAAGACCGAGCCCGCTTTTGGGCTGGTTGACTGCGCCAGGAAACTGTGTTCATTGGTAGACCGAGCTTGGGCATCGGCTGGGCGGGCACCATGACGCCGCGGGAGAGGGGTTGGCGCGGTGGCAGGGCGGGCGGGGTCGGCAGCACGGCCGCGATGACTTCCGCGGTGGCGGGATCGAAGGGCTTGCGAAGTTCGGTTTTCGCTGCTATGGCCACGTTCAGCCCAACGGGCTTGAGCGGATAAGTTTTCATGGATTCAAAATGGTTCAAATCGAGAGTGGCTCTGAAAGGGGCTGCGTATCAATCCAGCATGACCTCTAACCCGGCCATCGTCCTCCGGTTGCAATCCGACTCGCTCGTGGGTCGGGGCACTGAGCTCGGGTTGTTCGACTCAGGTAGCGATCGCGCGTGTAATTTTTGAAACGTATGACCGAGACAGAAAAGATGCTGCTGGAGATCAACGACGTTCTGCGAATGGTTGGTGATGGAACGATAGATATTTCTCCACCAGCCACGGGGACTTCGGAGTTGGTTTTCTTGAGACGGGTGAGAGAGGAGTACACACGTCGCCTGCTCAAAAAGGTGCCGGAATATGCGGCGTTGCGCTCGGACGCAGTCATTCCTGACATGTTTCTGCAAGCGTTAAGAAATCGCGAGGCCGAGTTGGAACCGGGCAACCATGAATGAATCGAACCTGCAGAAGCGAAACGGGGAATCATGGCGCGGCCTTTAAAGCAAAGGTCGCAGGGAAGCCCTGCTGGGAATCGAACACGGTGGGGGCAGAGTGCGCGGGAGGACAAGGTGCATCCGCTGCGGGTGAACCTGCGGAAAACCGTGATCCGGGAGGGTCGGTCGGCATTGCTTGCCAGCGGGGGAGGGACTCCGCCGACAGCGAGCGATGGGTGGCCGAGCAACCTCACAAGATTGGCAAGTTGACGGTGATCTGGACAGCTTGAAAAAATCCAGGCAGCTGGGACTGCGGGCGAAGGCCGGGATCTGGTGGAGGCGGCGGGGTAGCTGAGCGTGCGCCAGCAATACGAGTAAGTTCCTCGAGTGCGGCGATCTCCAGCACGGCTTCGTCCGCGTTCGCTGCCCCTAAGTGCCGGGAAGAGTTTTTTGGTTCCATTCTCCTGCCGGGTCCGGTGCTTCTGCCCCGGTTGCCATGAAAGCTGGCGCTGGAGAAGGCCGCGTGGATGGCCGAGCACGTCGGCGCCGAGGTGCCCCACCGTTACGACGGTTTACGGGGCCGCCAGCGATCGGCCTGGCGCCGTCCCAGGGATCGTCGGCGCCCTCCAGACCTTTGGGCAATTGAATCTACAGGGGATTCTGGAACTCTGCGGCTTGTGGCTGGAGCCGTGCGCTTGGGACCATCCGTCCGCTCCCGAGCAAGACGTGGCCTGAGGCCACTGGCAGAGCAGCTCAGGATGTCCCCGGTGAGGCGCCCACTTCAGGTGGATCGGAATCTGCCGGGCAGCCTGCGGCTCTCACTTGATCACTTTTGGGTCTCTTTCCTTGCCCGAACTACTCCCGTTGGCCAGGGTGAGCGCCAGCATATAAGCAGATTCCTATGAGTCCAGGTGTTGGGATTCGGATTCGGAACTGCCGCATGGCACCAGGCTTGAGTTGATGGGGCGTTCCCGGGGGCAGAGCGTGGGGAGAATTCTGGCTCTCGATTCGGATTGTGTGCCGCCCAGCCTGAAGGCTGGCACCATGCGAGGCGCCGATTCGACAAGGGCGGCTGGAAAGCCCGTGGACGGGGGTCATTGGGGGAACGGTGCTGGGAGGAAAAGAGTTTGCCCAGCGGCTCATCCAGGAACGGAAGGTGGATGAGGCGACGCAG
>JBJXFF010000067.1:0-32045 GCA_046153945.1 Pirellulaceae bacterium
TCTTTGGCGGCAGAGTTTTTTTCGTTTGGAAGAGTCGTCGACGCCAAAGACTCCCGACCCCGGAGGCGAGTCAGGTTGTCATGAATGATGGCGATGGAGCGCTGCTTGGCGCGGGAAGAGTCGGCCAGCAGCGAAACAATTTCTTCGGTCTTGGCGACGGTGGGGAGGGCGTCGAGTTTTGCTTTTCTGGCTTGCAGTTCTGCTCGCGAATCGCAACTCGATACGGCGAACCAGACGCTTTCGTCCGACGACGTGAAGATGTCCCGCTCGATGTCCACGCTCTCCACATGGCGGGGCTGGAGGTTGAGCAGATTATGGTCGTAGTCAAGATGCCGCAGCCCCATCCCCAGGAGGCCGACAACCGCGAGGCCGACGGCCATCACCAGCCGCGGCTTCTGCAGCGAGATTTTGAACCACCGGGCGGCGGGGAGAATCGCGGGGAGGTCGGAAATGGGTCGGCGCTCGTCGCTGAGCAGGATGAGAGGCGGCAGCACAATGACCGCAGCGGCCACGCAAAGCAAGATGCCGCCGCCGGCGATGATGCCGAGTTCCCGGACACCGGTGAACTCCGTCAGCCCCGCCATGAAGAACGCCGCAGCCGTCGTGACGCCGCCGGTCACCACGCCGGGACCGACGTCCGCTGCCGTGGTGATGAGCGAGTCGCGGCAATCATGGCCGAGCTTCCGTAGCCGCAGATAGCTGGAGACATAGTGGATGCCGAAATCGATCCCTAGGCCAATCAAAATGACTGCAAATGCGGCGCTGAGAATGTTGAGATGCCCGACGACGAGCGTGACAAACGCAAACGACCAGGCCATGCCAAGTAGCAGCACGCCGCAGGCGAGCAGTGCATGCCGCATGCCGCCGTAGCCGGCGACAAACAGCAGCACTACGCCGATGAGGCTCAGAACGTTGGTCCAAACCATATCCGCCTGGCTGGCCTGCATCTCGTCGTACTCAATGACCGGCATTCCGGTCAGGCCAATCCATACATCCGGGTGTTCCTCGCAAACCGTCTTGATCGAGCCCCGAAGTGCCGTGACAGCAGCACCGCCACGAGCGAACTCGCTCGCGACGTTTTTGAACCGCAGGAGAACAAAGCCCATGCGTCCTTCTTCCGCGGTGAGATAGCGCGGCTCCAACTCCTTAAATCGTTCCAAGAGTTTTGCCGTCCCCTGTCTCCTGTCTCCTGTCCCCTGTCTGCTGTTCCCAGTCTCTTGCTCCTCGCCTGGCTGGAGGCCTACTCCACCGGCCGTCTCCGTAACTTGAGCGGCAAGCTGCTGAAGGTCTCGCTCGGAAAGGAAGTGCAAGCCTTTGGCTTTGATCGTGTCGAGCTGCCGCTTGTAGAAGATCGATTCGAAATGCTGGTTCTGCTGACGGAGTTTCGCGGCCAGACTTTCCATCGTCGTCGCGACGACGACTGGGTCCTTGCTCCGGACCACGATGACCGAATCTTCCCGCTCGTCGAACTCCGCGATGTGCCTGAGCCACCGCTGGTTGTAGCTGCTGCTCGGATTGAGCAGATCGAGCCGGCTGGTTTTGAAGCGGAGACCATTGGCCGTGACGAGCACCGCCAAGAGCGTCACCACGAGCGCTCCCATGACGACCATTCCCGGCGCGCGAAGCGTCTGCTCCGTCAGCCACTTGAGGGGCTGGGAGAGGGGAGATTCTTCGATCGTTGGATTCCGTTCCAATTTGGACTGCTCACTCCGAAAGCGGGAGGTGAATGAAGGCAGAAATCAGAAATCTCAAATTTCAAACAAATTCAAATGGAGAAATCGGAATAGGAAGCGGTCATTGATTTCCGATTTCTCAGTTTGCCAATTCAATCTTGTTTGAGCTTTGAGATTTCCGATTTCCCGCCTGTTCCGCGGACCATTCTAGCGCACTCGGTGCTCCCTAACCAACCCCAAAACCGGCCCGTTGTGAAGGTCCGCTGCAAGCGGTAAAGTGGCAAAGCGGCCCTTTTTTGCGGTGCTATTTGTCCAACGTCACCCAAGCGGACAAGCTGGCAGCTTGTCGCTACGAGAAAGCCATGTCTGACCCGTATTTTCAGTCTCTCTTTGCGGACCGCATCGGCGGCATCAATTACGGCAAAGGGACCGAGATCTATAAGTTCGAGAAAATCAAGCGAGCCAAGCGGAAGGCCTTGGCCGACCATCCTGATCGCTCGCTGGTGGATTTTGGGATCGGCGAGAACGACTCGATGGCCCCCGAGGGGGTCCGCCGCAAGATGACGGAGGAAATAGGCCGCCCCGACAACCGGGGATACATGGACAACGGAAACGCAGCTTTCAAAGAAGCAGCCGCCCGGTTCATGCAGCGGAACTTTGGCGTCGCGGTCGATTCCGTCACGCAGATCAACCACTGCATCGGCAGCAAGCCGGCGCTCGCTATGCTTCCCGCCTGCTTCATCAACCCCGGCGACGTCACGATGATGACTGTCCCCGGCTATCCCGTCGCCGGAACGCATACTAAGTATTACGGCGGCTCGGTCTATCGACTGCCGCTCTTGGCCGAGAACGAATTCCTGCCGGACTTCGCGGCTGTGCCCGAGAGTGTGTGGGAAAAGACGAAGCTGCTGGTGCTGAACTATCCAAACAGCCCTACCGGGAAGACGGTGACAGCCGACTTCTACGCCAAGGTCATTGCCCTTGCCAAGGAGCGGAAATTCGTCGTCGCCCAGGATGCCGCCCACATGATGCTCACTTACGGCAGCAAGCCGCTGAGCTTTTTGAGCGTGCCAGGGGCGATGGATGTCGGCGTGGAAATCCACTCGCTCTCGAAGGGCTTCGACATGATCGGCTGGCGGATTGGCTGGGTCTGCGGAGCGGAGCGGATTGTGCGGGCGCTGGCCGACATCAAGGATAACTCCGACAGCGGCCAGTTCGGCGCGATTCAAAACGCCGCGGCTTTCGCGCTCGACGACGACACCATCCCGAACCGCATTCGCACCAAGTATGAACGGCGACTGAAAAAGCTCGTCGCCACGCTTAGCGGCTGCGGCTTTGATTGCCAGATGCCCGGAGGGACGTACTTCCTCTACACGCGAGCACCGAAAGGCTTGAAGGGTGGGGCGACGTTTGCGAATGCCGAAGCCGCCAGCCAGTATTTGATCACGCAGCAGTCGATCGTCACCGTCCCGTGGGACGATGCCGGCCCCTTCCTCCGGTTCAGCGTCACCTATGAAGCGGCCGACGAAGCAGCGGAAGACGCGCTGATGGTCACGGCGGAAGAACGGCTGCGGCAGAGCGAGTTGGTGTTTTAAGCTTAGCCCCCGCGACCACGCGGGGATGCGCCGCGTGGACGCGGCGGCTAAGCTGACTGTTCTGGATTTGCCCCAACGAAGGATTAAGTCATGAACTGGCGATTTCTCATATTGCTTCTGCTCCTCACTACGCTCGGCTGCGGCGGCAGTGCCAAGCCGAAGCAAAAATCCGTGGCCGATCAATATGCCGCCGCACTCAAACTGTCGGACGCCGGGCAACGCTCCAAGGAATTGGCCAAGGTCGCTGAGAAACAGAACAAGGCCGGCGACGGACTGGCGGCGAAAACTTCGCTCGCCTCCGCCGCGGTTGCCGCCAAGGAAGTGACCGATCCCGCCAGCCGGGCAACCTGTCTCAGCACCGTGGCCGCCGCAATGTGCCGGCTGGAAGAAGTTTCCGATGCCAAGCCCCTCTTTAGCGAAGCCGCTAAGGCCATTGAAGAAGTCAAAGATGCGGACGCGAAAATAACCCCTCTCATTTCGCTCGCCTCCAGCACTGGAACTTATCTTAAGAACCCCGATGAGGCGGCAGAATACTTGAAAAAGGCCGAGACCGCCGCGGACGCCATCGCCAACTCCACAATCAGGGCCCAGGCCATGGGCCGCATCGCTAGTGCCTACTCCCGGCTGCCCAAGGAAGAGGATGCGAAGCGAGTCGCGGACAAGGCTCTGGAATTCTCCCGCTCGCAGCCAACCGCGAAGGAGAAGTCCGACACGCTGGCCGAAGTGGCCGCTCAATTGCATCACATGAAAAAGGCCGCCGAGTCCCAGGCCGCATTTGACGAAGCTCAAAAGGAAGCGGACAAGGTCGAGTCTCAGGATGGCAAGGCTTATGCCTATTTGCATCTCGCCAAAAAGATGAAAGAAGCCTCGCAGAAAGTGCCGGCCAAGGCTCTGCTCGACAAGGCGGAAGAACTTGCCGACAAGCTCAAAGACGGCTCCCTCCGCGGACCGCTGAAGACGGAGATTGAGCTGGCGAGGAAAGGACTGTAAACATTCGCGGCCGCTGACGGTAATGGCCACGGATTGAACACGGATGAAACACCGATAGGAAGTGATGAAACAATTGCTTTCCATCATTTTTCTACCTCCATCTTTCTGCCTGTTCTCCCATCCGTGTCCTTCCGTGTTTCATCCGTGGCTCACTCCCTCTTAATCCCCGCCTCGCGCATCGCGGCTTCCAGGTAAGGGGCAAATTCCTTGGCACTCCACAGCGACCGGCCCAGCTTCCAGTTCCGGTCAATGTGCTTGGGATTATTCGCGTCGATGTCGCAGAGCAAAATGTCTTCGACCTGCCGGCGGGTGCGGGCCAGGATTTCGCCGTGGGGGTCGATGACGTAGCTGTCCCCGTATCCGATTCCTTCGGAACGCAAGATGCTGGATTCTTTGCCGACGGTTACATTGTTCCCGCGGACGAAGAAGATGCTGTTCTCCACGGCTCTGGCCGTATGGTCGGCCCGGACCTTCATGAAATGTCCGATCAGCCCGGCGGCATTAATGTAGTTGTAGTGCGGGGCGAAGACGACGCGAGCTCCTTTGGCCGCCAAGATGCGCGCCGGCTCGATGTAGCCGCCGTCGGCACAAATGATGACGCCGAACTTTACCTTGCCGTCCTTCCTCGTCTCCCGCTCAAAAACCGGAAACTCCCGGCCCTGTTTGTGAAACGGCATATAGGCAGCGCACTTGCTGTACGTCCCGAGCAAGTGCCCCTTATGGGCAATCGCGCAGGTGTTGTAGAGATCCTCGCCGCGCGTCTCGTTGAAGCCGACGATGACGGTCGGATCGAACTTCGCCGTTAAATCAAGGAGCTGCATCATCTGGGGCGAGGCGGCTGAGAAGGCATGCTTCCTCGCACGCTCCCCGTCATCCTGATAGCCGGTCAGAAAGCATTCCGGAAACGAGACAATCTCCACCCGGTCTTCCTCAGCCGCCTTGAGTCCTTCAGCGACCTTGGCCAGGTTGAAATCAAAATCCCCGCTCTTGGGCTCGAACTGGCAATGGGCGATTCGCATGGAATGTCTCCGCTGGCAAAAAGTTTTGATTTTGATCGCTGCTGGTGGGCCGATTCTAATCTTCTCCAGGTCGCCCTGCCACAAATTTGCCCTCACGAGTCCGGCGGCCAGCGCCACCCCTCAACTGAGCGTTTTTATTCATAATTCAAGAGTCGTTTTTCAAAATACTTGCGTCATGCATAAGTGCTGTAAAGCCCTTTCCTTCTTGAGCTTGCGTCATTCGCACTGGACGTAAGTCCGTGAATAACGTCTTCCAAGCGAGAATTCTTATTCATGGGTTTTCGCCCGTCGCTGGATGTAACACAGCACTGTTCTGAACGTCAACTCGGCAGAGGAGTGGAGCGAGGAAACTTCCCGGCATGAAGAGTCCACAGATTTCGCAGATTCACGCAGATGAGACAGCTTTCATCCCAATCTCAATCTGCGAACATCTGCGAACATCTGCGCAATCTGTGGACGTTCCTCTTGCCTCCTCGCTTCCCCGCAGTTTATTACCGCTCCACGTCCAAACCATCAGGCTCTCGATTTCACACGGACCTATTATACACATCGAAGTCTAATAGTTCGTAGTTTGTAACAAAATATTTCCGATGTTTTTTACCGGTCGCTGGAGAGCAAACCTCGCACCCGCCGCTCGCTACAATGCAGAAAACGCGCCGATAAGGTTCTTCCTTTCGACCTTCGGATTTCGAGCTTCTCCCTCCCCATGTTCCAATTCTCCCTCCGCAACCTCCTCGTCGCCGTCGCTTTCTTCGCCCTCGGAGCAGCTGCCCTGGTGAATGCTGGCGCTTGGTGGTCGGCAATCACCTGGGCGACCGCACTGCTGAGCCTTGTCTCGGCTGGTCTGCTGGCGATGCATCGGCGGGAGGAGCAGCGGGCGTTTTGGGGCGGAAACGTGTTGTTCGGCACTCTGTACGTCCTGCTGTTGATGTACTCCATCCAGCCGACCTCCTCGTCGAACTCCTCGGTCCTCTGCCTGAATTCGCTGAGTTACTTCAACTTGCTGACGACGAAACTGGCGAATTGGAGTTACTCGTTTCTTCCAACCTCCCTGACGACCGAGTACTTCCCGGGCGGTTCTGGCGGTACTGGAAGTTCCGGCCCCTCGCTGCCTGGCAGCGGTCCTCCAATGTCCGGCTCAATGCCTGGCCCAACAAGCGGATTTGGCGGCGGCATGCCGGCGATGCCCGCTGTGACCCTCAACCCCCGCTTCGTCACCCAAACCGCCTACCTCGAAGTCGCCCACGCCCTCTGGATCATCCTCCTCGCCACTCTCGGGGGCGCTCTCTCCGCTTGGTTTTACAAGACTCGCCAGCAGCCGCGTTCATAGACCTTCGTTGCCTCGGTATCATGGAGGCCATGCCTCCATCCCTGTCCGACGACGAGTTGCTGCCGACGAAGATCGTTCTCATCGACCGGAATCCGAAGCTGGTTGAAGCTTGGAAGCAGGCGTTTGCTGTCTTCCCCGAAGTCGAGGCTCTCACCGGCGACTACTTCCAGCGGCCGGCCGACGCCATCGTCAGCCCAGCCAACAGTTTCGGCATCATGGACGGCGGGCTCGACCTCGCCATTCGCGACCAGCTCGGCTACGCCGTCCAAAGCAAGCTCCAGCAGGTCATCGTCGAGCGGCATCACGGCGAATTGCCCGTCGGCTCCGCGGAGATCGTCCCCACGGACCATCCCCACTGGAAATACCTGGTCTCCGCCCCCACCATGCGCGTCCCGGAGCCGGTGGCTTACTCTTTCAATGCCTACCTCGCGTTCCGGGCCATTCTCGTCGCCGTCGAAAACCTCAACAGGCAGCACGGCCGGCGAGAAATCGATTCCCTCGTCTGCTGCGGCCTCGGAACCGGCATCGGCCAGATCAGCCCCGACAAATGCGCCGCCCAGATGCGAATCGCCTACCGCACCATGCTCGAACCGGCCATGATCCGGAGCTTTGCCGCAATTCACGAGTTGCATCGATCGCTACGATTGGCGTAAGAAGAAGCGAAAGCGGAAGGGCGCAAGCCCTCCTGTTTTTTTATACTAAGCCAAATTCACCACCCATTCACCGGACGGCTTGCGCCGTGCCGCTTCCACCTATGCAAAGTGACCCGATTGCATATTTTCTCACGTGGACTTGTTACGGCACATGGATGCCTGGTGACGAACGGGGCTGGGTCAAATGGCACAAAGGGGAGCAACTTCCCCAACCTCTGCTGGCTAACTGGTGTCGCGAAAAAATGATCGAGAAGCCGGTTACGTTGGACGAGAGGCAGCGATTGATGGTCCAGGAAACGATCGCCAGGCACTGTCAGGTCCGTTCGTGGCATCTCCATGCGGTCCATTGCCGCTGGAACCATTGCCACACGGTGGTGACGGCCAAGGACTATGACGGTGAGCAGGTGCGCGACCAGTTCAAGGCATGGTGTACTCGTGGGCTGAAAGCCGACGAGCGCTCGCGCGGCATGCCGGCGGCGAAGCTTCGCAGGCACTGGTGGACTCGCAAAGGGAGCGTGCGGCACCTCTTTGACGAAGAGTCCCTGGACGCCGCGGTTGTTTACACCTTGGAAGCGCAAGACGCAGGAGGTTCCAAAGCCCAATGACCAAGATTCCACCCCGGTAGCGGCAGGGCGCAAGCCCTCCGGTGTATTCCAACGCCCTTTCGCCACCCGCCTCACCGGACGGCTCGCGCCGTGCCGCTTCAATTACCACTCGGTAGCGGAAGGGCGCAAGCCGTCCGGTGAATTTCGAATCGAGTGACGCTTGAATGGGAGTTAAGCGATCCGCCGCAATTGGAAACATCAACGAATGTTGATACAATCAAGGAGCCGATGAAAAGCGAAATCTGACCTAAGCAACCCGAGAGGCCCCATGCTTTCGATCTACGGACAGCCAAAACGACTCTGCAGCGGACTTTCGCGCCGTGAAATGCTCACCGTTGGAGCCCTCGGCGTCGGCGGGCTCGCGCTGCCGGATTTGCTCCGGGCAGAAGCAAAGGCTGGCCTAGGCAAGTCCCGCAAAGCAGTCATCATGATTTACCTCTGCGGGGCTCCGCCGCATCAGGACATGTTCGACCTGAAGATGGACGCCCCAGCGGAAATTCGGGGCGAGTTCCAGCCCATCGAAACCAACGTTCCCGGCATTCAAATCTGCGAGCATATGCCGCGGCTGGCGAAGATCATGGACAAGCTGGTCCCGATTCGGACCATGGTTGGCTCCCCCAACGGCAACCACGACTCCTTCATCTGCTACACCGGCCGCTCCTTCGACCGCCAGCCGCCGGGGGGCTGGCCGTCGCTTGGCTCCACGCTTTCCAAGCTCCAAGGGTCCACCACGCCCGGCATTCCCCCGTTCGTCGGCCTCTCCCCGCGTGCCGGTCACCCGCCGTACGGCTCCCCCGGCCATCCCGGTTTTCTCGGCCCGGCGCACACTGCCTTCCGGCCCAATGGCGAAGGGCAAGCGGACCTGACGCTCGGCGGCATCACGGTGGATCGCCTCGGGGACCGCAAGCATCTCCTCTCCGGCTTCGACCGCCTCCGCCGCGAAGTCGATTCCAGCGGGAAGCTCGACGGCCTCGACGCCTTCACGCAGCAGGCCCTTGGCATCCTCACCACCAGCAAGCTGGCCGAAGCTCTCGACGTCAGCAAAGAGGACCCCAAAATCCGCGAGCGATACGGCAAAGGTTTCCCGCAAAACTATGGCGACGGTGCCCCCCGCAACCAGGAGCATTTTCTGATCGCCCGCCGCCTCGTCGAAGCCGGTGCCCGCTGCGTCACGCTCAACTTCGGCCGCTGGGATTTCCACAGCCAGAACTTCTCGGAGTTCAAAAACACCCACGGCCCGCAGTTCGACCAGGGAATGGCCGCCCTGGTGCAAGACCTCCACGAGCGGGGGCTCGACCAGGACGTCTCCGTCGTTGCCTGGGGTGAATTCGGCCGCACGCCGGTCATCAACAAAGACGCCGGCCGCGACCACTGGCCGCAAGTCGGCTGTGCCCTCCTCGCCGGCGGCGGCATGAAAATGGGCCAAGTCATCGGCACCACCGACCGCCTCGGCGGCGAACCGACCAGCCGCTCCGTCCACTTCGGCGAAGTCCTCGCCACCCTTTATCAGCGACTCGGCATCGACGCGAGCAAAACCACCGTCCGGGATCTTGCCGGCCGGCCGCAATATCTCGTCGATGGGCATAAGCCGATGGCGGAGTTGGTTTAGCAGACATAGACGCATCTCCCAATTCATCTCTCGCCGAAATTGCCACGAAAACATCGCCCCAGCTTGAATCTCTCGGTTCCAGCTTCGATACTTGTCCTGGAGTGCGGACTGGGGGTGTAACTGTTATCAGTGCCGCTTCACGTAGCGAGGCAAGCCGGAACGATTCACTTTTTTTTGCGGCGAGGGACACAAGCGATGCGTCGAAATATTCTCACGGGTTTATGGCTGCTGACTTTGGTTTTCGCGCCGTCGGCGCTCCTGGTCGGCAACAGCCTGGCCGATGACTTCGTTCCCCCTCCGGTTGCGGAGCGCGAAGCAATGGCCGCGATTTCCAAGGCGGGAGGCCGGGCTCAGGTCGATGGCGACTATCGTGTCACCAGGGTCATCCTGGAGGCGAATGCCACCAATGACGATTTGAAATTGCTCGCCGCCTGCGAGCGGCTGAATTCTCTGCAAATCGGCAGCCCCAAAATCACCGACACCGGCATCGAGCACCTCAAAGGACTGACGAAACTCACATCGATAAGTATCGTCACCTCGGGGATGACCAACGAAGGGCTCGCTGCCCTCCGTGCTGCTTTGCCGAACTGCCGCATTACGCCAACCGATCGTAGTCGTTCGAGGGTGGAAGGGGGCGGGCCTCCGACTTCCACTGCACCTTGGGGCGTCGGATTGGATGCGTCGCGGTTTGGACTTTCGCTGGAAAACAGGTTTGATCAGGCCGTTATCGATTACGTAAATAACGTCTTGCTGAGGGAGCAGGACAAGAATGGTGATGGATTCATTGACAAGACAGAATGGACATCGGGCAACTGGTCTAAGTCTAATCCTCCCGCCAATTCCGATTTGAACAAGGACGAAAAGCTCAGTCGGGACGAACTCTGCATCCGCATTTCCACCAGCCGCGGCTTTCCCATTCGCTCGGAAGGCACTACCTCCCGCGCCAGCCGTACGACCCTCGCCAGAAATGTCGCCGTTCAAGACGATCTCAAGCTGACTCCCGAGCAGCGGCAACAGATCGCGACGGCTGTTGAATCCACAACCGCGGCCGCCATCGCCAGGGCCGTCGAGGCGAAAGTTATCGCCGTGCTCACCCCGGAACAACTCGCCCGGCTCAAGCAGATCGAACTTCAGCAGGTGGGTGTCCTCGCTCTCTTGCAGGCCGAAACAGCCCTGGAACTGAAACTCACCGATGACCAAAAGACTTCCCTGGGCAAGCTGCGCGACGAGGCTGCAGCCAGCTTCCAATCGGCGTTGACCGAATTGCGCTCGGTTCGAGATCCTGGAACGGCCACTGCCGAACTGAACGCGAAGATTCGCGAAAAAACGACGGAGCTGACCAAAGTGCGTGACGAAAAGATGCTTGCGGTGCTCAGCGACGAACAGCGTAAGTCCTGGCAAGAGATGCTCGGCCCCAAGGGGCCAGAGATGATCTCGATGACTGATCAGTTCGCGAGAAACCGCGTGCCTGCGCAGACCTACGCCGAAGCGGCAAAGACGGTATTTACCCGCTACGACCGCGATAACAACGGGATTTTGACCGACGAAGAGTACCCCACGACGGTTCGTTCACGCGGAGGTCTCGATCGGGCCAATACCGGCTTGAAGTTCCCTGCGGCGCGGGAAGATTTTGAAAAGGCTTATATCAAGTACCTGGAGGGAAGCAGGCAGCCCCGATAGCCCGGCTGGTTGAACGTTTGTGCATAAACGGCTATCTTTAGCGGAATGGCCGTTGTTCGCAAGTTTCTCGATTGGAAACGCCCCGCCCTGGTTTCAGCGGCGGAGTGGCTGCGGGCGAAATATCGGCGGAAAGATGAGGCCAGCACACGGACGCTCGACCTCCGCGGCCTCATCGTCGTCGTCCCCGGCGGCCGGGCGGGACGGCGGCTGCTCGAACTGCTCGTGGAGCGGGCAGAGTCGGACGGGCTCGTTCTGTTTCCTCCCGTCATCACCACGGAAGGGAAGCTGCCGGAACTCCTCTACACTCCCAAGCGGCCGTTTGCCAGCGAACTGACGCAGCTTCTCGCCTGGGCCTCCGCGCTCCGGAAAACGCCCCCGGCCGTGCTGGGGAAAGTCATCCACCATCCGCCCCCCCCAGAGGACTTCTCCCGCTGGCTGGAACTCGCCGACCTCGTCCGCCGCCTACACACCGAACTGGCTGCCGACGGCCTCGATTTTGGACATGTGGCCAAAGGGGAAAAGAAACAGACCGGCTATCACGAAAAAGGGCGATGGGAAGCGCTCCGGACGATTCAGGAACAATACCTGCGCATCCTGGATGGCCTGAACCAGTGGGACATCCAGACCGCCCGCATCGTTGGCATCGAAAAGAAAGAATTTCAGACCGAACGCGACATCGTTCTGCTGGGAACGGTGGACCTCAACCGGGCACTACGGCAGATTCTCGACCAGGTCGCCGAGCGTGTGACGGCTCTCATCCATGCTCCGCCGGACTGGGAAGACCGCTTTGATGAACATGGCTGCTTGATCCCCGTTGCCTGGAAGAACGCCAAACTCAATATCAACGACGCGCAGATCGAGCGAGTCGATGGCCCGGCTGACCAGGCGGAAGCGGTGACTCGGTGGATGGCGTCGCTGGGGGGGAAGTACCGCGGCGACGAGATTGTGGTCGGTGTGCCGGATGAGTCCCTTGTGCCGCAACTGGAGCGGCAACTTGCCCAGTGCAGCGTCCCCACACGGTGGGTCGAAGGGAAGCGCATCGCAGAATCCGCTCCATACAAGCTCCTGGAAGCCGCCGCTCAATTCGCCCACCGCCGCCGCTTTTCTGATCTGGCCGCGCTCGTTCGCCATCCCGACGTGGACGACTGGCTTGAGCCGCAGCTCAAGGCCGCACTAACCAAACAAAACGCCCGCGAACTTCGTCGCCAGCGGCGCGCGGAAGACATCCCGACAGCACTCGACCTCTTCTACAACGAACAATTCGCCGCCCGGCTCATTCCGAAGCGGATCGAAGAGATCAAAGGGGACTGGCCCGCCATTCACGCCCTCGTCGCCG
This sequence comes from Pirellulaceae bacterium, assembly GCA_046153945.1. Taxonomy (GTDB): domain Bacteria; phylum Planctomycetota; class Planctomycetia; order Pirellulales; family Pirellulaceae; genus SXOA01. The sequence goes on from JBJXFF010000067.1 coordinate 12,491, forward strand.
CTATCGACCAGTGGCTCCGACCGATCGCTGCCGAGAAACAGCGGCTCTTCGCCTGGGCCGACGGCCTGCGGCTGGTGCTCAAAAATATTTACGGGCACCGGATTCTGAACACCGAGGATGTTAACGAGCGTTACCTGCTGAAAGCCTGCGAAGCGATTGAGGAGAGCCTGGAAGCCCTGTCACTGGTCCCGCCGGAACTGGAGCCGGAAGTCACGCTGGGAGAAGCCATCCGCCTCGTCCTCCGCCCCTTGGGAAATGCCGCCATTCCACCGCTCCCCGCCCCCGGCGCGGTGGAACTGCTCGGCTGGCTGGAACTGGCCCTGGATGATGCTCCGGCATTGGCGGTGACCAGCGTCAACGAGGGTTTTGTTCCCAAATCCACCAGCGGCGATGCTTTCCTCCCTAATGAACTTCGTTTGCAACTCGGTTTGCTCAGTAATGAACGCCGCTACGCCCGCGATGCCTACGCTCTCTCCGTCCTCCTTGCGACGCGGGCCGATTTGCGGCTCATCGTCGGCCACCGCGATGCGGAAAATAACCCCCTCATCTCCAGCCGGCTCTTGTTTGCCACGGATGAGCCTTCCGCCTGTGCCCGGGCGCTCCGCATGTTCGAAAAGCTGGAGGAGGCTCCACCGCGCGACAACCTCCTCTCGTCCGGCTTGAAATATCGAGAAACGTCCAGCTTCAATGTTACCCCGCCGACGAAAGACTACGATCCGCCAACCGTCATTTCCGTCTCACAGTTCAAGTCCTACCTGGCCTGTCCTTACCGCTATTACCTCGGTCACGTCCTCAACCTCATTTCCCTCAGCGACCATGCAGCCGAACTCGATCCAGCCGCCTTCGGCAATCTGCTCCACGATGTGCTGCAACATTTTGGCCGGACGGACGAAGGTGTAAAGTCCAGCACGCAGCCCGACAGGATCCTCGAATTTCTCAACAATCGGCTGGAAACCCTGGCCGCCGCCCGCTACGGCAAAGATGCCGGCCGAGCGGCTCTCCGGTTCCAGGTGGAGCAGGCCCGCGTCCGCCTCACAACCTTCGCCGAGTGGCAGGCCCGCCAGACCGATGACGGCTGGCAGATTGTCTACAGCGAGGACTTTGACAAGCAACTGGAGTGCGACTTCCCGTCCGACGACGGCCCGATGAAAATCCGCGGCCGCATCGACCGGATCGACCGGCACCATGAGACCGGCGTTTTCCGCGTCCTCGACTACAAAACAGCCGACACCGCGAATAAGCCGGAAAAAACGCACTTCCAAAGCGAAAAATGGTCCGATCTGCAACTTCCTCTTTACCGGTATCTTGTGAAAACGGTGGAATGGCAAAAAGGGGCTCTCATCGACGGCCCCGTGCAACTCGGCTATGTCAATCTTCCCAAGGACCAGGCGAGCATGGGATGCGCCATCGCCGATTGGTCGCCGGAACAACTGGAGGATGCCGATAAAACGGCCCGCGAGGTGATCCACGGCATCACCCACGGAATTTTCTCGCCGATGGCCGAAAATCCCCCCGCCTTCAGCGAAATCTACGCCGCAATCTGCCAGGACAATCGAATTGGCAAGCGTAGACTCCTGCCAGACGAAGAGGCGACCCCATGAGCAATGCCACCTCGGGTTCGACGTCTCGCTTCCCCCACCTCATCATCCGCGCCAGCGCCGGCAGCGGAAAAACCTATCAACTTTCCAGCCGCTTCATCGCTTTGCTCGCCGCGGGTCAATCGCCGGATTCCATCCTGGCAACGACGTTCACCCGCAAGGCGGCGGGCGAGATTTTCGACCGGGTGTTATTGCGCCTGGCCGAAGCGGCTGCGGACGAGAAGAAGCGGGCGGAACTTGCCGCATCGATTGGGGATGAAACATTAACTCAGGCCCGCGTCCGAACTCTCCTGGTCGAAACGCTCGCCAGTCTGCATCGCCTTCGCATCGGCACGCTGGACAGCTTTTTCATGAAGATGGCCGGAAGCTTCGCCCTGGAACTCGGCCTGCCGCCGGGATGGCGCATTGGCGACGAAGTGGAGGACCGTGAACTCCGCGAGGAAGCGGTCGAAGCCATTCTCGGGACTGACCGCTCGGAGGAACTGCTGACGCTGTTCCACCTGCTGACGAAGGGAGAGGCCCGCCGCGGGATTGGAGAATTGGTGCTGGAAACGGTGACCAGTCTTTACGACCTGTTCCGCGAAACGGAGTCCAGCGCCTGGCGGAAGCTCACCAGCCAGGAGCCACTGAAGAAGGAGGAGTTGGCGGATTTGCTCGAAGAAATGGCGGCAATGGACCTCTCCAAGAACACTCGCCAGCTCAAGGCGCGCGACAGCGACTTGGAAAATGCCCTGCTGGAGGATTGGGGGACGATCCTCTCGAAGGGACTCGGGAGCAAAGTCCTCACCAAGGAGAACACTTTCTACAGCAAGCCGATTCCGCCGGATTTGATTGCCCTCTATGAGAAATTGCTGGGCCATGTGAACGCCCACTTCGTCAGCCAGGTCATTCGCCAGACGGAAGCGACTCACGATCTGCTGACGGGCTTTCACGAGCAGTATTGGCAACTCAAGCAGGAGAGCGGCAGCTTGCGATTTGACGAAGTGACTCGGGCCTTGGCGGCTGCTGCCGCGGCGGTTGCCTCGCCGGAGCAGGTCGCCTTTCGCCTCGACGGCCAGATTGGCCACATTCTGCTCGATGAATTCCAGGACACTGCCTTGCCGCAGTGGCAAGTGATCCGGCCGTTGGCATTGCAGGTGATGGAACAGGGCAAGAAAGAGAGTTCCTTCTTCTGCGTCGGCGACGTCAAGCAAGCCATCTACGGCTGGCGCGGGGGCCAGGCGGAAATGTTCGATTCGCTCGATCAGGACTTGCCGGGGCTGAACTCGCAGCCGCTCTCAAAAAGCTACCGTTCCTCGCCGGTCGTCATCGACGTCGTCAACCAAGTCTTCCGCCAGTTGCCACGGCATCCCAAGCTGGATCATTACCAAGGAGCCGTGGACCAATTCTGTAGCGGCTTCCCGGAACATACCACCACGAAAACGGAACTTCCCGGCTACGTCTGCCTGCGGACCGCTCCGCATCCGGCCGAGGGGGAGAAGCCGCAGGACCAACTGCTCAAGTTCACCGCGCGGCAAGTCGCGGCGCTAGTGGCGAAAGCACCGGGCAAAAGCATCGGCATCCTCTGCCGCCGAAACGACGTCGTCGCCCGGCTGATTTATGAATTGCGGGAGCTGAAGGTCGCAGCCAGCGAAGAAGGGGGGAATCCACTCACCGATTCCTCGGCGGTGGAGCTCGTCATTTCTCTGCTGCAAATTGCCGACCATCCCGGCGATACGGTGGCCCGTTTCCACATCGCCTCTTCTCCCATCGCCAAGGAAATTGGGCTGAGAAAGCACGACGACGCCAAAGCGGCGGCGAAACTCTCGCATGAACTCCGAACCGAATTGCTGCGCGACGGATACGGGGCGGCGATTTACCGCTGGGCTCGCCTGTTGGCTCCATCTTGCGACTCCCGCGACCTCTCCCGCCTCCAGCAACTGGTGGAAATGGCCTACGACTATCAGCCCAGCAGCACGCTGCGAGCGGACGCTTTCATCCGCCTGGTGCAGGAGCAGCGGAAGAGCGACCCTAGCTCCGCGAATGTCCGGGTGATGACCGTTCACCAGGCCAAGGGACTGGAGTTTGATGCGGTCTTTCTGCCGGAGCTCGATTCGCGCCTCCTGAACCAGCCCCCCGCCTTTGTCGCCGGCCGCGATTCGCCATTATCGAGCGTCAATCGGGTCATCCGTTATGCCGGGGACGAAGTCCAGCGGCTGCTGCCTCCGGAATGGCATCAGCTCTTCGGGGAAGACCGGGACCGCCGTTTGCGAGAGGCACTTTGCACCCTCTACGTCGCGATGACCCGTCCCATTCATGCTCTCTATATGATTATTCAGCCTGCGGGGGACCGGCAGGAGCAGAATATCCCCAAAACCTGCGCGGGAATGCTCCGCTCCACCCTCGCCCCCGCGCTCAATCCGCCGCCGGACACTATTCTCTTCGAGCAAGGAGACGACGACTGGGTTAGCAAGCTCGAAAAACCTGCTTCCAAAGCCAACCCCGCCAAGCAGTCTGAACCCAAGAGCCGCACGGTCATCCTCGCCGTTGCCGCCCGGCCAACGCGCGGCCTCGTTCGCGCCAGCCCATCGGGCCTGGAAGGGGGGGCTCGCGTCAACCTCGGACGCCTGCTTGGCGAAAAATCGACCTACGGCCTCAGCTACGGCAGCCTGATGCATGCCTGGTTCGAAGCCATCGACTGGCTCGACGACGTTCCATCAACCGACGGCGACCTCCGTGCCATCGCCGCCGCGGTCTCCGCCCGCATCGGGGAGCTTCCATCCCGCTCCTTGCCGCTCGAGGATTTCCGCAAAGCGCTCCGCGGTCCGCATCTGGCAGCTCTGCTGTCGCGAAAGCATTACGAACTGGCCGCTGGTGGCAAGGAGATCACGCTCGAAGCCCACCGCGAACTCCCCTTCGCCTTCCGCCAGGATGACGAGCTGCAGAGCGGCAGCATTGACCGGCTGGTACTCGTGCGGCAGTCGGGTAGACTCATTTCCGCGGAGGTCATCGATTACAAAACCGACACCGTAACGAGCCCCAACCAACTCCCGGAACTGACCGCGTTCTACCGCCCACAACTGGAAGCTTACAAACGGGCGGCGGAGAAAATAACCGGCCTCCCCGAGAATCGCATCACCGCCAAATTGGTTTTTTTGTCCGCCGACGAAGTGGTCCCCATCTAACGAACACTAGCCCGACGCGCCAGCGAGGGAAGAAACAGCAACGAGGCCCGGCATGAAATTCCTGCACGCCGCCGACATCCATCTCGACAGCCCGCTCCGCGGCCTGGAGCGGTATGAGGGTGCGCCGGTGGAGAAAATCCGCCTCGCCTCGCGGTTGGCACTGGAAAATCTCGTCGCCCTTGCCATCGAGCAGAAAGTCGGTTTTGTCCTCCTCGCCGGGGATACGTTCGACGGCGATGGCAAGGATTGGAACACGGCCCTGTTCTTCACGAAGCAAATGGGCCGCCTGGCCGAGGCCCAAGTCCCGGTCCTGATGATCAGCGGCAATCACGATGCCGTCTCCAAGATGACTCGCTCAGTTCAGCTTCCGCGCAATGTCACGCTGCTCGGCACAAAAAAGTCGGATACGCACCGCCTGGAAGAGCACCAGGTCGCCATTCACGGGCAAAGCTTTCAAAATGCCGCGGTGCCGGAGAATATGGTCTCCGGATATCCGACGGCGGTGAAGGGCTGGTTCAACATCGGCATGCTGCATACTTCGCTCGACATGGATGGCGGGGAACATGCCTGCTACGCCCCTTGCAAACTAAGTGACCTGGAGGAGCGCGAGTACGACTACTGGGCCCTCGGCCACATCCACCAGCGGCACAATCGAGGCGATTCACCTTACATCGCCTACCCCGGCAATATCCAGGGACGACACATCCGCGAGACGGGAGCCAAAGGTTGCTTGCTGGTGACGATCGACAATTCGTCCAAAGTCTCAACGGAATTTCAGCCACTCGATGTTTTTCGCTGGGAACAATGCATCGTTGATGCCACGGATGCCGCGGACGGTGACGAACTGCTGCTGCGGTTTCAAAAGCAGACGGCCGGCCTGAGCGAGCAGCACGAATCGCTGCCGCTCGGCCTGCGAGTCACCTTTCGCGGCCGCTGCGCTGCGCACGGCGAGTTGTGCCGCGCTCCCGAACGGTGGACGAACCAGGTCCGGGCCGCGCTCACCGATATTTCCAGCGACAACATCTGGGTGGAGAAGGTGCGAATCGAAACCGCCTCTCCGTCGCTTCGCGAAGCTGCGGACGATGGACCGCTCGGAGAACTGGCCCAGCTCATGACCGAAGTTTGCGGCAGTGACGAGCAGTTGCGGGAATTGGAACAGGAGCTTGCCGATCTGCGGGCCAAGCTGCCGCTGGAGCTGCGCGAAGGGCCGGACGCCATTCCGCTGGACGATCCCGCCTGGCTGCGGGAATTAGTGCAGCAAGCGGAGCCAATGCTCGTCGGCCGGCTGACCAAGGAGGATGCGGAATGAAGATACTTCGCTTGGACCTCGTGGCGTACGGTCCTTTCACCGGAGAGACGCTCGATTTTTCCCCCGGCCAGTTTGGCCTGCACCTGGTGTATGGCCCAAACGAGGCGGGCAAGAGCACCACGCTCCGGGCGCTCCGCCGGCTGTTCTACGGCATTCCCACCCATTGCGAGGACGACTTTCTCCATCCCGCGGGAAACCTGCGAATTGGAGCCAAGCTGTCCACCAAGGACGAGTTGCTGGAATGCATCCGCCGCCGGGGCAGCAAGTCCACCAAAGGGGTGCTTCGCGCCGCGGACGACGAGACGCCGCTCGAATCCTCGCGCCTGGACGAGATGCTGGCCGGCCTTGACGAAGGGGCTTTCCGTTCCCGCTTTGGCATCGACTACAAGGAACTGATCAAAGGAGGGAAGGAAGTCTGCGAGGGGAAAGGGGACCTCGGACAACTCCTGTTTGCTGCCGCCTCCGGTGTGGCGGATCTCGGCAACGTGCTGAAGGCTCTCGATGATGATGCGGGGGAACTCTTCAAGCCTGCCGGCCGCTCCAACCCGCTGATCAACAAGGCGGCTGCCGAACTGAAGGAAGTGAAGAAACGACTGGATAAGTCGGAGCTGTCGGTCAAATCGTGGAAAGCCAGGCAGGACGAGCTGGAAGTGGCGGAGGACAAGTGCCGCGAGCTTCAGACCGAGTTGACCCGGCAAACGGCGGCCCGAAAGCGGATCGAAAGCTACTGCCTGGTTCAGTCGGACCTCAGCAAACGGAAGCAACTCCACAAGGAACAGAGCGAACTCATGGGAGTGCCGCTCCTCCCCAAGGAGTTTTCGCAGCGGCGGCAGCAGGCCCAGGACGAGTTGATCAAATTCCGCACTCAGGCAGATGCGGCGGAGCGAGAGTTAGTGGAAATCGCCGGCGATTTGAAAGTCATCGTCGTGCCCGTTGAATTGCTCGCGGAGCAAGTCGGCATTGATCAAGCGTTAGGGGAGTTTGCCGCCTACCAGCGCGATCTCGGTGATCGGATAACCCTGGCGGCTCAGCACCAAGGGCTGCTCAGGGATGCAGGGTCTCTGCGCACCGAACTGGCCGTGGAAGATCCTGAAAACCTTCGCCTGCGGCGCGTGGACCGGCTGCGGATTCAGAAGCTGGCTGCCGAGAGCCAGTCTCGGCTCGTGCAATTGGAAAATTGCCGCAAGACACTGGCAAAAATCGACGCTGAAATCTCTCGTCTCACACCAGCGACGACTCAAGCCAGCCCTTTGCGCGAACCCGATGTTCTGAAACGGACTGTCAAGCGCGCCCAGCCCAAGGCGGAGTTGGAATCGCAAATCGAGCGACTCGAAGCCGAACTGAAACAGTCCCAGCGGCAGTTCGCAGTCGGATTGGGGCGGCTGGGACTTTGGACCGGCAACGGAGAAGCGCTGGCCGCTCTCGCACTTCCTCCACTCGAAGCAATGGAGTCGGCGGATGCAGAGTTGCGGACGATTACCGTTGAACGGAACGGCCTTGCCAAGGAACTGGAGCAAGTCACTCGCCAGCTTGCGGACCTGGCTATTGAAGTCGATTCCCGGCGGCGAGTCGGGCAGATACTCACCCTTGAGGACCTGGAACAATCGCGAGCCAAACGGGACCATGGGTGGTCCCTCATCAAGGGGCTTTGGCTGACCAAGGATGCGGACGAAGCGGATGTGCGAAAATTCATCGCCGAGTTCCCTCCGGCCACGGAAGCTGCAGCCGCTTTTGAAGCGAGTGTGCAGCAGGCGGATGCAACTTCCGACCGGATGCGGCGGGAGGCCGAGAAAGTCGCCGAACTGGACGGTCTGCAAACGCAAGAGCGGAAGCTGGCAAGCCGCAAGGGACAACTTACGGAGCAGATTTCCGTTGTCCAGCAGCGACTGGTGGAACAGGACGCCCGTTGGCAATTACTCTGGCGTCCCCTGGGGATCTCGCCGCAATCTCCCGCCGAAATGCGCGGCTGGCTGACACGCGCCGGCGAACTGGCCCGCCAGGCGGAAGCCATTGCCGCGAAGCAGGCGGAAGTCGCCCAGCTTCGGCAAATGGCTGGGGCTCTGCGCCAGGAACTTCATTCCGCGCTCGCCGAGTTCGGCGAACCGACACTCTTGGCCGATGAGCCGCTCGCTCACATGATCGACCGGGCGGATCAATTGGCCGAGCGTTCGTTGCGGAGCCTGCAAGAGCGGAAGCAGTCCCAGAAGCAACTCCTGTCCGAACAAGAGAGACGTCAGGATGCCCAGCGGGAGTTGGAATTGGCTCAGGCCACACTTTCCCAATGGCAAGTGGAATGGAAGGAGGCGGTTTCTCCCTTGGGCCTTCGGGAAAATGCATCCCCCGAGGAAGTCAGCGAGTTGTTGACGCTGGCGGACGACTATTTTAGGAAACTCACGGAAGCAAAAGGCATCGAGGAGCGAATGGCGGGAATTGACGCTCGGGCCGAGCATTTCGTTAGCACTCTAACGGTATTGGCGACCAAAGTTGCCGCCGATCTCGCCGCGCTCAAAGCCCCGGAGATGGCCGGCGAGTTGCGAAAGCGATTGGAAGCAGCTCGCAAACTGGAGGTCCGCAAATCGCAACTTGAAGAGCAACAACGAGAGCTACAGACGCGCCGGGACGAGGCGCAGCGGCAGTTGCAAACGCTGCAGGAGCAGCTTTCCGCCATGTGTGCGGAAGCACTTTGCAAGCTGCCCGAGGAACTCGCCGGGGTGGAACGTAAGGCAGAACGGAAGCGAGAACTCGACGGACATTTGCACGATCTGCATGACCGCCTCTATCAGCATTGCCAGTCGCAGCCGCTCGACGATTTCATTTCCGCCGCGCTGGCTCAACCGGCGGAAGCCTGGGAGGAGCAAGGGAACCTGCTCGATCGGGCCATCGCGGAGCTGCAGGACAAGCACACCGAGGAAGTAAAGGCTGCCCAGAACGCGCGCAACGAGCTGAAACTGATGGACGGCAGCGCCCTGGCGGCGGAAGCCGAAGAGGAGGCGCAGCAACTGCTGGCCAAGATTCGCGGGCATGCCGAGGAGTACGTCCGTCTCAAGCTCGCCGGGGTGCTGCTCCGCAAGGCCATCGAGCGGTATCGCGAAAAGAATCAGGGAGTCGTGCTCCAGCGGGCCAGCCGGCTCTTCGCCGATTTGACTCTCGGCTCTTTTGTCGCTCTCCAGCCCGATTTCGACGACGCCGGCAAGCCAGTACTGGTGGGAGTGCGACTCGGAGGCAAGCACGTTTCCGTCGATGGGATGAGCGACGGCACCTGCGACCAGCTTTACCTGGCGCTGCGGCTGGCAAGCCTGGAAACCTATGTTCGCGAGCACCAGCCGATTCCGTTTATCGTGGACGACATCCTCATCAACTTCGACGACGACCGAGCCGCTGCCGCCCTCAAGGCTTTGGCACAACTCGCCAGGCATACCCAGGTCATCTTCTTCACCCACCACGAGCATCTGCTCGCGCTGGCTGAAGAGCACCTGGAACAAGGCGAACTCTTCACCCACCGGCTGCCGGGACGGGTTGTCACCCAGACTCTAACGCAAGAGCCGACACTCGCCCTGGGTAACGCATAGAGCCACCACGCAAGATGTTTTTAATACTGCATTTGACGTCCGTCACTTTCAGAGTGAGAATGAATGATGTAGGCGATCTGGTGCTCCTGATCCGAGATGCAATCAATGCTTGACTCCACTTCTATTTCCGCAGTCGTCGAAAGGGGCATGTTTCGGCCCGAGCAGCCCACCGAGTTGCCCGAGGGTACCCGCGTCAATTTGGTGGTGCAGCCCTTGCCAACGAAGGAGCTGACATTCGCGGAACAATTCGCTCGATTTGAAGAGTTGCGAATTCGGTTACCCATCCAGGCGGGTGGAGGAAAATTCCGGCGAGATGACCTCTATGATCGCCATTGACACGAATGTCTTGGTCTATTCGGTGGATGTCTCCGAGCCGGCAAAGATGGCGGTCGCAGACAGCATTATCAAGGACCTTGGGTCCAAAGGATCTGGAGTCTTGCTCTGGCAGGTCGCCTGCGAGTTTCTGGCTTGTCTGAATCGCTGGGAAAATCAGGGACGCATCACGGCTATACAGACTGAAGCCTATTTCCAGAGTGTTTCGGCTCTCTTTCCGGTAGTTACTCCCGTACCCGCGATGCTCTCTTCTGTACTTGATCTCAAACGCCGCTATTCTCTCTCCTACTGGGATGGATTGTTGATTGCCGGTTGCCAAGCCGCCGGTGTCAGCGAATTGTATTCCGAGGATCTCTCGAGCGGCGTGAGTTATGACGGCGTGAATGTGATCAATCCCTTTGGTCCGTAGACCCTGTCAGGCTTGGCAAACTTTGCCGCCCGCAAAGTTGACGAAACCTGCCCAACTGCCCATCTTGCCCCGTCGGTTCAAGTGGTACGAAGCGTAGCACCGATACGGCTTAGGGGCTTCCCGCCTGCGCGGGTGGGGCCTGGCTGCTGTTTTCGTGGGCTTTTGGATCTATGCGCATCACTTTCCCTTTCGCGTTTGCAATCTGCCTCGCCGGCTGGCTGGGGAGCGGAAGCGCGATGGCTCAGTTCGGCTCGCCCGCCCCGGAGCGGAAGCTGCCGCCGGCGTTTGCCACGGGGAAACGGGAGATTGAGATTCCCGTGACCGTTTCGCAGGGGACCACCCCCGAGACGCAGGCGATTCGGGTGGACGTGTTTATCTCCTGGGACCGCGGGCGGAACTGGTTCAAGTACACCGAGGTCCCGCCGGACGCGGGCAAGTTCCGCTTCGCCGCCAAGAAGGATATGGAGTTCTGGTTCCTCACCCAGACCATCACGGCGAAGGATAAGACGCCCAAGGACGACGCCAAGTGGCCGCAACTGCGGCTGATTGTGGATACGCAGAAGCCGGATTTGAAGATGACGGCGTTGATCAATCCGAGCGGCCAGCCGGAACTCCAATGGACCGTCACCGACGCGACGTTGAGCAGTCCTTCGCTGAAGGTTGAATACCAGAATGCTTCAGGCGAGGACGAGAATTGGAACGGGGTTGAGTTGTCCGCGAGGGAAAGCGTCGTTTCCGCGGCGGGGATCGTCGGAAAGAAAACGCTCACGCTTCCTGCCGGCACCAAGGCCATCAACGTCCGGGCGGAAGTTGCCGATGTGGCGGGGAACCGGTCTGTCTTCAGCCAGCATTTGACAATCCCCACTCAGGAAGGTCTCGCCGCGGCGGAGCAGCGCGAGCAGGCCCAGCCGCTGCTGGCGGACGCATCGGCTCGCCGCTGGCCGAAGGAAAATGGCAGCGAAAGTGTTCGCGAGAAATCGGAAGGTCTGGTAACCAGGCCCAAGGCAGAAGTTCCTACCGAAAATCCAGCCCTCGATGAAGAGCCGGAGCCCAAGCTCGTCAAAAATCCGTTTGCCGGCAAAGGGCGTCTGGCGGCGCTTCCGGGAGACATCAAGCGGGAGCCCGTGAGGAGTGAAGCGGCGTTGCCTCCTCCGGCTGAAGGCGGAGAGCAGCCGGAGGAGATGCCCCCCGCGGCTGAATCGCCAAATCCTCCGGACGATATCGGCCCCATCGGCACACCCCGGCGTGAATCGTTGCCTCCCACGCGGGCGACTCGCCCCGAGCCGGACACGCGGACGCTGCCGAGCGGCGATTCCATTCCAGCCGGGGACCGGACGCGGCTGTCGAGCGCCAAGCGGTTTAACTTGGACTACGACGTCGAGGCGGTGGGGCCCGAAGGGATTGCCGATGTCGAGCTGTGGGGAACCAATGACGGCGGCAAGACGTGGGTCAAATGGGGCTCCGATCCCGATCACACCAGCCCCATGGAAGTGGAAGTCAGCCGCGAAGCGGCCTATGGCTTTCGCGTGGTGATCGTGGGGAAGAACGGCCTCGTCGGCAATCGTCCGGGCAGCGGCGACGAGGCGGACATCTGGATCGACATCGACGCGACGCGCCCCGTCGTTCGCATCACCACGGCGGCCTATGGGACGGATGAACATTCGGGCGAACTAGATATCCGCTGGGACGCCCAGGACGAACACCTCGGTCCACGTCCCATCACGCTCGCCTTTAGCGACCGGGCCGACGGCCGCTACACGACGATTGCCGCCGGCCTGCCAAATACGGGGCAATACTTCTGGAAGTTCGATCCGCGCAGCCCGCGGCAAATTTATCTCAAGCTGGAAGTGCGGGACGAGGCGGGGAACATCGCGGTCGATACGCTCGCCGATCCGATCAACGTGGAAGGGCTCACTCCCAAAGGACGCATCCGCAGCCTGACGCCGGCGACCGATCCGGGAGCGGGTTCGCAGTCGTTCCGCAAGCCGCTCTTTAAGTAGTCCGCTCACTCCGTGAGCGGACATGCCTGCACACGGAGTGTGCAGGCAACGTTACGTCCAAGGATTCTCTCGATCCTCATGCGGCTCTCGGGCAGAGCGAAGGATCTCTGTCAGACGCGAAAGATCCGCGGCTGGCAGATGGCCAAGTTGCTTGCGGCCGCATTGCCGCACCGGGTCATCCATTTCCTTGAGTAGCGCCAGCCCCGCAGCGGTGATGCCAACCTGCACCACTCGGCGATTCTCCGCCAGCCGTTGCCGTTCAATCAGGCTGCGCTCTTCGAGCTTGTCGAGCAGGCGAGTGATGTCCGGAGCCTGCGTGACAAGCCTGCCGGCGAGGGCCAGCGTGGGAAGAGTGCCCGGATGCTCCCCCCGAAGCAGCCGCAGCGCGTTGTACTGCTGAGCCGAGAGGCCGAAAGTGGCGAACAGCTGGTCTTCAATGGAGCGGAGGATGTCGTAGGTCCGCCAGAGATTGAGATAGGCTTCCTGCTCGGGCGTATCAAACCGGCGGCGTTTGCGTTTGGCCATGCGGCCATGATAGTTGGGATGCCAACTGTTGGGAATACGAATGTGGGGTAGGCTTCCAGCCTGCCCAAAACGAATCTGGACAGGCTGGAGGCCTACCCCACTTAGGAACTCGCGCTGCGATAGCTACGCAGCGCTCGGTAAAACACCCACCGCGAGAGGGCCAGGCAAACCACAGCGGCGACAGGAGTGAAGAACAGCAGGAAGTTGGCTTCCGGAGTTTTTGCGGCCAACGGCTGAGCGAGGATGCGGGCGGGGACGTTGACGACGACGAGGACCGGAACAATGTAGGTGCAAACCATCCGGAGCGGCGAACCGATTCGGCCAGAATAAATCTCCATCGGATAGCGGCTGAAGTTGGTGATGTAGAACCAGAAGTCGTAGAGCGATTCGTTCCGCCCCAACCAGATGCTGGTCGCGGCCAGGCTGATCATCAGGCTGTAGAGAATGGCGACGCCGCAAAGAATGAAGAATACAAAGGCCAGCACGGAAAAAAGTGTCAGATGAACTGGGTCGTTCGCACGATGTGCAAGGTGCCAGAGGCTGACCGAAATCAAGATGCCGCCAACGACAATGTGGGAGAGCGCCGGCCAATCTATCTTCCGTAGCGAGATGAGGAACTGCGTATCGATCGGCTTGAGCAAGGCGAAATCGAGATTGCCGGTGCGGATCAGCTCGCTCACCTCTTCGCAATTCGGCATAAAAAACGCTTGCACGATGCCGTTGATCAGCTTTGTCGTCGCCAGAAACGTGTAAAACTCCCACTCACCCCAGCCAGTGTCCTTGCCGATTTGCGAGGTCTGGCGGAACACGACAAACACATAAAAGCCGAGGTCCATCAGGCTCCAGGTAATCGTCGAGAGGCAGTCGATGAGAAAATTCGCGCGAAAGGTCATGTCCCGCACAATGCTGTTGCGGGCGAAGGTGAGGAAGATGCGGAAGTAGTTGAGGCGAGGGGACAAGAGTTTTCAGTGCTCAGTTTCGGGTTAGAGATTTCCGCGGAGCGGCTTAGCCGCCGTAGCCGCTGTAGCGTTTGAGGCCGTTGTGAAAGAGGAAACGTGAAAGGACGATGAAGAAGGTGACCCAGGCGAGTTCGACGAGGAGGCCGCGGACCAAAGCCCAGCCTTCGATTTTTCCGAGGAAGACCTGCGCGGGGAAAAAGGCCAGGTACTGTAGCGGCGTGTATTGCACGATAGTGCCCCACGGCTGCGGCAGCATGTCGAGGGGGAACATGTGGCCGGAGAGGAAGAAGCTGAAGAGCATGTAGACGAACAGCAGCGACGTGACTTCCAAAAACCAGAAGCCGACCATGCCGATGCAAGCTTCCAGATAAAAGCCGAGTAGGAACGAGAGGATGAGCGACGCCGCGAACGCAGCCGCCTGCGGCGCGTTCGGCAGATGCGTGAAATAGCTGCGGCAGAGGAAGAAGACCAGGGCGAACGGACCAATGGCGATGATGTAGTAAGCCAGCTTATGAGCCAGCCGGCTCAGGAACATGAAGCCGAGCAAATCGACCGGCTGGGTGAGATACTTTTTGATGTCGCCGCTACGGATTTGCTTGGCAATCGTGGAAGCGAGGCCGGGCATGCTGCTGAAGGCCCGGGCGACCATCGTCAACAAGAGATAGACGACCAGTTCTTCGTACGTGTAACCGGTGATGCGGGCTCCGGTTCCCAGATTCGAGAAGATGGCGTACCAGAGAAAAATCTGCGTCACAATCGGCAGGAACCGCATCAGTGTCCCCAGCGCGAAATCCCCGCGGTAGACGAGCCGCTCCTGCAGGGATATCCGCAGGATAGTCCACCAGGTTTTGAGGCGGGGAAGCATGGGGAGGAGAGAGGGCAGAGGTTAGAGGGCAGAGTCAGGAGACAGGGGTTTGTACTTGTGAGAACAAATCAGCAATCACTTCTTCCAGCGGAGGGTCTTCGACGACGATGTCTTCGACGGTGTGCTGGGCGAGGATTTGGGCCAGAGCCGCAGGGACGTTCGCTTTATCAATCCGCAGTTTGACTTTGGGAAGCTGCTCTTCGACCACCTGGCCGAAGCGGGCGAGGTTTTTCGGCGTCTCATCACCAGCCAGTTGCAGCGTAATCAGCTTCTGGCCGCTGAAGCGGTCCACGATGCCGCCGAGGGAGCCATCGAACTTGATTTCCCCTTGGGCGATAATGACGACTCGTTGGCAAAGGGCGGCCACGTCCTTCATATAGTGGCTGCTGAGCAGAATCGTCACCTGCCGCTGGGCTTGGTACTTTTTTAGGAACTGCTGAATCCGGTGCTGGGCGACGACGTCAAGCCCAATCGTCGGCTCATCCAGGAACAGTACGTCCGGCGAATGCAGTAGGGCCGCGGCGAGCTCCATTTTCATCCGCTCGCCGAGCGACAAATCCCGCACCGGCTGGCGGAGGAGGCGGCCGATGTCGAGCAGCTCGGAAAGCTCGTCGAGCGTCTCCTGATACTGCTGCGGCTCAATGCGATAAATCTGCTGGTGCAGCCGAAACGACTCCAAAGCCGGCAGGTCCCACCAGAGCTGGTTCTTCTGCCCCATCACCAGGGCGAAGCGGCGGCGATAGGCAATCTCCCGCTCCCACGGCACATGCCCCATCACTCGGGCCGTGCCGCCGCTGGGATAGATGATTCCGGAAAGAAGCTTGAGCGTGGTCGTCTTGCCGGCCCCGTTCGGACCGAGAAACGCCACAAACTCCCCCTTCTCCACGGTCAGGTTCACCTCCCGCACGGCATGCACGTCCTTGTGCTCCCGCCGAAACAGCCCCGTGACCGAAGCGAGCAGCCCCTCCTGCTTCTGATAAACGCGGTACGACTTGCTGAGATTCTCGATTTCAATGACCGGCATGGGAGAATTATAGAGGGGACAGGGGACAGCGGTCAGGGGACAGAAGAGGTTCATCATACTCGTACTCCTACTCCTGCTCTTACTCTCCTATTCCGGGGAGAAGACGAGTAGGAGCAGGAGTGCGAGCACGAGTAGGATTCTGCCCCCGTCCCCTCCTGATTTATTTCTGCACACCCATCCGCTACCCTAACTTCATGCTCCCCTCCCTCCCTTCCATTGCCGAAGCCCAAACGCTTATGCGCCGCGGCAAGCTGCGGCCGATTGACCTCGTCGAGCATTGCCTGGGGCGGATTCACCAGTTTGAAGACGAGATTCACGCCTGGGTGATGGTCGATGACGAAGGGTCTAAGGCCGAAGCACGCCGCTTGGGGAAGATGCTCGATGACGGCCAGGAGCCGGTGGGGCCCCTGCATGGGATTCCGATTGGTATCAAGGACATCATCGACGTGGCCGGCTGGCCAACCCTCTGCGGCAGCAAGCTACGGGCAGGGCATCTGGCGGAGAAGGACGCCGCGGTCGTGGCGAGTCTCCGGAAAGCCGGGGCGATCATCCTCGGCAAGACGGTCACCACCGAGTGGGCCAGCTTCGACCCGCCCCCTACCCGCAACCCCTGGAACCTCAATCACACCCCGGGCGGCTCGTCCAGCGGCAGCGCCGCAGCCGTCGCGATGGAAATGTGCCTCGCCGCCCTCGGCACTCAAACCGGCGGTAGCATCATCCGGCCGGCGAGTTACTGCGGTGTGGTGGGGCTGAAACCGAATTTCGGATGGATCAGCAGGGAAGGCATATTTCCATTTAGTTTGCATTTAGACCATGTGGGACCTATCGCCAGATGCATCGAAGATGCTGTCCAAACCTACGCCTGCTTTTCACGATCGCATTTAAGCAGCGAGAGTTTTCATTTGTCTGAGGCAGATTCGTTAATGGTGCGGTGGCTCGAAGGGGGAATTCTTGCGGAAGAGGACACCGAAACTCAAAGACACTTTGCGGGCGTGCGGTCCCGGCTAAGCGAGTATTGCGGCAACGAGTCTCTCGCAATGCCGGAATTTCTGGCACCCGCTCGAACAATTCATCGTTGCATCATGGCGGTTGAAGGTGCCGAAGTGCATCGAGTCGCCTTTGAACGACGCGAGGAAGACTTTGGGCACAAAATTCGAAGTTTGATTAATGAAGGACGCCAACCTACCGCACTTGACTTTGCCAATTCCTTGCGACGCCAGGCGGAAATCCAAATCCGCTCTCACGACACACAGAACTGGTTTGAAGGGCATAGTCGAGTTGTTTGGGCGATGCCTTCAACTCCGACTGCCGCGCCGGGAGTTGAAACAACTGGCGATCCCGTCTTTAACTCTTTGTGGAGCCTGGCGGGCCTAACCACCATTACTATTCCCTGCGGACTAAATGAACATGGATTGCCTTTTGGCCTGCAGCTGATTGGGACGTTCGAGGACGACGTGGCTAAGGCTGCGTTCCTCTGCGAAAGTGCCCTGGCATTTAGTCACAAGCCTCCTCTTCTCAAGCAAAAACGATGACAACTCCTCAGAAAAACAGTTCGCCACAAATCGCAGCGATCCTCATTACATTGTCTGCCTTTGGAAGTGTTACAAACTTGTTCTCGGCTGAATCCGATCCCCGCAAACCACCCGCCATCGAAACCGAAGAAGTTCCCCCAGTTCCCGCGGAATTACAAGCCAAACTGGCCCAATATCAAAACCTCCGGGCCGCCGGGTTTGCCGGCTGGGATCCGGCGGGGAAGGGGATTTTGGTCCGAACCCGGTTTGGCAACTCGCTGCAACTTCACCGGGTGTATGAGCCGGGGGGACGGCGGGAGCAGATTACGTTTTTTGATGAACCGGTGGATGGAGGCTTCATTCCGGGGACCAAGGACGAGGAAATGCTGCTGTCGATGGGGAGCGGCGGGAATGAGAACAACCAAATTTATTTTCTCGACCGGAAGAATTTCAAGACGGTGCTGCTGACCGATGGCAAATCGCGGAACAGCATCCAGGCCATCCGCAAAGACGGCTCGCAGATGATCGTCGGCAGCAATCAGCGGAATGGGCGGGACACCGACCTCTACATCGCCGATCCGCGAAAGCCGGGCTCCATGAAGATGCTGCTGGAGGTGAAGAACGAATTTTGGTCGGCGGAAGACTGGTCCAAGGATGGAAAAACTCTGGCGCTCAATCGGACCGTATCCGCCAACGAGTCGTATCCAGCACTGTTTGACGTCGAATCGGGAAAAAAGACCGACTTGCCGCTCGCCAACAAAGAGAAGGCTTCCTACGGCCCGATGGCATTTTCACCGGATCGCGAGTTGCTCTACATCGTCAGCGATGCGCTCGGCGAGTTTTCGCACCTCTACAGATTTGGAATCGGGCTCGGGGGGATTGCAGAATATTCCGATGTTGCGCCCACAGTTACGTGGGACGTGAATGGACTAGTCGTGGACGAGACCACCGGGGCGATTGCCTTTACTGTCAATGAAGACGGCTCCAGCAAATTATTTCTGACGCCAAATCCGCAGGTCATCGGAGGTTTGCGACCTAAAGAACCCAAGGAACTCAAACTCCCCCTCGGCATCGTCTCCTCCCTCGAATTCTCCCCGGACAGCAAGCACCTCGGCTTCACACTCGCCCGGCCCGATGCGCCAGCGGATGCGTACTCCGTCAAGCTTGAAACCGGCGAGTTGACCCGCTGGACCTACAGCGAAGTCGGCGGCCTCAACCCAGCCTCATTCGTCACACCGACCCGCATCCGCTTCAAATCGTTCGACGGACGGGAGATACCGGCTCATGTCTATAAGCCGCGGAGTGCTTCGGAGCCGAATCGTGCCCCGGTCCTCATCAACATCCACGGCGGTCCGGAGAGCCAGGCCCAGCCGTACTTCACGGGGGGGACGCAGTTCTACGTCAACGAGCTCGGCATCGCCGTCATCTATCCCAACGTCCGCGGCAGCAGTGGCTATGGGAAGACGTATCTCAAGCTCGACAACGCCGAGAAGCGGGAGGACAGCGTCCAGGACATCGGGGCTCTGCTCGATTGGATCGCCCAGCAGCCGGACCTCGACAAGAACCGCGTGGCGGTGAGCGGCGGCTCGTACGGCGGCTACATGGTGCTCGCGTCGCTGGTCAACTTCCCCGACAAGATCAAAGCCGGCGTGGATAACGTCGGCATCTCCAACTTCAACACGTTTCTGGAAAAAACCTCGGCGTACCGCCAGGATTTGCGGCGGGTCGAATACGGCGACGAGCGGGACCCGAAGATGAAAGCCTTCTTCGAAAAAATCAGCCCCGCCAACCGCGTCGACAAGATCAAATCCGACCTGCTCGTCGTCCACGGCAAGAACGACCCCCGCGTCCCCTTCGCCGAAGCCGAGCAAATCGCTGCCAAAGTCCGCGAAAAGGGGCGGCCCGTCTGGACCGTCTACGCCGCCAATGAAGGGCACGGGTTTGGGAAGAAGGAGAACGTGGACTATCTGCGGGCGGTGGAGGTGATGTTTTTGAAGAAGAGTTTTGGGATCGAGTAAGTAGTTTCCAGCCTGTTTGGCGGTTCCTTTTTTAACGCAAAGATGCAAAGACGCGGAGACGCAAAGAGGGAGAAGGAGCGAGGGGGCATAATCTTGAGAAAAATGACGGCCCGCACCTTGACCTGTGCCAACCACCTATGTATACTTATGAATCCTAGTGGACAAAATGCCTAATTTGTGTGCATCCACCTTGCTGCTGTTTGACAATCTGGTCGTGAATTTTTGGCAAAAAGTTGCGTGGCATAGGTTCCGCAACCGGTTCGCCGCTCTT
>JBJXFF010000005.1:0-23001 GCA_046153945.1 Pirellulaceae bacterium
AGTAGCAATACTTGGACAGCGGCGAAAGGGAGAGTAATACATAGGTACGTACCCTTGGGACTGGGATAGCGGCGGGAAACTGCCGGTAATACCAGATGACGTTTCCGAACCAAAGGTGTGAATCCGCCTGAGGAGCGGCCTATGTCCTATTAGCTTGTTGGCGAGGTAACGGCTCACCAAGGCAAAGATGGGTATGGGGTGTGAGAGCATGCCCCCACTCACTGGGACTGAGACACTGCCCAGACACCTACGGGTGGCTGCAGTCGAGAATCTTCGGCAATGGACGCAAGTCTGACCGAGCGACGCCGCGTGCGGGATGAAGGCCTTCGGGTTGTAAACCGCTGTCGTAGAGGAGGAAATTCTAGTGGGTACTCCCATTAGATTGACTGATTCTAGGAGGAAGGACCGGCTAATCTCGTGCCAGCAGCCGCGGTAATACGAGAGGTCCAAACGTTATTCGGAATTACTGGGCTTACAGAGTTCGTAGGCGGTTCTACAAGTGAGGTGTGAAAGCCCTCGGCTCAACCGAGGAACTGCGCTTCAAACTGTAGAACTAGAGGGAGATAGAGGTGAGCGGAACTGATGGTGGAGCGGTGAAATGCGTTGATATCATCAGGAACACCGGAGGCGAAGGCGGCTCACTGGGTCTCTTCTGACGCTGAGGAACGAAAGCTAGGGGAGCAAACGGGATTAGATACCCCGGTAGTCCTAGCCGTAAACGATGAGCACTGGGCCGGAGCTCTGCACAGGGTTTCGGCCGTAGCGAAAGTGTTAAGTGCTCCGCCTGGGGAGTATGGTCGCAAGGCTGAAACTCAAAGGAATTGACGGGGGCTCACACAAGCGGTGGATGATGTGGCTCAATTCGAGGCTACGCGAAGAACCTTATCCTAGTCTTGACATGTTTAGGAATCCCTCTGAAAGGAGGGAGTGCCCGCAAGGGAGCCTTTACACAGGTGCTGCATGGCTGTCGTCAGCTCGTGTCGTGAGATGTCGCGTTAAGTCGCTTAACGAGCGAAACCCTTGTCCTTAGTTACCAGCGGGTTATGCCGGGAACTCTAAGGATACTGCCGGTGTTAAACCGGAGGAAGGTGG
Organism: Pirellulaceae bacterium; assembly: GCA_046153945.1. GTDB lineage: Bacteria > Planctomycetota > Planctomycetia > Pirellulales > Pirellulaceae > SXOA01. The sequence continues at coordinate 1,093 of JBJXFF010000005.1, forward strand.
GGATGACGTCAAGTCCTCATGGCCTTTATGACTAGGGCTGCACACGTCATACAATGGCACACACAAAGGGATGCAAAACCGTGAGGTCCAGCAAACCCCAAAAAATGTGCCTCAGTTCGGATTGTAGGCTGCAACCCGCCTACATGAAGCTGGAATCGCTAGTAATCGCGGGTCAGCATACCGCGGTGAATGTGTTCCTGAGCCTTGTACACACCGCCCGTCAAGCCACGAAAGTGGGGGGGGCCCAACAGCGCCGTAGTAACCGCAAGGAACAAAGCGCCTAAGGTCAACTCCGTGATTGGGACTAAGTCGTAACAAGGTAGCCGTAGGGGAACCTGCGGCTGGATCACCTCCTTTCTAAGGATAATCCTCTTTCAAGTGGTGACACTTGAAGGAACGTGCACACGAGTTCTCATGCATGATGAGAGGTTTAGCCGGCAAGCTTCGCAAGAAGCTCGCATCGGCAGTCTGCCAAATTGAATTTGATAGAACCCTTCCAGGACTTTGCCAGAACTGGAAGGGTTTTTTTGTTTCTTGGGGGAGAAGTGGCGATCATCTCTGGCAAGATCGCAAAACGAATTGATTCTGGGCGTAGTCCAAGGCTAGAATCTACTTATGGAAACGACTTCGCCATCGGACATTGCGATTGTCCCTATCGCTCCGACACTCCTCACCAAGTTCCGCGAGGAAGATCTTCCCTGGATCAATCCGGCGGCAAGCAATATCGAGCATCTGCTGACCGGCAAAGTAAAAGATCAAGTGCTGGCAATCACTCGGGAGCTATTTCCCGGTCCAGTCTCTAGCCGGGTGGATGACGACCCCGAACATCCGGGCTACCGATACTCGGTCATCGAAGCTCAAGCTTCGGGTGAGCCGGTTGAGGCAGTTGGCCGGGAAATGGAGTGGCACCGGCGGCTGATGGCCCAATTCCCTGCACTAGCCGGCCTGCGGCTCTCTCTTTCCTTTGTATGACCGGCGACGATTTTCTACAGCTTGCCGGAAAGTTCGCGGCTATCTTCCACGATCCAGCTTCCTGCCGAACTATCGTGGGCCGGGCATATTACGGCGGATTTCATCTCGCGAAAGCTTTTTTGGAAAGCCTCGGGATCAAACCGCCCCGGAACGCCAACACCCACGTCTACATTCAGCATTGCCTGCTCAATTCCGGAAATCCTGAATTGGCGACTGCCGGCCAGGTCCTCAACAGCCTTCACTCCGACCGAATCAAGGCGGACTACGACTTGAGTCCCAGCCCTGTGGATAGTGCTACCGTTGCCCGAGCCAGTGTGGAACGAGCACATCAAATTCAATCCGCCCTGCAACGATGCGGAGGCGAAGACGAGCGCCGCTTGATTCGCGAGTCCGTCGAAAACTACCTGGCCAAGCTGCAATCCGCCCGCTCACCGTAATACCGTCTGGCACACCCGCCAATGTCTGGTACATTTTTAGCTTGAACTGAAAGCTCCCACCCAGCAGGCCCAACCTCGTGACCACGACCGCCGCTCTACCCGAAATCCACACCCCAATCGCTGGCTGCGCTCCTTCGAGCATCAGCGAATCGACCATAATGACCGTCTGGCCGTCCAATGCCGCCTACGGCATTGGACGGGTTCTGGGGACGCAGTACGCAATGCGGTTTCCGGACATTTACATCTTCCGGATCGGCAACTTGATTGCCCTGCTGTCCATTCCCGTTGCCTTGGCCATCTATCTGTACCGCATCGCGCCATTTGTCGGACAGCGTTACACCGTGACCAACCGCCGCGTCGTCGTGCAGCGGGGAATTCAAGCCAAGGACGACCGGAGCGTTGACCTGGATCGCTTCGACAGTGTGCAGGTGGAAGTTCTCCCCGGCCAGGCCTGGTACAACGCGGGCGATCTCGTCTTCAAGCTCGGCAACGTCGAAACGTTCCGTCTCGACGGAGTCTCCCGTCCGGAATCTTTTCGCCAGGTCATCCTCAAAGCCCGCATGGCCCATGCCGGCGTGAAGAAGAGCGGCAGCCGGTAAGCCTTGGCTAGAACGACTGCGTGCCGAATTGAATCGGGAAGGCCCGGTAGAAGCCGTTCGTCATTATCAGCTCGATGAAATCGTCGGCCCGTTTGATGGACGACTTGGGAATGAGCACGATGTCGTTGTCCCGCAGGAAGATTTCGTCAGCCGGCGTGGGACGAGTGCCGTAAACGGCTCCGCGGATATCGAGCTTGGTCGCGATCAGCCGCCAGTCTTCGGCCCGGCGGAAGACGACGACCTGGCGGAGGTTGCCGCCGTTGTTGATTCCATTGGCCATGGCGAGTGCCTGCATTACCGTGGTTGGACGGTCCATCTGAAAACGGCCGCCGTTCTTCACGTCACCAAGCACATAGGTGTAGTGCGGTGCCCGCTGCACCAGGATCGGGGTCGTCTCCAATCCTTCCACATAATCTGCATAGCGGGCGTTGACTTCCGCGGCGAGTTCATCGAGCGAGAGCCCCTGCGCGGGGACTTTGCCGATTTTGGTCAGCGAAATGGTGCCGTCGGCCGCCACGGTAACGATCTGCCCCTGACCGCCGGCATTGAAGCGGTTGTTGACGGCGGCGAGCAGATCGTCGAGGCGAGTGTTGGTCTTCACCGGCGAGACGGTAAGGCCAATGGGGATCTTGTAGAATTCTTTGTACTTCTCCTTGAGGAGCGCCGTGAGCTCGGCCATGGTGAGCCGCGCGGCCTGGACCTGGTCGAGAAGCTGCAGCGTGATGGTGCCGTCGGGCTGGACGATCACAGTACGATTGAGGTTGGGATCAACCAGCGATTCGAGCTTCAGTTCATCACCCGCCTGAATGCGGTACTGTTTGCCGCTTTGATAGCGGGTGGCGACGTAGCGGAACTCAATCTTGTCGTCGACCCGCACCAGATACACCGGCACGTCGGGGTTTCGCGGAGGTCCGATGTATTCCCCTTGCCCGAGCTGCTGCCACGGCACGCGGCCCCACTGGTTCCAACGAGTTTCGCCGCAAGCATCTCCAAAGTTGCAATCCACGCCGTCTATTCGCCGATTGCACGCACTGCCGCAGGCTTGCACCCCCATGCCGGGATCATAGGGGGCATTTTGGGGAGTGACCGCCGGCGGCAGTTCTTCTTGCGCCTGGCAGAGCATGATGGTTGGGGCAGAAAGTGGGGTAGGCTTCCAGCCTGCCCGGTCACTCTCTGTCTTAACATCTTCCGCTTCAGACTGTACCGAGTACTCCGTACTGAGTACTCGCGACGGCTCTGGCCGCACCAGCATCAGCATCGCAGCCAGCCCCAATGCCGAGCAAGCAACTGTCGTAAGCCGTGTTGCGGAATTCATGGTTTCACCTCTTGATGCCAAAGGGAGAGATCCACGTTTCCTTCTGCTTCAAGCGAGCGTCCGCGGTGCGAACTTCGCTCTTGGCAGGCGTTGCAGCAGTAGCCGTTTTCGCGGGAGCTACGGGCTGATTGCCGGCAAAAACTTCGGGACTAACCCACTCGATTTTCGGCCGCGGCCCCCCTGCCCCGCCGGTCAGCACGTCGCGCTGCTTGAGGGCAGCAGCGGCGAGGTCCGTTTCCCCCAGCCGGTCGTGAACGACGGCAAGGTTCTGCCAGCCATCAGGGTTTGACATTGTGCGGACGCTATGCTGCAGCACGCGGCGGGCATCCGGAAGCTGCCCAAAATTCGTGAGGAGGACTCCCAGCTCATTGGCCGCCAGATAATTACGACCATCCACCGCCAGTGCCGCCTGCTGATAGACCATCGCCCGCGCGAGATTCATCTGCTGCGGCGCGGTTCCGTCGCTCATCCTGGACTGGAGTTTCCCCAGGTTGCAGAGCGAATGCGACGCTACCGCCTGGCCCCCGGCGGCCACCACGAGTTGCTCCTTGGCGTAGTTGAAGTAGTGCTGCTGAGCGGCAATGGCGGACAGGCCTTCCGCACTTTGCTGCCGCAGGACCGGCGTGCGGTGGCCGGCGACGACCAGCGGCACGCTGATGGTCGAGTCCTCGCTGGACCGCGACTGAAAATCACCCGCTTCCCGCAGGGCCGTCAGGGCACTCGCCAGAGCGGCCGTATGCTCGCCGGTTCCGCTTTGCAGATCGAGTGCTTCGGCAATCATCCGGAGCGACTGGATCGTCGTGTTGCGGGCCAGATAGTACGCTCCTCTTCGAGCCAGCGTTTCCGCCTGGCGATTGAGCTGCGCGGCCTGTTGCAGGACGGGACGAAGTGCCTCACCGTTGACGGCCTGCGGTAGCCGCGGTCCCGCCGGCAACTTGGGGGTTGAAGTCACCGGAACATAGCGTGTCGATGTCGGCGCGAGCTCGCTCGCATCTTCCACTTCCACGGGCGCGAGACGCCGCATGCCGGGAACGGACGCTGGAGGAACTGCTGGCGTCTCAGCCACAGGAAAGTAGACTCCCCCCTCTTCCTGCCGGATCGGCCCAATGTCGTCGGACTCATCCTCAGGAAACCCCGCCCGGACTTCGTTCCGCGATGGTATCTTCGTGGAGATCGGCGCAGTGCGTTCCACAACCGCCAGCGGCCGCGGAGCTCGTTCATGGTTTGAATGACGATGATCCGCCGGGGCACTCGCCAATTCCGGAGCCGCTCTTGGCGACGAAACTTCCATCGGCCCCTGCTGCCGGCGCGCCACGACAATCACCGCCACCAGAGCCGCCAGAATGACGGCGGCATAGAGCGTCTGCGGACTTCGCTGCAACTGGGGCATATCTCATCCATGAGAAAGGTGCGGGCATCCTCCCGCGGTGCGCGGGTATCTCCGCGCTGCTACTTCCATCGTCCGCCCCGCCGAACCGATTGCAGCGAAACGACCGGTGATAGCGGCAGTGGCAGCATCGCGCGGTAGCACATCCGGCATATCCGCCAGATGCAGAAGCCGCCTCCCGCCACTCAAGAAGGCACAACCGGCAATGCCGTTACAGTTTACGGCGAGCCAAAACCAGGCCGACCCGATGTGTTCTGCACCTTCCCGTGATACTTTCTCCAATTTTCAGCAGGGGATCTCGCCAAGGCGCAGAGACCGGCGCTACTTGCCCGATCCAACCTCCGCCACTGAGTCCGCGACCAGAACCCATGTCTTGGCTCCGTCGGTCACCTCGCCTTTGTCGCCCACGATCTTGGTCGCCCGGAACTCCAATCTCCCGGTCACCTTGAGTAGGGGAAGTATTACGACGCTGGAACCGAGCTTGATGTACTTGTCGGCCAGCCGGACAAGCTCTTTGAGGACTTCCTTGCTCTCGCTGCCGTCGATGACGAATTCCCCGCCGCCGGCTCGGACGCTGGCAGTCACCTGATCGCTATTCTCCGCCCGCAGAATTGAACCAAGGTCCCCCACAACTTCGACTTTGACGCCATCCTCCTTGGCGGGGCCTTTCGCCTGCGCAGAATTGAAACCCAGGACCAAGGCGGCACTGGCGGCCGACGCCAGTCCAAGCGCATCGCGGCGAGTAAGAGGGGACATCGCTAACCCTTTCGGTAAAGACAAGGCTATATGGAAATCGAATCGAATTTTACCGGCGGACTGCGGGAAACGGTGTCACAAGGCTGTAACAAGGCGAAGATCTTCCACATTGACTTCCGAACTCGGTATGTGAAATTCAGCCACTATGGAGTCCACCACGCACTCTGAATGGCCGGCGGCTATTGGCGATACCGAAACATAATGCCCGCGGCATTGAATGTGTCGCCATCTTCGACAACCCGCTGGTTTTCGTTCCCCAAGGGCTTGTCGTTATAGATCGGAGTTCCCCGGCTTTCCACGTCCTCGTAAACAAAGCGCTGTTCACGAGGCACGAGACGAAAATGGAATCGGCTGACGTTATTTAGAGGGAGCATCAACTCATTATCGACGGCTCGACCAACTCGAAACTCAGTATTCCCCAGGTCGAAAACGGTGCCCACTTTTAGCTCGCACATTTGGTCACGGAGTCTTGCCCTCTGGAGTTCAGCATCAGCGTAGATACTCGCTATCGCAATGACTTCTAGTTGTGGCACGCCGATCTCCTTCGTTTACGCAAACTTCAGCATCAGTTGCCGGCCGGCGGAGAGCAGGTGGGCGTTATGGCCGAGCTTTTGCAGTCGGCCGACGAAGCTTTCTGGGCCGTGGGTGCAGTAGATGATTTTCGGCTCGACGAGTTCCACGCAGGCGATGAGGTCGTCGTAGTCGGCGTGGTCGGAGAGGGGGACCGCGTAGTCCACTCGCAGGCGGAATCTCGCTCCGGGGTCCATTGCCCAGCCAGTGACGGCGATGGTGGTGGGGTTGTCGATGCCCCGCAGTCGGGCGGCTTTCTGCGTTATCGGAGGGACGACTACGGCACACTGGCCGGGGCCTTCTTCGTCTCGATATTCCCCGTAGTCGCCGAGACAGCAATTGTGCTTTTCGTAGACCTGGCTCACCTGGTGAATCAGCGGATGTTGCAGAACGCGGATGCCGGCGTTTGTCAGGATCTTCGTCACCTCCTGGGACTTTCCCAGAACGTAGGCCTGAATGACCGGCGTGCTGCCGCGATCAATGGCGCCTGTCACGATTCGCAGCAGCTCGGCGACGACTTCCGTGCGCGGCGGCAGGCGGTACTTCGGATCGCCGAACGTGCTTTCCATAACGAGCACGTCGGCTGTCGGCGGACTCGCCTCTTCCGCGGTTGCGGAAGGCCCAAGCTTGAAGTCTCCCGTGTAGAGCAGCCGCTCGTTGCCGTCATTGGCAAGAAGCATGGCTGAGCCGAGGACATGGCCGGCGGGGAGCGCGGTCAGTTCCATTTCGTTCCATTTTTGCGGGACGCCGAACGGCATCATGCGGACGGGGCGGAGGCCGAAGCGGAAGTGGTAGAGGGCCGCGGTCGCCGGCGTGCAGAAGGCCAGCTCATGCTTGGCCATGTGGTCCGTGTGGGCGTGGGAGATGAAGCCCCGCGGCTGACGGCGGCGGAAGTCGACCGCGAGGTCGATGCTGGTCAGCTTCAGCCCGCGGTCGTAGTGGAACATGGGATTGAAGGGTAATCACGCCCACGCAAAGCCGTGGGCGTGCCACCCAGTGGTTAGCCGGTTCCGAAATCAAAACTACTTCGCTCCCGCCAGCGTGGTGCCGCCGCCGATGCCTGCAGCTTGCATCGCGGTGTCGAGCGCTTCGGCGGCTTTCTTCACCAGAGCTTCGCGCTTCGTCCCTTGCACCGCGGCGGAATGGACCGCGGCAGAGACAGGGCCGTCAAAGCCAAGTTCCTGCAGCGTAGCGAGATAGGCGGCGGAATCAATCTGGCCACCTTCGCCGGGCAACTGGCGCTGCTCTTCGGTGATGGTCGCGAGATCCACGTCTGCGGGAATGTCCGAGAGTTCCACCGCGATAATTTGGTTCCCGCGCAAGGACCGCAATTTCTCCGCTGAACCTCCGCCGACTTGCCAGTTCCAGGCGTCGAGCCACAGACCGACGTTGTCCGCCCCGATGGTCTGGATGAACATCAGCAGTGGGTCGGCCTGGCAAATGAACTGATACCCGCCGTTGTTGCGATGAGCATCTCCCGCCAGTAGCCGCAGGCCGAGTTTGATTCCCCGCTCCGCCAATACCGCCGCAACTTCCTTCAGCCGGACGGCCAGGAACTTGAAATTCTCGTGGAAAGGGAGTTCGTCGCTAGTCGGCTGAATGGTGACGAAGCAGCGGCTGGCCCCGAGGGCGGTCGCGGCATCCAGGATCGGCTTGAGCCCCGCCAAATCAGCTTTGAAATCGGCCTCCGGACCGGCAAACCGAACCGGCAGTTCAAACCCGCCAATCTTCACGCGAGCACTCAGCAGCAGCTTGTTGGCTGCCTCCATTCCGAGTGTCTTGGCCTTCTCAGCGATCTCCCGAATGTCGATGGTCAGCCCAGCAAACCGATAGGTCAAAGCGATCTCGAGCAGTTCTCCCTGACGACCGGAAATGCCTAGTATGTAAGGATTTAGGTTGCGATACATGATTACTCCTTTGGCCCCTGCGGCACAAAACATCCCCCGTTTGAGCGTTAATCTGCGGCTCCAATGCCGCAATTCCGATTATGCCGGTCTCCTCCCGAATGCAGAAGGGGAGGCTAGCAAGTCCAGACCCCGAGACGCGATGTAAACTCCAGCATGCAACTTTCCCTTCCCGAAATCCTGATTCTGGCCGTCGTGCAAGGCGTCACCGAGTTTCTGCCCGTCAGTTCCGATGGCCATTTGGTCGTCGTGAGTCACTGGATGCAGGAGCACGGCACAAAACCTCCGGACATTGGCGATCTCATCATTGTGCTGCATGTGGGGACCTTGTTTTCCATCCTGGTCTTCTATTACGAGCGTGTTTGGCGGCTGCTTACGTCGGAGCGGCGGGTGCTGTGGATGATCGTTCTGGCCACGATTCCAGCGGTAATTGTGGGCCTTCCCGTGAAGAAGTTCTGCGAACAGATCCTGGAAAATGTGTGGCTGGCGGGGGCGATGTTTCCCGTAACTGGAGCAGCTCTTTTGTATTTGTCCTATAAACCGACGGGAAACGTGGAATATCCGCAGATGACGATTCGGCAGGCGATTTGGATAGGGATCAGCCAGGCCGCGGCGATCCTCCCCGGGCTGTCTCGAAGCGGCTCGACAATCGCGACGGGGGTCGGCGTCGGCCTGACTCGCGGCTCAGCGGCGGCATTCTCCTTTCTCATGGCCATTCCGGTGATCGCGGGAGCGGGCACGTTGGAAGCCCTCGATTTCTGGCAGGAAGGGAAGCTCTCGACGCCAATATCCCATATGCTCCTCGGAGCAGTTGTTTCCTTCGTTGTTGGGCTGGGGACCCTTTGGTGCCTGAACCGCTGGCTGGAGAAGGGCCGGCTGCAGATCTTTGCTTGGTACTGCATTGTGCTTGGGATTGCGGTTCTCGCTTGGCAAGGGTGGGAACTGAGCCGCGCTTAGATCTCACGAAAACATACCGAAAAACCCCAGCCGCAGCCCTCGACGACCTTCCGACAGCTTGCTAAAATCGAGCGTTTCACCAGTAGCCAATCTCGCAGTCGGACCGGACTTCCATGAACACGTATGCCATCATCGCCGCGGACGGGCGGCAGTATAAGGTCGAAGAAGGCCAGGAAATTCAGGTCGATCTGCGCGAAGAGCTGGAAGGTGGAGCGACCGTCACTTTCGACCAGGTCCTCGTTGTCTCCGACGGCACCAACATCAAGCTCGGCAAGCCGACGCTGGCGGGCGCGGTCGTCACCGCGGAAGTGATCAACGCACTGGAGAAGGGTGAAAAAGTCTTCATCCAGAAGATGCGCCGCCGCAAAAACTACCGTCGCCGCACCGGCCACCGCCAGAAATACACCCGCGTGAAGATCAGCAAGATCAGCGCGTAGCCAAGTGGGGTAGGCTTCCAGCCTGCCAAGAGTCTCGATTGGTAGCGGCGAATAGGTCTCTTATTTCGCCGCGCCTCGGCCCTACTTCCCCATCGCCCCCTTCACTTCCGCCACGACTTGCTCCGGCGTGATCTTGAAGTGCTTGTAGAGTTCGCCGAACGGAGCTGAAGCGCCGAAGCTGCTCATGCCGACGAAGCGACCATCCTCTCCCAAGTAGCGGTCCCATGACTGCCGAATGCCGGCTTCGACGGCGACGCGTGCCTTCACGTCGCGTGGCAAGACACTGGCGCGATACGCCTCGTCCTGTTCATCGAACCACTCGGTGCAGGGCATGCTGACGAGGCGGACGGCGAGTCCTTCGGCTGTCAGCTTCTCCCAGGCCTTCATGGCAATGTCGAGTTCGCTGCCCGTCGCCATGATGATCGCGGCTGGCTTCCCGCCGGGGGCTTCGGCCAGGATGTAACCACCCCGAGCGGTGAGAGCGGCAGGGGCGAATTTGGTGCGGTCAAGCGTGGGGACGTTTTGCCGCGAGAGGACGATGGCGGCGGGGTGCTTGCGCTGCATGGCGGTGCGATAGGCTTCCGCCACTTCGTTGGCATCGCCGGGGCGGATGACATCAAGACCGGGAATCGCTCGGCAGGCGGAGAGATGCTCCACCGGCTGGTGGGTGGGACCATCTTCGCCGAGGCCGATGGAGTCGTGCGTCAGGACATACGTCACCGGCTGGTGCATGATGCTGGCGAGCCGCATGCTGGGGCGCATGTAGTCGGTGAATACGAAGAACGTGGCCCCATAGGCCCGCAGGCCGCAGAGAGAAAGCCCGTTGCAAATTGCCGCCATGGCATGCTCGCGAATGCCGAAGTGCAAGTTCCGCCCGCCGTAGTTGTGGCTGCTGAAATGGCCTGCTTCGACCGACTCCATCATGGTCATTGTGCTGGGAGCCAGGTCCGCCGAACCGCCGATCAGCCAGGGGAAATTCTTCTCCAGGCCATTGATGGCCTTGCCCGAGGAAATGCGGGTGGCCATCCCTTTGGCATCGGCGGGAAACGTGGGAATCCCCGCGTCCCAGCTAGCGGGAAGTTCGCCGCGCCACATGGCATGCAGTTCGGCGGCCTCTTTGGGGAACTGCTTCTCGTAGGCAGCGAAATTCTTTTGCCATTCCCCGTACGATTGGCCTCCTCGTTTGCCGATGCCGTCGGCAAAATGCTTCGGCACTTCCGGCGGCACCAAGAACTGGGCATCCTCCGGCCAGCCGTAGGCTGTTTTGGTGAGCTTCACTTCGTCTGGTCCAAGGGGAGCGCCGTGGGCATTGTGAGTGTTGGCTTTGTTCGGCGAGCCCCAGCCGATGATGCTTTTGAGGACGATGAGGGTCGGCTTGTCCTCGGACTTTTTGGCCGCATCAAACGCCTTTTGAATCGCCGCGAGGTCATTTGCATCGGTGACGGTGAGCGTGTTCCAGCCGAGCCCTTCGAAGCGGCGGGCGACGTTTTCACTGAAGGCGAGCTCAGTGTGTCCTTCGATCGTGATCGTGTTGTCGTCGTAGATCCAGACAAGATTATTGAGCTTCAGATGCCCGGCAACGGAGGCCGCTTCGCAAGCGATTCCTTCCATCACGTCCCCGTCGCTGCAGAGGGTGAAGACGCGAAAGCCGAACAGGTCAAACCCTGGCTTGTTGTAGCGGGCGGCTAGCCACTTGGCAGCCATTGCCATGCCGACGCTGTTGCCGCATCCTTGCCCGAGCGGGCCGGTGGTCGTTTCAATTCCGGCGGCATCACCGTACTCCGGATGCCCCGCGCAAGGGCTGCCGAGCTGGCGGAAGTTTTTGATGTTGTCGAGAGTGATGGCCAGCTCGTTGTCATGGAGCTTTCCTTGCTTGTCGATCTTCTTCACGCCGGCGAGGTGAAGCGTGGAGTAGAGCAGCATCGAGGCATGGCCGCACGACAAGATGAACCGGTCCCGCCCCGGCCAGTGGGGATGAGCCGGATCATAGTTGAGGTTGCTGTTCCAAAGCTGGTAGGTGACCGGGGCGAGGGCCATCGGCGTGCCGGGATGGCCGCTGTTGGCTTTCTGCACGCCGTCGATGCTGAGGGTCCGGATCGTGTTGATGGCGAGCTGGGAAATATCGGCAGTCGTGGCCATGCTTATCTCGAAGGTCTCGAATGAGCGGTCATTTGGCTGGGAAAAATGAGAATCGGGTCATCCTACACACTAGCCCGACTCGCCAGCGAGGGGGGAGACGGCCATGCCGCGGGCAACGGTCATTTTTGCCCTGCCGCGCGGAATTCCCTCGTTGGCGCGTCGGGCTGGTGTCGGCAGAAACGCTTCTTGCCTGAAAGTGCGGGCCCTTCTATGCTTAGGGGCGAAATCACAATAGTCACGGAGCTTTGCCATGCATCTGGGAAACGGAGCCTTGACCCCTGAATGTGCCGCTTTGGCCTTTGGAGCGGCGGGACTGGGATTGGGGGCGGCAGCAATTGACCTTGGTAGGCAGTTTAGTATCAGGGGGCTGACGCCCCCCGCTCGCCAGGAGGGAAGCCGGCAGTTGGGCATCGCGGCTGTTCTTGGCGCGTTCGTCTTTGCCGCTCAGATGTTGAACGTGCCGGTGCTGCCGGGGATTAGTGCTCACCTGGTCGGCGGCTTGCTGCTGGCGTGGATGGCGGGGCCGAGCCTGGGGGCTTGGACGATGGCGATCATCCTGACTGTGCAGGCAATTGTTCTAGGCGACGGCGGACTTGCTTCCCTCGGGGCAAACATCGTCAATATGGCGCTACTCCCGGCGGGAGTTGTCTATCTATTGCGGCGCTTTGATTGCCTGCGGATTTCCGCAGCGGCTGGAGCTGCTGCGCTCACCGTTGTTCTGGCAGCTCTGCTTATTCCGCTGGAAACAGCTCTCTTCCGCTCCGCCGGCGAACTCGCCGGCTGGAGCGACTTCGCCAGCCGCATGCTGCTGTCGCATCTGGCGGCTGGGGGAGTGGAAGGTGTGCTGACGCTGGCTCTGCTGCTCGCGCTTTCACCAGTAACATCTCCGGTCGCGGGAACTCGCATTGCCTGGCAGACCGGTCTGCTCCGCAGCGCGTTTTGCCTGGCACTCATCGCCGGCCTCATCGCTTGCAGTACGGAATTGCCTGATGGCTATGAAGCGGCAGCGGAGAGCAGCGGCTTGGCGTGGCTGCTGAAGTAGCAAGAAAAGTACTCCTCTCGCTCCGCGAGAGGAATCTTCACGCGGAGCGTGAAGAGTACTATCCCGCCCGCGGCTTCTTGGTGCCCGCTTCCGCGGTGGCAGTCCCCTCCCCTTTCGCGGCATCCTTGGAGGGACCCGCTTTTTCGAGAGCTTCCACCACCTGCTTTGCCGTGACGAGGTCCCGCAGAATGATCACGTCTTGCGGCCGACCGGCGGGATAAATGGCGAGGATGGGGATGCTCTGGCTATTGAGTTCCGCGAGTTTCGCCTCGAGTTCCTTGTTCGGCTCGGTCCAATCGGCCTCGATGGCAATGACGCCGTTCTTTTCAACTGCTTCCTTGACCGCGGAGGTATTGATGGCGTATCGGAAATTGACCTGGCAATTCAGACACCAACTGGCGGTGAAGTCGACCATCACTGTCTTGTCTTCCTTCTGCAAGCTCGTCAATTCTGCCTGAGAAAAGTGTTTCCAATCATAGAGGCGTGTCACCGGTCCCAAGTACTGAAACGAGAGAAACCCGATCAATGCCGCGGACGCCAGACCGATCCCCCAGGCCCACGCCTGCTTGCCGGTTTCTTCATATGCCGGCACGCGGCCGATCCACCACAGGCCGAATCCGACACCGGTGAGCATGGCGAGCGTGGCTACATAATAGTCCTTGCCCAGCGTGGAGAAGAGATAGACCACCACGCCAAGCATCACAAATCCCATCAAGTGCTTGAACGTATTCATCCACTCGCCCGGCTTGGGAAGTAGCTTTTGCGTCTGCGGCAAGAGCGCGATGATCAGAAACGGCGAAGCCATGCCGACCGCCACGCAGATGAAAATCAGATAGGTGATGAGTGGCGGCTGAGTCAGTGTGTAACCGAAAACGCCCCCGAGGAACGGTCCGCTACAGGAGACGCCGAGGACGGTCGTGAAAACTCCCTTGAAAAACGCCCCAAAGTAGCCTTCCTGCTGTTGCAGGGAATTCGCCTTCTCGCCGCCGGCAAAGCCAGGAATTGGAATCTCCCACACGCCGAGGAAGCTGATTGCAAATGCAAACGTCATCACGATCAGCGTCAACTTGAACCACATCTGCGTGAACTGCTGACCCCAGCCGAAATTGAGAAAGGCGGACATCGTCGCCAGCACCAGAAAGACCGCGATTAACCCTGCCGTATAAACGACATTCAGCGCCAGCACCCTTCCGCGGCTCTTGCCGCCTTGCTGGGCGAAATTGAGAATCTTTAGCCCCAGCACCGGCAGAACGCAGGGCATGAAATTCAGCAGGATGCCACCGATAAGTGCCAGGCCGAGTTGAGCAATGAGGATCTTGTAGTCGATGACGCCATAAGGAAGCGGAGTTGCCTTGGCAATTTTTTTGACGTCTCCGCCACTCGCGAATTCTTCGAAGGCGACCAAGACTTTCCCAGGCTCTTCGACAGCACCGATCTTGGCGACGACTGTGAATTTGGCACCGCCGGGAAAGTTGCATGTCTTCTTGCACGTCATGTAACCGAGCACTCCGCTCAAGGGTACTTCCCCAGGCGAGGCACTTTTCGGCACATCCAATTCCACTGAAAATGTTGTCGGCTCGTCATAGTACGTTTGCGTCTCTCCGTCCTCAGTCACTGTTCTTGGTGGTGCAGACGCCTGCACTGCATGATTCCGCCACCCGCCGCTATTGGTGACAACGACAAGAGTGGGAAATGGCCCATCCACTTCAGGAACCACGTAGGCCTGCGGATAGAAGTGATACCCGTTAGTGGGAGTCGCTTCAAAGACGAGTCTCGCCTTGCCGCCGGGCACCACAACCTTTGGTTCCAAATGAGCCTTCCAGACCATCTCATTGTTCGAGGGATGGAATTCACCGGTGGGTGGCTCGATGAATCCGCCGAACACGGCAACCATGGATTTCGGCTTGACGCCAATGCACGACGTGCTGCAGACCTGGCCTGAATAAGTCACTTTGACTTTTGCCTTTTCCGGATCGACTCCTACTTTGAGTTGTATTGGTGTGGTCCATGTCACCTGGTCCTCATGTTCCTCAATTTGGAACTCCGAGAACTCATCCTGCTTCTTGGTCGGCGGAGGAAAAGCGTCGAACTCCGGTTCGCCGGATTCCAGTTTCTTTGGAAAGATGATGTCGGCTGACTCGATCTTGAGGGCTGAAGGCTTGCCAGTTGCACCTTTGTTCATTGTCAACGAGAAGGTGTGCCAGCCGGGCGTAATCTCGGCTCGGACAACCAGTTCTCCTTCGTTCTTGCCTCGCTTGATCTTATAACTCGCGGAAACCTCGACATCGCCATTGCTAGGGGAACTTTCCAACCCAGGAATCCCCGGAAACGCCGGCTTGGTCCCGAAATCCGATTTGAGCAGCGGCTCGTCCTCGGCGAGCAGCGGCGCGGCGGCCAGCCAGAGCAGGCTGCACAGGGAGAGTAGAGCAGAGCGGGAGAGCAGCATTATTCCGGCCTCGGGCGAGAGATTGGGTCTACCTTACATTCTACGTAGCCGACGCGAACAGGGTCAACGCCGACGGCAGCCGGAGCCCGTGGGATAAGCTGCCAGCTTGTCCGGCATCCCCAGACATTTTGGCCCGGACACGATGGCGGCATGCGGCACGAATTGGCTACAATTCCCCAAATGGCCACACCCATCGTCCATGACCGCTGGGACCAGTATCTGACGTTCGCGTCGGACAAGCCGCTATTCGTGTCGTTCGATGTGGACGCCACGGAGCAGGACCTGAGCTACCAGTTCCCGTACTGTGCCCGGGTCATCGTGCCGGTGAAACAGCCGAATCAAAACGGCGGGCCGACCGGGGCCGAGAGCGAACGGCTGTATGGCATGGAGGATCAGCTTTGCGAGGTGCTGGGCCAGGCCAACGTGATGTGCCGGCTGGTGGGGCGGCTGACGCACAATGGGACGCGGGAGATTGTGTTTCAACTCGCCAATTTCGACGCTTTCCGTCCGCCCGTAGGCTGGTGGATGCAGCAGAACAGGGACTACCAAATTGAAGTCTCGGAGCACGACGGCTGGGAGTTCTTCAACGAAACCATCCGCCCGACCGCTACCGACTGGCTCTGGATGCAGGACCGGGATGTCGTCGATAACCTGCTCAAAGCCGGCTCGAACCCCGACAGGCCGCACGACATCGACTTCACGTTTTGCGGTGCCGCCGACGGCCTGAAACGTGCGGCCGCCCAACTTGCCAAACGAGGCTACACCGCCTCCGGCCCACTCAACTTCGCCGATGGCTCTTTCACCGCCGTCAAACGGCTGCCGCTCGATCTGGAAGCCATCCACGCCGAATCCCTCGCCAATTACGAATTGGCCGCAACCTTCGGCATCGAGTTCGACGGCTGGGGGGCGATGGTGGTGGAGTAACCTGCCTTTCGCGATGCGACAAGGACGATGCGAACACCAATCAGACGGAGAATGACGAGATTTACCAGCAGCGTTACTGCAAAGCCGAGATTGGCCTGTCGAAACTGAACTCGCAATTCCTGATAACCGAACCATGCTTTTTGCGGGTCGCGGAAATAGCGAATTCCGTGACAAATCACCGTTTCTTCCCCCCAAGCCAATAGGACAATGAAACAGACGCCGACAAGAGTCCAAAGATACCATCGCTTGCGGGAAAAAATGCAGGTCACGCAGATGGCAGCAATAACAAAAATCAATGGTACCATGCCGGCGGCCATCGACAGCCGTCGCAACAGTTGATCTTCGCTGCCTCCAAGCCAACGCAAGTAGCCCAGCGGCAACGCGACCAGCAAGATCCAGACGAAGATTTTGCGAATCTGCAACTGATGTCGATTGATACTCGACTGTTCACCGGCCAGAAACTCGCACCCCAGACAGTCACGTAGCGGCACCAGCAAAGCCACCAAGATTGGAGTAAGGCCGGCGAATAGGAACGCGGCGAAAATAGCGGAACCCGCGAATCCGCTAAAGCGATCCATCATTAATTCGATATACACCGCCAACCCAACTAGTAAGAGGGCGAATCCCCATCGCTTCCAGGCGGGCGGCAGTCCCCAAGCGATCCAGAGAGACAACAACACTGATTGAGCTGCCACAAAAGCGGCGATGGAGATAGCCCAGTAGTTGCTAAGTCGATTTTCGGATGGCAGAAAGCCCAGCAGCACGGCGTGAGCAATCGCAAGCAGAGCAAGGCGTCTGGCGGGTCCTGGCTTTGGGAAAGGTAGACGCATCGACGCACCTAATCCGTGTCCACCGTAACAATTCACACGATACTACAAACTGATTTCGATCGAACCGTTCCGAACGACAGCAGCCGTCGGCAAGTGGCGGGCCGGGGAACGGATGATCTATTAGGGCGCGCCCGATTGGCAGTCGCCGATCGTCGACGGGCTTTCCTCGCTGGTTCCCTGGATCGGTTGCCAGATTGGCCTATTACCCGCCTCTTGCCGCTTCCGTGCGTCCGCAAGAATCGCGGTGATGTCACCCCCGAATTGGTCGCAGACTTTCTCGCGCGTCCGATAGATATCAGCAATCGTCGTATCGAGATTAATTGGGTTGCGACTCATCGTCGACCATTTCTTCTGGGGCGCAACTGATCGGAATGTTTCCCAAGTTACATTTTTGCCTGCCCCAGCACCTTTCGCAACGCCGTCATCCCAATTTCCCCCAATTGCCGCGGCGGAACTTGCCAAAGCTGTGGGTTGAGCAGTTCCAGCGATACGCAGCCGGCATAGCCGATCGAACGCAAGTGGTCGATAAGCGGCTGCAGTTGGAAGTCGCCGTCACCGGGGAGAATGCGGCTGGTGTCGCTGGCAAGTTCACGGGGAGTGTCGAGCAGGTCACATAGTTGGACGTGGAACAGGTTGGCGGTGGTCAGATAGCTCAGGTCTTCCGTCTTGCTGGGGCCGGTGAAGAAGTGGAAGGCATCGAGGCAGATGCCGAGATGGGGGCTCCCCGCTTCGGCGATGAGAGCGACAGCGGTTTGCAGATTGTTGCCGAAGCTGCTGGTGGCTTGAAATTCCAGCGCGGCTCGCAGGCCACGTTTGCCGCATTCCTGGGCAGCTTGAACGAGGGAGACCTGCACGCGCTCGATCGTCTCCTGCGACAGCGGCTGGGGGACGTCGCAGGCAATAACAATAGTGCCAATGCCGACTGCCTGGCAGATTTCCAGGCGGCGCAGGAACAAGTCCCAAGCTTCCTTCCGCCGTTCTCCTTGACTGGCGAGGATTCCGCCTTGAAAACTGGCCACCGGCGCAGAGACGCCGAACTTCTCAAGCCAGTTCTTCACCTCCGCCACACTATGCCGCTCCAGATAATCCTCCAGCTTCGTCAGCCAGATTTCCACGCTCTCGCATTTGCCCGCGGCATAGTCCTCGATATCCGCGTCGAAGCGGGAGGTGAGGGAGCAGACCTGGCTGAGGGTGGGAATCATAGCGTTGGGATCATGATGTTACTTAAACACCCAGTAATAGCACTCATCCAAATCGGGGGCTTTGATTTTCTTGAGCAGCGGCGGCAGTCTTTGGTCGGGGAGCTTGCGCTGGGTCAACACGAGCTGCAGGTCCACGAGGATATCCGGAGCAGCTCCCAGGTATAGGTGCCCGCCCCCCAAGTACAGCGAATTCACGCCGTCAGCACAAATGGTGTCCATGCCGTCACAGAAGACCGGGTTCAGACCAATGGGCTTGTTTCCAGAACGGGCGAGCGAAAGTTTGAGAGGCAAGTCATCTTTGGAATAGTAAAAGGACAACCGCTCGCTGCTGCCGGTGACGATCGGCAGGATGTCCTTAAAAGTCGAACTTTCCAAATCAGCGGCGGCGAGAACAATGTTGCCGAACACCTTCTTGCCGGCGGGAAATTTGCCGCGCTCCTGCATCTTTTGCAATGCCAACGCCAGCACACGGTTCCCCATGCTGTGGGCGATCAAGTGAACGCGGCGCGGCGGCTTGGATGCGGGAGTCGCGGAGCTTGATGGGCTCGCGATCAAGAGTTCCAGCACCGTGGCTAGGTGCTCCACGCTCTTCTTGGCAACGTCCAGATCGTAGTTGTAGGCCAGAAGAGCGTCGCTATTCTTGGGATCCAGAAGATTGCCGCGGAGCAGCGTGTTGCCGGCGGAAGGCCAACTAAATGCGACCAGCTTGCCCGGGAACTTCATGTCATGTTGCAACTGGGCACTCCGCAAAATGGCGTCCGAGAACCTGTTGTTGTAGCCGTGAACGTACACCAGCAGGTCATCCCGGCTCGTCGCCGCAAAAAACTCCGTCCCATTGCGGACGGTGCTGGTTCCTTCAATCAAAAAGTACTTCTCCGGGTCGCGGAGAAACCACCAGTTCAGCGGCGGCTGCTCGATTTTTCCCGGGGTGTGATGATGAATAGGAATGGAGACCAGGCAGTTGCCGTAAGTAATGGCTTCCGCCCCGGTGTTCAGCTTCCCCGGAAACTTCTGATCCGGCTCGGATTTGGCGGCCATGTGCTGTCGATTCGTGGCAAAGTAGATTCTCCGCTGCGGCTCGGCCACGTATTCCTTGTTGGAGACAACCGGCTGGGGAGTGGGCTGGGGGAGAGGTGGCCCTGGTTCAACAGGAGGGGTGAACGAGCGAATCTTGAAGGGCTGTTCCACGTCATCCCGTTTGAATTCCCCTTGGATTTCCACGCGGGACAGACTTTCGGAATGAACGGGACGCGCAACCATCACCGCTTCTTTCAGAGTCGTCTCCTGAATTTACCCCCCGCGAATGACGAGAGCCGGCCGTTCCCGCATTTCCACGGCGACGACTTCTCGCGTCGTCTCGGTCAGAATCTCCTTACGTGTCTTGTCCGTGATCGTTACGTACGTCAGCTTCGTCGGCAGCGCCGCAATCGCCTGGTCCTCCACTATCAGCCGCACTTCGTAACCGAGGGCATGCTTGCCGACGGGAATTGTCAATTCGGCATAAGGAATGATGAGCGACTGCTCAAACGTGCTCGCTTCCTCCCCCGCTGTTGCATCCGGCGGCTGTGCGGGGCGAACCACGTCTTCCACCAGCAGGAATTCCCCTCGCTCATCACGATGCATGGAAGAGTCCGGACTCTTCACCACGATGAGCTTGTCCCGCTTTTCCCCTTCCACTAGTAATGCGCGGACCTGCAACTTCGCCTGGGCGTCTTTTTTCTCAAGCTGCAACTTGGCGACAATCTTATCGCCCGGCGGATCGGAGGAGCCATCCAGAACGAGGTCCACCTTGAGCAGGTCTCCCTCCGGCGAAGCAGCGTCCAGTTTCGCGGGGTTTTCCGTCGTCGGCTTCTCTTCGGGATTGCCTGGCGGCTGCTCTGCTCCGCCACCGCCAACCGGCAGAGGGACGGGGACTTTCTGCCGTCCGCAACCGTCGCAACCGGACAAACTGAGAGTGCCGAAAATGGCGAGCATTAGAAACGCATCCCAGCGAAATCGATTCATAGCAATTCCCTGCCAAATTTCATTCGTCATTCGTCATTCGGATTTCGGATTTAACTCAGCCTTCCAGCCAACTCCGCCGTCACTTGGTCTACCTTCACGCGCCACTGCTTCAGCGTATCCCGGTCACGAATTGTCACCGTCTGGTCCTGCAAACTCTGCCCGTCTACGGTGATGCAAAAGGGTGTCCCGGCTTCATCTTGGCGACGGTAGCGGCGGCCGACGGCTCCCTTTTCGTCGTAGAAGACATTCCAGCGTTTTTTTAGCTCGCGATAGATCTTCTGAGCAACTTCGGGCATGCCGTCCTTCTTCACCAGCGGGAAAACTGCCGCCTTGATCGGGGCGATGCGGGGGTGGAGCTTCATCACGACGCGGGTCTGCATCTCCCCCTTGTCGTCCGGGGCCTGGTCCTCGTGATAGGCCTCGCAGAGGAACGCCAGTGTGGCCCGATCCGCGCCTGCGGACGGCTCGATGACGTGCGGGAGATACCGCTCGTTCGTGATGTCGTCCCGGTAGGTCAAATCCTTGCCGCTCCCCTTCCACTTCGGCTTGCCGTCCTCGCCAAGTTCAACCTTGAGATCCGGTTTGGAATTGGGATCGAGCTTTCCTTCCATGTGGCTGCGGAGGTCGAAGTCGCCGCGATGAGCAACCCCCTCTAACTCGCCGTATTCGCCCGCGGGGAGGAACGGGAATGCGTATTCAATATCTGCCGTGCCCCGACTGTAGTGGCTCAGTTCGTCCTGATGATGCTCCCGCAATTGCAGCCGCTCGCTCGACAGGCCCATTTCCGTGTACCAGCGGAACCGGCGGTCCCGCCAGTATTGATACCACTGCAGCGATGAATTCGGATGGCAGAAGAACTCAATTTCCATCTGCTCGAACTCGCGAGAGCGGAACGTGAAATTCCGCGGCGTGATTTCGTTGCGAAAGCTCTTTCCCATCTGGGCAATCCCAAACGGCACCCGCACGCGGCTGGAGTCGAGGACGTTTTTGAAGTTGACGAAGATCCCCTGAGCCGTTTCGGGGCGGAGGAAAGCAGCATCTTCCTCCGTGCCGAGCGCGCCAACGATGGTCTTAAACATTAGGTTAAAGTCCCGCGGTGCGGTCAGTGTGCCGAGCGTCTTCGCATCGGGCGCAAGCACTTTCACATATTCAGCCGGGTCAATTTTGGCGAGCGAAACGAGTCCGCCTTGCCATGCCAGATCGGCAGCGTCCTTGGCCCGCAGATTGAAGAATTTTAGCGACCGCGCCTCAATCTCTTGTTCATGATTTGCTTCGGCCAAAGTCGTGACGAAGACCTTTTGCCCTTTCGCTTCCACCCAGCGGCCGGGGACCTGATCGTAGCGATAGCGTTTCTTCGACTCCGTGCAGTCCACCATTTTGTCCACGAACAGGTCATAATGCCCGCTCACCTTCCAGACCTGCGGGTGCATGATGATGGTGCAGTCCAGGCCGCACATTTCATAGGCTTCGGGGGCTCCCGGCGGGGCCTCGATGTCGTCGTGGCCGGTCACCATGTCCCGCCACCAGGCCTCCTTGATGTTCCGCTTCAGCTCCACCCCCAGCGGGCCGTAATCCCAGAATCCATTGAGGCCGCCATAGATTTCGCTCGATTGAAAGAGGAAACCGCGGCGTTTGCAAAGCGAAACCAGTTTGTCCATTTCCATGGGAAGACGGGGGGCAGGAGTCAGGGGACAGGGGTCAGGCACTAGCCCGACGCGCAAGCGAGGGAGAGACGGGTCGCCTCTCCAACGATGACAGTTTACCGGCCTCGTGCGTTCGCGGTCTATGGCACCAAAGTAGGCCGTCTTTCCAAGACGTGCCGGGAGTAAACATCGCAAAGCGCAGAAGTCATTTCGCGAAAAGATTTCGAAACAGCTTCCGCGTCCTCTCCCAGGCGTCTTGGAAAGACGCCCTACCTTATTCGCCAGGTCGCGATGTCCAGTTCCGGGACGATGTCGAACCGGTCGATCT
Source organism: Pirellulaceae bacterium (assembly GCA_046153945.1). Taxonomy (GTDB): domain Bacteria; phylum Planctomycetota; class Planctomycetia; order Pirellulales; family Pirellulaceae; genus SXOA01. Next base: position 22,985 of record JBJXFF010000005.1, read on the forward strand.
GGGCGGCGAGGTCGATG